>CAJUQP010000003.1 GCA_910588245.1 uncultured Muribaculaceae bacterium | reverse complement strand
TCAGCCGATGCCCAATCGGCTGACAATCAGCCCCACGGTTAGATAATAGCTTACCTGCGAGCCCTCCGCGTCTCGACTTCGACGAAAGGAAGATTCTCAGCCAGAATGTTCAGACTTTCTGCGATGAATTCTGCCCGTAATCTGACAATCTTGAAAAAAGAAACCGTAAATTTTGTTATTAAATAAATTAGTGCTACATTTGTCAGACATATTAATAAAATTCCTCAATGACACAGACCCTTCTGAATAAACTCCGCGAATTCTTCTCAGCTCAGCCGGTTGAGAAGGCCTGGATTTTCGGGTCTTACTCCCGGGGTGAAGAGAAGGATGACAGCGACATCGACATACTCGTGAAATTTGCGGCAGGAATACCACTCGGATTAGGTTACTTCCGTATGATTGAGGAGCTGCAGGGCCTTTGCAGGAAAAAATTGATCTCGTGGAAGAAGGTATGCTCGATTCCCATGTGAGCAAATTTGTAAACCGTGACCGCATACTGATTTATGAGAGAGGTGCTTCGAGATAGTCTTTGCCTTGTACACATTCTGGAGGCTTGCGACAGAATAGAATCCTATTATCCCGATGGAGAGATCCCGATTCTAGACGTGAAATCGATTCAATTTTTCGGACTTGTCAAGAATCTTGAGATCCTAAACTCTAAACCCTAATTCCACTCCCAACAACCCACAACCAATAACCCCCAACGAATTGAAAACTGACAACTTCAAGGCTTTCTTCAGTCATTAATGCTTACAATAAAACTGGTGAATTTATTTGTTTATAGAATAAAAAGCATTACTTTTGTAAAAAAATAAACGAATATGCTCAGCCAGAACATCCAAAAGGTAATCCCTCGCGTCATTGCATATCTGTCGACCCAGCCTGTCGTACGGAAGGCCTGGATCTTCGGCTCATGCGCCAAGGGGGAGGAGAATAGTAAGAGCGATGTGGATTTCCTGGTGGATTATGACCGTACACACCGACTTTCGATGCTTACTCTCGGCGGCATAATATCCAATCTTGAGAATCTTTTCGGAAGGGATATAGATCTTGTGGAGAACGGCTATCTTATCCCTGAAGCCCAGCAATCAGCCAACCGAGAAAAAGTTCTGATCTATGAGAGAGAAGATACGTGACCGTCAAAGGCTTGAACATATCCTTAATGCATTGGATACAATAATCTCTTACAGGGAAAAATATTCTGATGATGAGATTATGGATAACCCAATCACTTTTTTCGGTTTTGTGAAGCACCTTGAGATTGTAGGCGAGGCTTCTTACAAACTTACTAAAGAATTTAAGGCTGCTCATGCAGAAGTGAATTGGCATGAAATTGAAGGTATGCGACATATAATGGTGCATGGCTATTATATGATTGAAAGAAGTATTGTGATTACCACATTGCGGGAGGATGCTGATATTTTGCGTCGGTTGATTTTCCAATATTTATCGAATTGATTTTCAACCATAATTCAATAGGGATTTTTAGAATAAAGTCCTATAGGATATTGTTGACCAGAACTTCAAAGAACCATTATCAATCAAAGTCCTGTATCCCATTTTTGAAATATCCCCGTTGACTCTTCACTCTTCTTGACTCTTCGGGCAACGAGACAGTCAATGCTGGGACAGGGAAGGAGTTCACCATAAAGGGACTCACTTCCTCCGAAAACGAGAGAATCTTACCCTTCCAAAACTGAACCTCTGCGAGCCCTCCGCGCCTCCGCGTGAGGTTATGTGCGTATTCCGACGAAGATCAGAGCCGCCGCGCCCGTGCTCTCAATATCCTCGGTCTCGATTTCTCCGCCCATCCCAAAATCTCCCTACTATTCAGTTGCCATAGACAGGTGGGGAGGCCCGATTGACGGCAGCAGCGGCTAGAAAGCCGCTGTCCCCTTACGCAACTGTGTACAGGTGATATCTCTCAGCAAGACAAACCCTAAGCAAGATAAACCTCAGCAAGACAAACCCTCTGCGAGCCCTCCGCGCCTCGGCGTGAGGTTATGTGCGTATTCGGAGTTGTCAGTCTAACTCATCGATATAACCGGATATCTGTTTTTTCAACAATGGCAGGTCATTAACTATTGTCTGCCATACGATGCGGGAATCAACCTGATAATAACCATGAACAAGTATATGGCGCATGTTAATGATGTCTTTCCATGATGTCTCAGGATGATTTTCCCTAAATTCATGAGTCAATATGTAGGATGCTTCCCCAATTATCTCCATATTTTTCACCACGGCAAAATACAGCATCTGATTCATCAGGAAGTCTTCAGCTGTTTTGCCTTCCAGAAAAGTTGAAATGTTGGAGATGGCTTGAAGGATATGTGCCAGGCGGCCCTTATCACGCAGTTTCTCTCTCATATATCAAAACTCTATCGTTAAGAACGGATTCTTTTACCCAGGGTAATAATGAGGTCTCCGATACCAGGTCGATATCTTTCTTGAGAATATCCTCAAGATCGGATTGCATGGAGGCATATTTAAAAAGACCTACACCCTCATCAAAAGTCACGAGGATGTCGATATCGCTCCCTGAATTTTCATCCCCTCTTGCAAAAGACCCGAAGAGCCAGACCTTCAGTACGGGCTGGTTTTTAAAATAATGTCGAAGAGTTTCGACCAAAGCGGCATTTATATGTTTTTCTTTCTTCATATAAGTTCGTGACGTCTTTGATTCAATTGCAAATTTAATCCCTAATATTGGATTAATCAAGTTTTTAATCTAAAAGTTCGTCAGATAATGAGATTTCAATCCGAAGAATAATGCATACTGCCGTGATCACCCCCAACCAACATCCTCGGTCTCAACTTCTCCGCCTATCACGAAACTCCTTACTATCAGTTGCCAAATATAGATAGGGAGGCCCGATTGACGGCAGCAGCGGCTGGAAAGCCGCTGTCCCATAGCGCACGCAACTGTGTACGGGTAATACAAAGGGCGCCGCAGAAAGACTGCGGCGCCCCGATTTATTATTGCCCGGTCAAGGGGTTGTGTGTTTTATTATCTGTCTCGTTTATTTGTCGCTGAAGATCACGATACGGTTCCAGTCGTTGGTGGAGTAGGGCTGTACGTCAGATCCGTCGTACTTCACGGTCAGGCGGCTGCCATCGATACCGTATTTTGTGGTGAGCGCTTTGTAGACAGCGTCGGCTCTCTTCTTCGAAAGCTCCATGTTGTATTCCGCTGTGCCGGTATCCTTGTCGGCATATCCACAGATCACGACTTTCTGGTCGGGGTTAGCCTTCATCCACTGTGCCATGTTGTAGAGGTTCACCTCTTCGGTAGGCATGATCTTGTCGGAATTGATCTTGAAGCGTACGGTGGTCATGAGAGGAGTCTCGGGGCAGTCGACCTCGACGGTCTCCTTCACTACGGGACGGTTCTCAAGAGCCTCGATGGCCTGTGCCTGGGCGAGATTCTCGGCACGGAGGGCGTTGACCTCGTTGTTCATGCTTGCGAGCTGGGCCATGGAATTGCATTCATTATACGATTCCCATGTGCGGCCGCCGATATTGAAGTTGAAACCGCCGATCGCCGCCACGTTAGCCTCGATGGGGCGTCCGTAGCTGCATCCGTTCCAGTTGTCGCCATAGAAGGATGCGCGTCCTTCAGCGAAGAAATCAACATATTTGCAAAGGCGGAATCTGAGCTGTATGCCGGCTGTGACGGGAAGAGTCCAGGTGCTTTTCTTAGGCTCCCCGTTCTTGCGCAAAGCGTTTGTGCCCGCAGCCGCGTTGCCCTGCTGATCCTTGATACGCCAGGTGTAGTCGCCGCCGAGACCCACGAAAGGTATGACGCTGACGACACGGTCAGGGTTGACACCGGCAATGCTGTTGCACATATCCCACATGAATTCAAGGTTGAGGTTCACGTGGCGCGCATGTACGATGCCGTTGGTGGGTTGTGCCACTGTGGGATTGTTCCAATGCAAGGGGCTGAAGAAGGCATTCAGACGCAGACCCATATAAGGCGAGAACCAATGGCCGACACCAAAATTATAGGTCACGGTCATGCGGCGCCGGGAGATGTCTTTCCCGTGGGTCTTCATCCCTACTCCGCGCTCCACGAAGAGCTCGTTGACGCCAGCGCCAATCTGGATGAACCAGTTGTCGCGCCAGCTCTGATAGAAGCGGTCGGTATTGTCGCAGTTGAACTCCGTGACAGCGACGGCCTCGTCTTCAATGACGGCGTCCTGGGCGGAAGCGACGGGCGAAAGAGCGATACTGCCCGCGCACATAGCCATTAAACAGTAAAGATTCTTAGCTTTCATAATTATACTTTTTTAGAGTTTCATTGAATAAATGATTTTTACTTAAATAACATTTAGCTATTTTTTTGGTTCATTCCCGAAGTTATCCAATTCCGGGATATGTCTTGATTCCTTATCGTAGAGGAAGATCCGGATCTTGCCCCTTATCGTGATTTCGATGTCTGCGCCGGCTCCGGATTTTGTAATTTGCATCTTTTTCACTAACTTCGCGCATTATATGAGGCGTCGGTACGTATTATGTCGACGACATGCCCCCGAGGAATGAAAAAGCGTTCAAGATATAAAATCACGATAGAAGACGAGTCGCGTCTCGAGAATCTGGCCGAGTATACAGCCACCCCCCTTAAATGGTCTTTGACGGGGATAGCTGTCGCGCTTCTCCTTATGGTGTGCGGAGCTGCCGTCGCATTCCTGACCCCCGTGCGCACTCTTCTGCCCGGATATCTCAAGGAATCCGAGCGCACTGCGAGCGAGATACAGTTGCTGCGCCTCGATTCCCTGCGCAACGCCTATGAGACCAACGCCGCTTTTCTCGACAACATAATGAATGTGCTCAGTCCGTCGGGCTACAGCGCCGACACTGCCGCCATGAAGATGACCGACCCCCTCACGCTCGATTCACTTCTCCCCACCTCACGCGAGGAGCAACGCTTCGTAGCCCTGATGAGGGAACGTGAAAAATATAATGTCTCCGTGCTCGCCCCGCTTGCGGCGGAGAGCCTCATGTTCACCCCGGTGAGCGACGAAAGCGTATTCTCGGAAGACTCGAGGGAAAGCCTGAGGGGAGAGGTGATACTTGCAAAAGGCTCGACGGTGGCGACCGTAGCCGACGGCATAGTGATAGCCGTGTCGCAGACCATACGCGATGGCGGCTCGACAGTGATAATACAGCATCCCAAAGGGTTCCTGAGCCGTATCAGCCGTCTCGGCACCGTGCTTGTGGAGCCCGGCGATGCCGTGACCGGAGGGCAGGTGATCGCCTTGTGCAACCACGGCAACGCACGCGACGGAGAGCGTATCACCATTGAGATGTGGCGCAACGGCGACAGGCTCGTGCCATACGAGTATATCGGCGACCGTCAGCCACACACTCCGCGGCTGCCCGTCTTCGCCCCCCGCGACCAGGCAACGGCGGAAGAATAAACAAAGACAACAAATCCATATTATTTCAACAAAAAAGTGGAAAACGACAATAAAGAGATCAGACACATAGCGATTCTCGGGAGCACCGGCAGCATAGGCACCCAGACTCTCGACATTATCGCGGAATATCCCGATATGTTCAAGGCCACGGTGCTGACTGCCAGAAGAAACTGGCAGCTTCTGGCCGAACAGGCGCGTAGATTCATGCCGCGCCTCGTGGTGATCACGGAGGAGGACGCTTTCAGGCATCTCAAAGATGCGCTGGAGGGGCTCCCGATAGAGGTGGCCTGCGGAGTGAAGGCTGTGGAAGACGCCGCGGCTTATCCGGAGACCGATATCGTAGTGACCGCTATGGTGGGCTACAGCGGGTTGCTCCCGACAGTCTCCGCCATAAAGGCCGGCAAGACAATAGCCCTCGCCAACAAGGAGACGCTTGTGGTGGCAGGGGAGATAATCACAAAGCTTGTGGCCGACTACGGCACATCCATAGTGCCTGTCGACAGCGAGCATTCGGCGATCTTCCAGTGTCTCGTGGGGGAAAAGAGGTCGCAGGCCCGCAGGATCCTGCTCACGGCGAGCGGAGGGCCTTTCAGGAAGCTATCGGCTGAGGAACTCGACAAGGTGACAGTGGAGGATGCCCTCCATCATCCCAACTGGAGCATGGGCGCGAAAGTGACTATTGACTCCGCATCGATGATGAACAAAGGCTTCGAGATGATCGAGGCCCGCTGGCTTTTCGGATGCCCTCCGGAGAAGATAACGATTCTCGTGCATCCCCAGAGCGTTGTCCACTCTATGGTGGAATTTGTCGACGGATCTATAAAGGCACAGCTCGGAGTGCCCGACATGCATTTGCCCATCCGCTATGCGCTCGGATATCCCGAGCGGCTCGCCACAGACGCCGCGCCTCTTTCGATCGCCCAGATGTCGACGCTGACATTCGAGGAGCCTGACTATGCGAAATTCCCTCTGCTGACGTATGCCTTCGAGGCTATAAAGAGAGGAGGGAACATGCCGTGCATACTTAATGCCGCCAACGAGGTGGCCGTGCAGGCTTTTCTCGACCGACGGATAAGGTTCACCGACATGCCGCGTCTTGTGCGTAAAGTCATGGACAAGGTGCATTACACTTCCACTCCCACACTCGAAGACCTTATCTCGACCAACGCGGAGACACTGCGCATGGCCCGCGAGGTGCTGGCTTCTATCACCGCGGAATCGTGAGGCAAGGCATCACCGCGTTATTTTATTGGAAACAACATACACATCATAGATGGACACATTTCTTATCAAAGCCACTCAGCTGATAATGGCTTTCGCGCTTCTCGTGATAATCCACGAGTTCGGACATTTCCTTTTCTCCCGGCTTTTCGGAGTGAGGGTAGAGAAATTCTATATATTCTTCGATCCCTGGACTGAGATCTTCAAATGGAAACCACGGAAATATATCGGGGGATTCGGCAGGAAAAAGAATCTCGGAAGCGCCGGCTCCGGCGAAGCCGGTGATGACTCTGCTTCCGGCGACGGAAACAAAAAACGGAAATCGTTCTGGGGAGATACTGAATACGGCATCGGTTGGCTTCCTCTCGGCGGCTACTGCAAGATATCCGGCATGATCGACGAGAGCATGGACACCGAGCAGATGAAGCAGCCCGCGAAAGAGTGGGAGTTCCGTTCCAAACCCGCCTGGCAGCGCCTGCTTATCATGATAGCCGGGGTTTTGTTCAACTTCCTTCTCGCGATATTGATATATGCCGGCATCGTATATGCCACAGGAGAGAAATACATACCTTTCCGCGAGGCAAAGATGGGCATGGCCTATTCCGGCGCCGCCCATGATATCGGTTTCCGCGACGGAGACATTCCCCTTACGGCCGACGGCGAGCCTCTCGACAACCCGGGCGAGGCACGCATGAAGATGATCCAGTCGAAGGTCGTGGAAGTGCTTCGCGGATCTGATACGGTCAGCATCAGGATTCCTGAGAAATTCATCTTCGCTCTTGAGAACGAGTCGAAAAGCGACACGGCTCTCATCAATTTCATGGCTTACAGAATGCCTGTCCGGGTCACCCAGCTCGCTCCCGGAGAGGGGGCCGTGAAGGGAGGAGTGAAAGAGGGGGATATAATAATAGCTCTCGACAGCGTGGCCACTCCCTCGCTCGACATGTTCCTCCGTACCCTCCCCGGACATGGCGGAGAGAAGATAGATGTGACGGTAGTGCGTGGAGAGGGAGCCAGGACTGACACGCTTACTCTGCCCGTGCAGCTCTCGGAGGGCTCGAAAATGGGGATCGGATATGAGGCCGACCCGTCGAAATTTTTCAAATACGAGGAGAAACGCTACGGCCTGCTCGAATCCATACCACGCGGCATAAGCATGGGCACTGACAAACTCACTTCATATGCCAAGTCGATGAAACTTGTCTTCACTAAGGAGGGCGCCAAGAGCATCGGCGGATTCGGCGCTATCGGATCCATCTTCCCCGAGAAGTGGGATTGGATAGCGTTCTGGAACATCGCCGCCTTCCTCTCCGTGGCGTTGGCCTTCATGAACATATTGCCGATTCCGGCCCTCGACGGCGGCCATGTCATGTTTCTGCTCTATGAAGTGATCACCGGGCGTCAGCCGTCGGAGAAATTCATGGAATACGCCCAGATGATAGGCATGGGTCTTCTCATAGCCCTGCTGCTTTATGCCAACGGAATGGATATAATAAGACTTTTCAAATAACCGTCAGTATACTGACATACCTAGTGAAAGAGATGAAAAACATCATACTGAAACCCCGTAAGGAGGAATCGATTCTCCGCCATCATCCATGGGTGTTCTCCGGAGCGATCTCGTCGCTTCCGGAGAATATTGAGGAGGGGGAGCTCGTGAAAGTCCTCTCAAGCGACGGCCGGATTCTCGGCACGGGACATTTCCAGATCGGCAGTATAGCCGTGCGGCTGCTTGAGTTCGGCGACAGAGAAATAGGCGATGATTTTTTCAGGAAGCGTCTGGCTTCCGCTTTTCTTCTCCGTCAAAGCCTCGGACTTATACGCGAAGACAACACCTGCTTCCGTCTTGTGCACGGCGAGGGAGATTTCCTTCCGGGCCTCGTCATAGACATCTACGGCGACACCGCTGTGGTGCAGGCCCACTCTCCGGGGATGCATTTCGAGCGGCAGAGAATCGCCGAGGCCCTTACGGAGATGCCTGAGGCAAGGATCAGGAATGTCTACTATAAAAGCGAGACCACTCTTCCCTATAAAGCCAGGCTTGATCCGCAGAACGACTATATAATAGGCAGATTCGACGGCAATATCGCCATAGAGAACGGCCTGCGTTTCAATATCGACTGGCTGAGAGGGCAGAAGACGGGCTTCTTCGTAGACCAGCGCGAGAACAGGGCCCTTCTCGAGAAATTTGCCAAAGGGAGGACGGTGCTCAACATGTTCTGTTACACTGGCGGATTCTCGGTCTATGCCATGCGTGGGGGTGCGCTGAGTGTGGATTCAGTCGATTCATCGGCGAAAGCGGCCTCTCTCACCGACGCAAATATCGAGCTCAATTTCCCCGGCGACACACGCCACAAGACGCACGCTACGGATGCCTTCCGTTATCTCGCGGAAATGGAGAAAGACCGCTACGACCTTATAATACTCGATCCTCCCGCCTTCGCAAAGCATCGGTCGGCACTCAAGAACGGACTCATAGGTTACCGCAAGCTCAATGCGAAGGCTTTCGAGAAGATAAAGAGCGGGGGAGTGCTGTTCACCTTCTCCTGCTCGCAGGTGGTGACACGCGAGATGTTCCGCCTCGCTGTCTTCACAGCCGCCTCCCAGTCGGGAAGAAAGGTGAGGATACTTCATCAGCTCACCCAGCCTGCCGACCATCCGGTGGATATATCCCATCCGGAAGGGGAGTATCTGAAGGGACTCGTGCTGTATGTGGAATGAGAAAAACGACAACCAACAACAATTTTCTTTCAATAATAATGACAAAAGCGATTTCTACTTTAATGGTGGCGTCAATGATTTCATTGGGCGCATCGGCTGTGGTAGACAAGAATTTCAACTATCACGTAGACCGTTTCGCCGACATCGAGGTGCTCCGCTATGAGGTGCCTGAGTTCGACCGTCTGTCGCTCAACCAGAAGAAAATGATCTATTATCTGTCGCAGGCCGCGCAGTCAGGCCGCGACATAATCTGGGACCAGAATGGCCGCTACAACCTGCAGATCCGCAAACTGCTGGAGAATATCTATACGGGATATAAGGGAGACCGGGAGTCGAAAGATTTCAAGGCATTTGAGAAATACCTGAAGCAGGTGTGGTTTGGCAACGGCATCCACCATCATTACTCCACCGATAAATTCGTCCCTGAATTTTCGGAAAGCTTCTTTAAGGCTCAGGTCGACGCGCTTCCAGACTCACAGCTGCCTCTCAATCCCGGAGAGAGCCGTGAGGATATGGTTGCCACCCTCACGAAAGTGATCTTCGATCCGGGCTACATGCAGAAGCGGGTGTGCCAGGACGGCACAGTCGATGTCGTGGCCAATTCTGCCTCCAATCTCTATGGCGACGGAGTGACCCAGGCCGAGGTCGAGGAGTATTATGCCCGACTGAAAGACCCCTCTGATCCGCGTCCGGTGTCGTATGGCCTCAACGCCAAGGTCGTGAAAGAGGATGGAAAGATAAAGGAGGAACGTTACCATCTCAACGGACTTTACGGGGCTGCCATAGCGAAGATAATCTACTGGCTCGACATGGCCAAGGGTGTGGCTGAGAACGAGGCGCAGAAGAACTATATCACGAAGCTGATCGATTATTATGTGACCGGCGATCTCCGTCTTTTCGACGAATATTCCATCCTCTGGGCTGAGGATACGGCCTCCGATGTGGATTTCGTCAACGGCTTCATAGAGAGTTATGGCGACCCTCTGGGCATGACGGGATCATGGGAATCATATGTGAATTTCAGGAACAATAAGTCTACTTCCCGCACCAAAACGATTTCTGACAATGCCCAGTGGTTTGAGGATCATTCGCCTGTGGATCCGAGATTCCGTAAACCTATGGTGAAGGGAGTGTCGGCTAAGGTGATCAATGCCGCTATGCTTGCCGGCGACGCCTTCCCCAGCACCGCTATCGGCATAAACCTTCCCAATGCCAACTGGATCCGCGCCGAGCATGGATCGAAATCCGTGACGATCGAGAATATCACCGAGGCATATGATATGGCTTCACATGGCAACGGTTTCAACGAGGAGTTTGTGATCGACGCTCCCACGCGCAAGCTTCTCGAGGATTATCTCTATATCACCGATATGCTCCACACCGATCTTCACGAGTGTCTCGGTCATGCCTCGGGCCAGCTTTTGCCCGGCGTTGATCCCGATGCCCTGAAGGAGAACGGCTCAGCGCTCGAGGAGGCTCGTGCCGACCTTTTCGCACTCTATTATCTCGCTGATCCTAAGCTTCAGGAGCTCGGGATACTCGATAATCCGGATGCCTATAAGGCGGAGTATTACAAATATATGCTCAACGGCCTCATGACCCAGCTCAACCGTATCGAGCCCGGCAAGGATGTGGAGGAGGCGCATATGCGCAACCGCCAGCTCATAGCCGCCTGGATCCTCGACAAAGGGAAGAAAGACAAGGTGGTCGAGCTTGTCAAAAAGAAAGGGAAGACCTACGTGAAGATCAACGACTATAAGAAGATGCGTTCGCTTGTGGGAGATCTTCTCAAGGAGATACAGCGCATAAGGAGCGAGGGCGACTATCAGGCCGGCGTGGATATAATCAACAAATATGCCGTGAAAGTCGATCCGAAGCTTCATAAAGAGGTCCTTCAGCGATTCTCTACTCTCGATATCCCCCCTTACCGGGGCTTCATCAATCCGGTTTATGTGCCTGTATATGATGCGAACGGCGAGATCACTGACGTGAAGCTTACTTATGGCGAGGGATATGCCGACCAGATGCTGCGCCTCAGCCGCGATTTCAAAACGCTCGGTTTCTGATTATAGAGACAGATTCAGACCTTGATACGCTTTTGATAGCGATACATAAAAAAACGTGGCGGATTGGATTGTCCGCCACGTTTTTTATGTATCGGTTTCCGTGCAGGTTATTTCTTCTCAGTCTCGGATGCTGCCGGACGTGCGATGCCGTCTTTCTCGCAGCGTTTTTTCATATGCTCTATGCGCTTCTGGGTCTCGGGATGCGAGGAGAACATTTTCTGGACATAGCTCTGCTTTGTGCCCGAATCTCCCTCGAGGCTCTGGAGCTTCTCAAACGACATCACGATGCCCCAGGGATTCTTGCCTTTCGACACAAGGAAATCATAGCCGCAGTCGTCGGCTTCGTTCTCCTGCTTCTGTGAGAATTTAGCGCTTGCGAGCGACTGGCCGATGGTGCCGAGCTGCGATTCTGTCAGGGCGGCGGCTTTTCCGCCTGTGGAAGCTACTGCATCCTTGAGGGCGCCGGTGAGAAGCTCGTTCTTGAACGCGTTCTTGGAGTGGTGCTTCAGCACGTGGCCGATCTCATGGCCGATGACTCCGAGAAGTTCGTCGTCGTTCATGAGGTCCATCAGGGAGGAGAACACGCGCACGCTGCCATCGGGGCATGCGAAAGCGTTGACGTCGATCACATCATATACTTTAAAATTCAAGGGAATTCCATCAGCATCGGTGATGCCTTCTGTGAGGCGCCGCAGACGCTTGGTGTAGTCGTTGTCTTCCGGAAGCACCGGATTGTGGGTATCCATCCATTCTACAGATTCCTTTACGTATTCAGCCATCTGTGCGTCTGTGAGGGTGAAAGCCTGCACAGCTTTTGTGGCGCTGCTGACAGCTTTCTTGAGATTGAACTGGCCGTAAGCCGGAGACACGGCGGCCAGCATGACCGTAAGGGCGAATAGTTTCAATCCGAATTTTTTCATTTCTGTTTTTGAAATTAGTTAGTTTTATATTGTAGTTGGTTGTTGTTGCGTTTGTAGTGGTGGGAGGTCGTTCATACTTCCTGTATAAGTAGTCTCGGCTAAACGGAAAGAGGAAAGACCATCCCCCTTATGCAGTCGTTTTTGATAACGCAAAATTATAAAATTTACGGATAATGACAAAATCTGGAAGAAAGGGATCGTCGCGGTTCGTTTGGAGATGTGTGCTTGCGGCGGTGGTAGTGATTGCCTATGCGGGGGCTTGTGCACTTGTGTCGCGCACTCTCACAGAATGGTGGATACCTTTCGCTTTTTCGATAGCCCTGGCATTTCTCGCAGGTGTGTTCTTATGGAAGATATGGCGCTGGTTCACCGGATCCGGACGGTTCATATGGAATTTCCTGGTAGGTGCGGTGGCCCTGACCGGTATTTTCAGCTCTGCGTTTTATATTGTGAACTATGCCTGTGCCGACCGCGCTACTGCCCACGAGGAGCGGGCGGAAGTGGCGAGAGTATATTATAAAGTGCGCCATCACACCCGTCGCGTGGGTCGCAACCGTTATGTGCAGGGAGAGGCCTACAATGTCCACTTCATGGAGGTGAAGATGTCGAATGGTATGTTGAAAGAGCTGGAAATTCCCTACGACCGTTACCGGCGCACCAGGAAAGGGGAGAGGGTGACATTGCCTGTGGCTATGGGTGCGCTGGGAGTGCCGGTGATTCTTTATTGACCGGTGATTCTTTATTGATCAGAGGCTGAGTCTTGACAGATTCCTTACTATCTTCTTGCACCAGGCTGATTCCTCCGCATCATATACATTATGGTAGTTCCTGATCGTATCGAGCAGGGCGGAGGTGAGTCTGTAGGTGGCGAACTTGTCGGGGACCTCCTTTTTCTTCAGCAGTTTCTTCAGCTCATATTCCGCCTTGTAACGGTCGGCGACGGCCACTTGAAGCATAGGCTGACGCGTTTCAGTGTCAAGGATGCGGCTGAATTTGAGCTTATATTGGTCGCCGGTCTTGAAGACCATGACGAATCCGGCGGCAGATTCCTCTACAAATTTAGCTATGGCTTCGTCAATATGTCTTGACATAGCGCTGAGGTCTTTCTGACTGTCATCGTCGGCAGCGGAACAGTATTCATCGAAAAGGATATTGAAGCATTTAAGGGTGAACTCCGTATCGACGCTCGCCGCATGAGCTTCAGATTCCTCGAATTGAAGTCCCAATGCATTGGCGCATGTGAGCAGCGATGGCACAGCGAACGGGCTCATGCTCTCGCGCCCGTGCATATACCAGAACATATCCTTGACATCAAGTACTTTCTGATCATCGATCGACTCAATGCCGGAATGACGGAGCACCCGGATGTCATTGCCTACCGCGAATCCGGTGATCACGTCAGCGGCGGCGAGCAGCTTTTCTATCTCATCGCGGCAGCTGGCGAAAGTAGGTTTGTCTTTCACCATCTCGGGGGTGATATGATGGATGTCGGTGCGCCATTTTCCTGATTTCTCGGGGCGGTAATAGCTGTGGTAGAATTCCTCTCCCGATTGGTTGAACATGGAGAGTTCGAGCAGTTCCTCTGCTTCAGTGAATTCGGCGTCAAGGCAGATTACGTTCATCGCTGATTGTTGTTTGATAGCATTGATTTTGGTGCAAAATTACGCAAATTTTTTGAGTTATAGCGGTATTTGTGTTAACTTTGTCGCTATGAGTGTGCTCTTCTCTTCATTTTAAGAGAAGAGTGTGTTTTCATTAGGTTATATTGAATTATTTCAACTGCTTCATTGCATATGATTATGGAAGATACAGAAAAAAAACAGGTGATCAAGGAAATCAAACATCAGTTTATGACGTATCGCAACGGCATTGTGGCCGATACGCTCCGTAAGGCCGGAATGCCGTATAATGTGGTATTCGGTCTTCAGCTTCCCCAACTTTCGCAGATAGCTATAGCTGTGAAGGGGCTTGTCTCGCAGGAGGATCTCGGTGTCGTAGCCGACATTCTTTGGTCTGATAGATCAGTCAGGGAGTCACGTTTGCTCGCATGCTGGCTATATGATGCCGCGTCGGTCTCCCAAGGTAAGGCGTTGAGTATGGCGCAAGATGTGCAGACACGGGAAGAGGCCGATATACTTTGTTTCCGTCTTTTGCGTCGTCTCTCCTATGCGTCGGATCTCGTCTTGACATTGAAAGAGGACGGGCGTGATCTTGTGGCTTATTGTGGAGAGGCTCTCGCGCGCAATCTTGAATGAGCCATCGTCGTAAGATGATTTGTGCAGTATAGAACCCTCGGCATGTTGATATTCCTGAGTATTAGGCTTCCTGCATACTGGGTCTCCTGCATCCTGGGCTTCATTAATGATGTGTAAGAAAGAAGGAATTCTTTCTGGCCGGAAAATGCTTTAAAAGTATTTGGAAAAGAGAAATTTTAGCTTCAAATAGGCAAAAGTGCATTATTTTTGCATGAAAACGGACGATTTTCAACTAAATGTTTGGTAGAGTAGATTTATTGGGTTAACTTAGCGGCTGAAACATAACGAGATGTTTCAGTAATACTAACCCAAAAATCTACTATCATGAGATTTTTACAATTTATGATAGTGTCGTTTGCGGTGTTCACAACGGCATTATTCGGCTCGTGTACGAGCAAAGAGGGTTCTGGAGAAGAGCCCGAGTCCCCAACCACCTCCTACAAAGTAAGAGTTAAGGTATCCACCGGAGAATATACGCGGGCCGGCGATGATGCTGCAGTCAATACCCTTCATCTCGCCTTTTATAACGGCGAAGAATGTCTGGGAATAGTAGAGGCTACAAAAGATAATGACGCATATGTATGCGAGATTCCTGCGGAGTATGGCAAACCAGACGGTGTCATTGCGTTCGCAAACTTGCCTGCTGGTGATCTCCCAACTAAAGATAATGTCATGACAAAGACATATTCCAATTTTGGGAATGGCGACAATATGATAATGTCGAGTGCCAGATATTTTGATGCGAGAGGTAATGATAAGCTCAAGACTCCGCTCAGCACCATGAATCTTATTGAAGGAGGAGACGTGGTAAATATTAAGCTTGATAGGATCGCGGCAAAAGTTACTGTAAATAGTGCAGAAAATGCAAAATTTGATACTTTCAAATTATCCTATGGAGCATATGGGACTAAAGACTTTGAATTTAATATTTTAAGCTGGGTGGTCACAGCAGTTGAGAAAAACGGTTATCTAATAAAATCATTTGGAGATAATACTTTTTCTTTGCTTAATACTGAACTTGAAGGTTGGACAAATTGGAATGTAAAAGACAATTTTGTTTCGCATTGGGCACATTCTGTTTCATGGAATAATTCAACGGATAATTACCCGAAGGGACATACTTTGACTGGAGATTATAGCCTTGATTATCCTGTTTTGAACAATATAAGCAATAATATAGGGAGCTCCATATACTATCATGAAACGACTCGGCCAAAAGATGTATATACTACGGATAATGCGGTAGCGTCATTGGTTATAATAGGTAAATATGGCTGTTCGGAGCTGCCGAATGATGTTACATTTTACCATTATGATAGTGACATTTATACCAGTGATGATTTGATAAAGCTATTTCTTGATAAACAGAAATTTTTATACGATTCAAACGGGAAATTGATTACTCATTTAACACCCTCAGTGATAGATAATTTTGAATTGGCTATGCAAGGTAATGGAATTCCTGATAATTTAGTAACCTTGCAGTTAAAAGAAACTGCAAGTTTGAGTGGTCAGTTTCGGGATAAAGACGGAAACCAATATTTAGATAAAAATATCATAAATAATGCTCTTGCTGTGGAACTCGGATACGCGGAAATGTATAAAGACGGAAAATGTTATTTCATAGTTCCAATAAGAAATAATACGGTTGGAGATCCAGCTTATGTTACAGGTAGTTATGGTCTTGTTAGAAATCATCACTACAATATCACCATAAATAGTATTTCCGGTTTAGGAACTGGCATAGCTTCTGAGGACTGTGTGCCTCTAAAATATACTTATTCTGGACAATCTTCATCCGCTTATAAAGTGAATGCCAATGTGAGTGTAAATGAATGGCAATATGTGAATCAGACAGTGGATATCCCCAAAAACTGAGCGCGGCTTTTGTTGAGGATTTATAACCAACTGATTTTAATTATTCTATCTCCTCCCATAGATTCTGTATAAGTCTCCCGACACGATGGAGGTCATGTCGGGAGACTGAATAATTCGGGCTGGAATACCGGTTTTTTCCTGAAAAAATTGGTCAGTTCGGAAATAATTACTAATTTTGCAGTGTGAAACCGCTCCTCCTTCGGGGCGTAGTTCAATCTCAGCCGCAATAGCTCAGTTGGTAGAGCATTTCATTCGTAACGAAAAGGTCGTGGGTTCGAGTCCCACTCGCGGCTCCATTAGACAAAGATAACGGCGCGTAGGCTTAGTGATAAGTCTGCGCGTAATTTTTATATCCATAGCATCATATCCCCATTTCGGGGATGTTTACTTTCGGACAAACCCCAAACTACTCGGATATTTGCCGAACTACTCGCCAACTACTCGCTTTTTCGTATGAACTACTCGGTTTTCAGGTCAAACTACTCGCTTTCTACTCGATTTTCATATCATACCAGCGTTGTTTAACCGATTGGATTTTGCCTTCAGATGCCAACTCCTTGAGAATATTACCGACCATTTGACCGTTCTGTTCGGGAGTGTTGCGGCTGGGGAGAGTGCCAGCGAGATATTCCATAATGTCGCTTCGTTTGGCTTCGTCAGACCCGGCGTTCTGAATATATTGGAGCACCATGTGCTTTATCTTATCGCGTTCTAAACCGACAACACGGGTATAACCGGAAAGTTGCTTGGTTTTCTTGGCTACTGTCAGGGAGATACGGTAAGTTGGAGCTTCGCCTTCGATGAGACCCCGCTGAATCATGTCCTGCGCAACCGTTCCGTCAATACGATGGCCCTTCTGTATAGCGTCAAGTGAGATGCAGTCCCATAGGGTAAGTGAATTGTTATTCTTGAGCATGTTGGTGTAACGCTCATCGATGGACGTACCGTAAATGCGGACAGCTACCTGAGGCTTGTCATTGTCAATCTCATAGTCCGGCATGGGAAACGGCTTTCCACTGCTATGGGCACAGAACGAAGCGTTGCATTATACGGTAGACGAGATTTTATGAAAGACTTTCTTATGTATCCTTTTCAACAGCAGCTAATATCATCTTCTTGAAACGGGCATATAGAGTATGTGCGCCCTTACCTGTAAAGCGCTTTATCAGAGACTTTGTGAAAGCATTCATCAAGTCTTTGGTTAGTTGCTCCGGTTTTACTTTCAGTCCCTTAGCATTTTGTGGGCGGTGATTGGATTTTGATTTGGATTGTTGGCGGGGATTGTGTAATTTTACGGAATGAAACCGTATGGTTTCCCCAATTTGTTATTTTAAATATCCAAGACATGAAAGAGGAGATTTCAACAAAGAAGGCACCCGGGGCAATAGGCCCTTACAGTCAGGCAGTGAAGGCCGGCGCATTTGTATATGTTTCGGGGCAGCTCCCGATCAACGCCGCAACCGGCGAGATGCCTGCCGACATCAAGGCCCAGACTGCCCAAAGCATCGAGAACATCAAGGCTATACTTGAGGAAGCCGGTGGATCGCTCGATAATGTAGTGAAGACTACGGTTCTGCTTGCAGACATGAGCCTTTTCGGCCCGATGAACGAGGTATATGGCGAGTATTTCAAGGCTGTCTATCCTGCCCGCGCGGCCTTCGCCGTGAAGGAGCTTCCTAAGCAGGCTCTTGTGGAGATTGAGGCTGTGGCCTTCATTTAATCAACTATTTACGATTGAAAAATGGTAAGCTATCTGCAGATCGATCGACTGACTAAATCGTTTGGCGACAGAGTCCTGTTTGCTGATGTTACCCTTGGTATATATCAGGGCGATAAGATCGGACTTATCGCGGCCAACGGTGCCGGGAAAACTACTTTTCTCAACATCATAGCCGGATCTGAGGATTATGACAGTGGCGAAGTGGTGTTCAGAAACGATCTGCGGGTAGGTTACCTTGCGCAACTCCCTCCGTTTGATCCCGGGCAGACGGCTCTGGAATACGCCACCCCCGCACCACAGCGGGCTGATGACTATACGTGTGCCGACCGTGCCCGGCAAATGCTATATCAGTTCCGGATCACCGACATGGACCAGAAAATGGGGGAGATGTCGGGCGGCCAGGCAAAACGAGTCGCCCTTGCCAAGGTGCTTCTGACTGAGCCTGACCTGCTTATCCTTGACGAACCTACGAATCATCTCGACATAGAGATGGTGGAATGGCTGGAGAATTATCTGAGCCGCCAGAGAATCACCCTCCTCATGGTGACCCATGACAGATATTTCCTCGACAAGGTCTGCAACAAGATAATAGAGATCGACCGGGAGGCAGTGTATGCCTACGATGGCAACTACGACTATTACCTTGAGAAACGGCAGGAACGCTACGATGCGATGACATCGGAACTGGCTAAGGTGAAGAATCTTCTCCGCACCGAACTTGACTGGATGAGGCGACAGCCTCAGGCAAGAGGCTCGAAAGCTAAATACAGAATCGACAACTTTCATCAACTGGAGGCACGCAGCCATGTCAATCTCCGCGAACGCGAACTTAATCTCGGCAACGGGGCGAGCTACATAGGCTCAAAGATTTTCGAGGCGAAGGGCGTCAGCAAGAGCTTCGGCGAGATCCGCATACTCGATGACTGGAGTTATACATTCGCACGTTATGAGAAAGTCGGTATCGTAGGCGACAATGGTGCAGGCAAATCCACTTTCATAAAACTTCTGCTTGGAGAGATCGCGCCCGACAAGGGTGAATTCGACATAGGGGAGACTGTGAAATGGGGTTATTACAGCCAGGAGGGAATGACCGGATTCGACGAGCGTAAGAAAGTGATCGACGCAGTAAGGGAGATTGCCGAAGAGGTAAGGATCGACGACAAGACTCGCCTCAGCGCGTCGCAGTTCCTCACCCGCTTTCTGTTCACTCCAGAGACCCAGCAGAAGTATATCTTCAAGCTGAGCGGCGGAGAACGGCGTCGCCTGTATCTCGCCACGGTGCTCATGAAGAATCCAAATTTCCTGATTCTCGACGAGCCTACCAATGATCTCGACATCCTTACCCTGACTGTGCTTGAGGATTATCTTGTCAATTTCAAGGGATGTGTGATAGTTGTCAGCCACGACCGTTTCTTCCTTGACCGCATTGTCGACCATCTTTTTGTATTCAAGGGGAATGGGGTTATCAAGGATTTTCCCGGCGACTATTCCACCTATCGCCATTGCGTGCAGGAAGAGATGAAGGAGAAGAGGGCCTTGGAGGCTGCCTCGCAGAATTTAGCCACGGCTTCTCAGCCGGTGAAACAGAAAACCGAAAAGAAACCGAAATTGAGTTTCAAGGAGCGCAAGGAGATGGAGACGCTTACTGTGAGGCTTGAGGAACTTGAAGCCGAGAAACACACTCTTGAGGAGAAAATGTCGTCAGGGATTCTTGGCCATGAGGAGATCGCAGCCGCAGGAAAGAGGATGGAGGAGATTATCGGGGAGATAGACGAGGGAGAGATGAGGCTTCTCGAACTCATGGAGATAGGGGAGTAAGTTTCATTATCATCAGAGAGTTATGAAAAGGATAGTGTCAGCTTTAATAATCGCGGTCTGCGCGGTTTCCGGATGGGGACGCATACCGGCGAGCCTTCTGCCAACGGAGAAAGAAAAGACTGCGATGGCACGTGAGGCCGATGATTTTATCGATGCGATCAACGATGGGCGCCAGGATCGTCAGGCCGACGCCATATTGCACGCCATGCGTGGTCAAGGCGGAGAACTCGCGGCGTTACGTCAGTCGAGAAACACTCCTGCCAAAGTTTCGGACAATGTCACGACACAGACAATCCAAGGCACAGGTGCGGCGCGAGGTGTCGCCATGAAGCTCTTCCGTCCGAAAAAGGCAACCGGGAAGAAACTTCCGCTTCTTGTGTATTTCCACGGTGGGGGCTGGACTATCGGAAGCATCAACAGCTGCTCACGTTTCTGCGACGCCTTGGCGGCCACAGGTAAGGTAATGGTTCTTGCGGTAGACTATGCTCTGGCACCGGAGAAACCCTATCCTGCGGGGTTGATGGATTGTGTGGCGGCCACAGAGTTTGCCATGGCCAACGCTGTTAAGTGGGGTTCGGCGCCATCGCTTGTCAGTCTCGGGGGCGACAGTTCCGGTGGAAATCTGGCGATATCTACTGCCATGTATCTCGATGGAGGAGCCGGGAAAGCGGGCGCGAAGGGTGTCGTAAAACCAAAATCATTGGTGCTCTTTTACCCGGTTGTCAAGGCATATGCCGACAATTCCGCTTCATGGAAGAGGTATAAACGAGGCTACGGACTTGATCGACGGCTTATGGAGACGTTCAACGAGGCATATCTCGGCGGAGGTGACAGCAAGGATCCTCTCGTATCCCCGTCTGAAGCTTCCGCCGCCAAACTGTCCAAGCTTCCTCCAATATTGCTTGTCGCCGCCGAGAAGGATATCCTCGCCGACCAGGGAAAGGACTTCACCGCAAAGGTGAAGGGCGCCCAGAGAATAGAATTGCCCGGAACAGTGCATCTATTCATCACTGTGCCCGGGCAGGAGACGGCTTTTCGTAAAGCTGTCGCAGTTACTTCTGAGTTCCTGAAGTGAATGGCACAAGTGCCACTCCGAGCCGCAGTGTGTTGGTGCGCAAGAAGGCCTCAGGAAGCAACTTCAGCGCTTTCTCAAGCTGCGGAAGCAGTGGCTTCAGCTCTGGCAAAGAGGAAATATATCGCATGATAGCGGCCATATGTGTGTCATTCCCCAGTACGGGTATAATGATATTGTTGAAGAGATCCACAGCCATATCGGTGTCGATATAGAGGTCAAGTGCGGACCCGTCTGTTTTAAATGCAAGGGGGAGTCCTTCAGCCATGCGCGGCATAAAATATTTGAGAGCCGACGCGGTGATTTCGCTGCGGACAGCAGCGAGCGCGCTGGCGGAGCCGGCATCATCTTCTGACGTTGAACCGTCGGCGGGGAAAAGGCCATGGTCGTTGAGATTTACCTTGTCTGCCGGAGTTCCGCCGGAAGCATTTACGAGATAGAGCCCGAAAAGCGACATCGGATCGAGGTAAAGTCTTACCTCAGAAGGTGAAACCACGGCATACTGGAATCGGTTGGGGAGAGTCTGGTCTATCTGATAGGCTCCTCCGGCAGATGAAACATAAGTGAATATCATATTGCCGTCATCAAGAAACGCAGCTGTCTTCACCACTTCATGAAGAGCCTCGGCTACCGACATATAGGCTGTGCCCCCATAAACAGGGATAATTGGAAGAGTAGCGAGTGCGTCGACAAATGGTGTCAGGTCGAGATCTACTCCGGGAATGGGATCATACTGCCAGTCTATATAGAAAGGAAGGGATTTGTAAGACCCGTCGGCCTCTTTTGATATAGGGGCCGGTTGCCATACGGAAGGTGATATCGCACCTGCAAGAAGTCTTACATCGGTGAGATAAAGACGCATCTTCTCGGATGTCGCATAACCTTGGTAGGAATAGGAGCAAACTCCTTCGGTTCCCTTTCCGGAGAAAGCCCAGGCGCCATCGGCTTGTGTAAGACCTACATTCCATTCGATACGTGGCGCACCCGGCACTGCACCTGGCGCCGGAACCTCACCTTCAAGACCCATGCCGGCTATCTGTGATAGATCGAATAATGAATATACACTTACCCTGGCTTTGTCGCCGTCCTGGATAAACGTGACTGATTTGCTCGGCATCGGCTGGCCGTTGCTGAACAGCTCAAGAGAAGTGCCGGTATAAGTTTTCTCCTTGATAGGGACGAGCGGTGTGGAATCATCGTCATGGCAGGAGACCAACGTGAGAACCGGGATAGCCGCAAGAAGTAGATATGTGTGTCGCATAGTATAAATTGTTTGGCTTGATTGAATTTGGCTTTATTGCCTGGGCGCCATACATCCCCGTCAGGGAAATGGTTTGCCAGGGCGTGAGCCTTAAGTCTTCTATATAACAAGAAGAACCGCATAAGTATAACAAAGAGGACCGCAAAAAATATGTGGTCCTCTTTGAATATCTGCAGGGATGTTGTCTCTAAGTCAGACTGTGTAGTCGACGCAGGCGCGGTCTTCCTTATATGGAGCGATGATCTTCACGGCCTCAAGGTGTGCCGGGTGAGCCGAATATTTCGCCACATCCTCGAGAGAGGCTGCAGTCGCCGTGAGCACGAGATCCCAAGTCTCAGCCGGATTTTCATTGATTCCTACTTCGATTGAGATCAGCTCATCAATTTGCTCCGGGAGCGCAAGCAGCGCGTCTTTGAAGCGCATGGACACCTCCTTGCGAATCTCAGGAGTGCCTTTGAATTTGAAAGTCACAATGTGTTTCAGCATAGCCATGTTGATTTTAGATTAAAGAATATTGTCGGAAAGCCGCGAGGAATCAGTTGTGAGGATATAGCCTCTCGCGGGCGGCCGCGACTTTTTCATCGGTGACGTAGTCGTCATATTCCATCATCTTATCGATGATTCCGTTTGGAGTAAGTTCGATCACACGGTTGCATACGGTCTGGATGAACTCGTGGTCGTGGCTCGACATGAGTATGACACCCTTGAACGCCTGAAGCGTGTTGTTGAACGCCTGGATCGACTCGAGGTCGAGGTGGTTGGTGGGAGAGTCAAGCACGAGTGTGTTGGCGTCCGTGAGCATCATCCGGGCGATCATGCAGCGTATTTTCTCACCTCCGGAAAGCACGCTGGCTTTCTTGAGCACTTCCTCGCCACTGAAGAGCATCTTGCCGAGGAATCCCTTGAGATATATCTCTGATGAGTCCTTACTGTATTGGCAAAGCCAGTCAACGAGGTTGAGGTCAGTGTTGAAGAAACTGCTGTTGTCAAGCGGAAGATATGCAGATGTGATTGTCTGTCCCCACTCGTAGACACCGGCATCAGCCTTACGGTTGCCGTTTATGATCTCGAACAGGGCCGTCATGGCTCTGGGATCACGGCTCAGGAAAGCAACCTTGTCGCCCTTTTCTATCTGGAAGTTGACATCGTCGAAAAGCACTTCTCCGTCGACAGAGGCTTTCAGACCCTTGACTTCAAGGATCTTATTGCCCACTTCGCGGCATGGAGTGAAGATTATGCCCGGATAGCGGCGCGAGGAGGGCTGTATCTCCTCTACGTTGAGTTTCTCAAGCATCTTCTTGCGGCTTGTGGTCTGTTTGCTCTTTGCAACGTTGGCGCTGAAGCGCTGGATAAACTCGAGCAGCTCCTTGCGTTTCTCCTCAGCCTTCTTGTTGGCTGCCTGCTGCTGGCGCAGGGCAAGCTGGGACGACTGATACCAGAAACTGTAGTTACCGGCGAAGAGTGATATCTTGTTGTAGTCGATGTCGAGCGTATGTGTGCTGACTGCATCAAGGAAGTGGCGGTCGTGGCTGACAACGAGCACGGTGTTCTCGAAGTTGGCGAGATAGTTCTCAAGCCATGACACGGTCTCAAGGTCAAGGTCGTTGGTAGGCTCGTCGAGCAGAAGGTTGTCAGGGTTGCCGAAAAGAGCCTTGGCAAGGAGCACGCGTACCTTCTCATTGGCACTCATATCCTTCATGAGCATGTAGTGACGGTCTTCCTTGATGCCGAGGCCGGAGAGAAGGGCGGCGGCATCGCTTTCAGCGTTCCATCCTTCGAGCTCGGCGAATTTTTCCTCGAGTTCGGCGGCCTTTATACCGTCTTCATCTGAAAAATCCGGCTTGGCATAGATTGCATCTTTCTCCTGCATGATGTCCCAAAGCACGGTGTGGCCTCTGAGCACAGTCTCTATGACTGTGCATTCGTCAAACTCGAAGTGATCCTGACTGAGCACCGACAGACGCTCGCCAGGACCGAAAGTCACGGTGCCGTGTGTCGGCTGAAGCTGCCCGGAGAGGATCCTCATAAGTGTGGATTTACCGGCGCCGTTTGCGCCGATTATTCCGTAGCAGTTGCCATGGGTGAAAGTCAGATTCACATCGGAGAAGAGAGTGCGTTTCCCGAACTGTATTCCGAGATTATTTACCTGTATCATTTCTTATAGTGTCGATTTATAGCTGTTTAAAGAGTCTTGTGGTCATTTGTGGCGTCTTGGCACCCGGACGTTATGAGCATCAAAAATCTTCTGTGCACCCCGGTCGAAGATACGCCAGTGAGCCTTTTGGGAGGCAGGTATCGAGTCTTCCATCCATGAAGGGATCACCCGGAAGTTGGTCTTGCCACCGGCGGGCTTGGCCGAAAGGAAAGTGTCATAGTCGGCATGACTGAAACGTGCTTTGCCGTCTTTGCCGCGCACGACGGTGGCCCTTACGAGAGCTCCTCCGCGTGTGTCGGCTGTCTTCATGTTGGATATGAGATTGCCGAGGGAATATACCACGAGCACATCCTTATCCTCTTTCTCGTTTCTGACAACTTTCATTGGCTGTATCACATGCGGATGCCCTCCGATTATCAGATCAACTCCCTGGTCAACCAGAAAATCTGCCAGACTGCGCTGGGCGGCATTCTCGAGCAAAACGTATTCTATGCCCCAGTGAACGGCGACCACAATGATCTCCGCGCCTGCCTCACGGGTCTTTTTTATCTCCTGAGCCATCTTCTCGCGATCTATAAGCGCGATCTCCGCTCCCTCGCGTGGCTCAATGCCGTTGGTGCCGTATGTATAATTGAGGAATCCTATCCTGAATCCGTTTATGTTCTTTATAAAAGGGATAAGGGAGTCTCGTTGCGCGGCATCGTGGTAGGTGCCGATATGGTCTATGTTGAGGCTGTCAAGTGCTGTGAGAGTGCGTCTGGCAGCCTTGTCCCGGCGATCGAGACAATGGTTGTTGGCAGTCAGCATCATATCGAATCCCGCGTCTTTGAGAGCTACAGCATAGGAGTCGGGCGCGCTGAAACATGGATAGCCTGTGTAGTCAGGACCTCCGCCGAGAGGAACCTCAAGATTGCAGACGGCATAATCCGCGGCGGTGATTTCAGGTGCGATAAGCGTGAAGCATCCTGAATAGTCGTATCCCTTGCCGGCTCCGAGCTCCAGGGCGCGGTCGAGCTGTGCCTGATGCTGCATGGCGTCGCCGGCAAAAAGGAGCTCCGCCTTTGGAGCGGAGCCAATGGAATCGGCCCCTGTCAGGAATGATATGAGGCTGAAAAGAAGAGTCTGAAGAACCATTGTCTGGATTATTGACAGAAATTATACTGAATGGTATTTGGGCTGAAGGGAAAAGATGAAAATGTTTTCCGGTAGCCCCGGCGATGCCTGAGTCTACCGGAAAACATTTATTTCACTATCTGGGAGGAGAAGGAGAAGACAACCTGAGCCTTGTCCATGTCGAGCATGGTCATGGTAGGCCTGATAGTATAGGGCACGACTCCGGTCACGGTAGATGACGAGGTGCCGTAGTAGCTGTTATAATTTTGTTCCGTCTGCAGGTAAACCGGAATGAGGGAGAAATCAAGATCATCGTCAGTGATCACGTCTTTGGCGAGAAGTGAGAGGAGATACTCACGCAGTGCGTTAAACTGATAGCGCTTGTTGGTGGAGTCGTAGGCGGCGGTGAATGAGGTCTTGTTGTCGGCAAGTTTGTTCTCGCGGAAAAACTCATCCACTTCCGATGTCTTTATCATAAGGAGAGTGGGGACGACCCCGATTCCGTAGTCGTTGGTCATCGACTCTGCGGGTATGTTCATCAGCAGATTGCTTATGATGGAGAGGTTATGCTCTTTGTCGCGGTAATCCTGAATTATCTCACGGGCCGGGAATGTGAACCGGGTGGTGTAACCCCCCGGAGTGGTGATGACAGTTTTTCCCTCATTCTCGATAAGATCGCGGATATAATCGCTTACCTTATAGGTGACGTTGTTACTGCTGAGAACCTCAGGAGCGGTGGTGAATATAGGAATGTCAATAGTCTTTTTGGTAGTCTTTGTCACAGTCTCACCATCTACAGTAGATGTAGTGGTTATGAGATTATGGTAATATATAACAAAGCGGATTCTGTAGATGCTGGCCACACACCCCTTGCCGAAAGAAGGTTCCACATACATTCCGGGAAAATACTGTGCGAAGCTTTGTGGCCATGCGAAGATCGAGGGCTCTGTCCTATATTTCTCGACCACGTCTTTTGCCATTTCCTGCGGAAGCTTAGTCTCAAGAACTATATATACATTTGGATAGTCCGCGATAAAGGTGGAGTCAGACAAAGCTCTTTGTGTTAGTGTATAATTTTTCCTCGACAGGATATCTGATGGATCGTAGTAACCTTCAGGATTGAATTCATTGTTGATGTCTGAAGGAAGCTGCTTGTTGAGTCGGTAGATTGTCATCTGTTGCGGTGCGAGGGAATCTCCGGCAATACCGGCTTTATCAACCAAAAGCATCAGCTTGCATGAGTCTATCCTTTCCAATGGGACAGTGTCTATTCCGACCGGGAGTGTGGCGGCACACATCATTCTTGTGACGAAAGAGCAGTTGAGGCTGCCATATTCAGGCACATCCAGATTGCCGAGCAACATGCTGCCGGATCGGGAGTCAAAACTCTTGTTATCGATGGCGTGTGCCTGAAGGTCGTATGTCATCGTGTCGATGTAGATGGTGGCCTCGCCAGTGGTTATTGATCCGCCGATCCCGCTCATGTCTTCGTTGCAGGCTATCATGCCGGCAGCAAGCACAAATGCAGAGAAAGGAAGGAAAAGACGCATGGATTTCATATTGTGGAAAAGGAATGTCGTGGTTAAAAGATAGAATCAGAGGGATTTGATGAAATCGGCGTAAGCATCGATCCCACCCTCGAGTTTGTCGGCTGTGATATACGGCTTGCCTGATTCCTTCACATATTCCAGTAATTCCGGCGATACATCGGGATCGTTGAAGATTACGGCATGTGAGAAATCGATGGCCATCCTGTGGAGAAGATTGACGTCAAACGGGAGGCCGGCGAATTTCTTGAGATCACGCGTGGCGAATCCATCAGCCTTAAGTTTGGTGAATATCCTTTCGTCGACAGGTGCTTCAAGTTGTCCGGGCATCACCATATAAACCACCTTCGAATTCTTGAAAGAAAGATCGTCGCCATACATCCTCTTGATAAACAGAGGAGTCAATGCGGTTATCCATCCGGAGCATAATATTACTTTCGGATCCCATCTAAGCTTTTTCGCAGTCTCCATCGTGCCCCGGGCGAAGAAAAGGGCGCGCTCGTCGTTGTCGGCACGGTTTGATCCGGCCACATCGCAATCTTCGTCGAGTTTCTGAAAATAGTCGTCGTTGTCGATGAAATATACCTGAATTCTGGAAGGCTGCAGGGAGGCAACCTTAATTATTAGAGGATGGTCGTTGTCATCGATGATGATGTTCATGCCGCTGAGACGAATCACTTCGTGGAGCTGGTTGCGCCGTTCGTTTACGGTTCCGAATTTGGGCATGAAGGTTCTGACTTCGAAGCCTCGTTCCTGCATTCCCTGAGGGAGCGCGCGTCCGAGTTTTGCAGCCTCTCCAGAGGGGATATAGGGAGCGATTTCCTGGCTGATGAATAGAATACGGTTGTTGTTTGTCATGCTACAATAATTCAGCCGGCCGGGGGCCGTAATAATTGCGGAGATCGACCGTGAGAGGGATCCGACAGGTCTAAGCCGCATTTATGAGTGTGCAAAGTTAATAAATTTTTCGCTTTTGGTTAGCGTTTTTTATCCGTGGTTGTCAAATTTTAAAGAACTTTAAGAGTAGAAAGACTTTTTTCGTGTGAATGGTTGGCAAGATTCTGAAGAAATCATTAATTTTGCGCACTGAAACAAAACCAAATTTTTTTCATGGCCGTCTGTCGGTGCAAAACACCGCTTTCGGCAAAGAAAACAAGGGTAATGATAATATTAAGAACAGTCAACGATGTCCGCGATTATGTCTCCTCTGAGAGGGGGCGCGGGGCGTCGATAGGTCTGGTGCCCACGATGGGCGCACTTCATGATGGACATCTGTCGCTCGTCGAGAAGGCGGTGGCGGAGAACGCCACAGTCATAGTGAGCGTGTTTGTCAATCCCACGCAGTTCAATAATCCAGAAGATCTGGCTACATATCCCCGTAAAGAGGAGGATGATTTCAGGCTGCTTGCCGGGGCAGGAGCTTCAGCTGTGTTTGCACCGACGGTAGAGGAGATGTATCCCGGTGGCCCGGAGGCCCAGGAGCCTCATTTGTTTGATCTCGGGCAGGCCGCCGAAGTGATGGAGGGGAAGTATCGCCCGGGCCATTTCCAGGGTGTCGCGCAAGTAGTGAGCCTCCTTTTCCGCATTGTGCAGCCTGACAGGGCTTATTTCGGAGAGAAGGATTTTCAACAGATCGCGGTGATCCGCAATATGGTCAAGAGCGAGGGGATAAAGGTCGATATAATAGCATGCCCTATAAAGAGGGCTGACGACGGCCTCGCGCTCTCGAGCAGGAACGCTCTTCTCACTCCTGAGCAGAGAAAGATCGCGCCGGAAATACATGCGGCTCTCAAATACAGCATGGACTACAGTCATTCGCATTCTGTGAAGGCCACCCACGATACGGTGGTGGAGCGTCTTGATGCAATCCCTGAACTGAGGGTGGAGTATTTCGAGATTGTTGATGCACGGACACTCGCTCCGGTAGATGAATGGGAAGAGTCTCCATGGATCGTGGGGTGTATCACTGTGTATTGCGGCAAGGTAAGACTTATCGACAATATCGCCTACCGTATTCCAAAAGCCTGACGCCATGCTGATAGAGATGATGAAATCGAAGATTCACCGTGTCACAGTGACGGAGGCGAATCTCAACTATATCGGAAGCATAACCATCGACAGTGCGTTGCTAAAGGCCGCCAACATCCTTGAGGGTGAGCGGGTCTTCATAGTCGATAACAACAATGGCGAGCGTTTCGACACATATACCATAGCCGGTGAGGAGGGAAGCGGAGTGGTTTGCCTGAATGGAGCGGCTGCCCGTAAGGTTCAGCCCGGCGACATAGTTATCATAATGGCCTACGCACGGATGACACCAGAGGAGGCGAAGGATTTCAAGCCTTCGGTAGTTTTCCCTGACACGGCCACCAACCGTCTCTCATGATCCCCGCTCATTCGAATTGACGAGCGGTATGGACTACCGACATAAATATAATACGAAGAAGAAAGATACATGTTCAAGAACCTATCCGACCGGCTTGAGAGGTCGTTCAAGATTCTCAAGGGCGAAGGCCGAATCACAGAGATAAACATCGCGGAAACCCTTAAAGACGTGCGCAGGGCATTGCTTGACGCCGACGTCAACTATAAGGTTGCCAAGACATTCACCGATACAGTAAAGCAGAAGGCCCTGGGCCAGAACGTGATCAATGCTCTGAAACCCAAGGAGCTCATGATCAAGATCGTGCACGATGAGCTCACCGCCCTCATGGGTGGTGTGGAGGCTCCCCTCAACATATCCGGCAATCCTACGGTGATACTTATGTCGGGTCTGCAGGGATCCGGAAAAACCACTTTCTCCGGGAAGCTCGCCAAGAAACTTAAATCGAGCAAAGGGAAGCGTCCGCTGCTGGTAGCCGCCGACGTATACCGTCCTGCGGCCATAGAGCAGCTGAAGGTGCTCGGCGCAGGCATAGAGGTGCCTGTCTACACTGAGGAGGGGAATAAGAATCCTGTTGAGATCGCTCTCCATGGTATAGCGCAGGCAAAGCGTGATCATCAAGACCTTGTGATCATCGATACGGCGGGACGACTTGCCGTTGATGAGGAGATGATGCAGGAGATCGCTGCCATCAAGAATGCGGTAAAACCTCAGGAGACGCTTTTCGTTGTCGACTCCATGACCGGACAGGATGCCGTCAATACGGCACGCGACTTCAACGACCGTCTTGACTTCGATGGAGTCGTCCTCACGAAGCTCGACGGCGATACGAGAGGCGGTGCTGCGCTCTCGATCCGCTCGGTGGTCAACAAACCTATCAAGTTCATCGGAACGGGTGAGAAACTTGAGGATATTCAGGAGTTCAATCCTGAGGGTATGGCAAGCCGTATCCTCGGCATGGGCGATATCGTAGAGCTTGCCAAGCGTGCCCAGGAGCTCTACGACCAGAAAGAGGCCGAGCGTCTGCAGGAGAAGATAAAGAAAAACAAATTTGACTTCGAGGATTTCCTCAACCAGATCCATCAGATAAAAAAGATGGGTAATATAAAGGAGCTTGCCTCGATGATCCCCGGCGTTGGAAAGGTGATAAAGGATATCGATATCGACGACAGCGCGTTCAACTCCATAGAGGCGATCATCAATTCGATGACTCCCTACGAGCGACACAATCCGGAGGTGCTTAATGCCAGCCGTCGTCAGCGTATCGCCAAGGGTTCTGGCACATCACTGCAGTCTGTCAATAAATTCATAAAGCAGTTTGAAGACACCAGAAAGATGATGCGTGCCGCCTCCAATATGAAGAATCCCATGAAGATGATGGGGCAGCTCAAGCAGGCCAAAGCCCAGATGGGAAGGAAATTCAGATAAGGTCTTTGAAGTAAGATATACAAAAACGGAGAGGCCCCGCGACGGATATCGCGGGGCCTCTGTTCTTGTCATGATGTCAAGGTCTGACTTATTTTTTTTCGGTGACCTTACATTGCCATGCCCATGCGTTGCGCATGGTGTCTTTGATGTCGGCCTCGGCTGTCCATCCGAGCACAGTGTTTGCTTTCGTTGGCTCAGCCCAGATCTTCTCGATGTCGCCGGCACGTCGCGGTCCGATCTTATGTGGCACAGGCACACCGGTAGCCTCCTCGAACGCATTGATGAGCTCGAGCACTGAGAGTCCGCAGCCGGTGCCGAGGTTGAAAATCTCCACAGGATCGGTGTCCTTGTTGTCGAGCATACGCTTCATGGCGATAACATGGGCTTTCGCGAGATCGACCACATCGATATAGTCGCGGATGCAGCTTCCGTCAGGCGTATTGTAGTCATCTCCGAATACGGTCAGCTCCTTGCGTATGCCGGCTGCCGTCTGTGTGAGATAGGGTACGAGATTCTGGGGAACACCCAGAGGTAGCTCTCCGATCATCGCCGATGGATGGGCACCGATGGGGTTGAAGTAGCGGAGAAGGATGCTCTTTATGGGAGCGCCGCTCTTCACGTAGTCTTCGATTATCTCCTCGGATATCTGCTTTGTGTTGCCGTAAGGTGATGTCGCCGGCTTGATGGGGGCGGTTTCATCAATAGGATTCTTGTCGGGTTCTCCGTAGACGGTGCATGACGACGAGAATACTATCCCCTTCACTCCGAACTCAGGCATGAGCTGGAGAAGGTTGATGAGGGTATTGAGGTTGTTGCGATAGTAGAGAAGCGGTTTCTGTACGCTCTCGCCCACAGCCTTGGATGCGGCGAAGTTGATGATTCCCTTGATGCCCGGATTATCCTGGAAAAGCTTGCGGAGGGTCTCGATGTCTGTGCAGTCTCCCTTGACGAAGACGGGACGGATGCCGGTGATGGCCTCTATTCCGTCGAGCACTGATTCATTGCTGTTTGAAAGGTTGTCGATGATGACCACCTCATATCCGGCTTTCTGCAGCTCAACTGTAGTGTGCGAGCCGATATAACCGGTTCCGCCGGTCACAAGAATTTTCTCATTCATAGCATAAGCGATTTAGATCAGAAAAGTTTGGCGGGATAAAGCCCTTCGTCTACGAGTTTCTGGAACTGAGCCACAGTGGCAGGCCGGTCGGCTGCATATGTCACTCCGAACCATTTGGACGGCGTGGGGAGCACCTTAAGGGAGATAGTGCCGTCTTCGATAAGCTCGTTGACCACAGTCGGGATATAGAACTCAGCCTTGAGTTCATCGTGGTTCTTTGCCAGGAAGTTGAGGAACGACTTTGTTGAATAGTCGAAATAGTCGGGGGTGAAGCCCCACATGTTCATGGATACGGGAGCTCCCTCGGGGAAGGAAACCTCTTTCTCGTCGACTATCTGGATGAGTTTGCCGTTCTTGCGCTCTATGCCGTGGCATTCGGTCACGCCGGTAAGATTGCCTTCGCCATCCACCTCGCAGAGACCACGCGACACACCGCCGTTCTCGCTCAGAGTGTTCTCCACGTTGAATCCGATCATGCAGTAGCAGTTTTTCTTGCCCTCTACCGAACGGAGGAAGTCGGCGAGGATCTGGAAGCTTTCCGCACCATAGTAGTCATCGGCGTTGATAACTGCGAAAGGCTCTTTGATCACGTCCTTACCCATGAGAACGGCATGATTCGTGCCCCAAGGTTTCTTGCGCTCAGGATTGGGTTTATAGCCACCGGGTATGTCGTTGATGTCCTGGAAAACAACCTCTACGGGTACATGACCCTCATATTTGGAGATCACTTTCTCTCTGAATTCCTGTTCGAAGTCATGACGGATCACGAAGACGATCTTTCCGAATCCTGCCCTCAGCGCGTCATAGACCGAGTAATCCATGATTGTCTCTCCGCTCGGGCCAAGTCCGTCGAGCTGTTTCAGACCACCGTAGCGGCTTCCCATTCCGGCCGCAAGAATAAAAAGTGTAGGTTTCATAATAAGTTGTTTTAGTTCCTCGGGATGGAACATTTTGTAAGGTAATATGTTGTTTTTGTTGATATTTGATCCGTATCAGAGCGGAAGAGTGGCTGGCTTGGGCATCCTTACCCATTGGGAGAGAAGGAGGAGAAGATCGAACATCACGATTTTAGCGTTGGCGTTGCGCTCTATGTCGGCTGACGCGCGTGCTATCTCTGAATCGAGTCCTTCGACGTTGCCTTCATGTATGAAAGGGGAAAACCTTATGCTGAACGATTCCTCGTCAGGTGTCATGAGTGATATCTGAGGCATCTTCATGTTGTAGATGAAATTTTCCCTTATCATCCTTGAGCAGTATGAAAGAAACCGTATCAGTTTTTCGCGTCCCATCGAAGCGCAGCTTTCCGATATTATCCTGAGTTCCCGGGCCTTCAGTGCATAGGCCATCCTCATGGTCTCCTTGAAGAGAGCCGAGAACTCCATGATCTCGTCGGGATGGCAGGCGAGTTGTTCGGCCTTTCCCATGCTTCCCTCGGCAATTCTTGCCGCAGCCTCCGCTATGGCAGGGTCGATGCCTCGGTTGAGCATGAGGTGATCGGAGATGTCTGAGTCGGCGAGCGGCCTCATATTGAATCGCTGTGTGCGGGAGAAGATAGTGGGGAGAAGCCGGGAGTCATCGTTGCTTACAAGTATGAACAGAGTGTCTTCGAAAGGTTCCTCTATCACCTTAAGGAGTTTGTTGGCGGCTTCGGGACGGAGTTTCTCAGGCAACCATATCAGGAAAATCTTATAGTTTTCCTGATATGCCGAGAGCGATACTCTCGAGATGATATCTTCACTTTCGTTGACGAAAATGGCAGGCTGGGAATTACCGGCCTGTATAATTTCGTTCCATTTTTCGGGAGGCATATAGCTCCATTCAGAAAGCATTGTCTTCCATTGGTCGATGAAATCGGTCGAGACCTGAGCTCCGTCGCGTTTCACCACAGGATAGATGAAGTGAAGGTCGGGATTGTTGTGCTTCTGGTGTTGCAGACATGAAGGGCATACGCCGCATGAGTCTCCGTCATGACGATGACGGCAATGCACATATTGCGCGAATGCCCTTGCGAGACGGAACTTTCCAATGCCGGAGATACCCGACAACAGGATGGCATGCGGTATCCTGCCGCTGTCGACAGTCGAGCGCAATGCATCTATCGTCTCTTTATGTCCTGCTATATCGGAAAACTTCATGGCTACAGTGTTGTTTCTTTTCCGCAAAAATACTCAATTCGCATGAAAAGAGCAAATGATTTTGCATGTTTGGTCGAATAGGCGCGGTTATTGACATATTTTTTTTGCATGCTGAACGATTTATTACTAATTTTGGGTTATGATACCATTCTTGAAATCTGTCGCACGCGCGTATGCATCGCGTTATTCCGATCTTTCCGATTTCTGCTTTCTGTTTCCTAACAAGCGAAGCGGCACGTTCTTCATGAAATATCTCAAAGAGGAGAGGGGAGGACGCGCGTTTCTGTCTCCACGTGTGCTTTCGGTCTCTGATTTTGTCTCGGAAGTTTCGGGAAAAGTCGCGGCGTCGCGTCTCGACCTGCTCTTTCTGCTCTATCACACATACCGCGATTATCTCGGTCTTGGCGAGTCTGATGATGCCGAAGGTGTCGATTTCGATTCTTTCAGGATGTGGGGGGAAACCGTGTTGGCGGACTTCAACGAGGTGGACCTTTATCTTGCTGACGCCGATGAGATTTTCAAGAATGTGAAAGACTACCGTGAGATTGCATCCAATTTCCTGACGGAGGAGCAGAAAGAGGTGATGGCGGAATATTTCGGCCGCACGGAATATTCTGACCCGAATGAATTCTGGAAAGATTTCGACGCCCCGGATGACGAGCTCTCTGACCTAAGAAGGAAATTCCTACATCTATGGCGTATCATGGCTCCGCTCTATCACGGGCTTCACGAGCGTCTTGACAGCCTGGGCCTCTCAACAACGGGAGGCCTTTACAGGTCGGCTTTACGTGTGGTGAGGGAGAAAGGGCGCGACATACTGCCCTACCGCAAGGTGACGGTGGTGGGTTTCAATGCTCTCAGTACGGCTGAACGCGCGATATTCTCGGAACTTAGAGACATGGAACCATATCCGGGAGAAGATACCTTTGCCGATTTTTTCTGGGATGCCACAGGCCCGGTGCTTAGCGGGACCGGCAACTCGGCGTCGAAATTCGTAAGATCTAACATACGGTCGTTTCCTTGTCCTGAATGGGCTCTCCATATACTCCGGCAAAGCGATACGCCAGACATGCCTTCGGAAATTAAGGTCGTGGCTTCTCCATCCAATTCGGCCCAGGTGAAGATAGCCGGAACCCTCCTCTCCGAATTGCGCGGGCGGCTGACTCAGGAGGAATTCAACGACGCGCGGGTGGCGGTAGTGCTTCCTGACGAGAATCTTCTTCTCCCCATGCTCTATTCCCTCCCGGCCGGAATGGGCGATGTCAATCTGACCATGGGCTATCCGTTGCGGCTCACATCGGTCGTGCCGTTTGTCTCACTGTTGAGAAGACTGCATTTCAACATGAGGGAAACCCCGGCGGGGAAGGCGTTCTATCATAAGGATCTGCGTCTTTTCCTTGCGCATCCCTATCCCCATGCTCTATTAGGTTCTGACGTTATTGAAAAGATCAACGGATATCTTGACCGTTATCATAAGGCAGTCATATCATTGAATGAGCTCGCTGCGATATCGGAGAAAGCTGAGTCCCTTTTGTCGAGCCTTGACAGGATTGCCACTCCTCTCGATGCTATTGACCGACTCGACGAGATACTGTCTGATGTGAAAAATTCGCTGACGTGTGAGGAATCCGGCCTGGTGAAAACACGGCTCGAAATCTCGCATATAGAGATTTACAGGGATGCCTTGCGCCGTATGCGCGAGCTTCTTCGGGAATACAATACCGACATGAAGGCTGCCACCGCTCTACGTCTTGCAGATCGTCTGCTGGCAGGCGAAAAGGTAGGATTCGAGGGCGAACCTCTCGTAGGTCTGCAGGTAATGGGTATGCTTGAGACCCGCTCAATTGATTTTGACCATATTTTTATCCTTTCCGCCAATGAGAGGAAACTGCCTATGCGTGCCCGCACACGCAGTTTCATCCCCGACACACTCAGGCGTGCTTTCGGCATGCCTCCTTCAAATTATGCGGAGAGTATATTTGCCTATTATTTCTATAGAATGATTAGCCGGGCAATGGGTGTGACTATGATTTATGATGCCCGATCGGGTGGCGGCATGCGTAGCGGCGATGTGTCGAGATATCTGCTGCAGCTGCGCTATCTCTTCGCAAAAGACCGTCTGGAGGAGGAGGATTGGAAATTTGTCTTGACCGGCAAGACTCCTCACGAAGCGTCGGTCGACAAAACTCCGGAAATATTGGAGCGATTAAAGGCGTTTGTCCATGACCCCGCCGCTGGTAATCAGGACCGGTCGCTGAATTTCTCGGCATCGTCGCTCAACTCCTACCGTGAATGCCAGGTGAAATTCTTCTACCAGAGTGTGATGGGCATAAACACGGATCCTGAACCTTCAGAATTTATAGATTCAATATCGGCCGGCAACATCCTTCATGATGTGATGCTCCAGCTCTATCTGCCTCCGGAAAAGCGGGGAAAACTGCTTCCCCGACCTGTTGTTGTCACAAAGGATGCCGTGTCGCGTATTCTTGAAGATCATGAATCACTTAAGAGGATCATGACGAGAACTGTGAACAGAGTGCATTTCAATCTTGAGGATGATCAGCTCGACCGTCCGCTTGAGGGGGGTGCGGAGATTGTCGGCAGGCAGCTGGCTCGCCAGGCGGTCAACATATTACGGCATGATCTTGAGCTCGCCCCCTTCAACATACTGGGATGCGAGATCTCCGAGCGGCTTCATATCGCTTTGCCATCGGGACGCAAAGTCAATTTCCGGTTTGCGATCGACCGTCTTGACGAGATTGATACGCAAGGGGGCCGGCAATTGAGGATCGTAGACTATAAGACCGGACGGATAAAACTGAAAGCCGCCGATATGGAGGAGGTGCTGAAGGGAAATTATGCCGGCGAGCAGATATTCCAGCTATTCACCTATGCGTGGCTCCTTGGCAAACGCGGAGGGGTGGAGGGCGCCAGCGACGTGAGACTCGAGATATATGATGTCAATAAGATCCATACCGGTGAGGTAAGGCTTCCTGTCATCGGTGACAATGAGGTGAAGGATTTCGGCGCTTATGCCGACGACTTCTCGGCCGGGATGGAGAGTTTACTCGATGGGATTTTCGACACTCCTCGGTTTGAGGCCGCTGATGATGAATCGGACTGCGGCATGTGCCGTCTGCGTACGCTTTGCCGCCGCTGATCTTGATTTATGAACCAAGAAAGATATATGTCGTTTTGATAATTAGGAGGTGATGCCGCAGTGATCCGGTCTTTGCCGGTGTGACCCGGCCAACGTCTCCGGGCATGACTGGGCCGTTGTAGTGCCTCATGCCGTTCTCAATTGTCAAGACAACGTACATATGGAGAGATTAGTCATCATTGGAGGAGGTTTCGCGGGTCTGAACCTTGTGAAACGAATTGATAAGGATAAATACAGGGTAATGCTTATTGACAGAAACAATTTCCACTGTTTCCCACCTTTGTTCTATCAGATAGCGTCATGCGGCCTGGCATCGGCGAATATTTGTTTTCCGTTGCGACGCGAGTTTGTGAAACACAGGAATGTGACCTATCATATGGGGCATGTCAAGGGAATAGATCTCAATGCCCGCACTGTCACTACAAGTTATGAGACCCTGGAATACGACCGTCTTGTGATAGCGGCAGGTTCGACCAACAATTATTTTGGTATGGATGGTCTTTACGAAAACACATTCGGTATAAAGACAGTGGCGGAGGCATGCCATACGAGAGATGAGATTCTTGACCGTCTTGAACGCGGGGCATTATGCAAAGATCCTCTGCGGCGTAAGGAGTTGCTGAGTTTCCTTGTGGTAGGTGGTGGTCCGTCGGGTGTGGAGATAGCGGGAGCTCTCGGAGAGATGAAGAAATACATATTGCCGAAGGAATATCCTGAGATCGAGCCCGATGATATGAGGATCACGCTTGTGGAGGGGACAGACAGGCTATTGGGTGCCATGCGTCCGAAATCAAGTTCAAAAGCTCTTGCATATCTCAAGGAACTTATGGTGGATGTCAGACTTGGCACCTCACTTAAGGAATATAAGGATAAATACGCTCTTTTCGCCGACGGAACGAGGGAATACTGGGAGACCCTGATATGGACTGCGGGCGTCAAAGGGGAACCGATGCCTGGTCTCCCGGAGGAGTATGTCGGACGTGGAGGAAGGATAATCGTTGACCGATATAATAGAGTCGGCGGTAGGGATGACCTTATGGCCATAGGGGATATCGCATGCATGACAAGCGAGGATTATCCGAAAGGGCATCCGCAGATGGCGCAGCCTGCCATACAGCAGGCCAGGAATCTGGCCAGGAATCTTAATGAAGGGCGATTCTGTCATGAATTCAGCTATCATGACAAAGGATCGATGGCTACGGTAGGGAAAAACCGTGCCGTGGCAGATCTTCCCGGCCATTCATTTTCCGGTTTCGTCGCATGGGTTGCATGGATGGCCATCCATCTTATGTCGCTACTCGGCATGCGCAATAAAACCACTGTATTGCTCAACTGGACCTGGAATTATTTCACATATTCCTCTTCACTGCGGCTTTTGCTCCGTCCTACTAAATATCCTTTGCGTCGCCATTGGGGCGATTGAGCCGATTGAGACATATATTTGCCACAAAAGGAAATAATTGTTAATTTTGCAGCAGTCTTTCTTTATGTTTGCGGCTGCCCGTAAACTTTCGGACGTATTCCGAATCCTATTTTACGGTCGTATCCGCATGCCAGATGTATGAAGGATGCATAAAACAAAAGATTGTATGATGAGAATCAGAATGAGAATCATGATGCCGTTACTTGCTTTTGCGTTAGTCCCGCTTGGCTCGTGCTCGGTGATCAACAAAAACAAGGGTGGAGGCTCGTCGGCCAATGTCAATAAAGAGGCCGTGCTTCCGACCGACAGAGAGAAGATCGTAAAACCGGTATCGGGTGTCTATACCTCTGAGGAGCTTGCCAAAGGTATCGTCAAAGGTGACTGGGCCGTGGAGCGTGTCAATGGTAAGGCGGCGGTGGGTGAGACCGCGCCGTTTCTTAAGTTCGTGCCTGAGCAGAAAAGGGTCTACGGCAACAACGGCTGCAATGTTATCAACGCTGCTTATACCTACAACCCGGCCGACTCGACACTTACATTTTCCAACATGGCATCGACGATGATGGCCTGCGGCATGGAGGGCATTACAGATTTGGAGTTTAACGCGGCCCTCGGGGCAGCCCGCTATTATACCTGGCGTCTTTCGGGCGATGATTATTATCTTACCCTTTATGATGCCGACCACAATCCGGTGATGGAAATGATGCATCAGAATTTTCAGTTCCTCAACGGCACATGGCTTGTGCGTCAGATCGACGGACAATCTGTCGATGTCCCCGACATGAAGCTTGTGATAGATGTGGATGAAGGGAAGCTTCATGGCAATACAGGCTGCAATATAATCAACGGCACTCTCGAGACTGACATGGAGGCTGCCAATTCGATATCTTTCCAGCAGATCGCGATGACACGGATGGCATGTCCGACCCCTAATTTCGAGACCCAGCTTGTGGTTGCGCTCGAACAGGCAGCCAAGGCGAAACCTTTGAAAGAAGACAGGGTCGAGCTGGTCGACAACCAGGGTAAGATAGTGCTCTTGCTTGAAAGGACTTCAGATAAATAACCACACATCAAACAATGCCTAAACAAGAGGAAAGAATTGATAAATGGTTATGGTGCATGCGTGTCTTCAAGACACGCACCATAGCCACCGACGCATGCAAGAAGGGTCGGGTGATGATGGGGGGAGTGACGGTGAAACCCTCGCGCACTGTGAAGCCCGGCGACGTGATCGATGTCAGGAAACCTCCGATCACATATACATTTCGTGTGCTCGAAATCGCTCCCAACCGGCTTGGGGCGCGACTTGTGCCTGACTATCTGGAAAACCTGACTCCTCCATCGCAGTATGAGTTGCTTGAGATGACAAAGATTTCCGGTTTTGTGGACCGACAGAAAGGTCTCGGTCGTCCGACGAAGCGTGACAGCCGCGAACTTTCGCGTTTCAAGGAGGAGAGTTATGCCGATAATTTCTTCCTCGACTGGGAAGATGACGACGATGATGATTGAATGGATCAGGAAACTGTTCGGGAGCGGTGATGGCTCCCGGCAACAACAGGTAGCAGACGACGTGAAAAAATATTTGATTGTATGCCTCGGCAATATCGGGGAGGAATATGTAGGCACGCGGCACAATGCCGGCTTCATGGTCGGTGACACAATTGCTTCAGAGGCAGGCGTGCCGTTCAGTTCATGCCGCTATGGCGACATGGCTATAGTGAAGGTGAAGAACTGTGAGCTCATGCTCCTTAAGCCTTCCACGTATATGAATCTCAGCGGTGTGGCTGTTAGATTCTGGATGAACAAAGAGAAACTTCCGCTTGAGAATCTTCTTGTGATTGTCGATGATCTCTCGCTCCCGTTCGGCCATATTAGGATTCGTGAAAGGGGATCTGATGCCGGTCATAACGGATTGAAGAATATCGCAGAACAGCTTGGCACCCAGAATTATGCCCGTCTTAAATTTGGAGTCGGCAACGATTTTCCCAAAGGTGGCCAGATAGATTTCGTACTCGGGAGGTTTCCTGAGGAGGAGAGGCGGCAGCTTCCTGAGAAACTCAAGAGGGCTTCGGAGGCTGTGAAGGCTTTTTGTCTGTCGGGAGCCGCTTTCGCCATGAACCATTACAATAAGTGATGGTAGGGATTGGAATAGTCCCCGGTCATCGGTTTCTCCCGTTGTCCGGGGATTTTTCGTATGTTTGCGTAAATGGAAAATTTTTAGTAACTTTGCGGCGCTTTATAGCAAAAAACGTGTGATGGGAAATCTGTTGCTTGTGTCCGTATGGGCCGGGCGGCTCCCCAAAGGCGATTTTTCGCAGGAGCATAACTTATTTTGAGTAACACATCAAAAAGAAATGAAGAAATTTAAACTTGAGGCCGAGCCCCGCGTGGAGCTTGGCAAGAAGTCTGTGAAGGCTTTGCGTGCGGCTGGTAAAATCCCCGCAGTTCTCAATGGTGGCAAACACGTGGATCTTCCTTACGATGGTCCGTTGAAACCGGGTGAGAAAGTAGTGGATGTAGACGGCAAGCGCGGTCTGATCACTACTGACATTGTTGTCAGCAACGAGGGAGTCCGTAAGCTCATCTATTCTCCCGACATCTTTGAGATTGATCTCATGATCAATGGTGAGGAGCGTAAGGCAGTGCTTAAGGAGATCCAGTTCCAGCCTGTAAAAGACACCATCCTTCACCTCGACTTCCTTGAGGTAGGACCCGAGAAGCCTATCGTGATGGAGGTTCCTGTTCAGATCGAGGGCCACGCCGAGGGTGTCAAAGCCGGTGGTAAGCTTTCTCTTTCCATGCGTAAGCTTAAAGTTAAAGCTATCTACGACCAGATTCCTGAGCGTCTTGTGGTCAATGTCGACAATCTCGGTCTCGGCAAGTCTCTGGCAGTGGGCGACCTCCACTTTGAGGGCCTGGAGCTCATGAATGCCAAGAACGCTGTTGTCTGCGCCGTGCAGCTCACACGTGCAGCCCGTGGCGCGGCAGCCAAGGCAGATGCCTGATCGCAGCCTTCCAAGAAATAATTCACCCCGCAAGGTCGTTCCTTGCGGGGTGAATTGTTTTATAAGGTTACTAAAGTGGGATGATCTTGTCTTGGAAGTGCCCGGGAAATCCTTTTTCAGAGCCTTGACCAAATCCAGGCTTGTGGATATTTACGGGAAATAGGAGAGGAATTGAGCTTCATGCGCAAGGAGTCGCGATCATCGGAAGAGGCTATGGCCACACGGGTCATTTTTCTGGAAGAGACCGTTGTCAGAGGGAATTCATCGGTGGAATATGTGGCGGCATACGTCTCGGCCTCCTTACGCGATGAGAAAGTCGCTACGATAAGATAATGTGAGGGAATATGAGGTTCGTCTATGCGCTCGGATTCAGAACTGGCCGTCTGTAGAGTATCGGTTGCGTTTGTTTTCTTCTCTATGGCAGGCATCAAAGCCTCAACCGGAACTACGGAAGCTCTTTGCTCGCGGGAGTCACGGGGAACCGGATTGAGTATCACTGTCAATGCCACGGCAAATATGACGGCTACTGCAGAAGCGAGACGGAGGAATGTCTTGCTGATCTTGAGATGATAATAGTTTTTTTCAGCGGCTGAGGCATCGGTGTGCGGAAGAGGAGAGTCGGCACATGATTTGTCGGATGACTTCTCAGTCGTTGATCCTGAGGGCATCGACATGTTTTCCTGCTTCTTCATCTGCAGGCAGGCAGGCATGAAGCCATATTCTCCGGCGGAGGACAATGTGTCCGAGCCGGGAGAGAAGATCAGTTTGCTCTCCTCTCCGAGATATAATTTCCCGAGACGTCCGCATATGGCGGCTCCATCACTGATAATCGTATCTTTAAGCGACTTGACATCTCTGACGATAAGCTGCCGTCCCTCCTCAAAAGATATATTGAACCTCCGGGCATAGGAATTGGCGAGAAGACCGTCGTCGACAGTGACAGCTTGATTAAACATCACGGATCTTGCCGGAGGAAGGATGCGGTGGTTCTCCATATCGATTCTTGCCGGCCGGATAGTGGATATGAATGCGCCGAGACCCGGCACGATCACGCAGTCGTGGCGAAGAAGAAGATATTCGATATGTTGAAACAGAGTATTCATTATTCTGAATGCATGCCTTTGGGTTTGCGGATGCAAAGTTAAGAATTTATTTTCTTTCGAGGATGGATATAACGCAGAAGTTATCTACGGGTAGAGGGGAGGAACTGTTCAACAATCTGGGGATCAGCTCCTTTGTCTAAAGCTATTTTTTTATCTATTTCCGCTTCCCGGTTTCTGTAGTTAAGACGGTGCAGATAGCCTCTGGCAAGATAGAAGTCTGGCACTTGCGGCCATTTGTCGATTCCTTTCCTGATGTCTTCCGACGCCTCGCTATATTTACCGAGACTGATTTTCAGGAGAATCCTTGAGAACCGTGTCTCAGGGTCATCGTCAATGGCAATTGCCTCATCGTAATATTTCAGGGCCTCCGTGGTCTGCCCTTTTCTCTCGGCGACCCTTGCGAGCCCTGACATTGCAGATGCGTTTGACGGATCGATCCTTGAGAGGACGGTAAAATCTTTTTCAGCACCGTCAATGTCGTCGGCTGCGAGTCTGAGGAGCCCTCTCATCTGGCGCGGCCATGTCTGGGTGGAATCGATCTCAAGGGTCTCGTTGAGATCGGTCATGGCTTCGTCATATCTGCCGAGGGCAATCAGGGTGCGCGATCTGTTGGTTCGTATCACCGATGAACGCGGGGCTATGCTTAGACCGAGCCTGAAGGCCTCAAGCGCGTCATCCATTTTCCCTAAGTTGGTCCTCACCACGCCAAGGTTGGAGAGGAGCAGGGAGTTTGTGAAATTTCCGGGCTCGAGCCGCAGTGCGGAAAGGAGCGTCTGTTCGGCGTCTGTCCATCGTTCGCGCTTTATGTAATTGTCAGCTGAATCGACGAGCGCGAGATAGCGCGGTGAAGAGGCCGTCAGAGGAGGATATGCCGCGAATATAAACGCCACGGCCAGCATTATTGTTCGGATAGTGTTGTTTCTCATAAGAAGAATTGAAGCTATGGAGATAACGGAAAAGCCGCCCCTATAATTGCATAGGAGCGGCCTTTTACATGGAGTATGATCCGTTATTTCTTTTCGTTGTAGTTGTCAATTCCCTGTTTGAGGAAATTAAGATAGCCTGGCACGTCTTCCTTATATACGAAAGCCGGGGCGAGAGGTTTGCCTTTGTTGTCGATTATGACATGGAATGGCTGCGCGTTGGCTCCGAACTTGGAGCGTTGCAGGAAGCTCCATTTATCGCCGTAAGTACGGAGTGTGCGTTCTGTACCATCTTTCTCAGTCACCTTGATCGGTTCCGGAAGATCCTTTTTCTCATCGACCATAAGGGTAATGAGTACGAAATCATTGTCGATGGTGGCTTTTACCTGCGGATCAGTCCACACGGCAGCCTCCATCTTGCGGCAGTTGACGCATCCATATCCTGAGAAGTCAACAAGCACGGGTTTGCCGAGTCTCTGTGCGAGTTTCATACCCTCCTCGAAGTCATCTACCTGCGCGTGGACGTCACCTTCATATAAGGAGAAGTCCTGGGTTGAGATCGGAGGAGCGAAGGCACTGATACTCTTAAGGGGAGCACCCCACAGACCCGGGAGCATGTAGACTGCGAAAGCGAACGATACGCAGGCAAGCATAAAGCGGGTGACACCGGTCTTCTCCACCTTGTCGTCGTGGGGGAAGGTGATTTTTCCGAGGAGATATACGCCAAGAAGGGCGAAGATGACGATCCAGAGTGAGACGAATACCTCTCTGTCAAGTATCCTCCAGCCATATGCGAGATCTGCAACGGAGAGGAATTTCAAGGCGAGGGCGAGTTCGAGGAATCCAAGCACGACTTTCACGGTGTTCATCCATCCGCCGCTCTTGGGCATGGACTTGAGCATGGTCGGGAACATGGCGAAGATGGAGAAGGGTAGCGCCAGTGCGAGTGCGAAGCCGAACATCCCGATTGCGGGAGAGATGAAGTTGGATGTTGCCGCCGCTTCCACAAGCAACGTGCCGATGATGGGGCCGGTGCAGGAGAAGGATACGAGCACCAGAGTGAAGGCCATGAAGAAGATGCTCAGATAGCCTGTTGTGGTGTCGACCTTCGAGTCCATCTTATTAGTCCAGGAGGAGGGAAGGGTGAGTTCGAAACCTCCCATGAATGAGATGGCGAAAACCACGAGAAGAAGGAAGAAAATTATATTGAACAGTGCGCTTGTGGCGAGTTCATTAAGAGCCGACGCCCCGAAAATGGCTGTCACTATCAATCCGAGCCCCACATAGATGACGATGATCGAAAGGCCGTAGACAGAAGCTGTCATTATTGATTTCCTGCGGCTCTTGTTCTGCTTGAGGAAGAAGCTTACCGTCATCGGAATCATTGGCCATACGCAAGGAGTGACGAGCGCAATCAATCCGCCTATGAATCCGGCGAGAAAAATATATAGAAGCGAGCGGCTCTGCTGTTCGGGATTGTCGGAGAATACCTTCAGCTCCGCCTCCACATTGTCCCACCAGGAAGCGTCGGTGGCGGAAATGCCGCTCATGTCGGCTGCCGGCAAGAGTGGCTTCTCCGCAGACTGTAGCGAATCGGTCATCTGCGCTATGGCATCGGCTTTGACATCATCCGCATTCTCTTCTTTTGCAGTGTTGTCATCTTTTGATTTTTCTGCAGTTTTGGCATCAGCCACGACCTTGGCAGGAGCGGTGCCGCTGAAGGAATGTGAGACCAGGATCTGATGGCAGCCTCTGTCGTCGCATGCCTGCCCTTTGATATCAACTTTTACGCTGAATTTTTTGTCGGTAGGTTTTAGCTTTTGGTTGAATACCACGGAGCCTGTGTAGAAGTGCTCGTCAACCTCAAAGATATCGTTGAATTGTTTGGTATACTTTTTATTGGCTACGGGTGATCCGTCGAGTATGCATCCGGAAGGTTCAAAAGCAAATGAAAGAGGAAGGGAACCGCCCGGGGGATTGTCGGTGGAGAAGAGATGGAAGCCAGGTTCGATGCTGGCTTTGATTTCCAGCGAGGGATGGTCGGTGTTGTCGTCGACAAGCCGGAAACTCCAGCTTACCGGATCTTGGGCCAGCATAGCCAGCGAATAAATGAGAAGAGTAAATGTCAGTAATACCTTTTTCATCCGAATTAGTTATTATGGTTTTTAATTATTTCATGATATTGGATTCAAAAAAGAGTTGTCGCTGACGTTTTGTAAAGGTTATCGGCATGGAATACCGGCAATCTCTTTATAAATCGTTACATATGGTAAACGTTTAATCTGCTGAAATATTAAATGCCGAAACATAAATTTGTTGAAATAAGAAAAATTCCTGACTCGATTGTCGAATCAGGAATTCATGGTGCTTGATCTTCAGATGTCTTCCTCCGCCTCATATTCTCTCTCGAGGAATGTCTTGACTTCTTTGAAGAGCTTTGAGGCGAACACGAAATTGTTGAGATCTTCGTTTGTGCTTCTGAATATATTGCGGTCAGACCCTTGCCAGTCGCAGTGGCCCTTGTTGATGAAGACGATGTTCTCCCCGATTCCGAGCACTGAGTTCATGTCGTGGGTATTGATAATCGTCGTGATTCCGTATTCGTGGGTTATGTCGCTCAGAAGCTCGTCAATGAGTATCGAGGTCTTAGGGTCAAGTCCGGAATTCGGTTCATCGCAGAATAGGTATTTGGGATTGAGCGCGATGGCTCTGGCTATCGCCACACGTTTCTGCATACCTCCCGAAATCTCGGAGGGATACTTGTCGTCGGCGTTCGTAAGACCGACACGGTTGATGCAGAAATGCGCTCTCTCAAGCTGCTCCGCCGAACTGAGTGGGCTGAACATTTTTAATGGAAACATTACGTTGCCGAGCACGGTCTCGTTGTCGAATAATGCCGAGCCTTGGAAAAGCATCCCTATCTCTGCGCGCAGCGCACGCTTCTGTTGATTGTTCATCGACCGGAACATGCGCCCGTCATAGAGTATTGATCCCTCTTCCGGAGTCAGAAGCCCGATAAGACATTTCATGAACACAGTTTTGCCCGATCCACTCTGGCCTATGATAAGGTTTGTCTTGCCGGTCTGGAAAGTGGCTGAGATGTCGTAGAGCACTCTCTGTCCGTCAAACCATTTCGATATGTTTTTTGCCTCTATCATTATGATTGTTCTCTTGTTTGACTGCGGCTATGGATGCCGCTTCTTTAAAAATGCGCGCGGCGCAGGGCTATATCACCGCCGACGGAGTTTTGTCACTGCAGCAGGAGTTTGGTGAGCACAACGTCGGCGAGAAGAATAATTATAGAGCTTGACACCACGGCCTTTGTCGAGGCCTGTCCTACCTCGAGCGATCCACCCTTTACGAAATAGCCATAGTATGCCGCGATCGTAGTGATCAGGAACGCGAAGACAACGGTCTTGATTATGCCATACCAGACATACCATTCCTTGAAGAACGACTGGATGCCGAACACATAATTCTCGACTGAAAGCATCGTAGTGAATTCCGCGATAAACCATCCGCCAATAAGACCCATGAACATCGAGAGCACGCAGAGCACCGGCACGAAGAAAACGAATCCTATCACTTTAGGCAGCACAATAAAATTGGCGGAATTGATCCCCATGATCTCCAGGGCGTCGATCTGCTCGGTGACCCTCATAGTGCCTATCTCTGAGGCGATATTGCTTCCTACCTTTCCGGCGAGGATCAGGCTCATCATGGTCGAGGAGAATTCGAGAAGCAGGATCTCTCGGGTGGCGAGACCTGTGGAATACGATGGAATGAGGGGAGAGACTATGTTGAGGGTCATCTGTATGGTGATGACTGCCCCGATAAAGAGAGATATGATTATCACCAGCGGGATGGAATCCACTCCCAGTTTGCTTATTTCGAAAATCAGACGGCTGAAAAACACTTTCCCTTTGTCTGGCAGGCGGAACACCTGGGTCAGAAACATGCAGTAGCGTCCGAATGAAGCAATCGAAGATACGACCATTTGATAAATATTTGGTTTTATTTCACGAGGCCTTTAACAGATGGCATCTCGGCCGGAGGATAGTCCGGCTGGGATGTACCCCGTTTTATTTCTCTGCAAAATTAATAAAAAAATGCCAATCTCATTATTTAAACGACAAAAGGAATAAATTATCGGTAAAGGAGCAATAAGAAAAGAGTGTCAAGTTGCTCTCTTCCGATAATTTTATTAATTTTGCCATCAGAAGCGGATCGCCGGGTCATGATCATATGAAAGAGATATGGCCCGGATTACGGTTCTCTTTCCATATAACAAAAAAACAAGCTTACGGTCGACTCTCCTTCGGTAAATTCTGCCACTTTCTGCAGAAGTTATGCCGGAGAGTATGTCTCCCGGGGCTTGTAAAAATGTAAATTATTAAAACCGCTTATGTTGGTAATCGGAATCGCAGGCGGCACCGGGTCCGGAAAGACCACGGTTGTCCGCAAGATCATAGAATCGCTCCCGAAAGATGAGGTTGCGGTCATGCCCCAGGACTGCTACTACAAGGACAACGCACATATCCCTCTTGAGGAGAGACTTAAGATGAACTATGACGAACCCGCATCGATAGAATGGCCGTTGCTTTGCAAACATCTGGACATGCTCAGAAACGGTGAGAAGATAGAGATGCCTACCTATGATTTTCTAACCTGCTCGCGTATGAAAGAGACCGTGACGGTCTATCCACGGGAGGTAGTCGTAGTGGAGGGTATCCTTGTGCTGACCGACAAGCCTTTACGCGATATGCTCGATGTAAAGGTCTTTGTTGACGCTGATGCTGACGAACGTCTGATAAGGGTGATATCGCGCGATTGCATAGAGCGTGGACGCACTCCGCAGATGGTCATAGACCGTTACCAGGAAACCCTTAAGCCCATGCACGAGCTTTATATAGAGCCTTCAAAGCGATATGCCGATCTTATCGTGCCTCAGGGAGGCAACAACAATGTGGCCATAAAGCTCCTTACGGATTATATCCGCTCTCTTATATCCACCTGTAACCGTTGTGAGTCATGAAGATATTCGCTTTCTCTAAAAACAGTAAAACCGGTCTTTCTCCGGAGGAGGAAGAAAAGGCTGCGGAGATGGAGAACGCTGCCGAACCTGATATGAGGAGTGTGACGGTCAGTGAAGACGTAGAGATATCATCGCCTGAAGGTTCGGCCGAAGTGGTGATGACGTCCACTGCGCCCGAGAAGGGTGTGCTTCGCACAGACAATCTCGTGAAGAGATATGGAAAGCGTACGGTTGCCAACCATGTTTCGATCGATGTGTCGCAGGGTGAGATCGTAGGGTTGCTCGGACCGAATGGTGCCGGAAAGACCACTACCTTCTATATGACGACCGGCCTCATCACGCCCAATGAAGGGAAGATTTTTCTCGACGATCACGATATAACAGGCTACCCGGTCTATAAGAGGGCTCAGCTTGGAATCGGCTATCTGGCGCAGGAGCCATCCGTATTCAGGAAATTGAGCGTGGAGAACAATATAAGGGCCGTGCTTGAGATGACCCCCACTTCCGCGGAATATCAGAAAGAGAAACTGGAGAGCCTGATAGCTGAATTCCGACTGGAGAAGGTCAGGAAGAACCTTGGTGATCAGCTTTCAGGAGGAGAGCGACGGCGCACGGAGATAGCGCGCTGTCTTGCCATCAATCCGAAGTTTATAATGCTTGATGAGCCGTTCGCAGGTGTCGATCCCATTGCTGTGTCTGATATCCAGGAAATTGTCTATAAACTGAAATCGAAGAATATCGGTATTCTCATCACCGACCACAATGCGCAGGAGACTCTGCGTATCACCGACCGTGCCTATCTTTTGTTTGAGGGTAAGATCCTTTTCCAGGGCACGAGCGAACAGCTTGCTGCCAATCCGGTGGTAAGGGAGAAGTATCTCGGACGCGATTTCATATTCACAAGGAAAAATTTCAATGTGTGAGAACCATAACCCTCTGGGGATGCTGAGAAGATCGACCGGCGTGAGGCTTCTGGTGCTTTTCACATCGTTCTTCTTCCTCCTTCTGGTCGCTGCCGGAATCGGGGCCGTCCTCATGGAAGTCCCTGCCATAAACGGACGCACGGCTGTGCTACTCACTTCTGTTGTGCAATGTTTGTTGGCGTTTTGTGTGCCTGCTTGGCTTACGGCACGGTTCTCCTCCGGGCATCCCCTGAAATTCCTTGGATTAGCGTCCAGCCCCGGTATCCGCGCCTATATAGGTGTAGTTATTGTCTACGTGCTTGCTTTGCCGGCAATGAACCAGCTTATTATCTGGAACGAGCAGATTCATTTCCCCGAATGGGCAGCCGGAATCGAAGCTACGCTCAGGGAATGGGAGAGAGCTAATGGAGAAGTGTCGGAGCTTGCGCTTTCCGCCAGCGGATTCTGGCAGATGATTGCAGGGGTATGTGTGATCGGTGTTCTGACTGGTTTTTCTGAAGAGGTGTTTTTCCGCGGAACCATGCAGAGTATCTTCAGTGACTCAGGAGTTGGCAAGGGGGTGGCTGTATGGGGAGCTGCGGCTATTTTCAGCGCAGTCCATTTCCAGTTTTTCGGTTTTTTCCCCCGGCTTCTGATGGGAGCCTTTTTCGGATATCTTCTCGTATGGACCGGGAGTATCTGGCCTTCGGTCTTCGCACATGCCTTGAACAATTCCATAGTGGTTGTCTCAGCCTTGATATGCGGCGAAGGCAGCGGCGACCCTGTAGGCAATATTGGCGCCACCACCGACGGGTCGCTACCCTGGGCTGCCGTCTTCAGTCTTGCGGCCACCGCTTTGTTTTTCTTCCATTTCAGGAATACGCTGTTCAAGCGTGTTCCACAATCCACTATATGACTTAATTATGGCCAAGAAAGCGGCAGGACCGTCATTCCGTGAAGTCATGACGGACATAAAAAAGAAAAAGTTTTCCCCTGTCTACATATTGATGGGAGAGGAAACCTATTATATCGACGAGATCTGCAAGGCTCTTGAGAATTATGTCGTCGATGAGGCAGACCGTGATTTCAACCTCATTACATTTTATGGCGCGGATGCGGAAATCGGTAAGGTGATCGGTTGCGCTCAGCAGTATCCCGTCATGGCTGAACGTCAGCTTGTCTTGCTCAAGGAAGCCCAGACGATGTGGCAGGCAAAATCGCAACTTGACAAGCTCGCGTCGTATGTGGGGCGTCCTAATCCGTCGACAGTGCTTGCCGTAATATATAAAGGTGATGCTCTCTCTGCTACGTCCGCGCTTATGAAAAAGGCAAAAGATGCGGAATGCGTTGTGTTCAGAAGCGACAGTCTGCGCGATTATCAGTTGGCCGCGCCTATTGCCGACTACTGCAATTCAAAGGGCCTTGGTATAGATGAGAAAGCGGTCACGCTCCTGTGCGACTATATAGGAAACCCTCTGAGCAAACTTTTCGGGGAAATTGACAAACTGATTGTTGCTGCGGGCCCTGACGTGAAGAGAATATCTGCAGAGCTTATAGAGCGAAATATCGGCATTTCAAAAGACTTTAACACCTACGAGCTCGTCAGGGCAATGGCAAGAAAAGATTACCCGAAAGCGATGCTTATAGTGGAGTATTTCTCGAGAAACCCAAAGCAGAATCCCGGGGTCATGATCGTGGCCACTCTGTTCGGATTCTTTTCGAGGCTATTCATAGCCACCGTCACCAGAGACAAGAGCGACGCCTCGCTCGTCGCCGCTCTTGATCTGAAGAATCAGTATGCCCTGCGCGACTACCGCGACGGTCTGTCGCGTTATAACGCGCGGCAGGCTCTCGCCGCCGTGCATGCCATAAGGGAATACGACACCCAGAGCAAGGGGATAGGCTCGACACAAAATGAATATGAGTTGCTGAAAGAGCTTGTGTTCAAGATCTTTACCGCAGTATGACCCACAAACACCATTCAACAAAGTTATGATATATTATTTCTCCGGAACGGGCAATACCCGGTATGTGGCAATGTGTCTTGCGAATGTGCTTGATGAGAGAGTAGTGTCGATATTTGATAAAGGGGTGTCGGATGTTCCCATGACGGATGATCAGATAGGTTTTGTTGTCCCTGTCTATTCATGGGGTGTCTCGCCTGTTGTGGAGGGTTTCATCAAGTCGCTTGGCAAAGAATTCTGGAGAAACGTCAGGAAAGATGGAGTGAGGGTATGGTGTGTGATGACATGTGGCGACGAGGTTGCCCTCGCTCCGGAGATGTTGGAGAGCTGGCTGGCGAGATATGATGTGTGCCTTGAATCTGTCTGGAGCGTGATCATGCCCAATAATTATGTGCTTTTGCCGGGCTTTGACGTGGATCCGGCTGATGTCGAGGCGAGGAAACTTGTTGAGGCTCCGCTACGCATAAAAGAGATTGCAGCCGGGATTTCCGGAAAGAAAAGGGGAATTTACGTGACAAGAGGAAGTATGCCCCGTCTGAAAACACGGCTTGTGTATCCTGTTTTCAAAAAATGGGGCATAATTCGTTCTCTATGGCATTCCACGGACGCATGTGTAGGCTGTGGCAGATGCGCATCTGTCTGTCCGTGTGGCAATATCAGCATGAAGGAGGGGAGGCCTGTCTGGGGTGATGATTGCATGTCGTGTCTGAGATGCTATCATTCATGCCCGGAACGGGCCGTGGCCTATGGCTCGTTTACACGCGGCAAGGGACAGTACCTTTTCCCGGAGCGCGATATCCCTGTCCTGAAATAAGAAGTCGTTTAGAAAAAATTGGTGACGGCATTGTCATAGCACATCACAACGCCTCCCTGCCCGAGATCTGTCAGGGTATACATAGGATTATTGTCGGCGCCGAAAAACACCACGACATTGCCGAAAGCCTTCCCTTTATAGGTTTTTGATCCTACGGTGGCATTCCATCCGTCGGCGGTCTTCTCTGCCTGCAATTTGTCAGTTTTTTTGTTGGCGACGGTGTAGGTGCCTGGTTTGGGCATCACCGACCGGCTCACCTTGACAATATCAGAGATATATCCACGCAGTCCGGGGGAGTATTCCACCATAGTCCATCCTGCATTGTCCTCTATTTCCTTGAACGCCATGCCCGGAAGGGGTGCCACTTCCTGATTCTTCTGATTTAAGGTCACGTAGTCGGAGTTTGGCCCGTCGAAAACCTTGGCGTTTTTCCCTACGATTATATATGATTCGGCAGCAGCCGAGAATGTCATCGCGGCAGCGATGACCGTCAGTCCGAAGACAAGCATCCGATATGCGAACGGTTTTTTATTCATATATATTCTTGTTTTATGATTGACTGTGTGGCCGGATGACACGATGGGATGGCTTTATGTCGATTCATGCCAATCCAATATAGCATGCCATCAATTATAAGACAATCCAAAAGTTGAAATGTTACATGACAGATGCTATTTTATCGTTTCACGATGCAAACTTATTGCAAGTAATGATGAAGGCCGTCCGGCATGTATATACCCGGACGGCCTTCATCATTAAGAAGATATAAGGTGTCACATCAGATTTTCAGGAGCTCGAGAATCTTGTCGGAAGCTGCTGAAAGACCATCGGCGTCCTTACCGCCGGCCTGTGCGAAGAAGGGCTGACCGCCGCCGCCGCCCTTGATCAGTTTGGCGGCTTCACGGATGATCTGGGAGGCGTTGAGGCCCTGGTTCACGAGATCGTCGGAGATCATGAGGGTGAGAAGTGGTTTGTCGCCCGACATGGTCGTGCCGATGAATACGGTGTGTACTGGGGAATCCTTACGGATATTGAAAGCAACATTCTTGACAACCTCCGGCATACGGGGACCTGAAAGGCGACATACGGTCACGCCGTTAACCTCTGTGGCGTTCTGGAGAACATCTGCAGAAAGGTTACGTGTGCGTTCTGCCAGGAATTCTTCTGCCTGTTTGTGAAGTTCGGCGTTCTCTTTGATTGTCTTTTCAACAGCAGCCCTGATGTTGGAGGAATTCCCGAGGAAAGCACACACGTCTTTCATTGTGTCCTGGAAATCATCGAGAAGATCCTCAACGCCTGCGGCAGTCACGGCCTCAATGCGGCGTATGCCCGCGGCAATGGAGCTTTCGGAAAGTATGCGTACCATTCCGATATTACCGGTATTGCAGACATGGGTTCCACCACAGAGTTCAACTGATGAGCCATATTTCACGACTCTGACCTTATCTCCGTATTTCTCACCGAAGAGGGCCATAGCGCCCATTTTGCGTGCCTCGTCGATTGGCATCTCGCGAGCCTCTTCCAGAGGCATCGCCTTGCGGATTCTGGCATTCACGATGTGCTCAACCTTGCGGAGCTCTTCGGGAGTGACTTTCTGGAAATGGGAGAAGTCGAAACGTAGCACGTTGGGTGACACGAACGATCCTTTCTGCTCCACATGTGTGCCGAGCACCTCTCTGAGAGCTTCATGTAGAAGGTGTGTTGCGGAGTGGTTGGCTGATGTCGCCGCGCGTGCTCCGCAGTCGATCGTGGCAGTGAAGCTTTCGCCCGGATTGGTGGGAAGACGATGCGACAGATGCACACCGATGTTGTTTTCGCGTTTTGTGTCGAAAATCTCGATTGTCTCTCCCGATTCCGAAATGAGAGAGCCCCGGTCGCCCACCTGGCCACCCATTTCCGCATAGAAGGGAGTCCTGGAGAGTATTATCTGATAGTATTCTTTCCCTTTCTGCTTCACTTTGCGATATCGGAGAATATCTGTGTCGCACTGCTGGAGATCGTAGCCCACGAATTCCTGCTCTCCGGGACGGACCACCACCCAGTCGCCGGTCTCTACGGAAGCGGCGTTGCGTGCGCGTTCTTTCTGTTTCTGCATCTCCGAGTCAAATTCCTTCTGGTCAAGATCCATTCCGTTCTCGCGCAGGATAAGCTCTGTCAGGTCTAAGGGGAATCCGTAGGTGTCATAGAGCGTGAAGGCATCTTTACCGGAAAGGGTGGTTGTCCCTTCTGCTTTAGCCTTTGCCATGAGAGTGTCGAGCAGCTTTATTCCATTGTCGAGGGTGCGGAGGAATGATTCCTCTTCCTCCTTTATCACCTTCTTGATCAGTTCTTTCTGGGCCTTGAGCTCGGGATAGGATTCACCCATCTGCTCCACGAGGCAGTCTACGAGACGATAGAGGAAAGCCTCTTTACGGTTGAGGAAAGTGTAAGCGTAGCGAACCGCACGGCGCAGTATCCTGCGGATTACATAGCCTGCTTTGGCGTTGGAGGGGAGCTGCGAGTCAGCTATTGAGAACGCGATGGTGCGCAGATGATCGGCCACGACACGCATTGCTATGTCAGTCTTTGCATCGACACCGTATTTGAGGTCGGTCAGACCGGCTATTACGTCGATGATGGGAGTGAAGACATCTGTATCATAGTTGGAGGTCTTTCCCTGGAGAGCCATGCAGAGTCGCTCGAATCCCATGCCTGTGTCGATTACCTTGGCGGGAAGAGGCTCGAGAGAGCCGTCGGCTTTGCGGTTATACTGCATGAAGACAAGGTTCCATATCTCGATAACGAGGGGATTGTCTTTGTTGACAAGCGATGCGCCGTCGACAGCTTCCCTCTCTTCCTCCGGACGGAGATCGATATGTATCTCCGAACAGGGACCGCAAGGGCCGGTGTCGCCCATTTCCCAGAAGTTGTCGTGGCGGTTGCCGTTGATTATGTGTGATGCGGGAAGATGTTTCTCCCAATAGGCTGCCGCCTCATTGTCGCGTTCGAGTCCCTCGGGAGCGTATCCCTCGAAGACTGTCGCATAAAGGCGGTCGGGATTCAGTTTAAGAACATCCACAAGATATTCCCATGCCCAGTCGATAGCTTCTTTCTTGAAATAGTCGCCAAACGACCAGTTGCCGAGCATCTCAAACATGGTATGGTGGTATGTGTCATGTCCGACTTCCTCGAGATCATTATGTTTGCCCGATACGCGTAGACATTTCTGGCTGTCGGCCACACGCGTGTGGGTCGCGGGACGGTTTCCGAGTATTATGTCCTTGAACTGGTTCATTCCCGCGTTTGTAAACATCAGCGTGGGGTCGTCTTTGATCACCATAGGAGCCGAGGGCACTATCTGATGACCTTTTTCACGAAAGAAAGACTTGAACGATTCTCTGATTTCGTTAGCTGTCATAGCTGTTTGTCTGTTATTTTCCGGTTATGGTCGCTGTCGTTCCGACAGCGCGGGGCCGGTATTTTTTTAGTTGCGTGGTTTTAAGTTGCAAAATTATTCAAATTCCATTAATTTTGCAATATTAAACAGATAAAACCTTCTTTAACCGCGCCTCCAGGTGTGGCAAAGGAAATAAAATCAGAGATAATTGGCGAAAAACGTCTATTACAGATATAATCCGGACACGGACAACTTCGAGCGTGTGTATCCCTCGATGCGTATGCGTCTTGCCTATTGGGGCAAGACGTGGCTGATTGGCGCGATGATAGGATTGGGACTGTTCCTGCTTGTGTTCTACTGTTTCGATTCTCCCACTGAGGAGAACCTTCGCAACGAGAATGCCCAGTTGCGCACACAGTATGCCATATTGAGCCGGCGTCTTGACAATTCTTTGAAAGTCATGGATCATCTGCGCGACAGAGACGATAATTTCTATCGGGTGATGATGCAGATGGATCCTCTGAGTCGGGCGCAGCGCCATGCGGGACTCGACAACGAAAACCGTTACAGGGAGCTTGAGAAGCTTTCAGACGCGGGGCTGGTGACGCGGCTCACCCAGAACATGGATCTTCTTGAACGGCAGCTTTTGGCTCAGGTTCAGAGCTTTGATCAGCTGCGGGAGGCAATACGTCAGCAGAAGAGCCGCTTCCGGCATATCCCGTCAGTCTTTCCGTTATCGGTCGATGAGTTTACTTTGTCGTCGGGTTTCGGTTTCAGGCGTGATCCTATTTTCGGGTCGACGGTATATCATGAGGGCATTGATCTTGCGGCCACGACCGGGACGCCGGTATATGCAACGGCCGACGGGACAGTGGCTACCGCAAGGCGGCAGGCAGGCTACGGCAACTGTGTGGATATTGACCATGGCTTCAACTATGTGAGCCGATATGCCCATCTCAACGAGTTCCTTGTAAGGGAGGGCGACAAAGTGACACGCGGACAACTTATCGGGCGCGTAGGCTCGACCGGGAAATCCAAGGCCCCACATCTGCATTATGAGGTGAGATTCAAGGATAAGGCTCAGGATCCCGTCAATTATTGCTTCATGGATCTCACCCCCGAGCAATATTCCGAGATACTTAGGATTGCTGACAATGCCGGCAATATGATGGATTGATGGGTGGCCTTTGCTTCTGGATATTGTTTAGTTGATAAAGAGATTGATTCACGAGAAAATATGGCGTCTGACCTTACAAAAAAATACTATAAGATAAAGGATGTGGCTGAGATCCTGTGTGTCTCTCAGCCTACGCTCCGCTATTGGGAGATGGAGTTCCCGGAGGTGCGTCCCATGCGGAGCAATGCCAATATACGCTACTATACCCCCGATGATATCGAGACACTTCGTATAATCCATTATCTTGTGAAGATAAAAGGTCTGAAGATTGAGGCTGCCCGTGAGCAGATGCGTCTTAACAGGAGCAACATATCTAAGCGGATGGATATAATCGACCGTCTCTCCGACGTCAGGGACGAGCTGGAGATGATGCTTAAATCTCTTGAGAAAAGGCGTTAGTCATAACTCCGGATTCAAAGATTTGAATTGTAATATGCAGGATCCCCCGTGACATTCCTGCCTGCGAACGGTGGAATGGAATAATGAAGACCGGACTTCGGAATCTCCACTTCCGCCACTGTCAGTCCTTCCCGCGCGCCATGATATTCATCGACTTCCCATACCAGTCCGTCAAACTTTACGAGCCAGCGGGTTTTCTCAATCATTCCGGGCTCGCAGAGCGCGAGCATCTCGCAGGCATCTTCATATGGAATCTCATATTCGAACTCAAGGCGTGTGTCGCCATGATTCTTCCCTTTTACTGTCAGAAATCCTTGCTTGTCGCGTGTCCGTACGCGCACTGTCCTTTCCGGAAGGCGGCTAAGGTAACCCTGTCGGATTTCTACTTTTTTGACAGCCATTTTTTTATAGCTGTCATCGTTCACAAGATATTTATGTTCTATTTCAAATGCCATTGTCTATTGGATGGATAGTTTTATCTGTATGTGTGCAAATATACTAAATTACCTGCGATTTTGGTTTAAAAATCCTAAAAATAGAACAATTTCGGAAAAGATGTACAGTTTCTCGTCCTCCCTCGTTATGTAAAAGTGTAATCCAGCTACACTCATAAGATGCCCGGATGTGCTATCGAAGAGATATCCTGCGGGGCGGCTAACAATAAGGAAATGAAATCAATCCGCGTTATAATAGAGTCATATTCAAGTAAGATGATTTCCCGGATCGCATTCCCGGCGTTCGTGCTTCTGTCATGGTGTCTCATGGCGGCATCCGCCTCAGGGGCTGTGCGCGGTAAGGAATCTGCCGGCGTTTACGGCGCTTCATCCGTTGCCCCCGGTTCGAGATGGATCGTTGGCCAGGTGACGGATTCTGTCACCGGAGAAGTCCTCCCTTTCGCCAACCTTATATATCTCCCCGACCGTAAACGCAACGCCGTAGCCAATGAAAACGGTTCTTTTCGGGTTTTCTCCTATGGTAATCCAACCGGATGGAGAGTGGAATACACAGGTTATGAGCCTAAGGGTTTCCCTGCCACAGTTGCCGACACTGCCGTCGTGATCCGATTGTCGCCCGCTTCGCAGGCTCTTCAGGAAGTGGTGGTAAGACCTCGCAAAGAGAAATATTCCAAGAAAAACAATCCTGCGGTAGATTTTGTGAGGCGCCTGCGCGCCGAATCCGGAAAGCATGATCCGAAGAGGGAACCTTTTTACAGTTATGACAAGTATGAGAAGACCCTCTTGGCTCTTAATGAGTTCAACGGTGATTTCTCCGGAGGGTTTCTCGGGGGTAAAGGAAAATTCCTGAAGGATTATGTCGATACATCGTCATGGACCGGCAAACGCATTCTTGATCTTATTATAAAGGAGAAGGCGTCAACTCATATACGCAGCCGCAAGCCTGGCGCAGACAAGGAGATCGTCAGAGGATACCGGAGTGCTGGCCTTGACGAGGTCCTTAGTCAGGAAAACATGCAGCTGATGCTCGAGGATGTTGTTCGCGAGATGGATATCTACGGCAACGATATTATATTTATGACCAACCGATTTGTCAGTCCACTCTCCTCCATTGGTCCTGATTTCTATAAATATTATCTCACCGACACCGTTTATGTGGGCTCCGACAGATGCATAGAGCTCAGCTTCGCTCCTCACAATCCTGAGTCGATGGGATTCAACGGAAAGATATATGTACCTGTTGGCGACACCACAATGTTCGTGAAGAAAGTGACTATGCGTGTGCCGCAGGCGATAAACCTAAACTATGTGGATAATATATTTGTCAATCTGATGTTTGAGAAAGACAGCCTTGGCAACCGCCATAAGACTTATGACGATATCTGCATGGAGATGAGGATCGCCCCGGGCACGCCCAGGATGTATATAAGAAAGACCACGAGCTATGACAATTTCAGTTATGAGATGCGGGAAGATCTGAGGGATTTTTACGGAAGATTGGGCAACGCTATCGATCTTGAGGGGGCACGGAGCCGGGACGGGGAGTTCTGGAGTGCCGAGCGGATGGTGCCCATGACAGTCGCGGAATCGAGGATGGGTAATATGATGGGGGAGATGAGGAAGGTGCCTCTGCTTTATTGGGCTGAGAAAGCTGTCGGTCTTATGGAAAGTGGATATGTGCGTACCGGCAACCCGAGCAAGGTTGATCTCGGCCCTGTAAATACCCTGCTTAGCGGCAACACTGTCGAAGGGCTCCGCATAAGACTTGGAGGCATGACAATGTCGCCGCTCAATCCGCATCTTTTCGCAAAAGGATATGTGGCCTACGGTACCCGCGACAAAAAATGGAAATACAAAGCGGATGTGGAGTATTCGTTCACTCCAAAGAAGCATCATTCATATGAATGGCCGCGCCACGGATTCTACGGTTCAATGTCGTATGATCTGGATATGATCGGGCAGCATTATCTCTTCACGAGCCAGGACAACGTTTTCCTGTCGCTGAAGAGGAAGGAGAGTGTCCTTGTCACATACCGCCGCCTTGCTAAATTCGGATACATTCTTGAGCTCCCCAACAATTTTTCGGTTGAGGCAGGTCTCAGTCATGAGAGGCAGGAGGCTACACAGTGGCTTCCTTTCACGTTTGCCGACGGACGAAGCATCTCTGAATATCGTCAGTCGTCGTTCAATGTCACAGTCAGATGGGCGCCGGGAGAAAAATTCATCCAGGGGCGTACGTTGCGCATACCGATAAATCTTGACGCATGGGTCATACAACTGACTCATGAGTTCGGGCCGAAAGGGTTTATGGGAGCTGATTTTACCCTCAACCGTAGTGAGATTTCCGTACAGAAACGTCTTTGGCTCTCCGCTTTCGGTTATACAGATATCATACTTAAGGCTGGGAAAGTGTGGAGTGGCGTATATTATCCGGCCCTGATGTGGCCCAATGCCAACCTTTCATACACCATCCAGCCGGAGAGTTATTCTCTTATGAACGCCATGGAGTTTGCCAACGACCGGTATGCCGCCATTGATTTCACATATTTCGGTAATGGTATCCTTTTCAACCGTCTTCCATTACTTAAAAAACTGAAGATAAGGGAGGCTGTGACATTCAAGGGACTATGGGGAGGACTTTCCGACCGTAATAATCCGGCCCTGAATGCTTCATTACCTCTGTTCCCGGCCCAGGCGAGCCCGAGGGTAATGAAAAGTACCCCCTATATGGAGATAGGCGCAGGTCTCGACAATATCCTCACCTTTCTTCGTGTGGACTATGTGTGGCGTCTTACATATCGTGACACTCCGGGGTGTGACAAAAGCGGTGTCCGGGTTTCTCTCCACTTCAATTTCTGATGGTCTATTTATATATCCTCATTCTTGCCTAAATAAAAATCTGTCTGTCGTGAAACTATTTCCGGGGCGGCGCGTCTAACGGACTGTAGACAATTTTTAGCAAGATACTTTTGTGGAACTTATCGTTGACATATCCCCATCCTCCTCTTTTGCCGGTGGCCTCCTCGGGTTCATCAGGTATATATTGTCGGCAATTGGCACCCGTAAGGCCGACAAGTCGCTTGAGCTTGAGTTTAGTGCGGTCATCAGTGCTAACAGCAGGCTTATCGACAAGATCTGTTTCTTCTATGCCTCAGATCCTCAGGAATATGAGGATCTCCGTCAGGACATCCATATAAATATCTGGAGAGGTCTGGTGAATTTTCGCGATGAGAGCCGGAAATCAACGTGGATCTATCGTATCTGCATGAATACTTGTGTCTCATCGTGGCGCAAGAACGGTCGCTATAAGGGTGCGTTGCCAATCGATAACATCGCGGAACCGTCGGATGAGGAAAGCAATCCGAATGAATCTCTCGAGCAGTTGCATTACCTGATATCCATGCTTAATCCTGCTGAGAAATCTTTGCTGATGATGTGGCTCGACGAGAGAAGTTATGATGAGATTGCTGAGGTGACTGGGTTTAACAGAAACACGGTCGCAACCAAACTTAGAAGAATAAAGGAGAAACTCGCGGCGATAGCCGACTCAAAACATTGGAATCTATGACACCGGAAGAGATGAAAGAGGCGTGGCAGTCCGCACGCATAAAAGAGAGAGATAACTATACCGACATTTCCTTGCTTCTGCGCAGGCAGACATCGCTCGAACGGCTGCGCAGGCGTTACAGACGGTTTGTAGGAATCGCATGCGCCATGCTTGCGTTTGACATATTGTTCCTTAAAATGGAGATCATACCGGACAATTGGCGTATACCCCTTGTGATATTGCTCGACTTTTATTTTATTGTATGCGGGTGTATGGACTTCTGGCTTTATACGCAGACAGGGAAGATTGATGTTTTTACGATGTCGGTCAGAGAGATAGCGTCGATAGCAATTATGTGCAGGAAACGTCACCATCAGTTTATGTTCGCCCTGATCCCTTTTGCAATCTGTATATTGATTGTCTTCGCGTTTATATTGGCCGACGACCGGTCGGCACAGATCGGAGCGATAGCCGGTGGCTTGATAGGTGGTGGAGCCGGATTTGTGGTGTATAGACGCATGATGCGCGATTACAAGATAATCGCCGGTGGACACGCTGATCTCGACGACGAATGATGATTTATCATGGATCTTAGTGGCAATCTCTCTTATGAAAGGCAGCGTCAGCTGCCTGTCATCTTACCAGGTTTTATTTGCTTGCGAAGCTTCAGGATTCAGTCTCCTCGAAGTCGTCGATTGTGAAATTGAAGAAGTCGATAAACCGTTTTGCCTGTCTAAGATATGGCTCTGCATATGTTGGAAAGTCTTGGCGGCAGAGGTCGGAGTCTTTTAGACTGCGGCTGCAGCAGAAATTTCTCGGTTTCAGGTAATCGATAAATTCCCAGTCTTTGGGAAACCCTTTGGGAGCTGTCTTCAGCGGGTCTTCTCCCAGTTCTGAAAACGCGCTTCTGAATTCGGCCGATTCCACGATGCCTCTGTATTCGTCGATTTCATCGAATATACTTTGCCTGACTGCTTTCATTACCGGGGAGGGGAGTCCTATGTTCCCGGCTACCAGCATGCAGTTCTCAGGCTCTATATGGAGATAGTAGCCGAACCTCATGGATTTTTTACCCTTAGGAGGGTTTATATATATTCCGATATGAGTCTTGTAGGGCGTCTTGTCGGGTGAGAAACGGGTGTCGCGGTAAATGCGGTACGTGCAGTCTTCCACCCTCAGTCTCGCGGCTTCAGGATCAAACTCAGATATCTTGGCGATCAAAGCGTATGTTAGGATATCAGCTTTCCGTTTCACGGATAGATAAGTCTCTTTATTTGCCGCGAACCATTCGCGGTTGTTGTTTCTTTTCAGTTCCTTAAGGAAATTGAGTATCTCTTTCATCTGATCGTTCATTGTTTGTTGTTTGCTCCGCAGCCCCTGCTATTTGGCTGAAAAAACCATTAAATCCCTTTCCTCCTCACAAAGATAATCAAATAATTACAGATAACCAAATTCTCCTAAGCATAAACTGTTGTTATAGTTAAATCTTCAATTATTCCTGTCTTGGCATGGCTCCATTCAACATCGGTATTTTAGAAAGGAATTCAAATACTTTAGTTGAATTATCATCACCTTGTATTTGAAAAAAATCATATGAATTATCATTTGTTAATGATATCAAGTCAAATTGTTTCACGGTGCCCCTCCTGACGCTCTTTCCCGGCGAACAGCGTCTGCCGCTGTCCCCAAGGCTCCCGCCAGGGCTCGCCGTAGGGATAATAGCCGACAATCTGCTCCACATTGTTGTCCGCATCCACCGTCAGCACCACATTCCCCTGCCAGTCCCGGTACAGGAAATGCGCATTCCCTGTACCGTCGACATACCAATGTGTGTCACGAAAAAACGCAGATTCAATTATTTCTACAGCTGTCATGACATGACTAAAGTAAAACTACCCTCCTTGACTTCATTTCTCAGTATAAAGATTTAAGACCGAATCCTCCTCTTCCGGATACGTTAGATATCCCCAATAGGGAGTGTCTAAAACTCGAAAATACTCACTGGCGAAGTATAATACAAGCCTTCGACCCTCTCCGTCGTAATTGTCCCACTCAGCCCTGGTAATGAACACTGTCATTCGTTTCATATAGATATTGAACAATGGAAGTATCTTACGCCCCTTGTCATCGAAAAGATCAAAATACTCATAATCGACGATTCTCGAAGCCTCTCCCATACCGGTCGCGACCAATGTCTTGTATGGTGTGACATCGTCAAATGCCTTGATACCGTAATACGGGAACTTGTCCCGTAGAATATTCTCCGGGTTACTGTCATTTTGACGGCTTTGCGAACATGCCGCCACTGAGCATATTATGACAGAGGTGAAAATAATATATATCAATAATTTCATAGCCCATGCATTTTTTATTCTAGCCAGTCATAAGTGGAGGGGACACGGTATCCCCATAGTATTTTTAGCCTGTCTCCCTCCCTGAATACATAAAGCAAAAGACAATCATTTGTACCGTCTGGATAACGGAAAATATAACCGGCATATGGGATTTCAAGGTTCCTATACCGCATGCATCTGTCATACAAGATTTTTGGCACAGAGTCATCATACGTCTTTATAAAAGAATAAACATCGTAAAAATCACCATCTTCTTTGGATATCAGATTTTCCTTCCCGAATTCCCTCAGGATCCTCTCAAAAGAGTAATCCTTGATAGGAAGTTTATTTAGCGGGATCCAGCTGTCATCACCCGATGGCCCGTAAATAATGGTATCCTTCTCTTCATAAGGTCTGATGGGATTCCCATTTAGTCCGATAGGTGGCAATGTGTCAGCATCCGCTGTCCCGTTAATCGACACACCAGCATCCTGCAACACTTTCCCGGATTCACCCCCGCTGCAACCTGCAGACAGCGTCATCAAAAATATCATAACCGGGGTTAAAACTCTGTAAATATCATCCATACAATCTATCTTATTTTAGCCTGTCTATTTTTTCTATTTATATAATGCCTTAGCTTAAAGGGTCGGAGGTGGAATCCCTTTGACAATACATTCGCTGCCGATTGAATGGATTCGAATCTTTCAACAGCTTTGCCGAACAATTCCATAACATGGACATCCGAGACCGAGACGTCGGGTGTCCGTACACTAACACCCATTACATCATTCTCAAAGCCCTTGTCAGGTATGGACTTCCCTCCTTTGCGAAGATATCTGTCTCGTAACCCGAGCATATGTCCGAATTCATGTGCTGCCGGATTGTCAGATTGTAAATCATAACCGTCTGTTCCGTATCCCCTGAAAAATGCTCTTCTACTATCCTCAACCGTAGATGTATTGTTTTTCAGCTTAGCCGGATCCATTATCACTTCGACATCATTATTGTAGCCATTATACACAATATTTTCCTCCAGTCCTTTCAGACGGACATTCACATCCCATTCAACATCATATTCTGTCGCCAGTCCACCGAGATTGGCGTTGTGACGGTATTTTGTGACCTGTCCCCAGACCTCGTTAATCTTCTTCTGGTAGATGTCGCGGATCTCCTCTGTCGCCCCATCTCCATAAAGGATCAGCTCGGCGGTGATGGTTATGATGCGGTCTCCAACTGTTATCAAAACATCCTGTCCGTTCGGGTCGACATACCTCACCGGGTTTCCTCCGCAGTAAGCCCACGGCGACCACCACGGGTTGTCAGCGGCGTTCTCATCCGGTGCTGACCAGAGCATCGACGGACTTGACAGATGACGCGGCCCGAAGTCCCAGTCACCGGAGAGCTGCCCCTGCTGCCGCTCCTTCCCGGCGAACAGCGTCTGCCGCTGTCCCCAAGGCTCACGCCAGGGCTCGCCGTAGGGATAATAGTCGACCATCTGCTCCACATTGTTGTCCGCATCCACCGTCAGCACCACATTCCCCTGCCAGTCCCGGTACAGGAAATGCGCATTTCCTGTACCGTCAATATACCCTCCCGGAAAGTCAACGCGCTCAAGCTTGTCAAGGTTCAGCGTGAATGACCCGATGAAGCGCCTATCATCGGTTACACCAAGACCATACCCATACCCATACGGAAGTTTGATGACCTCCGTCTGACCCATAAGCCGACCCGCCGCGTCATATACCCGCTCCTTCCGCGGAGAGGCGGAGTGGTTTGTGGTCGCGGAACTCATGAGCGTGGGAAGACCCAGTGTGTTGTACTGCACCGTCCCCAGTCCCCTTCCGGTGTCCTTCACAAGTCTGCCGGCACTGTTGAAATCCATCGTGGAGGAGGCCATCGAGATCCCCTGCGTCCATCCGGTGCGCCCGTAGAATGAGCGGCCCTCCACCTCGCCGGTGTCCGACCTCCTGACGGAGGGGAGCGCGCCGTCATATTCCAGCGACATGTCGTCGAGCACACCGAAGGTCTCGGTTGTGCCGTCGGTGTCCACAACCCCCATCCTTTTCGCCGTGAGCGGGCGCGACAGTATGTCGTAGGTATACTCCGCGGAGAAGTCCTCACCGCCATTACCCTGCGGGGGAGTGTAATCCGCCCCCGTCAGCCGGCACAGGCTGTCGAACGTGTAGTCGTAGCGTCCCCCGTTCACGAGCGTCCTCGACGACGGGGTGCCGTCATAGCGCGGGCTGCTCCCGTCGGCGTAGCTTACCGTCTCCGTATAGGATTCCACCTGCGTCGCGGCCTCCGTGACACCGCCTGTCAGGGACGTCTCCGGATAGTAGGCCGAGGCTAGTCCGGACACCGACGCCACGGCGGCGCCTCCGCTCCACAGAGACGTCTTCAGCCGCGTGGGCCAGCCGTGCACGTCGTAGAGGTATTCCTGACCCGACCATACTGTCGCCCCATCGCTCTTTTTCATCGCCACCGATGCCGGGCGCCCGATCCCGTCGTAGCCCCTTTCCGTGTACGCCACCGTCTTTCCGTCAAGTTTCACGGTGGTTGAGCTGAGACGTCCCGCCTTGTCATAGGTGTGCTCCGTCACGAACATACGCTCATTCCATGACTCTCCCGACATGTGGCGCAGTTTCTCCGTCACTTTCACGGGTTGTCCGCTGTAGTTATATTCTGTCGCCGTGGTGTGGGTGTGACTGCCGGAGTCGTCGGTTGTCTGGGCCAGCCGTCCGAACCTGTCATACCGGTAGGTGAGCGTGTGGTCAGTGCCGTCGTCACATATCAGCCGCGTCCCTGTCAGCCGCCCCTTCGGGGTGGCGACGAGGGTCGCGCCGCCGTATCGCGCCATCGGCTGCGCGGCGTCGAAGCCCCCGTAGCCGTCGTAATAATCGGCCCTGCAGACTGAGAATCCGGAGGGAAGGGAATACGGCGTGGTGTAGCCCCATGTCCCCGTCCCTTTCTGCGGAGGCTGCGCATTCTGCGCCTCCTTTATGTTAAGGATCCCCTCCTCAGTGATAGCGCATTCCGCCTGCAGCACGTCACGTCCGGCAGTGTCGTAGACATGTATCCTCCATTTTCCTCCGAGGTCGGCGTCGGTCTCGGCCAGGAGGCGCCCCGCGCTGTCATAGCGGTATCTTGAGGGCCCGCGCCCCGGTATCTTGGCATATTCCACCTTGCCCCGGTAATCGTAACTGTAGACATAGGCTGATTCCGTCAGCACGGAATTCCCGGCGGTCATGGTGGCGGGCGTGACATCGGGAGGCAGGATATATCTGAGGAGTCCGTAGCCGTCGTATATGTAATGCGTCTCCGCGTTCCCGCGCCGTCTGAGCCGGCACAGCCCGCGGATATCGGTGAACACCGCCTCCGCCAGCCCCTCCTCGTCTGTGGTCTCCTCGACGCTGAGCGTCCCTGTCGTATAGTATCCTGACATGGTGATGCCGCCGTCACTGTCAACCGTAAGCTTCGGGCAGCGGTATGCCGACTGGTCATTGACCAGCCGCCGGACGGTGGTCCTGTGTCCTCCGTTGTGCCACGCCTCGCCGGCCTTTGTCGACGATACCGCCTGTCTCCTCTGCGAGGGCTCGTAGGCGGTCAGCGAATATGGCTTCTGGTCTGAATGGTATGTCGCGGCCGCGGAGGCGACCGACCCGACCGACGGTGCGGAGTCGGCGACCGCGGCGATATCGTTGCCTGCGGTGTAGCCCCGGAACAGGAGTGAGTCCCCGCGTATGAGGTAATGTCTGGCGTCAGGGCTGTCGTATTCTGTCACGAATCCTGTCTGCGAGACAGTGGTCCAGGCCTTGACGTCCTCGGCGACAAGGTTGCATTCCCCGAGGTTCCAGCAATTCGACCGGAGTTTCTCCCTGCTCAGCGGAGTCAGCATGCTGGGAAGCCTGACGGTCTCCGCCAGCGAATACAGGCAGAGGAATGTCAGGAATAGTGACGGTATGCCTTTGGATGGTTTCATGGTGGGAGGAGTTTAGGTTATGCTGTAAATGTAATGCTTTATTTCATGAAAAACAAATATTTCCCCACAAAAAATGAAAATCGGTTATAAATTTACCTTCTCCGGAGATTTCAACGGTTTGCAAAAGATGTCCTAATCATGAAAAAGCCCTCGGGAAGCTTTAACAACCCCAAATCTACTTCTCGCAGATTTTACTGGGTCATCCGATTGATGCCGTGGAGAGACACAAGGGATTGGAATATGCGCATCCGATAACGGTAGGCAATAATGTATGGATTGGTGGCAATGTTTACGTGTTGTCTGGAGTGACGATTGGCGAAGACTGTGCGATAGGAGCCGGGAGGGAGGAAGATATATCTCCACATTGTTGGCGGTCGGAAATCCCAGCAGTGTTATAAAGACAATTTGAGGTGAGTCAATCAATTTGAGTCGATGCAAATAAAAAGGCCGGCATGAAGCCGGCCTATGGAATTTGAAGAGAAATTTCTATATAATGGTAGTTAAGCCAAAAAACTAATAAAAACCTGTGTAAGTGTCAGTACTGGTAATCCTTCAGTTGCTCGCGCAGGCGTTTGCGTGCGAAAAAGATACGGCTTTTAACTGTGCCGAGGGGTAAACCTATCTTTTCAGCAATCTCATTGTATTTATAACCAGCTACATACATATTGAAAGGAATCCTATATTCTTCTGGAAAACTTTCAAGTGCCGACGAAATCTCCTTAACAGCTACCGATCCCTCCGGGGTAGTGAGACCGGACTCCTGCGATATGTTCAAGTGAAAGAGATCTTCAGTTTGGTCAATGACTGTTGCTTTCCTTACTGTCTGACGATAATTGTTGATAAAGATGTTGCGCATGATCGTGAAGATCCATCCTTTGAAATTAACGTTGTCGACATATTTCTCTTCGTTGTCGAGCGCTTTCAAAGTGGTGTCCTGTAATAGATCGCGGGCTTCCTCTCTGTTTGTAGTCAGTTGGTATGCAAAACTAAGAAGATTTCCTTGAAGTCCCAGAAGTCGTTGTTTGAAGGTTTCGTTTGATTTCATGTTGTAGTTGTTTTAAAATGTTTACATGGATAAAACATCAGTTCGGTTAAAAATGTTTCGCAATTTTGAAAAATTTTTCAAAAATATGTGGAGATATATCTAAATAATTGTCTGACAGATTATAACTTTGATAGGAAGATGCTTTTGCAGCGGTTAATATTTATTAAATAATGTAAAAAGAGTATCCCCTTCTGCCGCTGCATACTGTTTTTGCCACTCAGCCGGAGGGCATAATGGGATTTTTTACTTAATTTTGCACAACGGAAAATAAAAACGATATGAGATTTGATGAAATCCTGACCAACGACGATCTTCTTGACGCATTATACGACATGCATTTTGATGAATGCACACCCATTCAGGAGCTTGCGATCCCCCCTGTGCTCGAAGGACGTGATCTCCTCGCTGTGGCCCAGACCGGCACGGGAAAGACGGCCGCTTATCTCCTTCCCGTGATAGAGCGCCTTGTCAACGACAATTATCCTCAGGAAAACGTGAATTGCGTTGTGATGGCTCCGACTCGTGAACTTGCTCAGCAGATTGACCGGCAGATGCAGGGTTTCTCCTATTTCATGCCTGTGAGCAGCATGGCGATATACGGCGGCACTGACGGACATACCTACGAGCAGCAGCGTAAGGGGCTAAAGATGGGCGCCGATGTGGTGATTGCCACCCCGGGACGTCTGCTTGCCCATCTGAGCATGGGCTATGTCGATCTCTCGAAAGTGTCGTTCTTCATCCTCGATGAGGCTGACCGCATGCTCGACATGGGTTTCATAGACGACATCATGCAGATTATCGGACATCTTCCGAAAGAGCGTCAGACCCTTCTTTTCTCAGCGACGATGCCTCCGAAGATACAGCAGCTTGCCGACAGGATTCTCAACAATCCGGCGGAGGTGAAGATTGCCGTGTCGAAGCCGGCCGAGAAGATAAAGCAGGGTGCGTATGTATGCTATGAGACACAGAAACTACCTATTCTTGAGAGAATGTTCAAGGAAAACCCTCCGCAAAGGGTGATAATATTCTCCTCTTCGAAATTGAAAGTGAAGGAGCTTGCCCGTTCGCTGCGGCGCCTCAATATAAAGGTGGCGGAGATGCATTCCGACCTTGAGCAGACGGCGCGTGAGGAGGTGATGCTCAAGTTCAAGGCCGGAAGAGTGAATGTTGTCGTTGCCACTGATATAATATCGCGAGGTATCGATATCGACAACATTGAGACTGTGATCAACTATGATGTTCCTCATGAGGCTGAGGATTATGTGCATCGTATCGGACGCACGGCACGTGCCGACAAAGAGGGGAGTGCTTTTACTTTTATAAGCGAGAAGGAGAGAAGCCGCTTCCGCGATATTGAGCGTCTGCTTGAGAAGGAGGTGGAGAAGCTTCCTGTGCCTGACGACCTGGGCGAGACACCTGACTATGGCAACATTGGGAAAGGAGGACGCGGACGCAAAGGTAACGGAGGCCATGCCTCGCGCCGTGGTGGCAAACCGGCTGATGCTGATAAAAAAGACCCCCGGAACAGGGGCCGACGTGGAAAAGGACACCGCCGGGGAAGCGGTAAAGGTCATGCCGGTAGGACCGAGGGCAACATGAACAATGCCGGAGGCAAAACTGCGGAAAAACCGGCATAATATAAGCCGGTGTTATTTTAAAGTCGTACATTTGTACGACTTCTTAATTCATTCCGGCCTTTCAACTTTCTTTGATCTGATGTTGCGTTCATGGCGCATAAGTTGCCATGAGTTTATGCTGTTCTGCCATGCCACATAGGCTGCAGGGGCTATCGAGGCCATGGGGTTCATGTATGCCAGCGCGAGCCAGACTGCGAGCACTGTATTTTTCTGGCCGAGACCCTGGCCTCCTGAGACTCTGTCGCCGAAACGGCCGCCGATGATACGGCCTATCTTAAATTGCACAAGGCACGCGACAAGAGCTCCAAGTGCGAGAAGTACCATGGTGACTGTCGATTCGGGAGTCCAGTTGTTGATGGCAAAGCTCACGCAACTTCCCACCACAATAAAGAGCGAGACAGCCCAAAGATAGAACGACAGCTGCTGCATGTTCACAATCTTTGAATGCAATCGTGGCACACTGTAGCGAAGGATCAGTGCCAGAACGAGAGGGGCGACTATCAGTGGGAACACCTGCATGAGAATCATCTTGAAGGAATCGAGAAATGTCATGTCGGAATGCTCGCCTATGGCGGCAAGGACTACCGGCCCTGCCACGGCGACCACAGCGTTGCACATCAGGCTGTAGGTGGCCACTCTCGATATGCTTCCTCCGAGCATAGCCGTGATTACAGGCGCGGCTGTGGCGGTGGGAATGAAGAAGCAGATGAATACACCCTCCGCAAGCGTACGGTTCCAGAAGAATGTGAGAGCGTATGCTGCCGCGGCAAGTGCCATCTGGGTGGCGAGAAGAGCCACTTCAAAGCGGTTGGGCTTGAAATCGGAGATTTTCAGTTTGCAGTAGGTGATGAAGAGCATCGTGAAAATCAGATAGGGAGACAGGAAGGTGACATATCCCATCCAGGGGGCGAACAAGGCTCCGCACACCATCGCTATGGGTAGCATGAGGGTCTTGAGTCGGGAACGGTTGATCGCCATTTGCATATTGACCGCAGGTTTACAGTGATTCTATAATTGTGTGCACCGCTGAGAATGTCCTCATTGGAGCGTCATTCCAGAAATTTGTGTATTGCTCTATGTTTTCCCCTTCGCCGGGAGTGTCGCTGACTACCCTGACAATGCCGAAAGGCACTCCGCAGGAGATGCATGTCTGAGCTATGGAGGCTGATTCCATGTCGACAGCGTCAACTTCGGGGAAGTGGCTGCGTATGAACGCTATTTCGTCGGCGGAGGAGATGAATTTGTCACCACTGCAGATCAGTCCGAAGCGAGTGTTGCTGTCTGTGGCTACCCTGCGTGCAATATCCAGGAATAGGGATGACGGCGACATGAAGAGGGGATAACCGTCGGCCTCGCCATATTCTGTGCCGGGTCCGCACCACACGTCGCAGTAGGCCACTCTGTCTGCTATCAGCAATGTGCCTATGGGCACGCCGGCTCCTCCGGCTACTCCGGAATTGATCACGAGATCCGGCTCCACGGCCTTTATCACTTTATATGCGGCGAGCGCCGAGTTGACTTTCCCAATGCCGCATTTGGCTATATATACTTCATGAGTGCCCAATGTGCCCTTGTGAAGTGATACCCCTTCATATTCCATTTCCGCGGCGGTATCGAGGAGGGAGAGGAGCAGCTCCAGTTCTTTCTGCATGGCTGCGAGTATAGCTATCTTCATTTCACTATTTTATTTATTCATATACTGAATTATTCCACCATCGCCACTGCCGAATGGTATTTCGCGATATTTGTGGCTTTCTTTATTGCTTTCCATGCTTTTCGTCCGATCTCGTCTTCGGCATATTCCCAGAATGGCTTGATCTTCGAAATAATCTGGCTTTCTCCACATAGGGAGGAGGAATAATGTTCGAGAAGTCGACGGTGGAATCCGAGCATGGAAGCTATCCTGTCGGTTCTGTCCCATTCCTTCCCTGATATATATTCTGCGAATAGGGAAGGGCGTCCGAGAAGGCCGCGGCCCACCATTATTCCCGCAGCTTCCGGAAATCTGGCCATGACATCATCGATATCTGACGGTGTTTTGATGTCGCCATTGTAAACGACGGGATTCTGACTTTCTGCAAGAATTGCCTCAAATTCCCCGTAATCCACGTTGCCGCCATACTGTTGTCTTGCCACTCGTGGATGCACGGCGATATGACGAAGCTTTGCCCGGTTAAGATATGGCATAAGTTCTGCCCATTCGTGTTTATCGGTCATGCCCAGGCGCATCTTTACGGAAAACGTGATCTCCGGATTGTTTGTCACGGTCTCTGCCACTGCCTCTCCCAGACGTGTGTCGGCTATGGTGGCCGCACCGCGTCCGTGGCCTGTCTGAAGAGGGAACGGGCATCCCATATTCAGGTCTATATTGCGGCAACCAGTCTCTTTAAGCAGTGTGACGAGCGATTCAAGCTCATGTCGGTCGCGGAATATGATCTGAGGAGTCAGACGGCATCCATCGTTTAGAGGAGAAGTCATGTCTTTTGCATCGCGTTGCCTGAGGGCTTCATGCTCAAGACGTATGAAAGGAGTGTAGTAATCCACGTCGTTGCCGTAAGCAACGACGTGGAAGTGACGGTAGGGGGCGTCTGTGTGCCCCTGTATAGGCGCGAAGTGGAACTCCATATCTTTTTATATCTACTTATTTGGATTGGGGAAGGAATGTGAAACATACAGCGGCGATAAGGCATGCGAATGCTGCCACATTGTTCCAATGCAGTTTCTCGCCGGAGAACAGCACCATCGCCACGATCGTGAAGACTGTCAGGGTTATGACTTCCTGCAATATCTTTAACTGGAAAAGGGAGAAAGGTCCTCCGTTCTCCTGGAAGCCTATCCGGTTGGCGGGAACCATAAAGCAGTATTCAAGCAGTGCCACTCCCCACGACACAAGGATGACCACAAACAGAGGCCAGTTTTTAGATATTCCCATTGTCTGGAGTTTCAGGTGGCCATACCAGGCGATGGTCATGAAGATATTGGAAATGACCAGGAGCAGGATTGTTGTGAGATATGCTTTCATCGGATTTTTCTTTTGCGAGTGCAAAATTACTCAAAAATCGGCTTATGATGAAAAATAAATGACTCTAACGCCCCGTAAGTTTGCCATTGCAGTCCTTTTTGAGTAATTTTGCAGCTTAAAATCCACCCGGATTTAATCTTTAACGATTCTACAGACGTTTGAAGACAGGGAGACATAGCTTTCCCGACGTCAGTCTTACAAAAGGTGAAAAAAGATGAACATACGCGAAATCACTGACGGCATACTTTATGCCGGGGTCAACGACCGTGTCACCGACCGTTTCGAGGCTCTCTGGCCTCTTCCTTACGGAGTGAGCTATAACTCATATATCGTCAGGGGAACCGAAAAGACAGCCCTGATCGACACAGTGGAGATCGGCACACTGCCTGATTATCTTGGACAAGTGCGCGAGGCGATTGGCGATGCCGGCGTAGACTATATTGTAGTCAACCATATGGAGCCCGACCATTCGGGAGCATTGCCGTTTATGCTCGAGGTTTATCCCCAGGCCAGGATTGTCGGCAATCGTCAGACCCTCGGAATGGTGAAGGGGTTCTATCATGTTGCCGACGACCGGCTGCTTGAGGTTGCCGATGGTGCCACGCTTCCTCTCGGAGGCAAGACTCTCAGGTTCTTTCTGACTCCGATGGTGCATTGGCCCGAGACCATGATGACATATGTGGAAGAGGACCTTGTGCTTTTCTCAGGCGATGCTTTCGGCACATTCGGAGCACTCAACGGGGGAGTGGTCGACGCGGAGATGGATACTGCCTGGTATCGTGACGAGATGTATCGTTATTATTCCAATATCGTGGGAAAATACGGACGTTTCGTTGAGAAGGCCCTCGCCAAGTTGGCTGGAATAGATATAAATTTCATATGCTCAACTCATGGACCTGTGTGGCATGACCATATAGATGAGGTAATTGAGATTTATGGAAAACTTGCCCGATATGAAAGTGAGCCGGGTGTGACTATAATATATGGCTCCATGTATGGTAACACAGCCGAAGTGGCTGAGGAAATCGGTCGGCAGCTTTCAGCACGTGGCGTCAGAAATATCAGGATCCACAACGCTTCTCACGACAATATGAGCGACATGATCTCCGACGCTTTCCGATATGAGGGACTGATTGTCGGTGCTCCTACATATTCCATGCATATCTTCCCTCCGGTAGAGCAGTTTATGATCGCAATGGAGACAAGAGAAGTTAAGAATAAGGTGACTGCCACATTCGGCTCTTTTACCTGGGCGTCAGGAGCCGCGGCTAAAATCAATGAGTATTTAGCGGCGATGAAAGCAGAGCCGGTCTACACCATGACCATGAAGCAGAGCATCGACAGCTCTGTCAAGGAGGAGATAGCCCGGCTCGCCGAAGCTGTGGTCGGGAATCTGAAAGTCACACCCCACAGCTAACTGATAATACCAAATGCAGATGTCAATGGACAGTGAGACACACCCTCTTGAACCGTTTTTGCCGGCAGATTCCAAGCTGCTGATGTGCGGCACTTTCCCACCTAAACGAAACCGCTGGTCGATGGAGTTCTATTATCCGAATTTCATCAACGACATGTGGCGCATATTCGGAATCGTTTACTACGGCGACAAAAACTATTTCGTCGATGCCTCCGCCAAGACTTTCAAGGTAGAGCTTATCAAGAAACTGCTGGTGGAAAAGGGAATCGCATTGAGCGACACCGGAAAGGAGGTGGTCCGCATGAAAGACAATGCTTCTGACAAATGGCTTCAGATCGACCGTCCTATTGATCTTTGCGCGACTTTGTCGGTGATGCCCGGATGTGTGGCTGTGGCCACCACAGGCGAGAAGGCCGCCGGTGTCATCGCCGAGCTTACGGCTACCGAAGTGCCTAAAGTCGGCGAGTGGCGCGAATGTGTCCTCACTATGCCCGATGGCTCGCTACGCCATTTCCATCATTGGCGCATGCCTTCCTCCTCGAGGGCCTATCCGCTTAAGCTTGAGAAAAAAGCGGAGTATTACGGAGCGATGCTGCGCGCCACCGGACTTATATGAAATAATGAAAACCAAAAGAAACAACAGACAATATGCTTGACCTAATTCCTTTGGCGCTGTTCGATGCGAGCCAGTTCTTCCAATGGTTTGTCGAAAACGCCAACTATCTCTTCGTATTCGTCTTCATGGTAGTGGAGAGTTCGTTCATTCCTTTTCCGTCGGAAGTGGTAGTGCCACCTGCAGCTTATCTCGCTTGCACGAATACGGGTGCGGGAGCCGACATGAATATATGGGTGGTTGTGATCGTGGCCACAGCGGGCGCTCTTGTCGGCGCATTTATCAATTACTATCTTGCTCTTTGGATCGGCCGCCCTGTGGTCTATAGCTTTGCTGACAGTCGTTTTGGCCACATGCTTATGATCAATAGGGAGAAAGTTGTGAAGGCAGAGGAATATTTCGACAAACACGGTGCTGTCTCTACTTTTGTGGGACGTCTTATCCCTGCCATCAGGCAGCTGATATCTATTCCTGCCGGCATCTCCAAGATGAACATAGGGCAGTTCGCGCTATACACTTCTCTCGGAGCAGGTGTATGGAACGGAATCCTGGCCCTTCTCGGCTATTGGCTCTCATTCTCGGTGGCTCCCGACCAACTTTTCGAGAAAGTGGAGGAGTATAACAAATACCTGACATATGCCGGATATGGACTGGCCCTGGTATGCCTCGGCTTCATCCTCTGGAATGCATTTAAACCCAAAAAGAAAACAATTGAAAAATAACCGGTGGCCCGCTCATACATGTCCTCGGGCATGTATGGCGGGGCATCCCCATAATACCTGACCTACATGAAAGTCTCACCCTCACTTCTGGCGGCTAACTTCGCCGACCTTACTCCCGATCTCGAGATGATCAACGCATCCGAAGCCGACTATCTGCATATGGATGTCATGGACGGTGTGTTCGTGCCTAACATATCATTCGGATTCCCGGTGATAAAATCAGTTTCTAAAATCTGCAATAAGCCTCTCGATGTGCATCTGATGGTGGTCGATCCTGAGAAATGGATTTCTGCCGTGAGTGATGCCGGAGGCTACATAATGAATGTGCACCTTGAGGCTTGCCGGCATCTGCACAGCACAGTCCATCTTATTCACGATGCCGGGATGAAAGCCGGTGTGACGCTCTGCCCCTCCACTCCGGTGTCGATGCTTGTAGACATAATAGAAGATGTCGATCTCGTACTGCTTATGTCGGTCAACCCGGGCTTTGGCGGACAGCCGTTCATCAAGAACACTTTGAAGAAAGTGCGTGAGCTCCGTGCCCTCATCGACTCCACCGACTCGCATGCTTTGATTGAGATAGACGGCGGCATCAATGAGACCACCGGATCAGAGCTGGCAGCGGCCGGAGCCGACATACTTGTTGCGGGCAGTTATGTGTTCGGTGCCCTGAATCCTATTGAGAGGATCTCCATCCTAAAGGCTCTCTGACCTCTTAACTATCGAATTGTTTGTAAAAAGTTATCGGCCTTGCAACCCTTAGTCTGCAAGGCCGATAACTTTTTTACATTTGTATGTCCTACTGCCTGAGTGTCTCAAGGAACTCAATTTCAACAATCCGGAGTTCGTTGTTTGTTTTGTCGCCCCCTTCAGTCTTGAAGAGGTCGAGCTCGCCGGCTTTCGGTTCTACCACCTCAATGATCTGTCCGAAAGCGTCGCTGTCGGTGGCTGCTCCTTTGAGCCGTATAGTATAAGTGTCGCTCATGACCGGATTATCAATGTTCAGGTGCACGTATCCGAGGCTTCTCTCGGTTTCTCCGCTCCATATCAGTTTGTCGCCCGCGAACACTTGCAGAGGGTATGATCTCTGACGCCAGCCTGTAAGTTTCACGCAAATATCATCGATGGCGGCGCGGCGTTCAAGCGTGAAAGCGATCCAGCCGTTAGAGAGACGTCCATCATTGCGCCATTCGCTAAGCTCGTTGTCGTCATAGCTGTTGGCGAGAGCCTCTTTGTTGACAGCCGCATCAGCGCTCTTGATTCTGACATCTGCTTTCGTGTCGACATATGAAGGAGTGAGCGGAGTCTCGCCTCTCCCGAGCCTTGAGGGGAGCCCCGCTGCCGGATTGAACGAGGTCACCCCGTCTTTCACCTCTATAGCCTTGGTGTCGAAAGATATCTCTTTGGGCGCGAAACCTGGAGCCTTGGCCTTTACCATGACGCTGCCGGCCTGAGGAAGTGATCGTAGCATCACACGATTCACTCCGGCCTCCACCGGTATTGATTTAGAAAGTACGAAATTATCCTTGCCTTGTGCCACTCCTCCGCGCCATTCGGCGGCGCCGTCGATGGTGAATGTCACCGTGTCGTTGGCCAACGGACATCGTCTGCCCTGAGCGTCGACTATCTCAAACTGCACCAGTGCGAGATCCGCTCCGTCGGCTCTCATCCCGTCAGGTCCGGTCATTAGCGAAAGTTTCAGTTCTTTAGGTTCTCCGGCGGTCTGGAGTTCTTTAGTAAGCACCGGTTTCATGTCGCTCCCGTAGACCACAGCCTCTATTTTGCCTGGTTCATAAGCTATGGAATCGAAGGTGAAAAGGAACCGGTAATCTTGTTTCCCGAATCCTTTACTCTTTCCGTTGACCTTGAGTTCAACGGCATTGCCTGAAGAGACGACATAGACAGGTTTAACTGTGCCTGCCGGGTAATTCCAGTGTCCTACGATATGAGCGTCGGCATTTTCAGGATCAACCCAAGCGTCCCACATCACCTTGTGGGCATAGAAACCATCTTTGGGTATCCTCATAGGATCTACTACACCTGAAAGACGGAAATTCTCTGCACTGCGCCCGTGGGTCTGGGTGTCGGAGAAGATGATCTTGGCGCCTCCGGAGTTGACACGCCGACCGGTACCCGGACGTTCGCGCCAGAAGTCATACCAGCGGCGCACGAATTCTACCGTGAGCATATCCTGGTTCTGATTGTAGGCTGTGGCGTCGGCGTTCTTATACAGAGGACCGTCGCCGTGGCGGTGGTAAGGATAGCTCCAGTTGTCCCAATATTTGCGGAGTCCCTCGTCGCGGCAGTATTCCGTCTGCACCATGGGGCTGTGGTCGCTCTTATTGACGTAGAGCATCTCTCCGCCATATTCCGACTCGCGGATATCGAGCATCTCACGCGAACCTATCGCACGTCCGCCGTAAGGGTCATACATGTCACGTATCTCCCTCATCTCGAGCATGTGGTCTCGGCTGATGGATTCGTTGCCGCTTTCCCAGAAGATCACGCTCGGACTATTGCGGTAATATATGATGGCATCGCGCATCACATCCTTTCTGTGTTCCCAACGGCGTCCGGTCACATCTTTCTCGGAGTCGCCAGCGGGAAGCATCTGCATGAGTCCGACACGGTCGCACGATTCCACATCCTGCCTCCACGGAGCAACATGCATCCACCTGACGAAGTTGGCGTTGCTCTCCACGGCCAGTGCGTTGGAATAATCGGAGAGCCATGGAGCTACCGACATCCCCACACCGGGCCATTCATTACTCGAGCGCTGTGCGTAGCCTTTCATCTGGAGCACACGGTCGTTGATCCATATCTTTCCTTCGCCGAAACGCGTCTTGCGGAATCCCGTGACTGTGGTGACCGGATCCGTGACCTTGCCATTGATCTCCAGAGATGTTGTGACCTTATACAGATAGCCGTAGCCCCAGCTCCAGAAATGCAGGTCGCCGATTTTGGTCGAGCCTTTCAGGATTGCGGTCTTGCCGGGGGCGACAGTATGCGTGTCGCCACGGAAAGAAGCTATCTCTTTCCCATCGTTGTCGGCGATAGTGACGAGAAGGGTTGCCTTTACCGCTTTCTTGCTGTCATTCTTTACCTCAGTCTCGGCATTGACTGTAGCTGTGCGGCTTTTCACCTTTATGTCGGTTGCATATATGTAGGTGCCCGTCGTGCCGAGTTGGCTGAAAAGCGGAAGTGTCTGATATATTGGGTCTGATATATGGAGTCTGACGTTTTTGGGAATGCCTCCATAGTTGGCGTTGAAGTTGCGGTCGTTCCATTGGTATCCGCTGCCCGTGGAGCGCTCTTTATAGCGCCAGTTGTTGTCTGTGCGGACTGCGAGTACGTTCTCCTTGCCGTATCTCACATAGGGGGTTATGTCGAAACCGACGGCCATGACTCCATTCTCGTGAAGCCCGAGATGATGTCCGTTGAGATAGAAATCGGCTCCCTGTCGGGCACCTTCGAACTCCAGGAATATTTTTTTACCTTTGGCAGATGAGGGCACCTTGAAGTGTTTTCTATACCATGCGACTGTGTCGGTCATCTTGGCGATAGGCACCTTGAAGGCCTCATCTTCATTGAAGGCGTGTGGAAGCGATATTTTTTTCCAGCCTTTATCGTTGAAGTCCATTTTTGTGGCATCGGGAAAATCTCCTATCTCCAGAAGCCAGCCTGGATTGAAATTGAATGTCTCGCGCGCCGATAAGTTCTCGGCTTGGAAAGGAGAGAGGGCGCATGCGGTGATAAGCAGCGAGGCGGGGATGGAAAGGTTCTTTTTCACGGTTATTATTGCTGATTGTAATTGAGTGTTTTGTTTATTCTCCAGATATATGTGAGAGTATGAACGATTCAGCCACAGGCAGGAAACGGTCGTGTCCTTTCGCGTTGAGATGGGCTCGGTCGCCTTTCCCCTGGTTCTGGAAATATATCCTGCGGAAAGCGTCGCTTTGGGCGAAGATGTTGCTGTTGCGAGCCGCGTCGAATACCGGGATGCTTCGTGCTCCGCATACATCTATGGTCGCGTCGACAATTTTTCTGAAATTGTTGTGCTCGAAATTCTTGCCATTCCAGGAGGTGAAGAAAAGTATGCTTGCCGAGGGATATCTCTCCACGAGGCTGTCGCATAGTTGTCCGAGCCGGAGTCGGTAGTTGTCGATTCCTATTGTGTCGAGGAGGGAGGCGTCGTTATGGCCTGCGATGATCACGAGGAGGTCGACAGAGTCGGGGAGCTCCTTATATCTTTTATACATGGCAGGGCCGAATCTTTCCCTGTCGATGGCCACACTGCTGCCATTGCGGCCATAGTTGGAATATTTCATTCCGTGTTTCTTAGCAAACTTGTAGTGCCAGGTGTTTTCCACAGGTTCGCGGTGGTTTCTTACATAACTGTCGCCGAAAACAGCCATATGTTTCCCGGTCAGGGGGTCTGACTGGGCGAAAAGGAGAGAGCAGGAGGCCATAGCCAGTAGTGTGAGTATCAGATTTCGCATGATGATTGGTTTTTAATTTCCGCAAAATTAAGGAATATACACCGGAATGCGGTGCCTTGTTTTTGTCAAAAAGGGATGTCTTGGATAAAGATTGTAGATAAGTTTTTCCAGATATGTCGTGTGTGGTGTATTATTTTTTTTAGAAAAAGATTAAATTTGCGTTGTGAAAACCTAATTCGGTTCTCTGAAGGACATAATAAGTCGCCATGCGTGTCGGGTAAGTACTGAACTGGAAATGTAGCACGATGCGTAGGGTGGCTTAAACTTCCCATGAAAGGGGGAGATATGACCCAATGAGACCTTTTTGCATGAAATCAAACCAAATGTGAATTTTCTCTGCTTGCCTCATTATGATATATTTGGCAAATTTGCAGAAAAAACATAATGATACGAACCATGACTAACCCGACTCGGATTATTCGCAGAAACACCGGATTGTTTCTCGCGGCTTTCACGCTGCTTCCCGGCATCTCTTTTGCCGCGGAGAGGGCCTCAGTTGTTTCCAGGACTGAAGTGCCTCTCAACTGCGACTGGAAATTCCGCCTTAATGCTCCCTCAAATTCTTATTTAACTGATATCGATGATTCAGGATGGCAGATTGTCTCTGTGCCCCATGACTTCCAGATACATCAGGAATGGGTGGAGCCGTCGCCCGACGAGCGCCCCGACACCGACAACCCGATGGCTAATATCAAGAGCCGTCTGAGTGCCCGTGCTTTCAAGGAGATGGGCACAGGATGGTATCGGAAGGAATTTACTCCATCTGAGGAATGGAAGGGGAAGAGGGTGCTTCTCGACTTTGAGGGTATCCTTCTTGTCGGCGATGTGTATCTCAACGGAGAGAAAATCGGCGGCACGGATTACGGTTACCTCGGCTTTGAGGTGGATGTGACCGACAAGCTCAGGTATGGCCAGCCCAATGTGATAGCCGTGAAAGCTGATACGGGGCGTCCGGAGAATTCCCGGTGGTACACCGGTGCCGGACTTTACCGCGACGTGAAGTTTGTGGTGACTGATCCCGAACAGTATTTCGTACGGCACCCATTTTCGATCACCACTCCTGTGGTGTCGCCTGAGAGGTCGTCGGTGGTCATCGATGCCGAGATTGCCGATTTTGTGAAGAACGACAGTGTGCGTGTGGGAATTGAGATCATTGATCCATCCGGCACAAGTGTCTATTCGTCTAAAAACACTATTTGGAGAAACCATAAGCAGCCTGTCAGGGAGATACGCCTTGACAGCGTAACGATCGCCGGCGCCCGTCTCTGGGATACGGACAATCCGAATCTATATACGATGGTTGCCACCCTTTATCGTCCTGACGGAAGTGTGGCCGACAAGATGGAGGAGCGTTTCGGCATAAGAAAGCTCGAATTCTCTCCCGAGTATGGATTCAAGTTAAACGGAAAGAAAGTGCTGCTTAAGGGTATCGCCAATCATCACACGCTCGGAGCGCTTGGAGCGGCAGCTTATCCCAGAGCTATGGAGAAGCGTATACAGCTTCTCAAGGATTTTGGATTCAACCATATCCGTACGTCGCACAATCCTTATAGTGAATCTTTGCTTGATCTCTGTGATGAATACGGCATCCTTGTTGTAGATGAACTTTATGACAAATGGACGACGCAGTTCGCCGGCGGACGCAACGAATGGACTGATCAGTGGCAGAAGGATGTGCCTGAATGGGTGAGACGAGACCGCAACCATCCGTCGGTGGTGTTCTGGAGCCTTGGCAATGAGCTCCAGCTTATACCGGATCTCCCTTATAATGACTGGGGCGTTACTCCTTACAAATTGCAAAAGCAGCTCCTCAACCGTTATGATACTACGCGTCCCGTCACTGTGGCCATGCATCCGCGTGGAAGAAATGAGAAGACCGACAGCCTTCCCGCACCATTGGTGATGGAGACTGACATAGCTGCCTACAACTACAGATATATGTATTTCCCCGGCGATTCGCGCCGTTTCCCCTGGATGATGTTCTATCAGAGTGAGGCAAATACCTCCAACATGGGTCCTAATTTCTTCGAGATGGATCTTGACAAGGTTCTCGGTCTTGCTTACTGGGGTATGATCGACTATCTCGGTGAGTCGAATGGTTGGCCGGCCAAAGGATGGACGCAGGGAGTGTTCGACATATCTCTCGAACCGAAGCCCAATGCTTATTTCCTCAAGAGTTTCTTCAAACCCGATGAACCACTGGTGAGGATAGGTATCATTGACGATGAGAACAGTCTTATATGGAACGATGTGCAGGTGGGCACCAAGAAATTCTCATCTCATTGGAACCGCAAGGAGGGATCGAAAGTGTCTCTCTACACTTTTACAAACGCTGATGAGGTGGAACTTCTTGTCAACGGAAAAAGTCTTGGACGCAGGGAGAACAATGTGGGCAATCCGAAGGAGCGCAACAGGATATTCTGGAAAGACGTGCCTTACGTGAAAGGAAGTATCGAAGCTCGTGCCTACAGGAAGGGTGAGAACAGACCTTTGACCGTGCATAAGGTGGAGACTGCCGGTAAAGCGGTAAGGCTCGCTGCCGAGACCGATAACCCGGACTGGAAGGCCGACGGTGTGGATCTCCAGCATATACGTATCAACGCCCTTGATTTTAAAAATCGCCGCGACTACGGAGCTTCCTCAAAAGTTAGCTTCAAGGTTGATGGGCCTGCGGAGATAGCTGGTGTCATCAACGGCGACATGACAAGCGGCGAGCTGACAGTGGGTGATTCGAGAAGTCTCTACAACGGCAGTTGCGCCGTCATACTCCGTTCGACGGGTGAACCCGGACAGGTGACGCTTACCGCCTCTGCCGGAAATGGGCTGAAACCTGTGAAAGTACGGATGAATACGAAATAAAACAAACACCAGACACATCATAAATTGAAATCATGTCATGAAAAGATTTGCATTCAAGATGTTTCTCAAACCAGGTTTTGAGAAAGAGTATGAGAAGCGCCATGCAGCATTGTGGCCTGAGCTCAGAAAACAGATCTCCGAAAGCGGAGTGAAAAACTATTCCATTTATTGGGATAAGGACACCAATATCCTTTTCGGGTATCAGGAAGTTGAGGGTGAGGCCAACTCGCAGGATGCCGAGGCTGCCGATGAGATCACCCGCAAATGGTGGGATTATATGGCCGACATAATGGAGGTCAATCCCGACAATTCTCCTGTCACTGTCCCCATTCAGGAGGTGTTCCACCTCGACTGATCATCTCACCCCTCCGGCAAGCTGCCTGACAGAGCTTGCCGGAGGGGTTTCTGTTGATATTTTCTACTCTACCTCCATTGCAGGGTTGCGATTTTTATAGTGTGTTTTTGAATCAAAATAGGGTTAAATTTTTCTCATCATATGGGTTGTGAATTTTATTTATCCCTATCAGATTTGAATTGAAACAGATAATTCAGAGGTATTTGTCAATTTTGCCGATGAAAAAGGGAGGCGATTCTCCTTCATGAAAAACTAATCTGACTGATAATGTTCAAACCCTACACATTCACGGCGAGAGCCTTATTTGTAATCGCGCTTTTCGGAGCGCTTGCGTCTGACTCATTCGCTCAGACATATAAGTTTGATTTTTCCTCAGGCCGCAAGGCGAAGGAGGGATATGTAAAGGTTGACAGTGGCACTCGCTATTCCGATGCGCAGGGCTACGGATATGATTTCGTGACTCCGGAGATGGTAGGTCCGGATACCCCGTTCTTCTTTTCCGTGGCGGTGCCTGATGGCAATTATAAGGTGACTGTAGATCTCGGAAGCGACCGTTATGCGGCTGAGACGACTGTCAGAGGTGAGTCGCGACGCCTTTTCGTCGAGAATCTTCCGACGCGTAAAGGAGAGTCTGTTAAGAAGAGTTTCATAGTCAATAAGCGTGACAGTTTGATCTCAGGGAATGAGAAAGTGGCTGTGAAGACCAACGAACGCCGCAAGCTGAACTGGGACAACAAACTGACCATCGAGGTTAACGGTGAGCGTCCCGCGGTGCGTTCCATAGTGATTGAGAGAGATGATGATGTGCCCACGGTCTTTCTTTGCGGCAACTCAACGGTAGTTGACAACGACTGTGAGCCTTATACAAGCTGGGGACAGATGATAACTGCGTTTTTCAACGAAAATGTGGCAATCGCAAATTATGCTGAGTCAGGTCTGGCGGCCGACACATTTATCGGACAGCGTCGCCTGAAGAAGGCGTTGTCTCAGATGAAACAGGGTGATTATCTGCTGGTTGAATTCGCCCATAATGACCAGAAACAGAAAGGTCCCGGAAAAGGCTCGCATTATTCTTTCGCATATTTTATGAAGCAGTTCATCGACCAGGCACGTGCGAAAGGTGCTACTCCGGTGTTCCTCACTCCAACGAGAAGGAGATTTTTCGACAAGGAAGGAAAGATGACCGATACGCATCTTGACTTTCCTGATGTTGTCAGGGAGATTGCCCGCAGGGAGAAAATTTCGCTTATCGACCTCCAGGACATGACCGGGGTGCTTTATGAGACACTTGGGCCGGAAGATTCAAAGAAGCTTTTCGTGCATTATCCGGCCAATACATATAAGAACCAGCCAAAGGAATTGAAAGACAATACACATTTCAGCACTTATGGAGCCTATGAGGTGGCCAAATGTGTGCTGGAGGGTATGCGTTATATCGGGCTGCCTGTGGTTAAGGAGATACGTCCTGAGTATCAAGTCGGATTTTCTCCGATAGCTCCCGATTCTTTTGAATCGTTCAAATGGGTGCTTTCCCCGTTTGAGGTTGTCGACAAACCTGACGGTAACTGACCCATAATATGCTGTATGAATTGAAAAAATAAAATCGAATCTATAGATAGTCATGAAAACGAGATATATGTTTCTGGCTTTTGCTGTAGCGGTCTGCGTCCTTGGCGATGCCATGGCTCAGAATAAGGTGGCAGGGCCGATGAAAGATGTCAATGGAGTGATAGATAACACGCTCGACAGCCTCAACATAGCGAAGACAGCGCGTCCTGTGGCCGGCAGCACTCGCAAGGGCGATAATCCCGTGCTTTTCCTTGTTGGTAATTCCACGATGCGCACCGGCACGCGCGGCAACGGCGACAACGGACAGTGGGGATGGGGATATTTCATGAACGAGTATTTTGACCCGGAAAAGATTACGGTTGAGAATCATGCGCTTGGCGGCACAAGTAGCCGCACATTCTACAACCGTCTATGGCCTGATGTGCTGAAAGGCGTCAGGAAGGGCGACTGGGTGATAATAGAACTCGGCCACAATGACAACGGGTCCTATGACGAGGGTCGTGCCCGCGCTTCTATACCTGGCATAGGCAAGGATTCCCTTCAGGTAGTGATAAAGGAGACTGGCGCACATGAGACCGTATACACCTATGGGGAGTATATGCGCAGGTTCATCAAGGACGTTAAGGCGAAAGGTGCGCATCCGATACTTATGTCGCTTACTCCGCGTAATGCCTGGGAAGATGAGGATAGCACTGTAATCAAGCGGTCGAACAAGACTTTCGGACTGTGGGCAAAACAGGTGGCAAAAAAGATGAAGGTGCCCTTTATCGACCTCAATGAGATCACTGCCCGCAAATTCGAACGTTTCGGCAAAGAGAAGGTGAAATATCATTTCTATCTTGACAGGATACATACGAGCGAGTTTGGCGCGAGGGTAAATGTGGAGTCTGCCGTAGAGGGGATAAGGAACTACAAGGGCCTTCCACTCCGCGAGATGTTGCTCCCGGAGGTCAAGGATACCGTTTCCGGCTCCTCCCGTATCGAGGGAAAGCCTATTGTATTTACTATCGGCGACAGCACGGTGAAGAATAAAGATCAGGAAGATGATGGAATGTGGGGCTGGGGATCAGTGCTGTCCGGTCTTTTCAAGGATGGCGAGATTGTTGTCGAGAACCATGCATTCCCGGGACGCAGTGCCCGTACGTTCCTCGATGAGGGGCGTTGGCAAAAGGTTTACGATGCTCTTCAGCCGGGTGATTTTGTGTTGATGCAGTTTGGCCACAACGATGCCGGTGATATTAATACGGGAAAGGCGAGGGCTGAACTCCCTGGATCCGGCGATGAGAGCAAGGTGTTCAGGATGGAAAAGACAGGTCGCAACCAGGTGATCTATACTTTCGGATGGTATCTCCGTAAATTCATACTTGATTGCAAGGAGAAAGGAGCCATACCTGTAGTGATCAGTCATACGCCACGCAATAAGTTTGACAATGGGGTCATAGAGAGCAATAAGGATTCCTTCGGTAAATGGACAAAGGAAGTGGCCGAAAGGATGGGCGTGGCCTTTATCGATCTGAATGCCATATCGGGCCAGAAACTTCAGAAGATAGCTGACGAGAAAGGACTGAAAGAAGTGACGTCGTTCTATTGCAAAGACCACACGCATTTCTGCAAGAAAGGTGCTCTTCTAAATGCCGCAGGCATTGCCGAGTCGCTGCGCGAGCAGAATCATCCGCTCGCCGGATATCTTAAATAAGGTATTTTCTAATATATAGAATCTAAACTTGAAAAATTCGTTGCGCTATGCTAAGGAATCACAGATTTTCAACAGGATTTCTGATCGGGCTTATAATCATGCTTTGCGTTGTGGCCGCTCCATCCGCGGCCATGCCGCAGGGCCGGATCACGATGACCCCCCTGTCGACACTGCCCAAGATACCATCGCGAGAGGTTACATTCACAATGCGCGACAGTGAGGGCTATATGTGGTATGGGTGCAATGGCATTGTCGGAAGAGACGATGGTTATAATGTGGTCGCGTTTCCGATTGATGGTGCAAGCCATATAAACGAGATGGCCGAGGACTCCGCCGGCAGGATCTGGATTGGGGCTGACAATGGCTGTCATATCATTGACAAGACTGACTATACTGTCAAGAAACTTGATGATGGTAAGATTGGCGATTCAGAAGTCAGTATCGTGCGCGCCACTTCCGACGGATCCGTATGGCTTTCTACGAAAGGGGAGCTTCATAGATATGCCGGAAATTTGAAATGGGGGGGGCATTATAATACAATAGACCGCAGCGGCAATCCCACGACAGTGTCGGGTTTTGTCGAGTCGAGGAACGGGGATATCCTCATCACTACTTTCAGCCGTGGTGTGTATCGTTATGATATTAAGGGAGACCGTTTCTACATGTATTCACCCATTGAACTGAATGTATCGCTGGGCAAGATAATACAGGATCAGGCTAATGATTATTATTGGGTAAGTGACCATCAAGGCATGGTCTATAGGTTTGATCCTTCAGCGCCGGCCGGAACCCAGTTCAAGGAGAGCCTCAACCGCAACGAAGACGTCATAAATACGGGGCGCAGGGTCCGGACTATAGGGCAGGATAATGTATATGGTTTTCTGTGGATCACGACCCGGTCGGGCATAGCTGTTCTCCGTCCGGATGCTGATGGCTATCTGCATCCTGTTGAAAATATTGCCACTGATGAGTTTGAGGGAGCTCTTATCACGTCGTTGTGCATAGCCGACAATCGAATCTGGGTTTTCTGTTACGACAAACCTAACACCATACTTGATCTCAACGAGAATTCAATTGAGAACAACCGCCTTGAGGAGGTACGCACGCGCTATGGCGATTATCCTGTTATTGAGGAGATTTGTCCTGATCCTGATAGCAATCTGATCTGGATGATTCAATTGCGTAGCGGGTTGATCCTATATGACCGTACGACAGGAAAGATCTCCGATTGCGACCGCCGCGAGCTTGTTGGAAAGCGTCTGCATCAGGCCCAGGAGATCGCACCCTCGGGATACCTGAAAGGAATATGGTCTACACAAAAGGGTAGTCTGAAGATATATGGGATTGCACATGATCAGGCTATGAATATAAATGTGGTTGATTCGGTAAGCCTTGCAGGACTTGTATCATCAGCAGCAAGGGTCACGAGGCTGTATGAGTCAGTTCATGGCAAGCTGTGGATCGGTACTACAGAGGGCCTATTCCGTTACGATCTTCGCACCGGAAGGTTTGACCAGAAAATCAAGGGCATTAAAAACGCGAACGGCTTTGTTAAGAAAGGAAAGACCCTATGGGTGATTGACAACAATGGACTCTATGCCGTGACCGACGGTCAACAACCGAAACGTCATTCCGTGCATGAGGCATTCACTGCCATGACTGTGGCGCCCGACGCCCGAATATGGCTCGGAACTAAGTCTGGACGTCTGTTGATGTTTAATCCTAAGGAAGGGTACACTAAAGATTACACTTCGGAACTTCAGCATAAGGGGAATGAGATAAAACAGCTTTATGTCGATAAGTTCGGTCATGTATGGGTTATTACAGATCAACTTGTGACACAGTTCAATCCCCGCAACAGGACGCATCATGACTATGAAGCAGGATATAAAGACAAACTCAACGCATATATGTCGAGTTGCAATTTCATCACCAGAGATGAGGAGATTGTTGTCGGAGGAATTGGAGGTCTGGCTATTTTCACCCCCTCCAACCGTCTTGACGTGGAAATTGAGGAACCATCGACAAAAGTGACTGAAGTCCGGATCGACGGCAGGTCGACAATCTCAGACTATGCCGGCAGTTTCGACAACGGCAGGCTTATACTTAACCCTGACTCGCGCAACATTGAGATATTCTTCTCTACTCTTGACCAGTCGAATGCCAGAAACGAGCGGTTCGCCTACAGGATCAAGGGTGTAGACAAAGATTGGAATTACACACAGCCTGGTGAGAACAGGGCATTTTATAATTCCATACCTTCCGGAAGGTGGCAGCTTGAGGTTAGAGCCTGCGACGAGAACAATTATTGGAGCGGCAAGGTTAACGTACTTGAGATCGACAGCAAGACACCCTTTTATGCTTCGTGGTGGGCTATCCTGATATATGTGGCGCTTGCTGTGGCGATTCTTGCCTATGCGCTCTATCAGTATTCCCGCTATGTAAATAAGGAGAACGAGAAGATGTGGACAGACAGCAAGGAGATGGTCAAGATGAGGGAGTATCTTCAGAGCCCCGTGACGTTGCCTCAGGAGGAATTCCGTGAACTCGACCGAGTTCTTCTCGAAAAAGCTACGAAAGTGGTTGAGGCAAACATATCAGCTCCCGATTTCGGAGTTGTCGACCTTGCCTCGGGTGTCAACATGTCGAAGTCTTCACTTGCCCGCAAATTGAAAGCGATAACCGGAAAGACTCCGCTCGATTTCATTCGTCAGATCAAGATGCAGCATGCCTGCCGACTCCTTGAATCGCAAAACCACACCGTGGCTGAGGTTGCAGATATGGTAGGATTTGAAGACCGCCGCTATTTCACCACGAGTTTCAAGAAGGAAGTGGGAGTGACGCCGAGCGCCTATGTAAAGGGTGAACGCGCTTCTTCTTCCGATGTGCCGGGTAATTCATCGGATGAAACTGATGAAAAAAACGATAGCCTTGAATCGTGACACTCGTTAGGATAATGTGTGTATAATATGGTTTAAAGAGGCTTAAAAATCCGGATTTTTAGTGATTTGAGTCATTTTTAACCCATGTTGACATAAATTTCACAACATAATTTCACATAGTTTTAGCAATTTTGCGACATGTAACCTTAAATGGTGAAGATTTTACAATACCAAAAAATGAACCATATGAGAAAAACGAGTTGACCTTATCAGTCGATAGGCCGGAATGCCAGACATAATCGCGACATCTGTCTGCATTGTTCCACAACTGTCCGGCCCACCACTGTGAACCGAGAACTAACCAAATATTTAACTAACACTTTTAACATGAATCACTTCAAGCGAAATGAAAAGAGATTCGCGGGTTTCCGCAGTCTTTTTCTGGTAGCCCTGATGACCTTGTTCGGAATCACGGCTCACGCACAGGGCATCACTGTAAAAGGCACAGTGATCGATGCTCAGGGAGAACCCTTGATCGGCGCCAGTGTCCTGGTCAAAGGCACCACCAATGGTGGTGCGACCGACATTGACGGAAACTTTCACCTTCAACATGTGGCCAAAGACGCTGTCTTGGTCTTCAGTTATGTGGGTTATGAGCCCCAGGAAATAAATGTAAATGGACAGACAACTATCAACGTCACGCTCAAAGAGACTTCAGATACACTCGAGGAGCTTGTCGTTGTAGGTTATGGTGTTCAGAAGAAAAGCGATGTCACGGGTGCCATATCCTCTGTCAGCGCGAAAGATCTTCAGTCACGACCTGTGACGAATGCCTTCGAAGCCCTTCAGGGTAAAGCTGCCGGTGTCGACATCACAACAAGTGAGCGTCCCGGTACGATCGGCGATATCCGCATCCGTGGTGAGCGTTCGCTGACAGCGTCCAATTCTCCTCTTTATGTAGTCGATGGGGTGCCTATTATGTCGGCGTCCGGTATTGAGACTCTCAACCCGCGTGATATAGAGAAAATTGACATCCTCAAGGATGCATCCGCAACCGCTATCTACGGTAGCCGTGGTGCCAACGGTGTCGTTATCGTAACGACAAAGACTGGTAAGGCAGGACAGTTCAGCCTTAACTACTCGGGTTCGGTGACGTGGCAGAATCTCGTTGATCGCAACAAGAATGTCAACGCTTCCGATTTCATCAACTATCGTCGTTGGGCAGCCTACAACTCGGATCCTGAGAAATATGCTGATCCGCGCAACCCGACCCGCGAGAGCGATGCCCTTCTTTTCGGCACAATAGATGATGCCACCGCCTATAATAACATCATGAACGGATGGAGCGGCGGCAGCTGGGATCCGTCAAGAGTAGAGGAATATGACTGGGTAGGCCAGGCTCTCCGCACTGGTTTCATTCAGGAGCACACGATCAGCGCTTCCGGTGGCACAGAGAAGATGAATGCTTTCGGTTCATTTGGATTCTTGAGCAACAAGGGTACACAGCAGGGACAGAAATACAATCGTTACACAGCCCGTGTAGGTGTCAATATCACACCTGTTAAATGGATGACGATCAGCATGTCGATGAATGCCTCACGCGAGGAGCAGGATTATGGTATGTCGCAGGCTTATGCACGTTCCTCGACGGGAGCTCCGACAGGTGTGTATCAGCTTTACAAGCAAAATTACAGTTGGGCTCGCCCGTTTGATGACAATGGCGACCGTATAAGATATCCCGGTGGTGACAATACCTCCTATAACCCAGTCGAGGAGTGGAGACACAATATCTCTAACCGTGAGACATATCGTGTGCTCGGTTCATTCTCTGCCACTCTTCATCTCGGTGAGATCTGGGCACCCTTGAAGGGCCTTGACTACAAATTCTCTTTCGGCCCCGACTACCGCAATTGGCGCCAGGGTGATTTTGTTGATGACGAATCGGCTTATAAATTCAGTGATGGTGGCAAGAACCAGGCCCGCTGGCAGCAACGCCGTGACTTCTCATGGACTCTTGACAATATGATCACCTACAACAACACATTTGCAGAGAAACATAATGTAGGTCTTACTCTTCTCCAGACCGCTTCCAAGTGGAACTTCGAGAACGCGTCTATGGCTATAAGCGGTCTTGAGCAGAATATGTATAAATGGAATGCCATGGGCTCTCTTCCTGTGACAGATGCAGACAACCAGGCAAGTATGAGCACAGGTTACACTGACCGTCAGCTTGAGTCTTATATGGTTCGTGTAAACTATGGCTATGATGATCGTTATTTGCTTACAGCTTCCGCACGTTGGGATGGAGCCTCTCAGCTTTCGAAGGGTCGTAAATGGGCTTTCTTCCCCTCAATGTCTCTCGGATGGAGAATCCAGCAAGAAAACTTCCTTCGCGATGTCAACTGGCTATCGCAGTTGAAGATCCGTGCCGGTGTCGGTACGACAGGTAACTCTGCAATCAGTCCTTATTCCACACTTGGCAACATACAGAAAGTGCTTATACCTACCGCCGATGGCTATGGTACGGGTTATACAATGAATGACCCCGGGTATGTGAAAGACGCTATCGCAATGGCCAATCTTGAGGTGGGTTGGGAGAAAACAACTCAGTGGAACTTCGGTATAGACTACGGATTCCTCAATAACCGTATCAACGGTAGCCTCGAGGTATATTTCTCAAAGACAAAAGATCTTCTTCTCAATATGTCCGTTCCGACTGTAACAGGCTATTATTCCACAATCGCCAATATCGGTCGCACTTCAAATAAGGGTGTCGAACTGACAGTTAATGCAATACCTGTTGAAGTAAAGGATTTCACATGGAATACCACATTCAATATGGGCTGGCAGAAAGATAAGATCGAAGAGCTTTCCAACGGAAAGAACGATGACGTTGCAAACTCATGGTTTATCGGCGAGTCGATTGGCGTCTTCTATGGATATGAGGCAGACGGTCTTTGGCAGAACACTCCCGAGGATCTTGCTGAAATAGAGAAATGGAATGCAAATGGTGAGAAATTCTCCCCCGGTAAGGTAAAACCCAAAGACTTGAACGGTGATTATAAGATGGATGACAATGACCGCGTGATAATTGGAAACCGTCGTCCTACCATGACTGCAGGATGGTCGAATATCTTCAATTACAAGGGCATCGAACTCAGTTTCTCCCTTTATGGCCGTTTCAACTATATGGTTGAGCATCCTGCATATCTGTTTGGGTATGGTGTGCTCGGAGAGGCTCAGAACGACTTCTGGACTCCTGACAATACTGGCGCAAGATATCAGAAACCTATACTGACATCCGTGCAGGGAGGCAACTCTGACTCGTATGCATACGCTCATGGTTTCGAGAAAGCAAACTTCATACGTATGCGTAATATCTCTCTTGGTTACGTATTCCCTGAGAAGCTTATAGGCAAAGTTGCCAAGCATGTTAAAGTCTACGGTCAGGTCATCAACCCGTTCGATATCTATCAGTCGGTTGACGGTTTCGATCTAGACACCGGCAACACCTACTATAACCGCAGTTGGGTACTCGGCCTTGAACTTGGTTTCTAATCTCCAATAAACAAAGACAATCAAATGAAATTTTCAAGATATATTTCAGCCGGTCTTCTCGCAGCCACAGTCGCAGGATTCTCATCCTGCTCGAGCGACTTCCTTGACGAGAATTATACAACCGGTTTCTCAACACAGTATTTTGAGACCCCGGAAGGTCTCAAGGCACTCACTCTTTCCCTTTACGGTCATGTGCGTTGGTGGGGAGGCTATGAGAGTCAGGGCTACAACCAGCTCATGATGGGCACAGATGAATTCGGGATCGGCACAGATGGCTCAAACGAAATGTGGTTGACCTACGATGTGCGCATGGCTCCGACATGGGTTGGCGTCAACGGCAATACCGGAACAAACGCAGCTATCTGGGATGAGCTTTATTTCGGAATCGCCTCGGCTAATACAATCATTTCCAAGGCGGGGATGATTGATGACGAGAAAGTAAGGAACCAGTGTCTGGCCCATGCCTACTTCCTTCGTGGATTCAATTTCTATATGCTCACATCGCAGTACGGACGTTGTGTGCTGCAGACGGAACCTGCGGAAGGTGTGGTTCGTTCTTTTGAGGTGACTACTCCAGAGCAGTGCTGGAAACAGATTATCTCCGATCTGACTGAGGCTTATAATCTCTTCGATGGAGAGGATTACTCGATGGCAGGAAAGGGTGTGACCTGGACAAAGGCCACCGCAGCTCATTTCCTTGCTAAAGCTCTTCTTTTCGCCGCTTCCGAGCGCAATGACAGCTGGAACTCCTCACTGAAAACTGAATATCTCAACAAGGCTCTTGAGGCTGCCAATTATGCGATCTCCGCACGTTCTCTTGAGAAAGATGTAATTGATCTTTATGGCAACTGGACCGGTATCAACTGTGATATCGAGCAGAGTGACGAGATCCTGATGTCGCTTGCGCAGGATGAGAATTTCTATGGTCGCACAACAATGCGTAATCCGGGTGCCTTCTTCAATCCCCAGTTCTCCAACTTCGCCAACTCCACACTTGGTGGTATGCGCGGTTGCTTGACAGGAGGAAAGGATTTCCAGCGTTTCCGTCCTACGGAATATACTTACTCCGTTTTTGATAATGTCAATGACGCGCGTCTCTGGAAGTCTTTCGCTACTGTCTATGGAACGGCAGTCGAGTATGCCGGTGATGAAAAGACAGGAGCTCCGGCAGTACATATCGGAGATCCATCCGTTGTCTTCATCATTAATAAGAAGAATGATCATACCTATGACAAATTCAACTTCGGCTCGAAGCGTTATCAGACTGACGCCAATTTTGTTGACGAAGCCGGGCGACTTGCCGCAGGCGGTCGCGTGCAGGAGAGAAACGGGGAATCGACCTTTGGTAATGCCGGGCAACCGATCATTCATTCCTGGATCCTTTACAAAGACGGGAAGTATGTCGGCGATAAGTTCGGAAATCAGACAACTAATCCTTATCAGTCTCACGGTGCCAACATGTATTGCGGCATAAGCAAACATACGTGTGGATATTTGAATGCCTTTGCCGGCGACAACGGCTCGAGAGACGTGATCTTCGCCCGACTTGGTGAGACTTATCTGATACGCGCTGAAATCAAGGTGCGTCTCAATGATTATTCCGGTGCTAAATCCGATATCGATGCTTTGCGCCGTCGTGGCGCATGGCACGAGGGTGAGAACCGCAGCTATTATGTCGACGGTTGCTATGCGTCAGCAAGCGTTTGTCCTTATGTGACTGCGCGCGACAATAACGTTGCCGCTAACAATGGTTGGAATCTCGGCATGAACTCGTATTATCTGTCGAACCCTGATCTTGATGTCACCTACGCTTCTACCGAGAATGAGATGACCAACTGGACATGGGACAATCTTCCTGCTGAAGACGAGGAGATCCTCGCAAAGCTTGGAGTAAGCTCTCAGTTTGACAGAGCTCTTAACTTTATCCTCAATGAGCAGACTCGTGAGCTCGCCGGAGAGTTCGTGCGTTGGGAGCACCTTTCTCGCACTATGACTCTTGAAAACCGTGCCAAGAAGCTCAATCCTGACGTGCTCAACTTCGATGCGAAAAAGCATTATCTCCGCCCGATTCCGCAGACGTTTATCGATGGTCTTCTCCATCCGGACGGCAGCAACCTCTCTCAAGAAGAGGCAGCTGCTTGGCAGAATCCCGGATATTGATATAGAGTTTAATAGAATCATAATTGTCTAAACAGAGGGAGGCATCAGCAATGCCGGTGCCTCCCTTATTATACCCTTTCCTCACACTTCCAACAGACCAACAACCGATTTATTTACATTCATATGAAGAGATTTATTCCAATTATGTGTGCTCTCGGGTTGAACGTAGTGCCAATGCTTGCACAAGGCGCCTACGACTATCAAAACATGCAGCTCGAGAAGCTCGGTAGGGGTGTGGTGGCTGTCAGAGAGAATCCCGATGAAGTCATCCTGAGCTGGCGTTATCTTGTCAGTGATCCCGAAAACCAGTCGTTCGATATTTATAGGGATGGCAAGAAGATTAACAAGACTCCCCTTGCAGGAGCGACATATTATAAAGACAAATTAAAGGCCGGGAAAGCGGCGAAATATGAGGTGAGGCCTGTCAAGGGTGGCGCCTCAGGATCGGCATCGGTGGCAGCCGATGCTCCTATGGGATATATAAATATCCCTCTTGACGTGCCTGAAAGGGGAGTGGAACCTTTCGGCAAGGAATACACCTATAATGCCAATGATGCATCTGTGGGCGATGTAGACGGTGATGGCGAATACGAGATTATTCTAAAATGGGATCCCACGGATTCCCACGACAATGCCCACGACGGTTTCACCGGACCTACTTATTTTGACTGTTATAAGCTTGACGGAACTAAGCTCTGGCGCATAGACCTGGGTGAGAACATACGTTCCGGGGCACACTATACTCAATTTCTCGTAGCCGACTTCGATGGCGACGGATGTGCTGAACTTATCTGCCGCACGGCAGACGGCACGCAGGACGGCACGGGAAAAGTGATCGGCGACCGACGTGCCGACTGGCGCAATCTCAAGGGACGCATCGTGGCCGGTCCGGAATATCTAACGGTTTTCAATGGCAAGACCGGCGAGGCAATGGCTACCGTAGACTATGTGCCCCCGCGTGGCGAGCTTAAGGACTGGGGTGACAGCTACGCCAACCGTAGCGACCGCTTTCTGGCAGCTGCCGCCTATCTCGACGGAAAACATCCGTCTGCCGTGATGTGCCGGGGTTATTACACTCGTTCCGTCCTTGCCGCATATGACTGGGACGGGAAGGAGCTGAAGCTCCGCTGGGTGTTTGATTCCGATACCCCCGGCAATGAAGCCTATGCCGGACAAGGGAACCATAATCTCCGTGTCGCGGATGTCGACAAGGATGGATGTGATGAGATCATTTACGGACAGATGGCTGTCGATAATGACGGAAAGGGACTTTATTCAACCGGGATGTATCATGGCGATGCTATCCATCTCATATCCGACATAAATAATGAGAAGTATTACGTATGGGGTTGCCATGAGAATAAGAAAGATGGCACCTCGCTGCGCGATGCCGCCACAGGTGAGGTCATCTTCCAGTTCAAAAGCGATAAGGATATAGGCAGATGCATGGCTGCGGACATAGATCCAACCCATGAGGGGGTGGAGGTCTGGTCGCCAAACACCGGGGGTGTGCGCGATTTCAAGGGTAACCTTATTTCTCCCGCCGAGAAATTCCAGAACGAGATATCTGCAGGTGTGCCTGTCAACTTTGCCGTGTGGTGGGACGGGGATCTTCTCCGGGAGATGCTTGATAAGAATATGGTCAGCAAGTATAACTGGCAGACCGGCTCTTGCGAACCTCTGCTTGAGATGGAAGGATGTATGTGGAACAACGGCACCAAGGCAAATCCCGCCGTGTCGGCCGATATACTTGGCGATTGGCGTGAAGAGGTGGTGATGCGTACGGCTGACAATCGCAATCTCCGTATTTATGTCACTCCTTATGCAACGGATTACAGGTTTCCTTCCCTTATGGAGGATCCTGTCTATCGCATGAGCGTGGCCAACGAGAACATCGCCTACAATCAGCCTCCGGAACTCGGGTTCTATTTCGGACCTGACATGAAAGTCAAGAGATTCCCGTTTCAGAAAAAATAAACCGCAATAAATGCAAAGGAGAATGATGTGGAAAGGTATTATTCCTATACATTCATTATCTTTGCAGCTAAATCGAACAGACATGAAAACATATCATTTGGCAGTTGACCTTGGCGCCACGAGCGGACGCACTATACTTGCGGCATATGATGGCTCGAAGGTTGATATGGAGGAGCTGACACGGTTCAAGCACCCGATGCTTCCCATAGCCGGCCATGTATTCTGGAATCTCCCCGAGCTGTACAATCAGGTGCTCGAGGGGATAAAGGCTGCAGTGGCGCGACTTAAACCGACAGGGGAGAAACTATCCTCGATCGGTATCGACACATGGGGCTGCGACGTGGCCTATTTCAATTCTGACGGCACTTTGTGCGGGTTGCCTTACTGCTACCGCGACAGCCATACCGACGGCGCCATAGAGAGATTTGCCGAGAAAGTCGGACTTGACGACGTGTATGCTCTCACCGGCATACAGTTCATGAATTTCAATACGCTTTTCCAGCTTGACACTATCAGACGCAACTCTCCCGAGGTGCTTGACCATGCCGATAGGATTCTTTTCATTCCTGATGCATTGTCGTATATGCTTACCGGCAATGCAGTAACGGAATATACTGTGGCTTCGACGTCGCAGATTCTCAATCCTAAGACGGGCGATCTTGACACGAAGCTTCTCGAGGCTGTAGGGCTCGGGCGTGAAAAATTCGGCCCTATGGTGCAGCCAGGTGCGGAGATCGGACGCCTCACGCGTCAGGTGAGAGAGTATACCGGTGCGGGTGATATTCCCGTGATTGCCGTGGCGGGACACGATACAGCCTCGGCTGTGATAGCCATTCCTACCCCCGACAAAGATTACGCTTATCTGAGTTGCGGCACGTGGAGCCTGATGGGTATCGAGACTCCTGACGCCATCATCACCCCTGAAAGTCGCAAATATAACTTTACCAATGAGGGTGGAATCGACGGCACAACCCGTTTCCTTAAAAACATATGCGGCATGTGGATTTTCGAGCAGTGCCGTCCCGAGTTCAAAGATGCCCCTGAAGATATCGGGGAGCTGGTGGCACTCTGCGAGAAATCGGATTGTGAAAGTATCATAAATCCAGACGATCCGCGTTTCGCACATCCTGAGAGCATGACGGAAGCCATAAGGGAATATTGCCGTGAATCAGGACAGGCGGAACCCGCCTCGACAGCCGATTTCGTACGTGTGGCGTTCCGGAGTCTTGCCAAGCGCTACGGCACGGTCGTGGGCTGGCTCCGTGAGATGTCGCCCGTTGAGATCAAACGACTTCACGTGATAGGGGGAGGCTCGCGCAATGGCTATCTGATGCAGTATGCGGCCGATGAGCTTGGCATTCCGGTTGTGGCCGGTCCTACTGAATCGACGGCGCTCGGAAATGTACTCGTTCAGCTTAAGGCCTGCGGAAAGATCGGTTCGCTGAACGATATGCGCCGCATCTCCGTCAATTCCACTGAAACGAAAACTTATCAACCTAAATAAAACCATACGACAATGAACGACGAGAAAATCAGACAGGCTTATGAAATAGCCAAAGAGAGATATGCCGTTATCGGCGTGGATACGGACAAGGTGCTTCAGCAGATGCAGGACTTCCATCTGAGCATGCACTGCTGGCAGGCCGATGATGTGGCCGGATTCGAGCAGCATGAGGGCGGCCTTACCGGCGGCATACAGGTGAACGGCAACTATCCCGGCAAAGCACGCAACATAGACGAACTCCGCGCCGACATACTTTACGCCATGAGCCTCATACCAGGCAAGCACCGTCTTAATCTCCACGAGATTTATGGCGATTTCAAGGGGAAAGTGGTCGACCGCGATGAAGTGACTCCCGAGTATTTCGAAAGTTGGATAGAGTGGGGAAAGGCTAACGGTGTGAAGCTCGATTTCAACTCCACATCCTTCTCTCACCCGAAAAGCGGCGATCTCTCGCTTGCCAATCCCGACAAGGGTATCCGCGATTTCTGGATTGAGCACAGCAAACGCTGCCGTGCCATCTCGCAGGCTATCGGCGAAGCCCAGCAGGATCCCTGTATCATGAATACCTGGGTGCACGACGGATCAAAGGATATCACTGTGAACCGTTATCTCTATCGCGAGCTTCTCAAAGACTCGCTCGACCAGATTTTTGAGCATAAATACGATTGGATGAAAGACTGCGTGGAGTCGAAGGTGTTCGGTATCGGTCTTGAGAGCTACACTGTAGGCTCAAACGATTTCTATACAGCCTATGCCTCCAAAAACGACATGATGATCACTCTCGACACAGGCCACTTCCATCCCACTGAGAGCGTTGCCGACAAGGTGTCAGCCATGCTGCTCTTCGTCCCCGAGCTCATGCTCCACGTATCTCGTCCGATCCGCTGGGACTCCGACCATGTCACCATCATGGACGATCCCACACTCGACCTTTTCAGCGAGATTGTACGCGCAGGGGCTCTCAACCGCGTACACTACGGGCTGGATTATTTCGATGGCACACTCAATCGTATAGGTGCATATGTCATCGGTTCGCGCGCTGCACAGAAATGCATGCTCCGCGCTCTTCTCGAGCCCACCGGCAAGCTTCGTGAATATGAACTTTCCGACCGCAAGTTCCAGCGCCTCGCGCTTCTCGAGGAGTGCAAGAATCTCCCATGGAACGCAGTCTACGACATGTTCTGCCTCAAGAACAACGTGCCTGTGGGAGAGAGCTATATCGCCGAGGTTGAGAAATATGAGAAAGACGTGACATCCAAGCGATAAACAATGACATGCACCGGAGTCATGCCGCCCGCGCGGCATCGGCCCCGGTGCTTTCACATACCTGCATCATATGGACATAATAATAGGCCTGCTCATAATAGCGGTCGGCGCGTTCTGCCAGTCGAGTTGCTACGTGCCCATCAACAAAATCCGAGGATGGAGTTGGGAAAGTTACTGGATTGTGCAGGGCGTTTTCGCATGGCTCGTTCTTCCTTTCCTGGGAGCCCTCCTCGCCGTGCCACAGGGGCATAGTTTCTGTGAACTCTTCACTGCCTCAGACTCTTTCAACGTGTGGATGACGATCCTCTTTGGAGTTCTTTGGGGAATCGGCGGTCTGACTTTCGGACTCTCCATGAGGTATCTTGGAGTTGCCCTTGGCCAGTCGATAGCACTTGGCACATGTGCCGGACTCGGCACGATAATGGGCCCCGTTCTCCTGAATATTTTCTTTCCCGAGAACGATCCCCTCTCTCAGCTCACTTTCGCCGTGATACTTGGAGTTGTAGTCACGCTCATCGGTATCGCCATCATCGGCGTGGCCGGATCGATGAAGGCTAAGTCGATGAGCCCGGAGGAGCAGAAAAAGGCGGTAAAGGATTTCAATTTCCCGAAAGGTCTTGCCATCGCCCTTCTGTGCGGCTTCATGAGCGGATGCTTCAACGTAGGTCTGGAATTCGGAAGCGGTGTCAATTTCGGAGAACTTACGCCTGACATGTATAAGACCCTCCCGGCGACATTCCTTGTCACGCTCGGCGGATTTGCCACCAACGCCGTTTATTGCTTCTATCAGAACGGCAAGAACAAGACGTGGGGTGATTATGGGAAGAAGGAGGTTTGGCTCAACAATCTTTTCTTCTGTCTGCTTGCCGGAGCATTGTGGTATAGCCAGTTCTTCGGACTTGCCCTCGGTAAAGGATTCCTCACGTCATCACCGACACTGATGACGCTATCGTTCTGCATCCTCATGGCCCTCAATGTGGTCTTCTCCAATCTTTGGGGTATAATTCTCAAGGAGTGGAAGGGCTGCTCCAGGCAGACCATAGTTGTGCTCGTAATAGGCATCGTGGTGCTGATAGTGTCGTGTTTCCTTCCCCAATTACTCTGACCGGAAGGTGCATGTGTGAAAGGATTACTTATATTTACATAGGGCACGATTTGTCGTGCTGTTAAAGAACATAAAAATATCAATATAATGTCAATACTCGATAACAGACCTGAACTGGCCCGTGAGGTGGGTCAGGTGGCCGAGGCCGCCGGATATCTATGGCAGAAAGGCTGGGCCGAAAGAAACGGTGGCAACATAACAGTCAACATTACCGAACATGTGGATGACGAGATCCGCAATATGCCGGCGATAAGCGCACCCGTGGCCATAGGAGCCACCCTCCCCAACCTCAAAGGATGCTATTTCTATTGCAAAGGCACACAGAAACGCATGCGAGACCTCGCGCGATGGCCCATGCAGAATGGATCTGTGATCCGCATACTCGATGACTGCGCCCACTATGAGATCATTGCCGACGATGTGGTGAAACCCACATCCGAGCTTCCCTCGCATCTCGCCGTGCACAACTATCTTATCGGAAAAGGCTCGACATACAAGGCATCTGTCCATACCCATCCCATCGAACTTGTCGCCATGAGCCATAATCCGGAATTCCTGAATAAGGATGTGCTCACAAAGCTTCTCTGGAGCATGATCCCCGAGACCAAGGCGTTTGCTCCCCGAGGTCTGGGCATTGTGCCATATATGCTTCCATCTTCTGTAGAACTTGCCGACGCTACCATCAAGGCCCTTGACGACAACTACGATGTGGTTATGTGGGAGAAGCACGGCGTCTTTGCTGTTGAGGAAGACGTGATGTCGGCTTTCGACCAAATCGATGTGCTCAACAAGAGCGCCAATATCTACATGTGTGCCCGCAGCATGGGCTTTGTGCCCGACGGCATGAGCGAGGCCCAGATGCAGGAGATCACAGACGTGTTTCATCTTCCCAAATAAACAGGCATGAACACAGCGAGACTCATGACCGCGGCCCTTGCCGCGGCTATAGCCCTGGCGTCATGCACCCAGAGGCAGGAGCAAGGGGGGGAGGAAGAGATCAATGACTCCACCACACCGCTGCATCTTCTGAAACCCGACTACAAGACACCTTACGGGGAACTTGACAAGGACTCCGTCAAAGCTGATGTCGACAGGATATTCGCGTATATCGATGAGGTGACTCCGGCCAAGATGACCGATGGCAAGGTCAACCAAGGCACATATCGTCTCACGAGTTATGAATGGGGCGTGATGTATGACGCTCTTCTGGATGCTGCCAGAATAACCGGCGATAAGCGTTACTCCGACTATGTCAGCGACCGGGTAGGTTTTCTGGCTAAAGCAGCTTCCGAGTTTAAGGGGGATCCAAAGGAGGATGGGCAGCTCCGTCAGGTGGTTGCCCCTGCCAATCTTGATGATGCGGGCGCGATGAGCGGTGCCTGGATGAGGGCACAGATGGCCGATTCCACCCTCAGCCTGCAGCCAATCATCGAGAATTACTGGAAGATTGTGGAGACGACTCCTATCAAGCTTGCCGACGGTACGATAGCTCGCAACCGTCCGCATCATTCTTCCGTATGGCTCGACGATATGTTCATGGCTCTCCCGTCGATGGCTGTGCGAAGCGTCTATGCCAATGATCCCGCACAGCTTGACAAGGCCGCCGACATAGCCGTCGGTTTCTTCAAGAGAATGTGGATGCCTGAGAAGAAGATCTTCCGCCACGGATATGTGGAGGGTAAGGACTTCCAGCCCTCATTCGCCTGGGGCCGTGCCAATGGCTGGGCAATATTGACAATGAGCCAGCTCCTCGACTATCTCCCGGAGAATCATCCCCGTCGCGCGGAGATTCTGAAGACTTTCCGGGAGCATGCGGCAGGTCTTGCGGAGCTTCAGGGCATCGACGGATTCTGGCATCAGCTTCTCGATCGCCAGGAGACGTATGAGGAAACGTCGGCCACGGCTATATTTGCCTATGCTCTGGCCCACGGTGTCAACGAAGGATGGCTTGATCCGGTCACTTTCGGGCCTGTGGCGCAGCTCGCCTGGGAAGCTGTGGCGTCGAAGATCAACGCGAGAGGTGAGGTGGAGGATGTCGTTGTGGGCACTGGCATGGGCTTTGATCCGGCCTTTTACGCCTATCGTCCCGTGAGCGTTAAAGCCGCACATGGCTATGGCCCCGCTATCTGGGCGGGTGCGGAGATGATACGCCTTCTCTCTACCCAATTCCCGCGGCAGAACGACAGTGCCGTACATTATTATAATGTTGATCCCGAGAACACTAACCCTCTGTTCTCTCTCGATGAGAACGGAAAGGCATTAACTGTGCTTCACTGATGAGAATACTTCCGATTCTGTTTTTAGGTGTCAGTCTGGGCGCAATGGCCCAGACCGATGCTTATATAAAGATTCACGACAGCCATAAGCGTCATCCGCGCGCCGTCGCGATAGAGTTTCCCGGCAATACTGAGTTCCCGGCCGACTATGATGCCATCTATGGTCATGGCGCGGTGCTCGAGAACCCATGGCTCGCTATACGTGTCTACATGGATTCACGTCAGAGCATCGACCTATATCTAAAGCATAACCCCGGCCTCGAACTCGACCGCACAGGTTTCTATTCCACAAAGGATATGGTCGACAATGGTGATGGTTGCGATGTGCTCTGGGCCGGCAAATCGGTGGCCATGGGTTCTTTCCGTGGATTCAAGAATGGAGAGCCTGTGATCATTGACAGTGTGGCGGTCAGAGGGCAGCGTGTCATCGACGATCATACCGTCATGGTCTATGACAAGGACTGGATCTACAACGAGCACCCCATACAGATGACTCAGACTTATACTGCTGACCCGGCAAAGCGTGAGATTAATGTTGAGATCAAGCTCGACAGATACAAACCTGGAGATCTCTTTGCTACTGGTGTACAGAAGATTGAGAAGGATAACGTCGGTTTCATTCTCGATAAAGGTGTGGCTGCATCATGGGGAAACAATATCCCTGACAAGAACCATCCGGAATGGATCGAGACAGTAGGGCTCGGTATTAAGGTAAATCCTGAGAATATAGTCTCCGCCAAGGAGGATGACCTCAATTATCTGTTTATTCTGCGTCCTGACCGCGACGGAAAAATATCCTATACTATCACAGCCTCAGGCCTGAGAGAGAAAGAGGGATTCAAGACATCGGCTTCATGGTTTGACTATGTAAGAAAGCTGAAATGAGACCGGATTTAATCTGAAACAGAAAAGGGGATTGCCTGAAAAAGAGGCAATCCCCTTTTCTGTTTCGACAGATAGCAAGGATCAACGGGATATCGATTTGCTTATGAGCCCTACAATCCAGAGGAGAAATATCGCCCCGACCACAGAGGTGATAAGGCTACCGATGATTCCTCCGGCCGTTATGCCTATTAATCCGAACAGCCAGCCGCCGAGCACTCCTCCTATGATACCGACTATGAGATTTACGATCACGCCGAAACCTCCGCCATGCATGAGTTTGCCGGCTACGAAACCGGCCAAGATGCCGATAAGAATGTACCAGATGAAATTCATAATCTTGAATGTTTTAGGAGCCAACTGTAGTAGACATCGCAATGTGGAAATCATTGATCGCCTTGTGATGCATCTCCAGCCGACTTGGTTTTATATCCAAAACGAATCAGTGTTGCAATTTGTTCATCCGGCTTAAAGTGTATTCTTCCGTGGAAGAAGTCCATGCATGGACGCGACCGCGTCTCAGCCCAGTTTGAATACTATGCGTTGAATGCCATCCTGATAGCGGCTGCTCGTGATCCGGAAAGTGCCGATATCACCTGTGGTGGCAACATGTGTGCCGGCACACAGGCATTCGTCATAATTTCCGACCTTAACTACTCTCACGGTTTCGGATGCGTTTTCCGGAAGTCTGCTGAGATCGAATCTTTCCATCGCCTCTTTCTGTGTTATGTATTCTTCGGTTACAGCCACATTCTCACGGATTATACTGTTGACATAATCCTCAAGACTCCTTAGGTCGGCGTCCGATAGAGGTGAGGGTAGATGGTAGTCGAGTTTCGATTTCTTCCTCTCCACATGTGCGCTGAAGGCCCTGCCGTGGCCGAATCTGCGCGCCATCCCCCCGTTGAGTATATGCTCGGCGGTGTGCATCGGGGGATACTCATCTTTGTTGTGGTCATTTATAAGGGGTTTCTGTTCATGTGATTCCATAGATGTATGTTTATTTATTTTTTTTGAGATAACGTAGAAATGCATAATGCTTTCTGTGGGAAAGGTAGCGGGGATCGCGCATGTTGCTGTAAGCCTCGCGTTCGAACGATATGTTATAATATGCTTTGGTAGAGAATCCATATTGCAGGATACGCACCATCCATTCAAGAAAATACAGTATATAGAAAGGAATATATAGGAGTTCCCTCATTTGCGAGGAATGTATGCTCTCGTGTCTTATCATGTCGCAGTCGAGTTCCCCTTTGGTGAAGAGTATACCGAAAAGGTTTATGGCGAGGAAATTCCTTCCGAATGGTATTATCTTGTTGTAGACGATTCTCATCAGTAGTGAAACGCACCGGGGATGGCTTTTGTTATCTGAGCATGGTGAAAAGAAGATAAGGGCTGACAAAAATTACTTTTCCTTATGAACAAAATCGACCTTTCGATTGTCATATATATAGAAATCGTTTCATGATGTTAGGTTAGTTCGAAAAAGTATTATGGAAAAACAGAAAGCAGCTGATGTGAATCAGTTGCTTTTTTTGATAAGATCTATCTGAATATGAAAAATAACCCGTGATGAAATCTGCGATTCATCACGGGGATTGACTATTGGATAGATAAAAGAGAGGTTATGTCCGAATAAATATGTGGACATAGCCTCTCTTTTTTGATATGTTTCAGTTTTTAGCAAGAATACCCCCGATCTTAGAACGCCTTGATTGCGAAATCGGTGAGCCACAGCCATAGCGGGCAGAAACCCACGAAGAGGAGAACGGACAGTGTCAGCGAACTGGTGCCTGTGGCGACGTATGTGTCGTATTCGTCGGCGATGATGATTCCCGAGAATGCGGGGGGAAGAGCACCGGCCACTACGAGCATCTTAAGGTTTTCAGGATCCATCTTGAAGAGAAGACCAAGTACCAGAATGACCGCCGGCATCATCACCATCTTCATGATCGAGCCGAGAATAGCCTGCCAGTTGAGGGTGAAATGTATGGCAGACAGGGTAATGCCGGCTGAGAACACGGCCATAGATGCGTTTGCCTTGGATATAAGGTCGAACGACGGGGATGCCCACTTTGGCCAGGGTATTCCTATCACAACCCAAACAACCGCAAGAATCGGAGCCCATGCCACAGGCTGGGCGAGCGCATGCAGTACGGGCTTCCATGCGCTTTCCTTTTTCGTGGAACCGGGCTGTTGCTTTTCAAGGGAAGCGTTCATCAGCGAGAGGCCGACTGGTATGCCTATTGCATTGACGACAATCCCGACAATTGCTACAACAAGCGCCACTGACGGGGATGTGCCGAAGATAGGTTCAAGCACTGCAAAGCCGAGGAATCCTATGGTAGGAGATCCGCTTATCAAGGCAGACACGGCAGCGTCGGCCCCGGTGTTTTTCTTGAAGCAATACCGGAAGACAAAATATACGGCCATGAAGCAGGCCATGATTCCTACTGTAGAAACCACGGTGAGCTTTATGTCGCGCACGAGCATCTCCCGGCTTGCCTGAACGATTGATACGAACAGAGCTGCAGGCAATGCATAGTCGAGTACTACCTTATTGAATTTCTTGGCGTCATCTCCGGTGAAGATTCCCTTCTTTCCGGATATATAGCCCGCGAGCATCACGACTATTATCGGGACGATGGCATAAAGTATGACATGTGAGAGATTCATAATTACATTGATTTATAATAGTGGAACAATCCGTGGTATTCACCTTCAGACACCCAACGCTGTGGCGTCCGAAGGTGAAAAAGTGTTATACGGTATAATCGATCAGCGGCGCCGGATTGAGGTATCCGATATGTCCGCTCTCCTTGCCGGCGTCGGCTGCAAGTTGCACATCTATGATAGCCGGTTTGCCTGAGGCTATGGCCTCCTCGAGTGCGCTCTTCAGCTCATCCGGGGTTGTGACGTAGTATCCTTTTGCTCCGAACACATCCCCCATCTTGTCGTATCTTGCCTCAAGATCAAGTGTAGTGGGAGCCGGGTCGTGCATGATATCCGGATCAGTGGATGGGTTCACTCCTATATTATTATATATGCCTCCGTTGTTGAATACGACCACGGTCACCGGAAGCTTGAATCGGCATATCGTGGCGAAATCCATACCCGAGAATCCGAATGCTGAATCGCCTTCAATTGCCACTACTTTTTTGCCCGTCGCTATCGCGGCACCCACACACGAGCCCATGCCCATTCCCATGATAGCCCATGTGGCACAATCCACTCTGTGGCGCGGAAGTTTCATGTCGATGCAGTCGCGGGTGTCATCGAGTGTGTTGGCCCCTTCATTGATAAGGATTATGTCTGGATTGGCCTCAAGCACAGGTTTCACGGCGCTGAGGGCGCTGAAATGGTTCATAGGCGAGGTCTTGGCGGCTTCGGCAAGCTTTGCGGCGAATCTTGCGTTCTTGATTTTGGTCTCAGCCTGAAGCGATGTGACCCATGACGGATCGGCATGGTTTTTCTTTCCTTCCATTGCCGCGAGGAGCGCGTCGAGCGAGAGTGAGATGTCTCCTACGACTGGGGCGGCTATAGGCACGTTGACGTCGATTTCAGTAGGCTCGACATCCATCTGGATGAATTTGATGTCGCGGTTCCATTTGCCACGTCCGAAAGACAGCATCCAGTTGAGGCGCGCGCCGATCACCAGGACGACATCCGATTTTTCCATTATGTCCGTGCGGCAGGAGAGGGCACTGTATTCTCCGTCATCAGGGAGGAGCCCCTTGGCCATCGACATGGGAAGATATGGTATGCCATAGGTCTCGACAAGTTTCTTGATCTTATCCTCCACGCATGCGTAGGCGGCCCCTTTCCCGAGAAGTATGGCCGGACGTTGCGCTCCCAGAAGAAGTTCGGCGGCTCTTGCCACAGCATCCTTGTTCGGGGTTACGGGAGAATAGATGTCAACAGGGGTATAGAAAAGTTTCTCAGCCTCCGATGCATCCATTATCTCTCCGAGAGCCGGTGTTGTCATGTCGATGTATACACCACCGGGACGCCCGCTGACCGCAGCCCTGTATGCTCTGGCCAGAGCGGAGGGGATGTCTTTGGCATGACTGCAACGGAGGGCGAGTTTAACGAGCGGTCGGGCGGTGTTTAGCTGATCGAGTTCCTCGTAGGTGCCCATTTTCATGTCGACCATGTCCGGATCAGTGGCGCCAGAGATCTGTATCATGGGATAACAGTTGACCGTGGCGTTGGCTGTGGCGGTAAGTCCATTGAGGAATCCGAGTGATGAGACAGTGAGGAGTATGCCGGGACGCCGGGTGAGGAACCCGTGTGTTGCGGCGGCCATGCCCGCCTGCTGTTCGAAGCGGAAGCCCATGTATCTGACTCCGACTTTCTGCATGGCATATGCCGCTTCAGTGACGGGGATTCCTACAAGGCCATAGACATCGTCGAGTCCGAGATATTTAAGAGTCTTGGCAAGGATATACATCCCGGTGACTTGTTGGGGGAACGTGGGTTTATCAGGTGTAGTGTTTTTCATAACTGTAATGATTCTTTATAAGAATAAAGGCTTGCCGGGGGCTTAGTGTCCCGGCAAGCCTTCCGTGGTTTCAATATTTGTTTATTTGGATAGGGGAGCCGTAGTGCCGTTGGTCTTGAATTTTTCGATATCGTCTGCGGAATAACCAAGTTCGGTCAGTACTTCGTCGGTGTTTCCTCCAAGTTCCGGACACGGACCATAGGTCGGCTGGAAATTGGATATGGTGAATGGGCATCCAACCGTTACGAATTCCCCGATCTTGCCTCCCTGGTTGATCTTCACAAGCGTGTTGCCGTCGTAGAGTTCCGGTTGGCTCATCATTTCTTTTGTTGAGAGCACCGGAGCGCACGGCACTCCGTAGGGTGCGAGAAGCTTGACTATTTCGTATTTGTCTTTATCTACCGACCAGGCCTCCACTCTCTTGATAATCTCCGCTTTGTGACGGTCGCGTGCATCAGCGGTATTGAAATCCGGATTGGTGAGCCAGTCTTCGAAACTGAATGCCTTGCATGCGAGCTCGAAGTCTTTGGCGCCACGCTGGAAGATTATATAGCAGTAGGCATTTGGGTCTGTCTCCCATCCCTTGCATTTATAAGTCCATCCGAGCACTCCGCTTCCTTCGGTGTTACCGGAGCGAGGAACATAATCCGGGAATTTCTGGTCGGGATACTGGGGATACTGTGTCAGATATCCGATCCTGTCGAGAGTGAGCTGATCGCGTGTCTTGATACGGCAGAGATTAAGGCAGGCGTTGTGCATCGACTGATAGACATAGCTTCCTTCGCCCGTGCGCTGGCGCTGCTGCAGGGCTGCGAGAAGACCTATGAGAAGGTGCATGCCGGTGTTGGAATCGCCGAGTGCGGCGCCACTCTGTGTCGGTATGTTGTATTCACCCTCATACCATCCTGTTGTGGTTGCGGCGCAGGCGGTAACCTGTGCGATAGGCTCATATGCCTTTAGATCTTTGTAGCGTGATGAGAGAGGGAAGCCCTTTATTGAGCCGTAGATGCATTTAGGATTGAGTTTGTGCACTTCCTCCCAGGAGAATCCCAGCTTGTCCATAGCCCCTGGGTGGAGGTTCTCCACAAATATATCGGCTTTCTCGATCAGTTTTGTGAGAATCGCTTTTCCGTCGGGAGTCTTGGCGTCGAGGGCGAGCGACTTCTTGTCGGAGTTTAGCTGCAGGAAATAGTAGCTCGGTTCATCGGGGTCGAACTGAAGTTCCTTTCTCGTGGCGTCGCCCACACCGGGGCGTTCTATCTTGATCACCTCCGCGCCGAGCCATGCAAGCATCTGGGTGCAGGAGGGACCTGACTGCACTTCCGTGAAATCAATAACTCTAATACCTTGAAGTGGTGCTGTGTTCATAATATATAAGATTTGGTTTATTTTTCGATATTGTCATTCATCGCAGCCTGCCGGTCGGCCGTAGAATTAAGTACGGAGAGCCGGCGTGGAGCGTTGAATGTTCAATAGTTTAACAATTTAAAAAATGAAAAGTTTGGATTGCATCCAATGAAGCGGGGCCCTGCATCCGATCGATGCAGGGCCCCGCTTCATTGGCTTTCGGAATCATTTCATCCTTTTGAGTATGTTGTAGCTTGGAAGCACTCCAAGCTCTCCGGCTTTCGAGAGATCGGCGAAAGCCTGATGTTTGTTGCCGGCCTGCAGATATGAGAGTCCGCGGTTGAAGAATGCTTCCCCGAATTCCGGATTTATCCTGACGGCTTCCGTGAAGCACTGCATCGCGGATGTGTAGTCGCCTATGGCATAATATATGTTGCCTTTGTTGAACCATGCGAACACCAGACGGGGATTGAGCGACAGGGCTTTGTCATAGTCGGCGATCACATCTTGCAGCACCGCGGCGGAAGCCTGGCGGTCGAAAGCCGCGAGAGCCTTGTTGTCGGCGCCATCACCGTTATTGTCGCGGGCGGATTTCTGATCGGCGATCGATTTCATGAACCTCACATAAGCCCTTGCCATATATGCCACGGTGAATTTGTCGTCGATGCCGATCACTTTATCAAGGTTTGCAAGCGCCTCGTCGTAGTTTTTGAGCATTGCCTGTGTCACTCCGAGCGCAAGCCTGTCGACAGGGCGCCCTTTGCCCGATGCGAGAAGCGATGTCAGGTCTTCGGCATAGTTGAAAAGGTCTTCGGCCGAGGAAGATACCGATGATAGTCCGGGAGAAAGATAGAATTGCCGCTTTATGAGACGTTGTTGGTTAAGGTCGTCAAGTTCCCTGAAATAATTGGAGACAGTCTTTAGTGACGTCGGGGTGGGAGTGAATGTCAAAGCATACATGGGCTCCGGCTCTACCTGCACGTTACGATCCTGCACACGTCCTTTTATCCTCTCATTGTATGAGAGCTGAGTCTCTACGGCATCGGCCACTGTGACGAGCCGGTTGAATTTTTCCATAACTTCAATCTCCGACTCAGAATCATTCTCATCGCGGCTCTGGCGAGCGTCGTTGCTTTCCGCCGCGGCTATGGCAGGGCGGTCGAGCGGATTTTTTTCGGGGTTGGCCACGTATTTCTTCACCAGATCATCACCGTGATATGCAAGACGCATTGCCGACTTCATGTCTCCCATATTGCGCCGACATTCAGCCATGGCATAATAGACGGGATAGAATCGTGGATATTTCCTTGCTATCGCCTCGAGGTCTTGGAGAGCCTCCTGGTTTTGTCCGCTCTCCATACGTATAAGCCCCCGGTTGTACATGGCGTGGAAATTTCCCGGATCAAGCGCAAGCACACCTGTCAGGTCTTCTTCGGCGCGGCTGAGGTCTTTCACCTCATATCTCAGAAGGGCTCGGTTGAAAAGCGCCGATGTGTTCTTCGGATCCAGGTCGAGGGCGTAGTTATAGTCGCTCATTGCTCCGAAAAAATCATCGGAGTTATATCTTATGAACGCGCGGTTGACATATAGGTCGGCCACATCCGGATGCAGATGTATGGCAGCGTCGAGATCCTGTCCGGCCTTTTCCCATTCCCGGCGTTTCCATTCGATCTCTGCTCTTAGCAGGAACGGATTAACGAGACTTTTTGACAGGGATATGGATTTGTCGAGATCGGCGAGGGCACTTACGGTGTCCTGGCGTGCGATATGAAGACGGGCGCGGGCTGTGTAGCCCTCCTCGAACGATGGATATTGTCGCAGGAGGGTCTGGAAAGTCGAGTCAGCTCCGTTGTAGTCCTTGCGCTGAGTCTGTGCGACTGCCTTGTAGAAAAGGAAATACTTGTCGAGCGGATTATATCCAAGTCCTATGTTGTAGTCGGCGATGGCCAGGGAGTCGTTGCCGAGGTTCTGCCTGGCGAAACCTCGGAGTTTGTATGCCTCCGACTTATATTTGTTTCTCTCTATTGCCAGCGAGCAATCTGCCTCGGCTCCTTTGAAGTCTTCGAGGTTGAGCTTGGCGAGAGCCCTGAAGAAATATGGGTCGGCGAGATATGGCTTGGCCTTGATGGCCTGATTGAAATATTGGATGGCGAGCATGTAGTCTTCCATCGACATCACGTTTCTGCCTATGCTCATGACCTGCTCAGCGTTGACCTGCGCGGAAGCCGTGGCCGGGATAAATGATGCGGCCGCAAGAAGCAACAGGGCTCTCAGCCATCTTCGGGATATTGGAAAAACCGGAATCTTCATGATTCGGCAAAATTAGTAAATAATTCGCATGTAGGAGGCAAAAAATGGCTATTGATTTGCCGATTCTCTCTTAAATTAAGCATATAAAGGTTTAAAAACGTTTTTATGTGGCATTTAAAGCCTGATTTTTGCGGTTGAATCGAAAAAATTTAGTAATTTTGCGCGGAAAAATCTGCGCGCATGCCTGGAAGCGTTTCCGGAATGCGTGTCTCCACGTGTTTGACTAAACAACAACATATGATCAACATAACATTTCCAGATGGCGGCGTGAAGCAGTTCGAGGCCGGCGTAACGCCCCTGCAGATAGCAGAAAGCATCAGTCCGCGTTTCGCGGCCGATGTGCTCGCAGCCAAGATAAACGGCCAGGATTGGGATATCTCCCGTCCTGTGGTTGAAGACGCCTCCATCGAACTTTTCAAATGGGATGATCCGGAGGGCAAGCATGCTTTCTGGCATTCATCGGCCCACCTTCTCGCTGAGGCTCTCCAGGAGCTGTATCCTGGCGTGAAGTTCGGCATCGGTCCCGCCATCGAGAATGGATTCTACTACGATATTGATCCGGGAGAGCATAAGATCACTTCCGAAGATTTCGCCAAGATAGAGAAGAAGATGCTTGAGCTCGTGGCCAAAAAGGAGGCCATCGTCAGGGCCGACATATCAAAGGCTGACGCTCTCAAGATGTTCGGCGACCGTGGCGAAACCTATAAGTGCGAGCTTATCAGTGAGCTTGAGGACGGTCATATCACCACCTATACGCAGGGCAATTTTACAGATCTCTGCCGCGGCCCGCATATCCCCACCACAGCTCCCATCAAGGCTGTGAAAATACTCTCGCTCGCCGGAGCTTACTGGCGTGGCGACGAGAAGAGGGGCCAGCTCGTGCGTGTCTACGGAATCACTTTCCCCAAGAAGAAGATGCTCGACGAATATCTCACGCTCCTTGAGGAGGCCAAGAAACGCGATCACCGTAAGCTCGGCAAGGAGATGGAGCTCTTCACATTCTCTTCGACAGTGGGTCAGGGACTTCCCCTCTGGCTTCCGAAGGGCGCCGCTCTCCGTGACCGTCTCGAGCAGTTCCTGCGCAAGATTCAGAAGAAATACGGATATCTGCAGGTCATCACTCCGCATATCGGCAACAAGACCCTATATGTCACCTCCGGTCACTGGGCTAAATATGGCAAGGATTCCTTCCAGCCTATCAAGACCCCGGAAGAGGGGGAGGAGTATATGCTCAAACCGATGAACTGCCCTCACCATTGCGAGATATACAAATCGAGCCCGCGCAGTTACAGGGATCTTCCCTTACGTCTTGCCGAGTTCGGTACTGTCTACCGCTATGAGCAGAGCGGTGAGCTCCATGGCCTTACCAGGGTAAGGGGATTCACGCAGGACGACGCGCATATTTTCTGCGCCGCCGACCAGATAAAGGGAGAGTTCCTGAAAGTCATGGATATCATCCTCTATATATTCAAGGCTCTTGACTTCCCCAACTTTGAAGCCCAGATTTCTCTCCGCGACCCTAATAACAAGGAGAAATACATCGGGTCTGACGAGAACTGGCATCTTGCGGAGAATGCCATAATTGAGGCATGTGCCGAAAAAGGTCTCAAGGCCAAGCAGGTAGAAGGCGAGGCAGCTTTCTATGGCCCTAAGCTTGACTTTATGGTGAAGGACGCCATAGGACGCCGCTGGCAGCTTGGTACAATCCAGGTGGACTATAACCTTCCTGAGCGTTTCGGCCTTGAATACACCGGTAGCGACAACCAGAAACATCGTCCGGTGATGATTCACCGAGCTCCTTTCGGATCTATGGAGCGTTTCGTGGCCGTGCTTCTCGAGCACACCGCCGGCAAACTTCCCCTCTGGCTCATACCTGAGCAGGCGGTGATCCTTCCGATCAGCGAGAAATTTAACGACTACGCCCGCAAGGTAGAGGCTCAACTCGATGAGCTCGGCATAAGGACTTTTGTCGATGACCGTAATGAAAAGATCGGAAAGAAAATCCGCGACAATGAGCTCAAGAAAGTGCCTTATTTGCTCATCGTGGGTGAAAAAGAGGCAGAAAATGATGAAGTTTCTGTAAGAAAACAGGGCGAAGGTGATAAAGGTACGATGAAAATCGTTAACTTTGCAGCCGAATTGAACGCAGAAGTCGATTCAATGATAAAATAACATCAAAAATAGCTGCCCTAAACAAGACAAGCAACAACTGAATGGAGAAAAAACCACAATTTTCAGGTCCTCGTCGCCCGTCGGTGCCGCGTCCTCCCCGTCCCGCCGGAGCTCCGGCTCCTCAGCAACAGCAGAGAGGCGCCCGCAGAGGCAATGACCGCAACGGCAAGGACCCTTACGTGACAAACGAACACATCCGCGCTCGTGAAGTGCGTCTGGTTGGCGACAACGTGGAGCAGGGTATCTACCCTATAGACAAAGCCCTTCGCCTTGCCGAAAAAATGGAACTCGACCTTATCGAGATTTCACCCAACGCAGAGCCGCCGGTGTGTAGGATTCTCGACTATCAGAAATTCCTCTATCAGCAGAAGAAACGGCAGAAGGAGCAGAAGCAGAAAGCCGCTAAGGTTGTAGTAAAGGAGATTCGTTTCGGTCCGCAGACTGACGATCATGACTACAACTTCAAGCTGAAGCATGCCATAGGATTCTTGAAAGAAGGATCGAAAGTGAAAGCCTATGTGTTTTTCCGCGGACGCTCCATCCTGTTTAAGGAGCAGGGAGAGGTGCTTCTCCTCCGTTTCGCCAACGACCTTGAGGAATATGGCAAAGTCGAGATGATGCCTGTGCTTGAAGGGAAGCGCATGATAATCATGCTCTCTCCGCTCAAGGCCGCTCCTAAGAAGGAGGCCAAGCAGCCTAAGAGCGATGTCAAGGCGGAGAAACCACAGGATGAGAAAGAGACCCAAGGCGAAAACGCCGAGGGCAATGAATAAAAATTGAAGGACCGTAGGCACAATGTGCCGAGGTGAAAACAAAAACAACTAAATTTTTACAAAATGCCAAAGGTAAAGACCAATGCCGCGTCAAAGAAGCGTTTCGCGCTCACCGGCACAGGGAAGATTAAAAGAAAACACGCTTATCACAGCCACATCCTGACGAAGAAGTCGAAAAAGCGTAAGAGAAACCTCGACCACACAGGTCTTGTTGATTCCGCAAACATCAAGCAGGTGCGCGAACTTCTCAACCTCCGCTGACCATAATTCCGAATCAAAAAGGATCAGGCGATAGCTGAATTCTTAAGAATCCATTTTTATCATTCATTTTATTAACCGAATGTGCAGCACCGAAAGAGCTAAGGAAATATGGCCGCTGACATTCAAAAACTGAACAAAAAATGCCAAGATCAGTCAATCATGTTGCCTCCAGGGCAAAAAGAAAGAAAATACTCAAACTGACCCGCGGTTACTATGGAAGCCGTCGCAACGTATGGACCGTAGCGAAGAACACGTGGGAGAAAGGTCTCACCTACGCATATCGCGACCGTAAGCAGAAAAAGCGTGATTTCCGCGCTCTTTGGATACAGCGTATCAATGCGGCTGCCCGCATGGAGGATCTTTCTTACTCCAAGCTCATGGGCCTCATCCACAAGGCTGGCATCGAGATCAACCGTAAGGTTCTCGCTGACCTCGCTATGAACAATCCCGCAGCTTTCAAGGCAATCGTCGACAAAGTGAAGTAAATTCAACTACCGATATATCAAGGAGAAGGGGATGATCATCTGATCATCCCCTTCTCCTTGATATATCGGTTGTTGTTTATTCGGTGGTTTCACATGTTCTGACTCATGTGGTGGCGGAACCGTCTTTTCTGAATGGACTGAATAGAATCGTGACAAGTGCTCCGGCGAGCATGACCACGATGGATACAATAAGAACACTGTCAGTGCCCCATCGCTTCAGAAGCACGGGAATGAAGAACACGGCAAGCACTGCCCCGATCTTGCCTATCGAAGCCGCCACTCCTGATCCCTGGCCTCTCACTGACTCGGGATACACCTTGGAAGGGAGAACATATGTCATCAGATGCGGGCCGATGTTGAGGAAAAGCTCGAATGCCATGAACGCCCCGATCGATATCCATTTGTCGTAATGGAAGTGATATGCAAGCAGTAATATGGCAAGGGATATTGCGCTCATGATGAATCCTATTGACTGCAGGCGCGCTCCCTTGATTTTATTCATCAGGCAAAGCCCTATTATGAATCCCGGAAGAATAATGCAGGAGATCCACAATGTTATTTCGACTGAATTGGCTACATGCATGATGGAGTTTTCTCCCGGAGCGACATACTCTATCCCGAGAGCCATTACCAGGATTGGAAGGAAAACACCGATGCCGTATACGCCGAGTCCTTCGCAAGCCCAGGGAACACCCGTGAATATTACCTTGCGCCAGTTCTCACGCAGGAATGTACCCCACGACATTTTCGAGGGTGCCGGAGCCGAGGTTGAGGAGATGTCGGGGAGGTCAACATCGGGGCCCAGAAACCTCCTGACGTCTTTCAGGGCTTCTTTGTAGCGCCCGTGGCTCATGAGCCATCGCGGGCTTTCCCAGAAGCGTATTCTGAGAAGAAACATCAGGGCCGAGATAGCTATCATGATCCACATAAGTTTCGGCCAGAGTGACGCCTCGGTCCAGTCCCTGACGATGAGGAAGCATACGCCTGCTACTCCGATATTTCCCAGTGCGCTGGCTGCTTTTGCACACCCTACCATGATAGATCTCCATCTTGCCGGCATCAGCTCCGATATGTAGTCGGAGTCGAGGCTGTATTCTCCTCCGATGCCAAATCCCATTACAAACAACGCGACAATCAGAACGGTGAGGGAGGGAAAGAGGAGTGCTGCGACCGCGGCCGCGCATATCATAAGCGGACAAAGTCGGAAAAGCAGCAGATATCCGTATTGATCCGATAGCCTTCCGATTACGGCCGATCCGACAACGATGCCGAGAAGATCCATTGCACCCACCAGACCCTGCATGGCGCTGCTGAGTTCCGGATGTGACATTATCTGATACAGCGGGATGATCACCGACACCAGAGTAGCCAGTCCGGTCCCGATCAATTGTCCCAAAGAGGCAATTGCTACTATGCGGATGTGGCGCGCGGAAAGGGGGGCGTTGTCGATGGAATATGTCATAATAGTTTTCTATGTCATTTTGCTTTATCCGGCTGAATGAATCCATACGCCGGGAATAGGAAGATCCATGTGGCCACGCAGAAAGGACCGGTGAGGGTAGGAAGACCCATGGGTGCGAAGAAGGCATTCATGGCGGCTTGTATGAAGACTGTGGCTATCGTACCGAATATTGCCCATATGGCAGCTCTCCATGAATTGTTGCAATATGTCGCGCCGAGGGCTATGGCTGTCAGCACTCCTGAGAATCCATATAGGCCATTGGCTATGTCCTGACCGGGACCCTGCCATACTATGGCTATGAAGAGGGAGACGGCTGAACCGATGGCTGCCCACATGGCGGCACGCCAGTTGTGTATGGCCAGACCGGCAAGGAAGAAAATGCCGGTTACCCATGAGTTGATGAGAAATACCTGGGAGATGCCTCGCAGCCAGTATTCCACAAGATGCCCGAACCCCAGGCTAAGTATCTCAGTGTGACCATGGGCGAATTCTGGAGTGCCCATGTTGACGGCCGGGAAGCCTTGGAACAGTCTGGCGGAGAGCAGGAAGATCCATGTGCAGAACACAAAGGGAAATGTGAACGACGACATTTTCCATCGGGAAAGGATATTATCCATACCTGAACGTGCCACTGTGGTCAATGCCGAGCAGATTATCATGGCAATCCACATCCACAGTGTATTGGCGAGGAATGTCGGAAACGCACATCCTACAAGCACTCCGTTGAAGCCCCAGAGTCCGTTTGCCCCGTGTTGGTCGGGCAGACGCAGTATATATCCTGTGAGGGTGGAGACAAGTACTCCTACAAGAGCTCCCCAGGCCACCAGTGGAAATCCTTCCTCGTAGGCTCCCCAGAAGATGCCTACGAGAAAGAGAAGTCCTGTCCATTTGTTGTCTTGAAACATCACCTGGCCCACACCGCGGGCTACTGTGCGGGGGAATTCCTTTACGGAAGTGGCGATAAAATTCTTGTCGAAACTCATATATATTTAAATTTAATTATTGAGCGGGTTGATTGGATTCTGCGATTGTTGCCGGGGCATCAGTCCCTGACGTGGTCTGGCTTCCCGAGGTGCTGTAAGAGAGTGGGGTGGTGAATGCCGAGGTGTTGATACTTGATCCGTCCTGATGATGTTTTGTGAGGAGATTGGTGATATAGACGGTGAAGATCGGAAACATCATCATGCCTATGGCGGCGAGAAGTACGGATAACACCCTGCCGACAGGCGTGACAGCCACGATATTTGATCCTACGGTTGTTGCGTCCATTGCCGCCCACCACAGCGCGTCGTAGTAGTCGTTGACCAAGGGATTGGAGCCGTATTCGAAAAGATAGAAGGCGAGCGAGGAGAAATATATCGTGAAGAGAAGTGTGGCAAGGTACGATACGAAAAGTCCGGCCGCTTTGTTGGAGGTGAACCAGCTTACGACTATGGCAAGGGCGTATCCGCCTCTGACAAGTGGAATATACCTGATACAATAAGTCAGCATCGGGGAGAAGGTCCATCCGTAATGGTCGATTATGAAGTTGTAAGGGATAGAGACGAGAAAGAAGATAAAGTGGCTGGCGAGATAGTGCTTCTTATGAGGACTTATCAGGAACTCGATAAAGAAATCGGCGAGAAAGACGATACATATCCAGAGCTGTACTTTCATGAACTTAGCCTCGCGGTAGAAGGCTTCGTTATGAAATGTGTCGATTGAGATACAGACCACGAGAAAAATCGATAGCGCAAGGATGATCAGATGCAGTATGGAATATATGCCTCCTTTCCTGAAAAGATAGTTCACCCGCTCGATTTTGCTTGTCGTATGTTGTGGAGAATTTGACATATTATGTGTTGTTTTTAGAATATTTATAAGTCTGTATGTTTTAATAACAATCCAGTCCCTGTTAAGATTTTGTAAAAATGTGAAATTTAGAAGCTGCTAAAAATGAATATAAATCAGAAGAGCCTTGGCATCGCAGACGGTAGAAATTTGCATGTTAAAAAATAATATTGTTATTTTGTGGTTATAAACTGTTGTGACATCATATCGACAATGCAGCCGTAAATATAAATCCTATGAAACTGATTCACACATCCGACTGGCATCTGGGAAACATGCTTTACAGTCATGACCGCGCCGATGAGTTCCTTTATCTTTTTGACTGTCTTGAGGAGATTGTCAAAGATGAGAGCCCGGACGCTTTTCTTGTGAGCGGAGATATATTTGATGTCTCCTCGCCGTCAGCCGCTGTCTCGAGGATGTTCAAAGACCGTCTGCTACGTATCCATAGTCTATCGCCCTCGATGTCAATCATAGTCACTGCGGGCAATCATGACAGTGCGTCGCGTATTGACATTGACAGAAACCTATGGAGGGTAGGGGGCATACATGTCATAGGCACCGTGAGGCGTGAAGAAGGGATATATGATTTCGCCGACAATATCATAAGGATAGGTGATAAAGGATACGTGGCGGCAGTGCCTTTTGTCAACGGAGTATTCATGCCGAGGGTTAATGAAGAGGAAAGTCCCCAGCGCAGCTTCTTCAATGCGGCCGCTCTGGCAGCTATGAGGGAGAATACCGAAGGTCTTCCTATGGTGCTCATGGCTCATCTATCTGTGGCCGGATGCGACAGAACAGGACACCGAGATCCTCAGATAGGGGGTATTGACTCCGTACCGGACGATATATTCCCTGCCTGTTTCGACTACGTGGCACTTGGTCATATACACAGGCGCCAGGTGTTTCAGGGAGGCCGCGTGGCTTACTCAGGATCACCGTTGGCCATGGGTTTCGATGAGGATTATAAGCATACTGTGAGTGTGGTGAACGTCGTAAAGGGTCAGATCCCGGAGATACGAACCATAGAGATTCCACCTTTGCGCAGACTTCTCACGGTGCCTCCGGAGGGTGCTGACCTGAAGAAAACACTCCGTTTGCTTTCGAAAATACCGGATGACGAGGATATCTATGTCAGGCCTTATGTAGTGCAGGAGGAGGATCTTCCGGCAGATGCTTCTGAGCTTGCCATCGCTAAGGTCGGGGAGAAGAAGTGCAGGCTTTGTCCCTTCAAATATGAGAAGATAAAGGCCGCGGCCGATGTGACACTGCTTGATGGAATCTCTGCATCAGAGTTTATTGAATCTTCACCTGTAGCCATCGCAGAGCGTTATTTCAATGCTCTCGGACTGTCTGAAAACGAGATATCAAGCTATCTGGAGATGATAACAGGCTTATGTGGCGAGATAGATCGCGAGAAAAATATCTGATTACTAATTTCCTTGTTTAATACCCTGCGATCATGCGACTCAAGAAACTGACCATTCACAATATCGCGTCGATAGAGGATGCTGAAATAGATTTCACGGCTGCTCCTCTCGGCGATGCCCCTATTTTTCTCATCTCGGGGGAGACCGGCGCAGGAAAGAGCACCCTGCTCGATGCTGTGTGTCTGGCGCTCTACGGAGAGACGCCCCGCATGAACTCCTCCGCCAAAGAGGAGATAGAACTGACCGACGACGCGGCATCGAGATATTATGCCAATGATAATTCCCAGCTTCTTCGCAGAGGTGCGGGAGAAGGTTATGCTGAGCTTCTATTCAGTGGTAACGATGGCAGGGACTATATCGCGCAGTGGGAGATTCATAGGGCGTACAACAAAGCTGGAAAACGTTTGCTGCGTCCTTCCAGGAGACTTGAGGCTGTCGATGGAAGTTTCACAGATTCCCGTTCCACGGAGATCAACCCTAAGATAGTGGAGATCACAGGTCTGCAGTATGAGCAGTTCTGCCGCACGGTGATGCTCGCGCAAGGGGAGTTCACCAGATTCCTGAAAAGCCATAAGGAGGAGAAATCGGAAATACTTGAGAAACTTACAGGTACCGGAGTCTACTCCCGTCTGGGCATCATGATAGCGGAGAAGTATGCGTATCACCGCAATGCTTGGGATGAACTGCGCCGTTCCGTGGAGGGGGTCCGTATAATGTCGGAATCAGAGCTTTCTGCTGCCAAAGAACAGCTTGAGGGGATGGAACGAGAAATACAGGCAATGAGAAAGGTGAAGGATGTAGTCGTTTCTAAAATTAACTGGGTGAAACGTCGTGGAGAACTCGTGGATTTACTTGGAAAGGAAAAACGAAGGCTGGATGAACTTGAGCGTAAGACCTCCGAGGCCGGATTTGCTGCCACTAAGAAACTGACTGATGATTTCGCTGCTACGGCTGTGGTACGTAAGCTTATTCTGGAGGAAGGAATCGAACAATCACTTATAAAGAAGAATGATGTGATGATACCCTCTCTCAGAAAGTGTCTTGAAAAATGCCGGCAGGATGAAAAAGAGGGTCTTGAGATGCTTGCGGAAATACAGTGGAGGGTTGCGGAGAGACATAGCGAGTATGAGGCGATGGAGCCGGAGAAGCTCAATGACAGAAGCCATGAGCTTGTGGGCATACTCGACAACATCTCCGGCATGATATCATTTGCCGGGAGCCTTGAAGGTGAGAGCCATGCCCTTGAGGTGATTGAGGCGGGACTTAAGGAGAGAAAGATATCTCTTGAGAAAACAGAGCTTAGAATCTCGACTCTTGAGAGTCCGTTGAAAGATGCTGAAACGGAAAGGGAGAGATGCGTCAGGGATCTTGAGAACGCTGAAATCTCCATGTCGGAGGCTGCGAAGGAGCTCAGGGCGACTTTGAGAAGTGGCGATATTTGCCCGGTATGCGGCTCGAAGATTGAGAAAAAGCTTGGCGACGCTTTTTTTGAATCTGCCCTTATGCCGTTGAGAAATAGAAAAAAAGAGGCCGATGATAGATGCCTCAACATAAGGTCAGAACTTAAGGCATTGGGGAGACTCCGCAAGGATGACTTCGCGAAAATACAGGTTGACGAAAGGAAAATGAAGTTGCAGCTGGAGAAGATTTCCGGCATCGAGGTTTCTTTACAGACGGCTATGAAGAAGGCCGGATATGCAGGAGTCGATATTACGGTGGCTTTGGAGAAAGGGGAGAAGGATAAAGCCGCCATAGGCAAGGAACTTGATGACGTACGTCAACGGCAGAAGATCGCGCAGGAGACATTAAGGCAATTGACAGAACTTCAGAAAAAGGAGAAGAGACATAGCGCCGATTGCCTGAAGATGAAAGAGAAGACTTCGGAGGCTCTCATATCTTTGCAAAAAATATTGGCTGAGCGTGAGACGCATATGTCCGCTTGCAAACGCAAGTCTGATGATATTTCAGCTTTTGTCGCGGCACATCCTGATTTCAGCAGGGATTATCTGTCGGATCTGTCGGGGAGGGATGCCGCTGAGATGAAACGTCTTTCTGAAGAGGTTGCTGAAGATCTTGACGCACTTAAGGAGGGGAGGATTAAAACAGCGGCTTTATTGTCGCAGATAAGTGACCACGATGCATTATCGCCATGGCAGAACGGTGAGGATCCGGAATCTTTGGAGAATATGAGGATGACTGCTGAATCTCTGGACACTGGCATAGAGGAGAAAAGCCAACTTATAGGAAAGTTGATGCGCCAACTCGACACTGACCATGAGAACAGGATATCGGTGGAGAAACTTCTTCGCAAAATGGAAGAGGCACGTGAGATAAAGGACAGATGGGAGGGGCTGTACAACAGGCTCGGCGATATGAAGGGATCTAAATTCCGCACTATCGCTCAGAGTTTCATATTGAGTGGACTGCTTGACAACGCCAATTTATATATGCGCAGTTTCACTGACCGGTATACGCTCACATGCAATCCTGGCACTCTTGCAATATTGGTCAGAGACAGTTACCGTCCCACAGCTCCTCAGCCGGCTTCAATCCTGTCTGGAGGGGAGAGTTTCATGGCCTCACTTGCGCTGGCTCTCGCTTTGGCGAATCTTAAGGGGGGTGGCCTTGGTGCCGATATTATTTTCATTGACGAGGGGTTTGGCACACTTTCGCCGGAATATCTCGGCAATGTCATGGACACCCTTGAGCGCCTGCATCAGATCGGTGGCCGGAAGGTCGGCCTTATAAGCCATGTGCCTGAGATGAAGGAGCGTATACCCGTGCATATAAACGTGGTGCGCGACAATCCATCCCTTTCGCATTTAGAGATCACTTCTGACTGATAAGGTCATTCTAAGCTACTGTAATCCTATTCATCGAGTAGTTGTATGTATGTGTCATTGTTATATCATCGAAATCCTGTATTTTGCCAGCAGAATTATGTAATGGCAATGAATAAGACCATGCTACATAATACAGCAAGGGGCTGTGTCATAATTGACACAGCCTCGTCGTTTCATAGAGATGCAACGCGATGCGTTGAGCGTTGCTAATATTTGTATGAAAAGCTGTTTACGGGTTGGGTAATTGTAGTGAGGGTATGGGGAGGTCGTTGCGCCGGATGAATTTCTTGATGTCATCGGGGGCACCTTTCTGGTGTGGCCTCAGCCACATTTCCATCGGTGTCAGTTTTACGACTATATAATATTCCGTTGCATCCCATAAATTGTCACTGTCGGGCGCATCATACCAAGTGAGTTCAAGGCGCGGTTTTCCGTCTTCTTCATTCGCAGGATCTGAAACGTGCCATGCGTATCTCTTATAGAAATCGGCTGTTCCGTCAGGTAAAAGATAATATGTGACGAGTCCACCCCATGACCAAGTGTTTTCGCCGCCGTTAGTAAAACGGTATATAAGCGGATTATCATTGCTACCGTCCTCAACTAATTGCCATTGCCCTTTGATTAGTTTGGTATCGGGATAGTCTGGAGCATCATCATCGCAAGCACTTACCCAAAAGATAAGCAACGTGAATATCAGTAAGCCAACTTTTTTCATATAACTTTAAAATTCTTTAGTGTCATAGTATATCAGTTACTGCTAATGATAATTTCTTCTTAATATATTATGCGGATTAAGTTTGTTGAGATTGGGCTGTATATAATACTACCTCATTTGAGATAATCGACTGAATTGCACTGAGAAGGTTCTGTTGTCAGCACAAAATCCACAAGGTTAAACCTTATTTTATCAAAAAGCATTAACGTCTTTAATCCTAAATTGCAATCATAACCATTAGGAGAGTCTTGCAATAACACAATTATATTGGGAATAACAACTGAATTATTACCAAGTGTGAGTTTCAGACCTGACATTTCATAACATTCTGACAAATGTACTCCACCAATACCTGCTGTACGGATAGTGTCCGTCTTAAAATTTGATGTAATAAAATCTTTGTTTCTATCATAGAAATTGCTTCCTAATGAACCAAAAGAGGCATCACCGGAATCAATGCACATCAGCATTGGATTATTGTGAATGACTCCATTTGTCAATAAATTCATTTGAGAGGAAAAACAAATATTTGAAGGAATGTCAGTTTTGCAGGGAGGATTTGCAGGGATGCAGATGTGTCTATCTACAAAATCAAGCGTCAAATCTTTAAGACGAAGCATCAGTTCACTACCTACCACAATATTGAAACAGCCCATAAACTTATCCGCTTCTTCGTTATTAGAAGTTATATCTATCACCAGAAACGGAACATCAGTAATACTTATGTTCCCTATTTTAAGTTCTTTGGCTATTGCCAACTTACCTGAAGCCTGCCCAATGCCTGTCACATTGCCACTATCATTAAGCGGAATGAGATTGAATTTTCGGGCTAATGAATCCGAAATGATATTCATAGCAGCTCCGGTATCAAAAGTTATATCTGTTTTCATTCCATTGATATAGGAATCAGTAAGGCGCATCAACACGGATTCGTGTCCTTCTTTACCGACTGAGGCTATCGTAAATGGAATTTTTCCATTTTCAGACTCGAATTTTATTGTATATGGGCTATATTGAGATAAGGCCGTGTACTGATTGATCTGCTGTTGAAATGTATTGATTGTCGCGGAATCCAGATATTGCTTTGTGCTGTTAAGCACTGAGTTTATTACGGCTCCTGCCGTTGCATTATCCCCTGTTCTGCCTAAATCCATTGCAAACATTATTGCTGAATTTAGGATATTATTCAAGTCAAGTTGTGATGCCTGATTATTGAATAATTCGGTAAATGCCGGTATAGAAACATCGGGACGATTAAGACGGTTGCCAATCAAGCATCGCGAATATACCTCAATAAAATCGGATATTGAGTCTTTGGGTGTTGCATTGTATATGGAGTCCAACGTAAACCAGTCACCTGAGTTCATTGCAGCAGCAAGTCGCTCGTCGTATGACTGAGCATTACTTGTCACTAAAGATAATGCTATCAAAAGATAAAAAAGAACTTTTCGCATAATGTATTGTTGAAGAATAGTAATTAAAAATAGCGGGTAACGCTCACACTTCCACGATTTTCGTGGAATCTTGTGCCGTTGGTCATAAGATTTGTCATCCCTATTGTACCATCAATATTAAAACTCCACAAACCTGTAAAGAAAGCGACACCTATTTTCCAGCCACATTCAAAACGGCGTTGATTACCGAACTTTCCGAATAGTGATGTATCATCAATTCCCAACTTTTTCTTGTCATGTATCTTTATTGCCCCGGCAAAAGAATAGCTCATTTCCGGTCCAGTGAATGGAGCAATAGAAATTCGGTCGGTTAAGTAGATGCTATATCCTACGACTACCGGGATACGGATGCCAAACTTATATACTGTTGGATTGCTTTCTTCAAAATCTATTCCAGTAATTGTTACTCCTTTATATTTATAGGAGTAAGTGTCATAAAATAATGAAACGGCTGGCTCAAGATAGAATTTGTTTCTAAGAAAGATATTACAGACAGCGCCGAATGTTCCACCTGTACCATTGCGGAACATTCGATCATCTATCACATTGCCATGCACCTTTCCCGGCAGATTTACATCAAAGGCAGCACGAACACCCCATATAGGATTAGATTCTCCTGCTTCAATGATTTGAGCATTAATGCTCATAACACTGGATATGAGACAAGCTAATGTGCCGACTTTTCTCATTTTAAGTTATTTTTATGTTATTAATACCGTTAATATTGGTGTGGATTATTTCATAATAGCTGAAGATGCGCCTGATTGTTCTCCGACCTCGTTTCCCCGTTGTACCTTCTTTCCGTAACCGAAAGTGTATGTCACCGAAAGGTTCAAACGGCGATGAAAGTTGTTTCCATCAACGAATCGTGTTTCTGAATATAAAGGAGTTGACAACGTGTTAGTAGCACAGAGCCAGTCATTGCGAAATAGATTCATCGCGCTTACCCTGATATTCCAGTTTGCCCGGCTCCATCCTGCGAGTATCTGGTAGAAATCACGGTCTTTATATATTACTCCACGATTGCCCTGCACTGTCAGGTTTCTTGTCTGGTACGATGCCTGAAAGTAGAAATTACCAAGATAATAAGTAACTGATGCGTTGCAAGTGAACGGACTCCGTTTAATGTCAAATAATCCGGTCATACGATAGATTGAAATTGAGGGCGATGCTGCAAGTTGAAGATTGCCATTTAACAGCTTGTAATTAAACGACATTCCGATTTGAGTACGGTTATAGTCGCCGTCAGTTTCAAAAGTGCGAAGCAAAGCACTCCCACCGTCGTATGGCTCGTAAACAGGCACATACAGGTTATATTCTCCGAAGTATTGGGCAAAAGCCGAAGCCGAGAATCTGTTAGACGGCATCCAGTTGTAAGACAGGTTGAATGTAACCTGTCGGGAAAGTCCGATTTCGGGATTGCCGGTATAGTACATCAGTTCGTTCTGTTGCAGTATATTCGGTGTTTTCTCGCTTGCGCCGGGATAGTTCGCGCCGAAATGGAAGTATGCGCGGAAAGAATGTTTCTGTGAAGGAGAAAATCCGGCTGATACATTAGCGAGAGGATAGACCTCTGAAACGGACTGGTCGTTGATTTTGTTCTTCTCCCATTGCAGAGCCACATCAGCACTCACATTCCATTGATTGTTGGAGAAGCTGTAACCGAGTGCGGCTCCGGCATAGGTGTCGAGGAAATCATTGTCGTAAGGAGATGTGCCTAAATAGCTCACATCATTGGATGTGGAACCGTAATAAGCGCGGAAGAAGCCGTTTTGTCTGTCTGTGAATATCTTGTAAAGAGTGGCGCTTCCTCTGAACTGCCATACATTTTCTTTGGAGTCGTTTACTATGGCATCGGTGGCTGAAGTCTGATAGCGGTAATTGTTGTTTGTGTGTCCGTAATTTATGCCGGGCGAAACGCTAAGATGGAAATTTCGGGGCAGAATGAAATAGTAATTGCCAGACCATATAATATAACGGCTGGTGTAAGGCTCGTATCTGCTATATGAGTAGTCTTCTGCCTGTCGGGGTACAAACGACAGCTTGCCGGATGTTTCAGCCGTCGGCGACTGATCGAAGTTAAAGCCGACAGTGTTTGCAATCTGCACTTTGTCGGAATCGTAAATGGCTCTGAACGTAACGGGGTACTGGTTATACCTGAAATGAGAGTTGTCGAATATTTCGTTTCGCGTAATAAGGTAAGGTTCGCCGGCGGCGTTTTCAAGGGTATAGTTCCCAATGGTTGACGAACCTGAATGTCTGATGTTGTGATTTGACGCACCTGCATATAAATCGTAAGTCATGCGCTTATATGCGAACTTTGAATATATTGAAGCACGGCTTGATAGTTTTCCCACAAGGAAATTTTCATTTACCGTCGCTTTGGTGTATCCGCCGTATTCGTATTTCTGCATGATGAAATTGACTACATGCTCGTTGCCCTGAAAACGCGGGTCGGTAGGAAAATCGAGATATTCGACACGCCGCACATCCGATGTCATAATACCCTCGATTTCCTCTGCCGAGGCAGGGATATAGTTGATATAGACCGCGACATTCTGACCGCTTGGTGTCGTAACCGCATTGTCAACAAGATTGATGTTGATTTGCGGAATGGCAAGCTGTCGCAAAAGGTCAATGGCGTTTTGCGCGGACGATTTCTGCCTTGTGGTCGGGGTATATGTTGAAGATGTAGCGTTAGTGCGCTGCATCTGGGCTTCGACAACCACCTCGTCAAGTTCTCGTGTCTTTACGCTGTCGGGCGTTTCCGTCTGCGCCATTGCCGCTATCGTCATAATGGCGCAGTATATTGTTGTAATGATACGGTTATTCATAAGTGACATATTTTTTGTCGCTTTTGCTTATTGTCGCAAGGCTATCGGATTCGACAATGACAAAATTCGATAAATATTTCTCTCCTTTTCTTTATGTTTAATACTGTCATGCTAATTATAACCAAATCATTGTGCTACAAATTTCCAAAATACTTCATCGGCATTTGGATACAATACAGGGTCTTGATATGAGTTATAAACCCATAATTCTTTTGCTGTCAGTTTATCTATCAAAAAGAACCTCTCCGTTTTGTCAATGTATATTACATTAAAATTATCAGTTGTGAAAGTCCAATGAAAATATGTAGGTTCGTCATTGATACTTCCGTCTTCCCATTTCATCCATTTGAATGAACCTGTGCCATTAGCATTGAATTTATATACCCATCCTTCTTCTTGAAGTTCATCAGGTTCAAAGTTTGGGATATGTTCATAGACCAATCTCCATTCATTCGCAGTCAGTTTCGCAATTATTTCTTGCTGCTCATTGGTATAATAACCGGTTCGTTCCTCACATGAAACGAGAACGAATGTAACCAAAGTCAATGTAAGATAATTCAAAAGCTTCATAATGCAATAGAAACAGTTACATTGCCATCGCCGATTAATGCTATTCCGCTTATGGTTTTATTTCCGTCAAGTATTGCCGGTGCGATAAGCAGATAGGAATGATCAGGGATAACAGATTTTACACCCGATATGAAGACAATCTCGGCATTTTCATTGCTCTGATCTCCCAGCGATACCTGCGCACAATAGAATATAGAGCCGCTTCCGGAATTAACGGTCATTGTCATGTCTGAATGAGTGAAGAAACTGGTACTCCGGTTTTTGCCATTCTCTAAAGTCAAAGAGGCAACTCGACTCAAACAATTAGCATTATCGTCAAGTTTTGCGATCTGGAATGAATCATCATCATTGCCATCAATAACGAGGTTTGATGTCTGTGTGGAGTAAACAAAGGCACTTGCCATTCCGGAACGTTTTGCTGCCGAAAGTTGGCGGTTTACAGCCTCCATTTCTTTGATGAAACGATTTCTGTTAATCTGGTTAACAGCCATAAGTTCTTCCCTGCTTCGATTGAGTATATAATCGGAGGCTGTCACCTTCTTATCCGGGTTAAGAACATAAGTGCCAGTAGTTCGGTCAACTTCTACAAACTGAGCCATTACCTGCGCATCAGTTTCGTATGCTCTGATCACTTCCGGCTCATTGAAAACTGTATTGTCATCGCTACACCCGACAAGGAGTGCGCCTACTCCGAACACAGCGGTTAATAATAGTTTTCTCGTTATCATATTATTTACAGTTTATCTTAAGTGATTTATATATTTTGATAGCGTTTTTTATTCTTGATGTATAAGAACAGGAATAATAAGCCACCAGACAAAAGAACGCACACCAAGAGGGGAAATCTGTCAATCGAGTGCAGGAACCCGACGCCGCAGATTATACATACCAGAGCAATGATATGATAATAGTTTGACAGTAGTTTCCCGCGACTAATCTCCTTTATATAGTGAGTCGGCACATCGGGATATTCCGACATATACCGTGATACATATCTCGACAGAATTATCGGATAAAGGAAACCGCAGATGAATGAGCCGCACAATCCGGCGACCGCAAAATACATATAGAGCCTCGATGAATAAAGGAAGTTGTCAACACCTCCGGCAATGTATCCTATGCACAGGCCCACGAGGTGTATCACGCCGACAATCGCGCAATATCCAAGACCTGTCAGGAGTCCGTATTTGAGGGATTCTTTCATGAGTAATTTTTGGTTGTTTTACAATGCAAAATTACTCCAATCCAAGGACACCTCAAACTACATCACCTTGCATCTGCTCTTATAAGTTGCTGATAATCAATAGAGGTCAAAAATATTTTCTTGCATCACCTTGCATACAGGCGAATTACTCAAAATATCGGAGATATTCTGCCTTGTATGGAGAGTCGCTACCGGAAATTAGCGACTTCAGGCGAGATTTATGGACATAGACATTCCTTAATTCCATGCCGGCGAAAATACTGATCGAAGGCAGGGAGAATCCGCAGAAAAGATAAAGGGCGAACCGGAAGCGTGATTGGGACAATTTCGGGAAATCGGCTCTGAAACGGTCCATCAGTCCGTTGTTGTATCCGTTGACAATTTCTGTCAGTTCCGTAATCGTTTCATCGGAGCTGAAATTGTTGATGGATTCCTTCACTTCCGCGAATATACGTTTCTGTTCCTGTCCGGTTTCCTTTGACTCATAGTAAGAAGATGCGAGTCCGTCAAGAAGATGAAAACGAGACTGGAACAATTTTTGGATTCTTTCTTTCGCCTCGTTCTGTTTTTGTCCGTTTTCAAAAAGGTTTTGCTGCAAGGTCTGGATTTTAAGCAAATCATTCTCATGCTCAATCCTCAATTTCCTCACCCACATCTGATATATGATTATCAGCAGCAGTATGACGCCGAGCGCAATCCAGACGAAGCGTTCCTTTTGCGTTCTCTCTTGCAGAACATCCACCTCAAGCTGGTGTTTCTTGTCTGCGAACAGCAAGTCTTGGGTGAGAAGTTCATACTGGTATCGTTCAAGCATCGCGGAGTAGTCCTTATATAAACTCAATGCTTGCTCATAGTTCCCTTGTTTTTCAAGAATGTCAAGTTTTACCGTCGCATATTTCAAAGAATCAGGAGTATTTGGTGCAGGACTGATTGATGAAATAAATTCCAAAGCCTTGTCTAACTCTCCGACTTTTGAATAGCTGCGGGCAAAATCCATAATTTCATCGTGTCCTAACTCAATGTCCTTGTAATTGTCTAAAAATGTTTTTATTTCATCGGGGGAGCAAAAATCTATCGTGTACCCCAGCATGGCCGGAAACAGGGACGCTTCGCCATCAGGAAATTCTCTTATCAAAGGGACACAGACCGACATGACGCTATCTGCCGCCGTTTTGTCATCCATGATGACATATCCGTTCAACGCTTTGGCATAGCTGTCGATTTCAAGAATATGCTTGCCGAGAGAACCGTATAATTTTGCAGCTTCAAGATTATTCGACACAAAATCTGATGTCTTATATTGTCTTAAATATAATGTCCCCTGAGCCACAAGGAGGTGCGCGAGTGTCAGGGTGTCGGTAACACCCGTTGTTTCCCGTGCATTTATGAAAGAAAGCATGGCGTTATCTTCATCGCCCTTGTTCTGATAGATACGACCCTGATAGTAGAATGTCTTTAGCTTTTCATCGGGAGTGCCTTTATCAGTGTAATAATCAATCGCGGGCTGGAGGATATCAAAGGTGGTTGTGTCGATATAGTTCTTATCGAGGGCCTGCGACATCAGCAACGCATATCGGGCTTTCACCTTGTCCGAACTGAGGGATGAACGGTCTATGCCTTGCAGAATAACCAACGCCGAATCGGGATGCTGATTCATCAGTGCCTCCGCACTCGTCAACCGTTTCTCTGACTCCGAATTGTCCGTGCATGAAAATACGGAGCCGGTAATAAAAGCTATTACAAGCACCCATAAAAGACTATATGTCGATACAAAGTTTCGTTTAGCCATATTAAAAAGTAGGCCGACAAACAGCCTACGCTAATGCAAAGTTAGTTAAAATTCCTGACAATAGGGCTATTATGCCGTGTCCATTGCTCAATTATCTCACGAATGTCGCATAAAAACGGCATCTGACAACGATGAAAAGTAAAGAATCCAGAAACGGCAAGCTTGTCTCCATTTGATGCCGCCGAGATCAAGAGCGTAATGCAGTGCCACGCGCGGACGCTTTTCGCTGTTAGGTTGGTATCTCGAATGTAACCAGATCATAAAGAGCCATACAAAACAGAAAGGCAACCCCGGCAGGAATGTCAGGGTTGTCTGTCTTTAGGGATTAAAGCCCGTTTGGACGATATGCCGGACGAAACGGCGGTGCTGAGGTCTGATAACGATATTGAGGTTATGCTAGAGGCTGTGTCGTAATTAAGTTTTTACGGGGCAGCCTCTGATTTTTGCTCGTTGTGGAGCGGATCTATTTCATGCGACTGATTTTTGAGGATTTTTCCAAAATATTCGATTCTCGGGCGATAAAAACCGGGATATAAGCAAAAACAGGCCAAAAGGGGGTGTATTTCCCCCGTTTTTGGTCTGTTTTGCTATTTTCGAGCACATTTTCCAGATGTTGAAGGCAATAGCGAAGAAGGCAAAGTCCATCGTGACCTTGTCTTTCCGAAGTGGCGGAAGCGGCGGTATGCCATGTTGAACTTCATCTGCCCGAAGACGGCTTCGGATTCGATGCATCGCCGGCCCCTGTGTTTGAGTCCTTCTTCCGATGTCAGCAGTTCCCGAGCCTTCCGTTTGTATCCATTCAGTCGGTGGTTGACCTCGATTGTTCGTCTGTCTCCTTTGGCTTTGTAGCACAGGCACCGCAGCGGGCACTCCTGACAGTTCTCCGCGCGGTAGCGTGTGCTTTCGCTCCGGTAACCGCTTGCGGTCTTCGAACGGGTGGTGCCGATGCGAGTCATGTGCTGTCCCATAGGGCAGACATAGTAGTCTTCGGCTGCGTTGTAGTGGAAGTTGTCGTGATGGAACGGATTGGGTTTGTAGCGGGGACGCTGTTCGATGTGGAAGCGGTTGTATTTGACGTGGGCCTCCATGCCGGCCTCGTCCATGAAGCGGTAGTTCTCTTCCGAACCATAGCCGGAGTCGGCGACCGCCACCGAGGGCAGATGCCCGTAACGGTCGAATATAACGATTTTCTTTGGATTTTCATGTGCTGCAACATTTCAAAATTGCGCATTAGCTTGTGGAAGTCAGGATTTTGTGGTAACTTTGCATAACGGGAGAAGGCATAACGGTTTGTCCTGTGTGATTCCTCTTGGCTCCTGATATGAACAACGAGAACCAGAATACTGAATATAAGCGTATATGGAAAGACGAGTACCTGAAGTGGGTATCCGGCTTCGCTAACGCGCAAGGTGGAAAAATTTACATTGGTATCGACGATGACATGACTGTTGTTGGTGTTGACAATCTCCATAACATACCTCCAGACCTCGCAATCCAAAGATGGCGCAGGTTTTCTACCGCGCAGGATTCATCGAGGCGTGGGGTCGTGGCTATGAAAAGATAATCCGACGTGTTGGCGCGGACCGAGGCGGTCATTGGGAGATAATCAATCATTCATTATAAGTTGCATTTTACGCAGTTTGAAAAATACGTAGATTTTGACGAGTAACACTCAAAGATATGGCGCAGCTTAATGACTTTATGATGAGGATTGACCTGTCGGTACTTAATGATTATGTCGCCTCGGCTTCCTCGTCCTCGCAGTGATTCTGATTTTAATAGCCCAATAAAACTTCTGACATGAAACTGATAAAAATAAAATATTTGATTATTAGCATTTTGCTGATCATGTGCATAAGCATCTACGCACAGAACATCCATGTGGGAAGGCGTGTGGGAGTAATGTATGACGGAGAGCCGATGATCGCTGCGTCTGTCAAAACCATGTTTGCTGATAGGAAAGACAACATAGTAGCCATAGCCGATGTTGAAGGTAAGTTTACTGCAATCGTCCCCGAGAATGAGCTATTGAGAGTCCGATCAGTGGGGTGCAAGGATACAGTTGCTATCGCTAATGAAAACATGCTTATTGAAATGGAAGATGATGGAGGATGGAAAAATCCTTTATGGATTGTAGATGATTCAATAGCGGATGTTGATTATCCGGATATATGGTGTCAGTCACCATTCGGTGATGTTTCATTGGAGACATTGATATGTGAAGCGATGCCGGTGCTGCAGGAACACGATATTGAGAAAGTAGAACTTATTGACTCAACTCTCTGCAAAAATAATATACGGATTAACGGCTTGTGTCGAGTCAGAACGAAACAGACATCAATCCATCTGATCGTTGATGGTGAGGATAGGGGTATTATAGAGGAATACCCCGGACGACTGGTTGGAAAAACAGGAGCGATAAAATATGCGTCTAACACACTTTTGATAGACAGTGTAATTGATGCTGTCGCGATTGATTCGGAAAAACTATTGCTTACATCCTGCGGAAAGGCAAAGAAAATGCTTGTAGTCACAACTGCCGGGCATTATCCATCAGTTGCAAAATCTGGGTTCAAACCATATCAATATGATAATGGCGATGATTATGTGTCGGATGGTCGCTATAGAATTGTCGATAAAGATGGGAAAGTAGGCTATGCCACTGTAAACAATGCTGTGATTATATCACCGCGTTTCGCTTTCGGATTCCCGTTTAAGAACGGCCGTGCAAAAGTGACAGACCGCGGACACCTTGAAGAAGTGGAAGGCAGCGATGGAGAATATCATTATTGGGTAAGCGACAGCTGGTATTGGATTGATAAAATGGGAAATAGACTTGGAATGGAAAATGAAACTGACCGATAAGCAAATTTGGATATCCGATTGGTGCCACACTTTTCATAGTCATACATAACAGACAAACCCCCGGCAGTGATGTCGGGGGGTATGTCGTTAGGAATTGCCCGGGGTGAATCTTATTTTGGAAAAGCTTCCGACGGAGTCATTCCATAGCGTTTCCTGAAAATTGTGGAGAAATGGGTCGGATTCTTAAACCCGGATTTAAGAAGTTGTTTAAAAATGAACGTTAAATTATGGGCGGCAATTTTTTAATTAAAATACAATTAAGGCAAAGGAGCATAGCGGGCTATGTGACTGCGCCGCGATTGGATTTTAACAAAAAAGTGCCGGACTTAAGGTAACTTTCATTTCCGGTCAGCTTCATATGTTAATATGTTTAACATTACACTGGTTTAAAGATAGTTCCGGACTCGCATTCCCGGGCATATTTTTCCTTTTGGTTCAGTCACATAGCCCGCTATGCTCCTTCACCTGCAAGAAAAAATCTGCTCCGAGACTGCGACCCATAATTTAACGTTGCTTTTTAAACAACTTCTAAGATAGACCTCAGAAAGGGTATAAGCGTTACTCTCGATAAGTTCCTTTGCATATTCAAGACGCTTGTCCACAATCCATTGATGTGGTGTGCGACCGAAAATCTCAAAGAAATCCCTCTTGAAACCTGAAAGACTCCTTCCTGAGAAGTGTGCGAACTCCTCCACATTCATGTCACACAGGAAATTCTTCTCCATAAATTCGCGTAGGTCTGATTTCCATTGTCTTGAAAAATCGAACAGTATGGGTGCGAGTTCTGGCAAAAGCTGGAGAATGACAATCACTGTCTCCTGCACTTTTGCTTTTATCAGCGATGTCGGTATTGGAGATTCGGATGAGAAATACTGGTCAAGCGACATGAACAATCCTTTGAGGAAAGGATGTGGTGAAAGTGTGACGGCAAGTTCCCGTTGTAGTGACTCATCGGCCTTGACAACAGGAATCTCTATTCTCCCCTCCAGATCCCTTAGGTCGGAAGTGTTCAGATGGAAGAAGAGACCCTTAAAAGGTTTTCCGTCAGCACCAGGTTGCTTATACTCTTTCACAAGGTGATTGCGCCGCACGAATACGGCTTGTCCGTTTTCCACATCTACATTGCGGTTGCCACAGCGCAAGGTGAGTCTGCCAGACATGATATAGACGATTTTATGCTCCTCCACCATGTCGTGGCAGATCATCTTCGACTCCGTTATGCAACGGTAGAACGTATTGAGATAATTCTGATGTATTTCCTTACCGGCGTATGCCATATTACTTCGAACTCGCGTATCAATATAGTTGAACTATTAGATTGTACCATCATTTGACGCTCATCTTGTCTACCCAGTATTTTTCGAGGCGGTCGGCCTGTTCCTGTGTTATGGAAATTATGGCGCCATGCTTGGGTGATGTGAAGTTAGTGGTTTTCATCAGTCCTTCGTTGAAATGGCCGAGATCTTTGAAGGTCTTGAAGTCGGTTGTCTCGACAAAGCCGAAGTTGTGGGGATTGATGCTGAAAATATCATACATAAGCACCCAAGAGTCCTGACCATGACGTTTCCATACGTTAGGAGCCTCGCATGCTCCTGGCTCGGCATCCGCCCATTGATCGGAATACTTATAGCCACGGTTTATCTTGTCGGAGAATGCCATCTTTATTCCGCCGGGCTGTTCCTGGGCTACATACATCAGGCAATACCGTCCGTCAGGCATCCGTGAGATGTCGGCGTCAAGAATCTGGACTTTGGGATCAGGATATTTGAAAAGTTCCTTTGGTTTGGTTACAAGTCTGGTAAAGTCATCGTCCGTGTAGCTGTAGTATAGTTTTGTCTTTCCATTGCCGAGACGCATGGTGAAGTATACCATCATCTTTTTAGCCTCCGGATCATAGATTGTTTCCGGCGCCCATGCACAGCCTACATCAAGACCCGGAAACATTTTGTCGATGTGCGCGACGCTTTTAGTCCAGTTTATGAGGTCGTACGACTTCATCATAATGAAGCCGTGGTTGTTCCCCCAACCATATTTTTCCTGATCCCGCTCCCATTTTGTGGCGCGGAATCCCATTTCCTTGCCCCGGAGATTCAGGTCGGTCATGGCCAGATAGAAGGCACCGTCAGGTCCACGGTATATATGCGGGTCGCGGATGCCGTGCTGTGTGGCAAGAGTATCGCCAGCCATGACAGGCCGACCGTGGTTCAGGGCCGTGAACGTGTATCCGTCGCGGCTTGTGGCCATATATAGGCTGCTCGTAGGGTCTTGATGGAACACGAACAGATAGGCTGTACTGTCGTTAATATTTTCCGCATGAACCGAAAAAAACATAGTCCAAAGCAAGAAAAAAATCGATATTATGTTTTTTTTCATTTATTAGTCTGATATACGTGATTGATCGAAAATGAGGCATTGGTATTACAAAACCTTTTCACCTAATATAAGCTTGTCTCCGGAGATATCGACCTGGAAAAGTGTAGGAACCCTGTGATATTTTCCATTGATTACCTCATGGCTGTGGACTGACATCATCCAGTCGCCGTCAAAAGTCTTGAACAGCATTCCGTGACCATGGTTCGGAGGTGTTATCGGGTCTTTTTCCTGTACCCATGGGCCATCGAGCGTATCTGACATGGAATAGGCCACGCCCTGGGTATACACATCGTAGATCCAGCTTGTCCATAGCATTCCCAGGCGCCCTGTGCCCGTGCGGAAAAGCCACGGACCGTCTGTGACTTTATTGGGCCTGATCTTTCCGTCCTCCTTTTCGCGGCTCCATGGCGAGTCGCTGGCTCGGAACAATAATTTCCCCTCGCCTACGGAACCGCTGAGGTCGGGTTTGAGACGGATTTTCTCGATTGTGCCGTCCCAGTTCTGTAGCCATTCATAGCAGTAGACCATATACGGTTCACCGTCCTTGTCTACCCAGAAGGTGCCGTCAAGAGTGGGCTTGTCGGCGGGGAGATAAATTGAGTCCCGCATGGGTTTATACGGTCCGTCTGGAGTATCGCTTACGAGCACATGACTGGCGCGACGCTCTATCTTGTTTCCACGCACTGTGTCGATTATGATGTCGCGGTTGGTGAATGTGGCAAAGTAATAATACTTTCCGTTATGTTTGTGAAGTTCCGCAGCCCATATCGCTGGATGAGGACCCATCCACGATTCAGGATCCGGTTGCGCTACATCGTATGGGCCCGACCACAGTTTCAGGTCTTTGCTTTTCCACATCAGGCCGCCGGTGCCTGTCATGTAATATGTATGTGTGGCCTCGTCAGGCAAAATTGCGGGGTCGCTGAGAACAATGGAATCCAACGGAATATTCTCGCGGAAACCTTTATGTCTTGTTTGCGCAAATACCCCTGATCCACACAAAATTAATAATACGGGTAAAAATTTTTTCATCATGATATCCGGTTTTTATTTCACTTGATACAGTTCAATACCTTTTTTCTTTCCGAGGTTACGGCTATACTGACGGTCGTGGCAGTTATTCCAGTGCTCGAATACTCCAAGACTTCCGGTCTTATGTCTCCTAATTGTCTATAGTTCATAAAGCAGATTAATTTTTTGCAAAATTAATCATTATTATGGCATCTCTGCTTTCATTTGCGTCCAAACTTCCTTTTGAAAAGGTTCACGGATTACAATGATAGCAAATGAAATCACTTGTTTATGAGTGTCATGGATTTATCGATAGATTATTACCTTATTAAAATACAATCAATGTTTATAATGCCCTGTAACCTTAATAGATTGCATTTCAGCAGATTTATTATAGCGCAGGTAGGAGAGGGCTGAGTGGAATTTGTCAGCCGAACATATGGTTTAATGCTCTATGAAGGCGTTGTTCTCCGTTTTGATAATGGTTGCCCGGCACAAGTTCAAAGTAATCTTCTATGCCATTGTCGTGAAGATATTTTACGATCTCAACAGTGTCGGTCTGTACGGGCTGGAACGCCTTTACCTTGCTCTTTGCTTCCTGGTCTCCGAGCAGGAAATATGCTTTCCCTGTCTTTCTCATGACGGGATTCGACTTGACCCATTCCACGAATCCATCATACCAGAAAGATCCTGAAAGAGAGATGATATTGCGGAATGTATTGTTGAGCAACCATTGCCAGAGAGTAAACAGTCCGGAAAGAGATACCCCCGTCAATGTCCGTTGCACATTGCCTGTCGCATTAAGGCGTTTTTCTACTTCAGGCAAAACTATATGAGTCAAGACCAAAAGAAATTTAGAGGCTTCCCCCTTAAAATTCTCGCTGCCGGGTGGCTGGCCGGGAGCCGGCCAAGGTGTGAGATCGTTGTCCCAGTCCATTCCGGTCACTATGGCCAAAGAGATGCCGAACCTCTCAGCCGCGGGTTTTATCCAGTCACCCGGAATGTCGAAAGGATAAAGCATGTAGCATATGTGGCTTGACGATGAGCCGGCTATGCTTACTCTAAGATTTCCTGTCGTGAATGTCTGCATACTTCATAATCCCGGGTAAAACAACAAATCCGGTTTCTTTATATAACTGTTGCGCCTCCTCGGTTGTTTCAAGATAGATCTTGTCGCATCCCGTTTCCCGGGCTTTTTCAACAAGCCATCTCACAATAAAATGGCCTATGCCATGATTGCGATATTCCTTACGTACATAGATATTCATAAGATAGGCGCATCTTCCTGACGGATTGTCAGGCGATGGCAGCTCTTCTGTCAGACATATCCCGCCGCAACCTGCATCGACCCCGTCCGCTTCCGCTACCACAGCGATATGGCTGCCATCGGCTATATGTTTCATATAATACCTGCGGTTTGCAGCCAGCAAAGCCTTCGAGGGTTTAACGCCAAACACATTCTCAATCACTTCCTCACGCCAATGCATCAATGTGGGGATTGCTATGCGCTGTCTAATCGTCACTGTCATTCCTGTCTCCCTTCCTTCATTACAACCGGCAAGACCCGGTCATTTACTTTCCCTCGTTTAGTAAGTGGAATCTCATCCATTTTAACGTAATATTCCGGCATCATGAAATCTGCAAGACGGGATCGCAGAAATCCCTTTATCCGGCTTATCAAGCAATTCTTATGTGACGGCACAAAATATGCCGTAAGATAGGCGAGACCGTTCTCGTCGGTGAATGCACGGACAACTCCGCGCTCTACGCAAGGTGATTCGTTGAGCACATTCTCAACCTCTTCGGGTTCCACGCGTTTCCCGAGTATCATCACCTGCCGGTCTTTGCGATGAAGGAAAACGAAGTTGCCGTCAGCAAGCCGATAGCCCAGATCTCCGCTACGGTAGATTCTCTTCCCGTCGTCGAGGGTAACGAAATTCGCCTGTTCCGGCGGATTCCCTATATAGCCTCGCGATACCCCGTTGCCGGAAATGCAGATCTCGCCGGTCTCACCATCGGAAAGCTCATTTAGATTGTCATCCAGAATCCTTACTTCTACCCCTTTTACGGCTCTCCCGATGGGATATGTGCCATCCTCCGATTCCTCGGCATCGTCGATCCGGAAGTAGGTTGCGCAGACTGTTGTCTCACTTGGCCCGTAGGTATTATAGATCATGAAATCCTTGTCTTTGAGCCAGGTGATATATGATTCCCTGATCACATCTCCGCCACCGATAAGAAGTCTGAGTCGCGAAGGGTAGATTTTGTAGCGGTTCATATCTGCGAGAAGATATGGGAATCCGCTTATTTCTGTGACTCCGTGTCTTTCACAGAAAGCCATAAGATCGTTGAGATTACCGTCGCACATTTTTTTCGAAGGTATTGCTATTGTGGCCCCGTTGAGAAGCGTAGTGAACACCTCCTCCACGAAAATGTCGAATGAACAGATGGAGTATTGAAGCATCACGTCGCCTGGAGCCACATGGAATTCCCTCTCAAAAGCCTCGGCGTAGTTCACGACACTGTGGTTTTCCACCATGACTCCTTTCGGTCGTCCGGTTGTTCCGGACGTATATAGCACGTATGCCACGCCATCGGGCGTGGATTTATCCGGCAAAGGTCTGGTTTCAGGAAGGTTGCGGCAATAATCGTCTGTGATGACAAGTCCTGCTCCTGCTGTATGCATCATATATTCGATTCGTTTCGGCGGCAGTGACGGTTCGGCAGGTATGTAGGCCGCCCCGCTTTTCAATACGGCAAGCATTGCCGCCACCATCTCTATGCCGTGGTTCATGACTATTCCGATAAAATGATAATGGTCCGGCAGGAACTTCGACATTATGGCATCGGTTATTTCGTCGAGTTCCCGATATGTCGCAGATCTCCCGTCTTCGACAATGGCCGTGGCGTCCGGTTGTGTGGCTACCCATTGTGAGAATCTGTCATAAATTGTGTCCTTCATAATCTTGTTTAGTGTTCCTATAGACAAGAATTGCATAAGGGGGCGATTTGTTCAACCCGCGGGCTTGTGGATGCTATCTGATTTGGTTATTCTATGAAATAATACTATTTTTGCGTCGAATACTGCTACTCACGTTTGTGGTAGGTTTAAACAATCATTTATGAAGCGTATAATTTTGGAGTCAGATAGGCTGTGGCTTCGGGAAATGACCATTTCCGATATGGATTCTTTGTCTGAAATTCTGCAGGATGAAAAGGTTATGTATGCCTATAACGGTGCGTTCAATGATGAAGAGACCATGGCATGGCTGCAGAAGCAGTTAAAGAGATATGATGAATATGGTTTCGGGCTGTGGGGTGTGTTCCTTAAGGATTCTGAGGAGATGATCGGACAATGTGGTATCACCATGCAGGAGTATAAGGGGACTCAAGTCCCGGAGATAGGCTATCTGCTTGCTCATAAGTATTGGCATAAAGGTTATGCCTCTGAATCAGCTGCGGCATGCAAGGAATATGGATTCAATATTTTGCATTTCGATACTCTTTATTCAATTATCCGCGACACTAATATTGCGTCGCAAAAGGTTGCCATTAATAATGGCATGACTGAGATAGACACTTTTGTTAAACATTATCGCGGCATTGATATGCCGCATAAGGTGTTTTGTGTGAGGAAAGAAGATAAAAACTGATGAGTATCTGACCCCGGATAGACAGTGCGTTTTCAGTCAGTATCATGATACGAAAAAAGGAAGCTTATTTAAGCTTCCTTTTTCAGTGTCCAAGATGAGACTCGAACTCACACAGCCTAACGGCCACTACCCCCTCAAAGTAGCGCGTCTACCAATTCCGCCACCTGGACATTCTTTACGGCTTTTGCCGTGGGGCTTTCGGGAGGTTTGTCTTCCGAATTGCGATGCAAAATTAGTGTATTTTCCCGGACTATGCAAATTTTTCAAGGCTTTTTTTGTAAATTTGTAGACCGGTTGCCTCGTAGTGAGCAGCCGTAATCAAACTAACCTCTTAGAAAAAAATGTTTTATCATATATTGAGAAAAATCGTGGCTGTAGCAGCTGTTGTGTGCGGAATAGCTGTGGCCGATGCCGTGGAGCCTACGTGGAGCATCGACTTCGGCTCGGTGTTCGATAATCGTGAGGGTGACGAGGGCATGAACGAGGCAAGGACTTTCTTCTTCACTACCCTCGCACCGGAATTCGGACTCCGGTTCAGCCCGAAAGATCGGATAGCGGGAGGGGCCGTGTGGACGCAGCCGCTTGAGAATGGCGTTAAGGACGGCAAGGTTATCCCCACGCTTTATTACCGTCATGAATCCGACACCTGGAAATTCTCTATGGGAATGTTCCCGCGCACTCAACTCCGCGAGCCCCTTCCCGGTTTCCTATGGTGCGACTCTCTCGCATACTTTCAGCGTAATATAAGGGGTGCGCTCGTGCAGTATAATCACCGGCACGGTTTTTTCGATGCATATATCGATTGGCGCGCAATGCAGAGTGAGACCCGCAGAGAGGCTTTCAATATTGTTTTCCATGGTGAGTGGCGCCCGAAATCCAAGGTTTTCCTTACCGGCGCACATGCCCAGATGAATCATCTGGCCAAGACTAAAAATGCTCCGGAAGGACAGAGTGTGGTCGACAACTTTCTTGTCAATCCTTATGTAGGACTTGACTTCAGCCGGGCCACTGCGCTTGATAGCCTGGTGGTGAAAGCAGGTGCTTTGGCCACGATAGAGCGCGACAGAAGGTTCGGAGGCTGGAAGACTCCGGCCGGTCTGTGGGTCGATGCCATTTTCGAATGGCGATTCCTCGGATTGAGGAATTCTCTTTATGCCGGAGGGAAATTATTTCCGCTCTATTCTGAATATGGTTCGTTGCTTTATCAGGGAGAATCATACTACCGGTCTGACTTCTACAACCGCACAGATATCTACGCCAGGATTTTCGACAACCGGTATCTCGATCTGCAGGCCCAGCTGAATTTTAATTTCGCAAAGGGGAACTTCATATTTTATCAGCGTCTCATACTCAACATTCATCTTGACGGGGTATTCGGTCGCGGTCGGAATTCTCGCCATCCGCTTTGAAGACTGTTTCTTTCAGTTTCTGATAAAGGAAGGAAACGGCAAGAAGCAACACTCCGAGCAATATGAAGACGCATATGCGGCTCACGGGTGGCATCGTCCAGACGTCATTTAGCAGGAGCTTGACGACTACTACCGCATAGGATGCGAGGGCAAGCATCCTGAGATTCTTGATGTGCATACGCATCCCGGCGATCATCTGTAGGGTGGCGACAGCGGCTACTGTCAGGGAGAAGCAGGTATTCCACCATCTCGAGGCTCCTGTCCCATCAAGTATCAGATATGCCGCTGCGGGAAGTGTGAGGGAAAGACATATGTTCAGGTATACTATGGAAGATTTTTCAGACTTTTTACCTGCACATGCTCCGCGTTTATTGTCCCGGAGGAAGATTACGAGAAGTAGCGCGAAGAATGCTAAATTGACTCCGGCGAATATAAGGGAGTCGATTCCTTGGCCATGGAAGACGGTCTGGATTAGATAGAGCAACGCGCATATGCCCGGGAAAAGGCATCGGATATATATTCCGGAGAGATTTGTAGGTAATACGGCCGTTAATGTAAGTATGGTTATTCCCGTAAAAGCCATATATGAGATATCTCCCTTGCAATATTGATAGAGACAGACGGCACATCCGGCCAGAAAGAAAAGGATTCCGGCCCATCCGTAAAGCATAAGGCATGAGTTGACTGTCCGTTTGATACCGTTGGATGTCGCCTGTCTTAGTTCGCTAATTTTGCTGTTCTTAAGGTATATGGCCAACACTGCAAGGCTGAAGGCTGAGACCACAAACGGCACCAGGCTTCTGTATGCTGTGAGTGTCTTGTCTTCGGCAAATAGAAAGTAGGCGGTGCAGAAAAAGGCTATATCGTTGAGCGCGGTGAAAACGAGTAGCCATCCTGACGGAAACGCCCCGCGTATGCATCTCCATGTCGAGAATGCCATAACTACAAAGAATATCAGGAAATAGGCACATGCGAAGAGTGCTCCCACCGACTCTGAATTGGTGATCGAACTGAAATGGGCTATAAGGAGAATAGGGTAGGTGATGGCTATGCACGTCATTGAGATGACATGCCAGTTCCTCCGGATAGCGACAACGGCCATACCCATATCAAGGATAAGCATGTAGCTGCAGAGAGTGATAAAACTTCCGTCGGAACTTCCGGTGAGAAAGGGTGCCACGAATCCTCCTGCCGTAGCGATCAGTGCCAGCTCCATCCTGTCGAGACGGAGGGAGGCCAATGTCATGACGGCGGTGATGGTTATCAAAATCGTAAAGGCTACCCATGACGGAAATAGCGAATAGTAATTATAGGCCAATCCGACTGTCACGAATTCCACGGCGAAACCACCCCCGGCGAGCACCGAGGAAAAATTGCGGTAGGCGTTACGTATTCTGAACGCTATGCCCCAAAGGATGAACCCTGCGAGTATACCCATTACAGTCCTTCCGGTCTCTGTGATCCAGTCATTGTCGATGGCATATTTTACAAAGAATCCCAGACCTATCACCAGGATCAGAATTCCTGTCTTGCTCAGAATGTTTTCTCCTATTATACTTTCCAAACCTCCTCTTCCCCTTTCTCTCTTCCCCGGGCGCTCTTCTGACTGATATACGTGCGCCGGAGGAGTCTGCTCCGGGGAAGTGGTTGCCGCGTTGGTAGGCGGAATATAGACCGGTGGTTGAGATTCGTCTGAAGACTTTTCTGCATATTCCCCATCGATAGTGGAAGCGGATATGTCAACATGTCGGTTCCCCGTTTCTGTTTTCTCAAGAGCCGACAGCTTTGAGGCGAGTCTGTCGATTCTGTCGGAGAGAGATGATATTTCTTTTTGTTGCTCCTTGATTGTGTGTTTTGCTTCATACACGCCATGGAGGGCGAGTGCGATGAGCACGAAGGGGAGCAGGGCTATAAGAAGGAGGGTCGACATAGACTGTGGAATTTGAGGTTATTGAAGTTGTCGATGCAAATATAGTAAAAAATATTGAGAGACAAAACCTTCGCATGCAAAGCACGAAGGTTTGTCTCTCAATTTGCAAGTGTAGTGGCGGGAATTGATCTGATTATTCGGCGGGAATTGCCTGATATGCTGCGATAGCCTCTTCGAAGCGCTGGGCAACGTCGGCCATTTTGTATAGTCCGTCGATGTTTTTCTCAAGACCTTTCAGCGACAGGGGATAGATCATCGGGGGATTGTCGAGATCGAGAAGCGACATGTCGCGCAACTGGTCTACAGACTGATAGACAATGTTGAGATCTGCATATTCCTCACCGTCAGGGCCTGTGAATTTTTCAATCACTATTTTTGAGCCGATCGGCGTTTTCTTTTCGATAGCGTTGGGAAGTTCATATTCCTCCACTCCAAGAGCGGTGCCCACTGCGGAGAGGTTGCTGTCGTGTCCCACGAGGAATGTGAATTTGCGGTCGGGCGATCGCAGCTCGTCATACATGTATTGCACAAGCGGATATGCTACGTTTGTCGCTACTATCGGAGTCGCGAAGAGCACGTCCTGATAGGTGTCCTTCACATGGGCGATCTTTTCCCAGTCCTTGCGGCTTATCTTATGTCCGAATGCCGCTGCTAGAGTATCGGGTTGTTCGTAATACTGGAGTATGAACGCGTCGCTTGCCGAATTGAGCTCTTTAAGCGCCGATCCGGATTTCATGGCCGGTTCCTTGAATTTCTCGAATACGATCTCGGTGTTGTAGTTGTCGAGCGCCTTTAGATATGGATCCTTCTCCTTTGCCATGGGCGATTTGTCGATATCAAGCACATCTATGATCATCGCGTAGTCAGGAGCTATGGCTTCGTTGATGCCGACTATTCCTTTTTCACCACCCATTGCGTTGATCTGTTTCATGGCTTCGGCCACGAATGCCGGATTGACTTTTGTGAGCTGCGGATTGAAGAGAGGATCCATCTTGCTGGGTGTGTAGCGATGGTTGACTGTCACTCCTCCCACTGGCATGAATCCCGAGGAGAAATATTGTGCCGTAGCGATGCAGCGTTGCATCGAGTTGGCGATTACGTTGAGGTCATCGGCCGTAGGCACATAATTCTCTGGGAAGAGTCCGGCATCTACGGCCCATTTGCGGAAATACTGACCCATCTGGGTCTCAAGCACGCCTCCGCGGTTTGTGAGCTCACTCTTGGCGGCTGTCCATTTATTCCATTGATGGGGAGTGATGCGTCCGAGCGCGCTTTTACTGTCTGAAAGTGGGGAACGGATGTTATGGCGGCTCAGCACTACGGCCTCTTTCAATTTATATTTGTCTTTGAATTCCTGACTTCTCTGTGCTTGGGCGAAGCCTATGGACGGAACTGATAGAAAGAGGGTGAGACAGAGGGTAAACAGTTTGCTTTTCATAGAGATTAAGTTTTTCGTGGTCTGCAAAAACGTTTGTGTTGTTTTTCTGATCATATTGTGAGAATAAATTCAAACAATTCTTGCCGACAATCATGATTGCTGCGAGATATCTCTTTCAACGCAGGATAGTGTTGCCGGAGCGATATATCAAGAAACTACATCAATTCAACATAAGAGATTGTTATTGGTTCAATAATCATAAAAATTTTTTAATTATGAAGTTTTTGTGAAACTAAGTGAACATAGGTGAAAAATGTTTGTTGAAAAAGTGCGATATGTCCTGAAACTATAATGACGTGGGTCTCCCACGGAAGTTAACCCAGAATTCGGGTCGGAATAGATGTTAGCCAGCGCGGCTACCATTTATGAAGATCTCTTAAAAGCTAAAGATCCTACTATGAAATCAACAACAAGAAAGTCTATATTCGTGACATTGCTCTCGGCCATGTTTGTCATGCCGGCTGCAGTATATGGGCAGGATGATTCCGATCAGCCTAAGTTTAAATTCTCCCCTTCGGGACGTATCCTTGCCGACGGTGCCATATATGCTCCCGATGGCGATGGATTCGCCGATGGTGTTGCTATCCCTGATGTTCGTCTTGGTGCGAAAGTGTCATACGGAAAATGGAGTGGCAAGATCGATATTGGCTATGGTTTTGGAAAGCTCAGCATGAAGGATGTATTCATCCAATATTCTTTCAATGACTTCAACTATGTGAAAGCCGGATATTTCGTGCACCAGTTCGGTCTTAACGCCGCAACCTCGAGTAGTATGAAACCATCGATGGAGGTATCCTCATGCGATACATATTTCAATGCCACCGGTCGTAACCTCGGCATACAATATGTGCATGATAAGGGGGATTTCTTCGCAGGAGTGAGTGTCATGGCCGGTACTTCCATTTCCACTCCCGCGAGTGACTATGGCAAAGTGAGTGCCGGAGCAACCACTCGTCTTGTGTGGCGTCCGTATCATGCCACCGGGCAGGTTGTTCAGATCGGAATGTCTGGCTGGTATCAGAGCGCAATGCATAAGAAGCTGATCGATGATGAGGGTAATCCCTATGTGTCTCCGGGATATTTTGATTTCAGCTGTCAGTTCCCTACCCGTGTCTCCAAAGTCGATATGCTTGGCGCTAATGTAAGTGATGCCAAGGGACTTGTGAAACTTTCCCCGGAATGGCTTTTCTCCAAAGACCGTGTGGCTCTTGAGGGACAGTATTACTATATGAACGTGCAACGGAAGAATGGTCTGCCGTCGTATAAGGCGCAGGGCGTCTACGGACTTTTCCGCACTCTTCTCATTGGCGATTCGCAGTATGGATACTCGCATGGCGACGCAGGCCTGGCCACCCCCGGAGCAAAGACGCTTGAATGTGTGCTCGGCTACAGCTACACAAACGGTCGCGACAAGAGTGCCGATATATTCGGCGGCATATCCAACGACTATTCCGTCACTTTCAATTATTATGTCAACAAATACGTGACTTGCCGTCTGCGCTATTCCTACACCAATGTCTGGGGCAGCGACGTGATGCACAAACGTCACGAGAATATCATACAGGCACGTATAATGTTCAAGTTTTGATGCCTTTTATTGGTTGTGACTGAACGTACTCAAAACATGGAATCCCGTTGAGCCTCAGGCTCAACGGGATTCCATCATTTTTTTTAATGACCTTGCATCGTCATTTTATGCCGAGTCGTTTTCTAAGCTCCTTGGGCAGCGCATCCTTGTGCATCATGACGTAAATGGTCTTGGCCCTGACAAAGCTGTCTGACATATTGAGATAGCCTTTGTTATCGTTGCGTTCGGTTCCCCATGAATTCTTGGTCACATAATATTTGGTGCCGTTCTGATCTTTCGCGATCCCTGTGAGATGCATCAGATGGTCGTCTGTGGTGACAAATGATTCAAATCCTTTCTGGCGGATCTCAGGTGTCACGGCAACTTCCGGATAAGGTTTCTCGAATTTCAGTATCTCATCAAGGCGTTCGCCGGGTTTCATTGCGGAGAAACGGGCTGTATCAGCAGGCTTGAACCTCGACAGGTCGTTGATTTCGGGATTGATGGCGGCTCCGTTCTTGAAGGCGAAGCCTTTCTCGCTGACATCGCCGTCCCAGCATACGGAGTAGCCGTTGCTTAAGGCTCCGTCGATTGTCTGCATCAGTTCATCGAGCGGAAGGTTATACATCGACGCGTGTTCCCAGTTGTCGGGTACTTCAAGGATGAAGCTCTCATAGTAGGGATGATGGGTGAAGCTGGTCAGGTTGACATAATCGTCCATGTTAAGGCCGAGCGACTGGGCGAAGCTCTTGGGAGTGTATTCTTTCCCCTTATATGTGAATTTCTCAGGTACTTTCCCGAGATACGTGTCGAGTATTCCGTCGACTACCTGATAATACTGTGGAGAACGGTTCTTCGATTTGATGGCCACGTCGGCCACTGCATGGAGCATGGGCATAAGTTCTCCGTGATTATGTGTCTTTGAATCATAGTTGATTCCATTGTAGACCTCTTCCGGTACGATGCCGACTTGCCGGAAAGCGTGGATGTACGACGGACTGAGACTGCCGGGGCCTATGTTGCCGTTGCCGCGACGCAGGTAGTTGTCTTCAAGCTGGTTTTTGAGTTTCTGGCGCACGATGAACATCTCTGAGAGGTCGTGCTCGCCTTTCCCTTTCCTCAGAAGTTCGGATTCCATGAAGGAGGTTGTGGCGAAGCACCAGCATGTGCCGGTACGGGCCTGGTTTTTCACGGGTGTCACCGGCACGCTGTCGGTGACTGTAAATACATAACTCTGGGCGCATAGCGATCCTGCCGAAAGCAGAGCTGCGAGAGCGATAAGTGTTTTTTTCATTTTTAAGGTAGGTTAGATAAAGTTTTTTGGAATCAAAGGAAAGACAGCCTTCGATGAGTGCCGGTCAATTCGATGAGTCCTGATGTCGCGAAATTAATGAATTTATCCGACATACCCCACTTTTTCTCCAAAAAAATTGAATTTTTCCTGAGAGCGCTTCTTAGATTGAAGGAAAGCGCTCTAAAGGGCTGAAATATGCAGGCTTATTCTAATTCGTACGTTTGTAGTGCTGTGTTACTCGGTTTCGTCTGTCGGCAGGATGAACCGCACCGGTAGCGTCATGCGGCAGGGTGCGGGATGGGAGTTTAATATTCCGGGATTCCAGCGTGGCATCTCTTCTATGATTCGCATGGCTTCATTGTCGAGCGACGGATCAACCGATCTTGCAATGCTGATGTCGACGGTGCGGCCATCAGCTGTGACTGTGAAGTCCACCGCTACCGTTCCTTCGCTGCCTGTCATTTTAGCGAATTTAGGATATCTGATATTGCTGGCTATATATTTCTTTATGGCCTCTTCTCCTCCCGGAAAAGACGGCAGATGGTCTATGTAAGGAGTATCGGGATTAAGATCATTTCCGGATATCTTAAGTTTCCGGTTGATTTCATCTTGATACTTGAATATTTTCTCAGAGTCTGTTATGTAAGCTCTGGAAGGAATACCGAGCGACGTCTCATGATTAGGATAGAGATTATAGATATTCATACGGGCGTTCTTAAACTTGTCAAGCATGTCGTTGTCGACAAGATATGATGCGAATCTCCGTTGGGGACCGGATTTTGTGGAAACGTGTTGTCTTATCAGGGGAATACCTGTCATGACATACTCCGGGCGTCTGGAAAGTTGGGTGAAACTTTCAGGGGGATAAGGTTCTGATACGGAGAAATCATTGTAGTCGTGCTTCCCCGGAATGGCATAGAGTACATTCGTTATATACAATGTTTCATGAGTGTGATTGTGGAGATAACTTTTTGTCATTTGGGCCGTTTCTCCCTTTGGCCATCCGTATGAGATTGAATATGCATATCCTGATGGTGTTTCTGTGACTATAGTCGTGTCTGGCAGCAGATATAGGATGAGGTTGCCGGTTCCCGTATAAACCAATGTCGGAAGAAACAGCATTAAAACCGCCATCTGAATCATGGAGTATTGTGCCTTTGTGAGAGTTCCTCGCTTGCCTGACGATCTTATGACATTATCCGGGTATTTGTCTTGGATATACCTCTTTGTTAATCTTGTGAAGAATACGGTTAGGACAATTGTGATTATGACAAGAAGTGTTATTGATGTAAATGTCAGCAGTCTTATGGAAAATAGAAAAAATGTATTGACGGATATGCATAATAGCAATGGGATTGCCGAACCTGTTAATCCTCGTTTGGTCGGTATTGAGGGTTCCGGAAGTCTCATTGCATACCCCACGCAATGAGGATAGGCTATCAGGGCGATGAAAAAGGAGATAATCCCGGAAAGAATCATTCCGAGTATCGTTACTCCGCTGAATGTAAATGTCATATGCCGCTATTCCTGTTATTGGGTATATGTCTATTTGATGATTGCCCTTCCTGTCCAGACAAGAATAATGCCGCAAATGACGCTCGCTGCAAGATATAACGCGCTGATAGTCCAGTTCCCTTTATTGCCGAGTACCCATATGTCGTTTGCAAAAGTGGAGAAAGTGGTGAAGCCGCCGCAGAAACCTGTGATCAGAAGCAAATTTTCTTCTGGAGTCATTATGTGGTGCTTCTCGATAATCCCGAAAAACAGTCCTATAAGGAAACAGCCTAAAAGATTGACCATGAATGTGCTCATTGGGAAAGACCCATGAAACATGTGTGCGCAGAGTTTGCCCATAAGGAAGCGCCCGCATGTGCCGGCAAAACCGCCGCAACCTGCTATAAGCATTGATTTGATCATTATATGGAATACTTTAATTTGTTTTATTTTGTTAACAGATGCTATCGTGATAATATTGCATGATATTGACGGAATATGCTCTTGGTGAGTAGGAATAAGGAAAGCCTGTATGTCAAAAATGGCACACAGGCTTTCATCGTGAGAAAACTAATTGAATGCGCATCAATGCGCTTTATGCAGGATTAGGATTTATTTGGCGGGGTTTTCCTTTGTGGCGTCATCCTTTGCGCGGAACATGATTGGTATCGTGTAATATGAGTCCACAGGTTGTCCGTTGTTTTCCGCTGGAATCCATTTGGGCATTAACCCTACGACACGCAGAGACTCCGCGTCGAAACGCTCTCCTCCGGATCTGACTATGACCGGATCCGATACATGGCCATCCTTATTGATGACAAACTTGACAATCACACGTGTATTTTCATACGGACCCTCGGGATATTTCACATGGTCTGCGAGGAATTTCATTAGTTCTGGTAGGCCGCCGGGGTATTCTGCCTGCTTTTCAACAGCGACATAGATCTCCTTGCCTTTGTTTGAATCGCGGTTTTGAGATTTCACTTGTGGAATCTCATGTGTCTTTGCATATTCTTTTGTGAAGATTTCGATATATCCGTTGGGATACTCGTCGGTAGCCCCGCGCACATTCATTGCGGCGATTGCTTCTGGATCTATTTTGCTGAGGTCTCCTTTGAAGGGCTTTCCGTCAAGAAGATACACGGTCTTTTTGCCTGTCTGGGCTTTAATATCCGATTTTTTCTGTGGTTCAGGTATGTCCTCATTCATTTCTGCAACAGTGTCTTCGGTTTCTGTAGCGGAAGGAACCGATTTCTCAACATCATTTGTAGACACATCAGAAGTGTTAGCACGATCTCCATCTACTGTCTTTGCTTCCTCGATTTGCAAGGGAGAGGAAAAATCATTAACTTCGCGGTCGGAAACCGTAGGATTGATCACTGAGAACACATCGGCCACTGCGGGCTGACTGAGTGCCAGGGCGGCTAAGGCTGCCATAGGCAGGAGAGCGGCGGCGGCTATGCGCCGGCTTCCTTTGGATTTTTTTGACAACATCATAGTTATTCTTAATTTAAGTTGACTATTCAGACTGTCGGCGAAGGTCGGGAAACTCGAGCCGGCGGTCTTTTTTATTAACATCATCTGATATGCGTAGGGATCGGATGCTGAGATCTCATCGTCGACCTCAAATTCATGCACGGCCTTAAGTTCGCGCATCATGAGCCATGCGGCGGGGGAGAACCATTGGAACAGTGTCACAATCTGCGCTAAGGCGAGATCTATCCAGTGGCGGCGGCGCAGATGCTCTCTTTCGTGGGCGAGCACAATATCAAGGTTCTCGTCAAGGTCTGAGTCGGTCACGACTATCAGTCCCGCCCAGCTGAATGGCGATGATGCCATCGTCGAAAGCCGCGCGTCAGGATGGCCGGGAAGGGGAGTGCTTACCCGAAAGATGCGCGCGACCTTTACAGCTGAAATGGCAGTTACTGTAAGCGCGACTGCGAAACCGATGATGTAGATCGAGTAGACTATTGTGCGCCATGGTATCTCGACCTGACTGACGGTTTCCATAGAGTCCGGTATTCTCTCGGCGACTGCCACCGCCACCGGCATGCCGATCTCGACGGCTGCTGTCTGGGTGGTGAAGGAGAGGAATGGCACTGCAAATGGTATGAGGAAGGATGCCGCGTAGATGCCTGCGAGGATTATTCTGTTGAATGAATGGAAGGTGGCGGAGGCAAGCATCCATTTGTAGCCGAGATAGAGCACCGACATGATCACGGCCACTTCTATCATATATATAAGGAATGCGCCCATAATCATTGTTTTTATTGATTGTCCTGAATATTGTGGCTCTCTACTTTGTCGATCAGTTCGCGGAGCTCGTCGGTAGAGATCTTCTCATCCTTTACAAGGGTGGAGACGAAACTGAGATAGTTGCGGCCGAATAGACGGTCGACCATTCTTGACAACGTGCTTGCCCTGTATTCGCTGATCGACACAAGCGGGATGTATTGGAATGAATTTCCAAGCTGCCGGTGTTCAAGCCATCCTTTTGTCTCGAGGCCCCTCACGAATGTGGAGACGGTGTTGAAATGGGGGCGTGGTTCCGGGAGAAGATCCACTATCTCTCGCACGAAGAGGGGGCCGTTATGCCAGAAGCAATTCATGATCTCCTCCTCTTTAGGTGAAAGTGTCTTGTTCTTGTCCATAATGCTATGCCGTTTGCGGTTTGTGTTTTTATTTGATGACGCAAAGGTAAAACTAATTTTTTAGTTATACAACTAATTTGTTAGTTTTTTAACTAAAAAATTAGTTATTCATGTTTCAAGGCTGATTGCAGGGAAATATCTCGTAAAATTTTCAAAAAAAATTGCGATTCGAATTTGTTGTAAATCAAAAATATGAAGTATTGATGAATGGAGGCGGTTGAAAAAAGTTAAAAAAATATTTGCACGGATGAAAAAATCGCCGTAACTTTGCAGCGCAAAAAGGGAAACACGAGAGCTTCCCGAGCTTGAAAAAGCAAAGCAAAACGCGAAAATAGCTCAGTTGGTAGAGCACGACCTTGCCAAGGTCGGGGTCGCGG
>CAJUQP010000002.1 GCA_910588245.1 uncultured Muribaculaceae bacterium | reverse complement strand
TTTAACTAAAAAATTGCCGCCCATAATTTAACGTTCATTTTTAAACAACTTCTTAGATAGTCCTGTGAATTTGGTGTCCTTCGACATATATGGCACTGAAGGGACGTGCCGGGCATAGATTCTCGCAAGCGCCGCAACCTATGCATTTCTCAGTGTTGACCGCCGGAATCTTGCGCGAGCTTTCATCTCCCGCGACTGAGTTGATCATCTGTATCGCGCCTGTGGGACAATGACGCGCGCAGTTGCCGCATTCCACATCGTCAGTCAGGGGTATGCAGTTTTTCCTTACCCATACAGCATGACCAACCTGTATGGCGGATTTGTCGGCGGGAGTGATCTTTATTATCGCACCGGTAGGACACACCTCCGAACAGCGCGTGCATTCCGGACGGCAATATCCATTCTCATAGGATGCCTCCGGTTTCATAAGTCTCTCAAGATCGGTCGAGGGACGGAGCACATCGTTGGGACACGCCTGTATGCACAACTGGCAGGCCGTGCAATGGTCGGCGAGGTTCTTTATGCTGAGCGCACCCGGAGGCACTATCTTGACTTTGCGGTCAGGTATCTGTTTATCCTCTATCACGGCGAGTCCTCCGTCAACTTTCTTTTCCTGGGCCCTGAGGGCGGCCGCTCCGGCAGTGGCGAGGGCGGTCATAACAAATGTGCGGCGACTTCCTGACACAGGCGCGGCATCCGCTTTCACATTCTTATCATCCTCATGGCGGTAGCGCAGGCCGTAACTGATGGCATGATGGGCACAGGTGCCAATGCAGTCCATACAGGCCACACAGCGTGAATAGTCGATACGATGGTTTTTGCCGTCGATACATGATGCCTTGCAGTTGCGCGAACATAGTCCGCACGAATTGCATTTTGATTTGTCGATCACCGGGGAAAGGAGCGAGAATCGCGACAGAAATCCAAGCACCGTGCCGACAGGACAGACGGTATTGCAATAGGTTCTGCCGTTGCGCCAGGCAAGAATAGCGAGGATCACGACAGTGGCCACCGCCACACCGAAAACTATCCAGCTCTGAATCCCGACATTCACCTTATAGAAAGCGTAGCTCCCGTTGCTCTCGGCGATACCGGCCAACACGTTGTTGGCCGCATCCCAGACAGGGGCCAGGAGATTGGCACATATCCTGCCATAGGCACTGTATGGAGCGAGAAGGGATACCACCACCCCGATGCCAAGGAAAACCGCCACCGCCATAATGCAGAGAAACACGATTCTAAGCACATTCTTCGCCGGCGACCAGCTGTAGCGGTATTTTTTCCGTTTCTTACCCAACCAGCCGAATATATCCTGCATGATGCCCAGAGGGCAGATCACGGAGCAGTATATGCGTCCGAGCAGGAGGGTGAGAACCACAAGGGAGGCTAACACAACCAGATTAAGCGCGAGCAACGCAGGGAGGAACTGTATCTTCACCGTCCATCCGAACCACTTGTCGGCCAAACCCGTGAAATCTACAAAACACAGAGTGACGAGCACTATGCTTATCACTGCCAGGATGACTCTGATTTTCTTCAGCATTCTGAAATTAGATGTTTATAGGTTAGATCAGATTCCCTCCCGGCCTGACGCACGCGCCGACAAACCGCAAACGGGACTCTTTCAACTGCAAATTTAATTCATTCCGGCCACAATTCATAATCCAAAACACAGAAATCCATACCAAAATTACCGCAAAAACACCGAAAACGGAACAAAACATATTTTTTAACGAAAAAGCCGCGCATCCAATACGGACGCGCGGCTTCTAAAACTCTTTGGATATCTTTTAAAGAACAGAGAAGTCTCAGACGAGTTCCTCTTCCATCTCCTCCTCAATATCGACAGGAATGTCTTTGTTGACGTTCTTCGAACCGATGAGGGCATAATAGAAGATGTAGGCAACCATAGCGAATACAAGCCAGTAGCTCGACACATAACCTACGGTACGGCCAATCCAGTCCTGGATGAACGGCATGATACCACCACCGACAACCATGGTCATGAAAAGACCGGAAGCCTTGGCCGTGTATTTGCCGAGACCCTCTGTGGCGAGGTTGAAAATGCCACCCCACATCACCGATGTGCACAGACCGCAGAGGAAAAGGAACAGACACTTCATGGGCACCTCGCCGCTATAGATGTTGAGAGCCTGGATCTCAGGCGACTTGAAGGTGATACTTTCTGGCAGGAAGATAGCTATGAGCAGAAGTATAAGGGCTACCGACGAAGCGACAAGAAGCTGCAGGCGTGTCGACACCTTTCCACTGATGATAGAGCTGAGGAAACGGCCGATAAGCATCATGAGCCAGTAAAGGGCGGCGAGAGAGCCTGCTACGGCTGCGGCACCTTCGAAGTTCTCACGGCTGATCCATGCGTTGAGCTCGCCGGGGATACCGATCTCGACACCTACATAGAAGAAGATCGCGATGACTCCGAGCAGACAGTGGCGGAAAGCCAGAGGGCTATGCTCGTATTTCACGTTGCTCAGGTTGGCCTGAGGCTCCTGGATCTTCACGAAAGAGATGATTATGAACGCAAGCACGAAGATCACAATGCCTGTCCACACGAGGGGAGCCACGGAAGCCATGGTCGTCTCCTTGGTAAGAGTGCCGACAAGAACGCCGACAAACATCGGGGTCAAAGTTCCGGAAAGGGAGTTGAGCGCGCCGCCGGTCTGGATAAGCTGGTTACCCTTGTTGCCGCCGCCTCCGAGAAGGTTAAGCATGGGATTGACCACAGTATTGAGCATACATACGCAGACACCGCAGACAAGAGCGCCAAGAAGATAGATGAAGAGGTTGAGCGTGGTGGGATTTTCGCCGCCGATCACGATGACGTTGTCGCCGACGATGCTCGAAAGGAGCTGTATGCCGAGGCCTATAGCGCCGACTGCCAGGGCTATAAGGGTGGTCTTCTTATAACCGTACTTGATGAGCATGTTGCCCGCTGGGATGCCCATGAAGAGATAGGCGGTGAAGTTCATGAGGTTGCCGGCCATTCCTGCCCAGGCATACCTGAAGCCCCAGATGTTGCCGAAAGGAGCCGCCATGTTGGTCACGAATGAAATCATCGCGAAGATAAAGAACATCGTGATGATCGCGACTACAGGTTTTTTTTGGGTTGATTGTGTCATAATCGCTGATTTTAAAGTCGTTATTGTTATAGATATTAGATTCGCATATTCATTCCGGCACGGAGAGGCAACCTGTGGCGCCTGCGGCCGCTTTCAGTAGTCGCGTTGTCCGAAGATAGCTGTTCCTATTCTTATGAGATTAGCGTCCTCCTCCACGGCTATGCGCCAGTCTCCGCTCATACCCATGGATAGGATATCAAAGCCACGCAGTCCGAGATCACCGTCATCGGCCACCGCGTGGAAAACATCGGCTATGGCCTTGAAATCGGCCCTTACCCGCGTGATGTCGTCGGTATTTGAAGCCATCCCCATTATTCCGCAGATATGGGTGGCTTTCAGATTCTCGAACCGGCGTGAGCTGAAATATTCGAGAAGTTCCTCGGGGTAAAAACCGAACTTCGTCTCCTCACGGGCCACATGCACCTGCATCAGCACCCGGCTCACTACGCCTGCCTTCTCCGACTCCTTGTCGATAAGATCCAGCAGACGTTCAGAGTCGACACTCTCTATCAAAGACGCATGCCCGACGAGCTGACGCACTTTGTTGGTCTGCAGATGCCCGATGAAATGCCACTGGATGTCTGCCGGAAGTACCGGTTCCTTGGCGAGGAGCTCCTGCACCCTGCTCTCACCGAATATACGCTGTCCGGCATCATAGGCTTCCATGACAGCCTCGGCAGGATGGAATTTCGATACGGCCACAAGACGCACGCCGGAAGGTATTTCCGACAATATTTTCCCGAGATTTTCAGCAATGCCCATATTACGCCTGAGTTTCAGGGGTTTCAGGTTTCTTATCGCCGGAAAGGTCGAGAGGGTATACGTCCATCAGGGGAGTCTCAGCGATCGAGGCGATATCGTAGTCGGCCATCGTGCCTTTCATACCCTCCTTGAAGCGCGCGAGCGCCCCCTCAAGATCACTTGCCTGGGTAAGGATAAACGAAGCGGATTTCTTTTCCACTCCGCTTTTCTCGTCGAGAGTGATGAAATTCACCTTCACCATATAATATTTGTCGGCCGAATCATCGAAAAAGATCTCCGAGATCTTGGTTTTCTTTACAGCCGATATAGAGAATTCCCCGCTTATGAAGGGGGTCATCTCCTCGATTATGCGCGCCTCGGCCTCGGTAAAGGTCAGGGCGTCGACAAGATAGGGCTCGTTGACTTTCTTTACAGTGCCGTTCTCCATCATCTTGTCGTAACGCACTTTGCATTCAAACCATAATGCCATATTGTATCTGAACTTGACGTTGTGTTAGGGATAATCTTTCTTACCTGCTTCTTCCAAACAGAGGGAAAAGCATTTGCAAAGATAGTGATTTTTTACAAATCATATGCAAAAACCGATAGTTTTGTCAGAACTTTTTTACCCGGGGTTGTTTCTTAAAAAGAGATTCCACAAAAAAATGGCAGCGATGCTTGCCTATTGGTTATTTTTGTTTAAATTTGCGCATGTTTCAACCTATGCGCGGCATAGCCGCATCAATGAGCTCAGCAGCCCGCAGCGTATGGCTGTTCTACTACGACGGTTTCCGCAGGATGACCGTCGGGAAAACCTTGTGGCTGATCATCCTGATCAAACTGTTCATCTTCTTCGTGGTGATGAAGCTGTTGTTTTTTCCAAACCTCCTGCAGCGCGATTTCGACAATGACGAGCAACGCGCGGCTCATGTCCGCAACGAGCTCCTGCGCAAATGATCCCTCCCCAAATATATCTCCCCGCGATCCACTTCCTCCCCGCAGGCTGCCATATGTTTCCCACTCCCCTGAAATACACATGGCGAGCCGAAGACAAACAAAGCAAAATCCGCTATAACCTTTCTTCCCTCCATTCAGAACACTAAACCTTAAACTAAAATAATGGATGATTTAATGACCGTTGTCGACTGGTCGCGATGGCAATTCGCGCTTACAGCCATTTATCATTGGCTGTTTGTGCCGCTGACCTTAGGCCTGTCGGTGATAGTGGCTGTCATGGAAAGCCTCTATCTGAAAACAAAATCTGAGAAATGGCTCGCCGCCACGAAATTCTGGATGACCCTTTTCGGCATAAACTTCGCTATCGGAGTAGCCACGGGCATCATCCTCGAGTTTGAATTCGGTACGAACTGGAGCAACTACTCATGGTTTGTAGGTGATATCTTCGGAGCGCCACTTGCCATTGAGGGACTTCTGGCTTTCTTCATGGAAGCAACGTTCGTGGCCGTAATGTTCTTCGGCTGGGGAAAAGTAAGCCCCGGATTCCATCTGGCGGCAACATGGCTCACCGCCATCGGCGCCTCCATCTCAGCGCTCTGGATCCTCGTGGCCAACGCATGGATGCAGAATCCTGTCGGCATGGAGTTTGACCCCGCACAAATGAGAAACGTGATGGACAATTTCTGGGCTCTTTTCTCCGGCACGGCCATCTTCAAGTTCCTCCATTCCGTGTTCTCAGGCTGGGCTCTCGCCGGCGTGTTTGTAGTAGGAGTCAGCGCATGGTTCTTTTATAAGAAACGCAACACAGCCTTCGCCACACGCTCTATAAAAGTCGGGGCATGGATCGGACTGATCGGCCTGCTCCTGACAATGTATACCGGCGACGGATCAGCGGTAGAGGTCACCAAGACCCAGCCAATGAAACTCGCCGCCATGGAAGGCCTTTACAACGGCAGCAAGTCACAGGCAATATGCGCAGTCGGCATCGTGAACCCCGACAAGAGATGGGACAACGATGAAAAGCCATATCTCCTCGACATATCCATCCCCTATGGACTGTCGATTCTCGCCAAACATGACCCCAATGCCTATGTGCAGGGAATCACTGACATTGTGAAGGGCATCGATGTCAACGAGAAGGGCGACACAATCAACACCGTAGGCTATGCTGAAAGAATAAAGCTCGGCAAGCTCTCTCATGAGGCACTCCGCAGATATGACCTGGCGCGCACCAGCCGCGACGAGGCCGGGATGCGTGAGGCTGAGAAGGAACTTCGCGAATACTATCCATATTTCGGCTACGGATACTTCGATTCTGTCGACGAAGCCATCCCGCCGGTGGGTGTGACATTCTATTCATTCCGCGTGATGGTCGGCCTCGGGACATATTTCCTGCTTTATTTCCTGGTGGCGTTGCTCGCGGTTTATAAAGGAGACTGGTTCGCCCGCCACAGATGGATGCAATGGGTAGCCATGCTCTCGGTGCCTTTCATGTGGGTATGCTCCGAAGCCGGATGGGTTGTGGCCGAGGTCGGACGCCAGCCCTGGACAGTGCAGGATCTGCTTCCCACAAAAGCTGCGATATCGGAGATATCCTCATCGTCGGTAATCACTACTTTCTGGATGTTTGCCGGTATCTTCACGGTGCTCCTCGTGGCGGAAGTCAGCATAATGCTCCGTCAGATAAGCAAAAAATCGTATTTGAATCTTGAAACCGATAACGCACATTAAGCCATGACTCTTGAATATCTTCAAAACTACTGGTGGGTACTGATCTCGGTACTCGGAGGAATACTGGTGTTCCTGCTTTTTGTGCAGGGCGGACAGTCAATGCTGCTCGGCACTCACTCCCGGGAGCGCCGTGAACTCATAGTCAACTCCATGGGAAGGAAATGGGAGCTCACGTTCACCACACTCGTGGTTTTCGGAGGCGCATTCTTCGCCTCCTTCCCACTGTTCTACTCCACAAGTTTCGGAGGAGCCTACTGGCTCTGGACCATCATTCTTTTCAGTTTCATCGTGCAGGCCGTAAGCTATGAATACCGAGGGAAGTCGGGCAATATCTATGGCACCGGCACCTACGATTTCTTCCTTTTCCTCAATGGCTGCGTAGGGTGCATACTGCTCGGTGTGGCGGTGTCGATGTTCTTCTTCGGCGCTGATTTCAGCGTGCAGCGCGGCAGCCTGCTCGACACAGGCTCGCCTGTGATCTCCAAATGGGCACCTTCCCACGGCTTCGAGGCAATCTTCAACTGGAAAAACCTTGTGCTTGGTGTGGCAGTGCTCTTCCTGGCACGTATGCAGGCGTCGCTCTATATGATCAACAACATCGTAGGCGACTACAACTTTCTTGGGCAGCTCAAGAACCGCGCGCTTATCAACGGCGGCATCTTCGTAGTGTTCTTCCTGTGGTTTCTCGCCATGGTGCTCACCACCACAGGCTATACAGTAGTTTCAGGTCCCGCCTATACCCAGGAAATCACCGTGACCCCGTTCAAGTATTTCCACAACTACATCGATATGTGGTGGAACCTCCTGATTCTGCTTCTCGGCGTAGTGCTCGTGCTCTACGGGCTTCTGCGCACCTGCCTCTCCAAAGAGAAATGGAACAAGGGAATCTGGTTCACCGGACTCGGGACATTCCTGGCCGTCGTGTCGCTCTTTTTCGCGGCAGGATTCAACGACACGGCATTCTATCCGTCGCTGACCGATCCGGCCTCATCGCTTACAATCCGCAACTCCTCCTCCTCAGAGTTCACGCTCAAGACCATGAGCTACGTATCGCTTGTGATACCCTTCGTGCTCGCCTACATATGGTATGTATGGCATTCGATGGACCGCCAGAAGCTCTCACCGCATGAACTGGAGAGCACATCACACAAATACTGATCTCTCAAAATCCGCGGGCTGCGTCATGACCGATGTCATGACGCAGCCCTGCTGTGAAACGAACCATAGACAGGACTGCGACCCATAATTTACGTTGCTTTTAAACAAACTTCTAAATTTTTGTCATGACAAAGGAAACCGATATCAACACTCATTCACCATCCGGCGATTCATATTGGGCGCTCTTCTCGACATTCTTCAAGATCGGCGTATTTACCTTCGGGGGAGGGTGGGCCATGATCTCCATCATAGAGAGGGAGATCGTCGACAAACACCACTGGATAGAGCGTGAAGATTTTCTTGACCTTTTAGCAATCTCCCAGTCGCTACCGGGAATTCTGGCTGTGAACATAGCGACAGCCATCGGCGACAAGATCAGAGGCGGGAAAGGGAGCGTAGTGGCATCGTTGGGCACGATACTCCCCTCTTTCCTGATAATCCTGGCGATCGCCATATTCCTCACTCCTGACACCATCAAGAACAACCACACCATATCTTCAATTTTCATGGGTATCCGTCCGGCTGTAGTGGCGCTTATCGTCGCCCCGGTCATATCCTCAGCCAAAGCAGCCAAGCTGAAATTGCGGACAGTATGGATTCCCTTCGTTGTAGCGTTGATGATATCGCTCGACATGGGCACGGTATCCTCCCCTATCCTGTATATCGTGCTGGGCGCTATCGGAGGATTCTTTTTCTGGTGGTATCCGAAGCATAAAAACGATAAAAAAACACACAAGAATCGCCAATCATAACCTCACAAACAAATGCAGATCTACATACAACTGATATGGGCCTATCTCAAGATTGGAATATTCGGCTTCGGCGGAGGCTACGCCATGCTCTCGCTTGTGCAGAAAGCCGTGGTTGAGCCCGGATGGATATCAGAGACAATGTTTACCGACATCGTCGCCATCTCGCAGATGACGCCGGGGCCCATAGGCATCAATTCAGCCACCTACATAGGATTCGTGGCTCCGGGAAGCGTAAATCCCGCATTGCAGGGAATTGTGTGGGGACTTCTCGGATCATGCCTGGCCACACTCGCGGTGACTGTGCCGAGTTTCTTCCTCGTGCTCTACAGCTCACATTTCATAAGGCAACACAGCGAGAGCGGGGCTATAAAGGCCATATTCTCCGGCCTCCGTCCTGTGGTGGTAGGGCTCATAGCTTCTGCCGCGATCATGCTCATGAACGCGGCAAACTTCAATCCCAACGGAATAAAATGGCAGCTCTGGACCAATATCGCCATATGCGTGGCCGCATTCTGCCTTGTCTATTTTCCTATACGGCTCGGGAAGAAAACCATAAAACTCCATCCTATCTGGATCATAATAGCAGCCGGCGCGGCCGGCTATATCATATATGGAATCTGAGAAAACAACCGACAGATATCAGGAAGCGCTCGACTTCCTGTTCAGCCAGCTCCCCATGTTCTCACGCGTGGGAGCGGCAGCCTACAAACCGGGACTTGACACAAGCCTCGCGATAGACACGTATTTCGACCATCCCCACCGACGTTTCAAATCTATCCATGTGGGAGGGACAAACGGCAAAGGGAGCACATCACATATGCTCGCAGCCATCCTGCAAGCCCAGGGATACAAGGTTGGTCTCTACACATCACCTCATCTCGTGGATTTCCGCGAGCGCATGAGGGTTGACGGGGAGATGATACCCCGCGAGAAAGTCGTGAAGTTTGTCGAGAAATGGAAAGGCTGCGACTATGAGGGACATCCCTCATTTTTCGAGCTGACGATGATGATGGCCTTCAACTGGTTTGCCGAAGAGAATGTGGACTATGCCGTCATAGAAGTAGGCATGGGAGGAAGGCTTGACTCCACCAATATCATCACCCCGGAAATGTGCGTGATAACGAACATCTCCAACGATCACACGCAGTTTCTTGGCGACACCCTCCCGAAGATCGCAGTGGAGAAGGCCGGGATCATGAAGTCCGGCATTCCGGCCGTGGTCGGAGAGGCGGAAGGAGAAATCCGGGAAGTGTTTGAGAAAAGAAGCCGGGAAGTAGGATGCCATGTGGTCTTCGCGGAAGACACGCCGAGGCTCCTGTCCATATCGGAAGATCCGGAAGGTGGATGGAGATGCACATCTGCTGAAGGATCGTACTCTTCTCCTCTGGCCGGCGACTATCAGAAAAGGAATCTGGAGACTGTGCTCCATGCCGTTGACACGATGCGGGAATGCGGCATCGAGGTTTCCGACAGTTCAGTGAGGGAAGGGATCGCCAATGTGGAACGGCTCACCGGCCTGAAAGGACGATGGGCAGTACTCTCACACAGTCCCCTGACAATAGCAGACACAGGTCATAACATTGCCGGGATCACCTACAATATGGGCCAGCTCAGACGTCTGCGCGACAGTCGTCACGGCTCAAGACTCAGGATCGTGATCGGGTTTGTGGCCGACAAGGCCATCGACAAGATCCTCCCGCTTCTGCCCGCAGATGCGGAATACTATATAACCAACGCTCAGATTCCGAGGGCTCTTCCGGGAGAGAAACTGAAGGGAAGGTTTATAGAAGCAGGGCTCGACGGCACAGTCTATCCATGCGTGAAGGATGCTTATGATGCCGCGCTCAAGGCATCCTCGCCCGATGATATTCTCTTTATCGGAGGCTCGACATTCATAGTCGCCGACTTGCTTGCCGCTCTCGGATAATTGAGGCAAAGCCAGACATAGTCAAGACGTAACGCACAGCGCCCCGGGTTTATGACCCGGGGCGCTGCATTTAAGGACGATTATCCTCCTATCCGGCAGGAAGACTTTCATTGCGGGATTACCTCCTGCATGTAGATCGCGTCAAGACTCCAGAGCGCGGCATCATTGGTGCTTATCGGGAATATCTCCATCTTAGGAGCGGGCACCACCGGCGCCTCGACAGTGTATTTCCTGAACGGCTCGGCCACCTGATGCTCCTTGCGGGTGAGCAGGTCATGCCATGCGGCGGCAGCCTTATCCCTGTCACCATTCATGAAGGCCGCGTATGCCGCGAGGCGCGACACGCGGAACTTGTTGCGGTTTATCTTCTGCGCCATCTCCTTGTAGCGGTCGGCATGGTCGCGCCAGGCAGCCTCCCATCCCGGCACATCTGTCATCCTCATCATCTCGTTGTTGATCTCGAAACCACCCATGATGGTCATCAGATGGTTGGTAGTACGCAAGGTGGTGTCGGCCTCCGTATTGATCACACCTGTGGCAGGATCATATCCGAGGGCGAGCGGCCCCTGGAAGAGCTGACCCGGAAGAGCGACAATGCTCTCCATTCCGGTTATGATCTTGTCGCGGTAGTCGGTGTTGCCCGTTCGCTCCCACTCAGTCATCCAGTTGCCTGCATACGACAGCCAGTCAGGCCCGAAGCGCAGACGTGCCGGCGCTGTGCACGGGTATTCCCCGCGCGGCTGAGCCAGACGCATGGGGTCGAGCGTATAAAGCATCTGATCGGCGTCTTTCACCTCTGTCATGAGATCGCCCGCGCGATCATCGGCCGCGAGATAATAGAGGAAACGATTCCAGGCGGCCTGGCTGATACGGCCCTCTTTGGCGCCGCATCCCCAATGGCTGACATTATGGCGGGATCCGAGTCCGGCGTTGGGGCCGATATGATAGACGTCGACATCGCCGTTGTGGCGCGTCATGGCCTTGGCCATGCGCCATGAGCGTTCATCGCCGTTGCGCAGGAAATTATACCAAAGCCACATCGGCGAGGCAAGTTCCGTGTTATCCCAGGCATATCCTCCCACGTCATACATCCAGTCGTGGCGGTTATGGTCGTAGGCATGCATCACGTCGCCGTAGTTCCAGAAGCCATACCATTTGCTGCTCTCTATAGCGTCGGCGTAAAAATCCATGTAGTCGGTGAGGCGTTGCTCCACGGCGGCTCTCTTATCGTTAGATCTGTCGGGTAGCGACCATACGCCAAACGCACGGCGGTCGTGGAGATACTGAGGGGAGGGCATCAACACACCCCCCGACACGAAGTCGGCGGCCATATCCGCGAAATGCTCCTTGCCTCTGTAGCCCTCTGAGGGGACAATGACAAGCGTTGATGTGCGGGCAATGCCATATGGATCGCTCATGCCTTCCTGCACATCCTCATAGCTCGAATCAAGATCGTGCGCCTTGTTGTCGTAGTGACGCAGATCCATGGGCTCGCTCTCCGGGCTCCACAGCCAGACGGTCAGCGAGGCTGTGGCGGCAGTGGCGTCGGTCACCTCAAGAGTGGAGGGATATGCCTGCCAGAAATCCTCCAGGCCTACGGCCAATCCTCCGGTCACATCGCCGGCGAAAACAAATCCGGCGCTCCGCGTGCCGGAGAAAGTGCCTACCCACGAATTGTCGTCATGGGCGCGCTTGCGTATGGAGAAAGCATCAGGAGAGAGCTGCGAGAGACGGTATCTGATCCAGGAAGCCCAATTATTGAGATGCTTGCGGCTTTTCTCCGTGAACCCCTCCGGTGGGGGAAGCATGACCCCGGCCATCTGCCGCGCTTGCACGGATTCTTTCGCCGTATCTCCCTCCAGGGCTACGACGCGACGCCCCACAAGCGGCTGCACGGGTTCACTCCAGACTCCGCCGCCGGCACAGGAGAAAGCCACATGACGGTTGTAGAGCTCGCCGCGCATCGGCACTCCGAAGCGCACTCCGAGACTATTTATGAAATCCTTATTCTGGTCGCCGTCATAGATGAAGGTGTGGGTCATGCGCATCTCCGAAGTATTGCCGAAGAAGTACAGCCTCACAGTGAAAGGGAGCCACGCACGTGTTCCATTCGCGTCGTGATACTTACCGGAGAGGCGCACGCAAACGCGGTTGGCACCCTCCTTCTCGACGGCTACCGAATCGATGCGTCCCGTATATGACTTGAAGGTCTGCGACGCAACCCCCTCGTTGTAGGGCTGAGAAACGGTTGTCGCGATGAGCCTTGCGTCGACCGCCACACGTTTCCCGTCTTCCACAATACTGTCGATAAGGTTTTCACCACCACCGGAGATATATGTCACGGTATTTCCCGTGGCAATCCTTAATCCATTTGTTGTCCGGCCTACAGTTATATTCTTTTTCCCGGCATTGTTCTTACGCTTGCCGGATATTGGATCGAGAGTCAGCGTACCCGCGTCGGCAGGTACTGTAGCCGCGACCCCGAGCCATTTCACTGATCCGTCGGGCCAGAAGGCCATGGGCCACTGGTCAGACTCGATGAATCCCCGGGTGCTTGACATCAGGGCCATGCGTCCTGTGGGCATGAGCGTCTTCTCGTCGAAGGGTACGCCGAAAGTCACAGGTTTGTCGCCTACAGGAGTTGCCCCTATCCAATGGAGAGGAACAGGCATCTGCGCCACATTGGTCTCAACGCATTTGAAATTGGCAAAACGGGTGCGTGATTTCGTTGTCCTGAATCCGAAATATCCCTCTTTAAGTCCCTGAGGGTCGCGATAGTCCACGAGTCGCTCTCCATCGATGAAATACTGGGTTCGGAAACCGTCGCTTGTTATCTTCACATGATACCATTTGTTGGCTTCAAGCAGATGGGCCTTGTCGGTATATTCCGTCAGGATGGAGGGACGGTATGCTGCCTCGTCGATACCGCGGACATCACCGGTATATCGGCGGAAACGGGTTGTGGAATTGCTGTTGCCCCCATATCCGAGGTAATAGAGCTGCATACCATAGCAGTTGAGGAATTTACCGCGGCCCTTGGAGTTTTTCCAGAAATTACCCGGCGACGAGGGGTCGCTTGCCATCCAGAAACAGTTGAGGTCGCTGAGACGGTCGTTGTCGTTCTCTACGACAACCATGGCGTCATACTCAATCGTGAGTGGAGCTTTGAGCAATTGGTTGCGCCAGAGAGTGAGTCCTTCGGGAGCCGTGATCTCCACGGTGTCGCCAAGAAACCTCACCTTGTAGTCATTGCTTTCAGACTCTATCCTCCAGTACTTGCCGAAAGATTTTTTCGACAGGTCAGAGCCCAGTGTCGTTATTCCTCCCGCCGCTTCCGCAACGAGGCCCAATACGGCCATCAACGCGAGAAGACAGCATCTTGTGATATATTTTACTGATCCTTTCATGATAAAGAGGTTGATTATTTGTGAACAGGCTTTTTATGTCCGCTGAAGACACAAGAATGCGGCTTTCGCGGACAAACGTTTTAATTTACTGCAAAATTAGCATTTTTCGGGCAAACATCATCAAAATCACGCATAAAAACCCGCCTACCCACTAACTCTTTGATAAAATAAAACATCGCCATACACTCAATGAGGTTGGCGATGTTGCGGGAGGCCGATATGACAGGAAGATGGATAGAGGACGAAGTGGAATAAGTTTGTAACAGTTAACGCTTTTTTATAGTAAATTCCACCTTTTGAAGTCCCTTTTTATTAACATTGGCAAGAATAAGCGTATAGCAGACTTCCTCACCGGAGTTCATGGATTGTGTAATGCGTGCAAACTCATCTTCGGAGACCACATCCTTGAACATGGGACCTGACGATTCATTGCGCACCAAACGGATGTTATCGCTAAAAGGAGACAGACAATACCAAAAATGCAAAACACTGCATTGCGAACACAATTTTTATTTCGAAGGCTCCGTATTTTAGACAAAAGTTCCTCAGGCATACATACCCAGTCGGCTCAACAGGGAATATATTATGAAACTGTGGGTCAGGGAGACTATCTATTAAAGGCCAGACTTTATGACCTCATATAATGCAGACAACCCCTTTTCGTCATTAATGACACCGGAATGAATATATAGAATCTTCCCATCTTTCCCGATTATTACATTCAAAGGCAAAACTCCACTTTCTCCATACTTTTCATTAGCCTTCCGGTCTGTATCCAAATAAGTAATCTCTGATAGATACTCCCATTTACCACCCGATTGACCACTAAAGAAATCGTGTAAATCATCAGTTGTGGCATCAATACAAACAGGAATAAAATGAAAAGACACATCGTCACTGAACCTCTCTGCTATTGATGGAATGTATTCCGGTTGTAATTCCTGCAGACAATTACCGCACCATGTAGCCCAGAATGACAGCAAATAACAATGTCCAGGAATTATCATATTATCTGAAAAGCTTTTATCATTATACCTCAAAAGCTGAATCTGTGGTGCCAACTCTCCTACTGAAACCAATAAACTCTTTTCCCGGTGATTTCTATTAACTACTGAAAATGCATGTTCCAACTCAGCAACCACCTCCTGAGGCCGCATAGATAGCACATAGTTCCCGGGGATTGAAACAGTGTCGATATAATGAGTAAACGGAAGTTCTCTACTTTTTACAATCAGCGTGTCATAATTGAATTCACTCGAAATGTAATCAATGCTATCCGGCATCTGATTCCAAAACGATTCCGGCACTTCAATCTTTCCTACATAATAACGGGTTGGAATGGAGGCCAATACAGTAGCCGCCATTAATGCGATAAAAATAATAATGCAATCCCTTTTCATTTCAACAGTTTTCTGCCATTTTATCCAGTTTAGAGATCGTTCGGTGTCGTTGAATATTTCCGACTCATTCATATCGGTATGGTAATGTCACTGGGCATTTATATGTTTTACATGATATTTGCATCAATCTAATACATAACGGAATCATAAAGTAAGTTGGCCATGATTCAGACTGATATTATTGATTTGCCGAAAAATTCCGACAACATGGCAAGTGTGGAGACCGTAAAATTATGTTGTCCACTCAGCCATCGGGTTATCTCACTCGGACGTTTACCTATCTGGTCGGCAAACTGCTTCTTTGAAAGTCCGCGCTCCTGCATAAGGGCATTGATTTTATTGGATATAGCGAAAGACAGGTTGATTTCTTCCTTTATTTCAGGTGGTACCTGTCTGACCATTTCCCGGTATCTGTTTCTAATATCCTTCATAGCTTAAATGTTTTATCGGTCTCTATTGTCTTGGATGTTACTGTTACGGTTCCGTCGCGTTGCCCCTCCTTCAACAGTTCTTCAAATTTCTGTAATGTCAGAACATACCCACGCAACGAATTATCTTCCTCATATGTCCGCGAGTTTTTGACACCTCCGTTGCCGAGAACGAGAATCCTGTCGGAGAGACGCAGACAGTATAGACGGAGTTTTGAACGAAGCACAGGAAGAGCCACCACAGAATCACGCATCTTGCCCTCGGGACGGAAAAAACGTTCCAATGCTCCTTCATCGGCAATCTTATCTAAAATTTGCACTATGCGCAATAAATCCATATTTAATTGAGCGTCTTCAATGAATTTGGAATAAAAACGCTCATATTCAGTCTCGGATTCTTCCGAGAACTGAATAGTGTAAATGGTACACTTGTCTGTATCGTTGACTAAAACCAATTCTACTTCACTCATATATAGTCCCTATAATTACAACGCAAATATACGACAATATTTTCACATAGATGTGAAATATCAAGATTTTTATCTATGTGCTATCAGTCTATTACATATAATTCGATTCTTTTTCTTATTTTTCACCAGAGGAGGGAACTATTCTCATTAAATGGCAACTAACTTTGTAAAGAGAAACGGATGATGAATAATTCTGACTACAATAAATCTTTCACCGCAATGGTCGGACGACATGAAAAGATAATTTTCAGTGTATGCTTCTTTTATGCTACGGGCGAAGTGCCATTTGAGGACCTACGGCAGGAGGTCTTGATTTCGCTTTTCAAAGGGTATCGTAATTTCCGACAGGAGAGTTCTGAAACGACATGGGTGTATAAGGTATGTATCAACACTTGTCTGTTTTCCTTAAAGAAGTTTACACCAAAAGTCAAAACAGTCTCTTTTGATCAAATTCCTTCTGTTCATTTTCAGGAAGAAAACGATAAAGCATTGAGGGAAAAGTTAGAATGGCTTTACGCTATAATTGCACAACTCAATCCTATGGAAAAAGCCTTGATATTAATGTGGCTTGATGAGCTTAGTTATGAAGAAATCGCCTCAAATATGGGTATTCCAAGGAATACTGTCGCATCACGTCTATTTCGCATTAAGGAGAAAATATCATCAAGAAAGGAGGTTTAATTATGGAGCTTGAAGATTTAAGAACAACCTGGAAGTCTGTTAGGCCTCATATTGACTCGCAGATAAGTGAGGATATGGCAAAGGGATTCCTTACAAAAAGAAATGACATAAAATCAAGATTATTAAGAAGAGCCATCTGGGAAGGGATAATTACTATGATTTGTCTTATCCTTATGGCTTTAAGTCCACTTTGGTCGCCTATGAAGTTTCCTTATTGGTGGCTTACGGTGTTTTGTGCAACCATTATCGTTACTAATCTGTATGGTATCCGAATTTACCGCTCCATTAGGGCGATTAATCTATGGGAGAACCCAAACAATGAGATTCTGAACGTCGTTGTATCGATTAAAAAACTATACCGCAATATGGAGCTTGCGATATCTGTAGTTTTAATTCCACTTTTGATATGGCTCTCCCTAAATCCGTTATTCATCCATACATGGAGAATGTTCTTTACATGGGGCATAACAATATTGGCATTTACTCTTGAATACCTGTGGTATAGGAATAATATCAAACAAATTAACAACCTTGTAAATTGGGAGAAAGAACCATGAAATTCATTCTTTCGCGTACGGACGACTTCCGGATCCATTCTAAGAAATGGGTTGTGGGATATGGTTTGTTGTTCTGGCTGATTAGTCGGATTGTCGCGATGCTTCTGATTATCGCATGTGTCGCCATCTATAAGACTTGTGGTATCGACCCGGAATCGCAGACAAGCTTCATAGGTAATCCTGAAACTGCAAAGAAAATTGGATCGTCTATTTATGTATTGATGACTGTCAGTATTGCCGCGCCATTACTGGAAGAATGCATATTCCGTCTTGGGTTATCTTTCAAAAGATCGCAAGTGGCATTGGCGGCATCCTCCATACCTGCGTACATCCTTTGGCAACATCTATATTCCCATTCTATCGCCATTGTTTCTATTTGTGTATTCGCAATAGTCGCATTGTTTTCCTCAATCTATTTTTTCACTACTGATTCTTTCTGGAATTCACAAAAAAAGAAATATTACAAATCATCGATTTATGTTACAGCAATAGCCTTCGGACTTCTCCATCTCATAGCTTTCTCTAATTATGATTATGCCCTTATCCCCTATATGTTATGCGTTATCAGCGTGCCGTTTTTTGCCGGATGTGCAATAACTTATTACCGGGTAAATCTTGGTTTTTGGTGGGGCGTTGGTCTGCACATCTTCAATAATATCCCAGCAATAGTTGTAATGTTATCAATCTAAAATTCAAAAATATGAGACCAAGAATTTCAATCGCTTCTTTCCTACCCGCAAGTCTTATTGGTATCCTTGCGATCGCCTGCAGTGCAAAAACGCCGGCTAAAGTCAATGTGGACAAAGACATATCTGTCGCTGTTTACTCAACAACTGAAAGAGAAGGAGTAATAGATACGGTCTCTCCTTGTCTTTTGGAGGAAACCGTCCATATCTCCGAGCTACTTCGTTATCCTGATTATGACGGGATAACCATGCCATTCACACTCTCTGATACCGCAAGATATGCTGAAATAACCGGTGATAATCTTGAAAAAAGAATTGCAATCATAGTAAACGGACAAATGTTGTCAACACCTGTTGTAAAAATGAAAATTGAAAATGGAGCATGTTCAGTCATGCTTGATGAAGCACAGACGAAAGCGTTATTTCCGCATATAAACATTGAAGAACTCAACTCAACAAGTCGTTGAGTTAAATTACCAAAATCAAAAATTCGCCACCGGGAGGGATTATACTCCCGGTGGCGATTGCTTCAGCAGCTCAATGATAGTCATTTTCTCTTTTCCTGGGGTCTGATGCGGAATCCGGCAAGGATTTACTATGTATAAACTTGCGCAGATATCAGATTATGAGTAATTTTGCGGTCGAAAACTAACTCATAGTCTTATGCTTAAACTTAAATCAAAATCTGCAAAGATACTCTATTCTATCATAGCCAGTGTTATTATCGCGCTATTATGGAATAATGCATGGAAGATCACATCCTTGTTGGGTATAACATCAGGCAGTCTGCTGAATAAAGTTGTCAGGGATTTAATTGTCATAATCCCTGTTCTCATATTAACTGCCCTCGTCATAAAGCCAAAAGAAATATTTTCTTTTCTCGGACTGAATAAAAATATAATTAAAGGATTGGGAATAGCCCTTTTATGCGTAGCCCCGTTATATATAATCTTCCCGTGTTTCGGGGGAATAAACTCTGATTTAACATTTCCTTTGCTTTTGCAGAAAAGCATTCTTCCCGGTTTTAAGGAAGAGTTCATATGCCGCGCTTTTATGTTCGGATTGCTTTTTAGATATGCCAAGACTGGGTTCAGCTGGGCTGTAATCCTACCGGCTCTATATTTTGGCTCATTACATCTCTATCAAGGTTATGATGCACTTTCGGCTTTAGCCGCTTTTGGAGTCACGTTTATAGGTGCTTTGTATTTCAGTTGGATGTATGTGGAATGGAATTTCAATTTATGGGTTCCTATCGGGCTACACATGCTAATGAATGGTGCTTGGGTCATATTCTCGATGGAGGGTACCGAAGTAGCTGCCGGGGGTCTTATCTCCAATATTGCTCGTGTCTTAAGCATTCTTTTGGCCATCGGATTAACGGTATGGTATAAGAGGAGGAATGAGACCAGGGTTTTCAGCTATCCCGTTTGGCAATTCTAAACTCCCAACTGCTCCAAGAGCCTATCAGCGTTATGAAAGCGCTTCATGTCCTATGACTTGGAATTGAAATGATTTAATTAAACCACAAACATTCCTATTACAATAACTCTTTAATGAGATTCAACTTGAAGAGAGATGGAATGTGATCATCAAAATCACCGATATAAACCCGACAATACACAAACTCTTGCCAAGCCATTATTACAAATCACATACAACCCCGACATCGCTGCCGGGGTTGTATGTCTTCATATATGCATGCTTAAACTATATGTAACTATATGCCTCCGATTGTCTTCGAAAAGATACAGGCAGACAACCATCAAGATCGACTGCCTGTACTTCATTTGTATGATTAACTGTTTTTATTCTATTTCAGAGTCGTGTAGATTTCGATCATCAGAGTTTGTCTGGATTGTGGATAGCGAAACTTACGCTCTCGATACGGCAGTTGACGATTGATGCCATTATTACCGAGTCATTGAACACAAAACCTATCCTTTTTACCAATTCTGTTTTCAGTGGCATCAGCCCATTTCTGCACTTCACTTTCTTTCAGCATCCCCTCAATACGAGTTATGTAATTGAAGCATGAAAGAGGAGATTTTAAGAGACGCGCTCTAAGTCTTGTTTACAAAAGCACGACGGTATTGCCGTACCTATCCAAACTATCTACCTCCGGCAGTTGACTGGTCGGTATCACCGCCGACGTTGATACGTTTGTTGGCCTTGCGTTTCTGATGTCCCCACTGTAGATTATAATTGATTCCAATGTATGGTATACGAAAATCGGTACGCATATGACGTTCGTTGGTGTTCCATTTACTCAGAGATACTGAACCTTGGTCATATCTTCCAAACGGGAGCAAACATCCTACGGAGAAGGCCCATTGCTTCCAATTGTAGGTAAGGTCGATAAAGTTAAAGTCTTCACCCCATGATATCTTCTCTCCCCACAGGTCTCGTTGGGCGCGTGTATATTGTGCAGAGAGGGTAAATCCCCAATGTCGCAATTGCATTGAAGCACTGCCACTCCAGGCATCGTTAGTAAGATTATACCCCGTACCGCGCATACGCTCAGCACGCCATTGTAAGTAGCCACTTACCGTCAGCCAATCCGGAACCACCTCGATCTGAGGAGCTAAGAAAAGTGAAATATTTTGTAGGCCACTGCTGTTCTCGTAGGTTGTTATAAGTTTTTCGTCTTCCCACATCAGCACGGGAGTGATGGCATTGGGAGACATATAGGCACGCATCCCGAACTGCCCGTAGACTCTCGGGATCTGAAAATTATAACGCAATGTCAGCATATAGCTGTTTGAGGTCTTGATTCCCGGATTACCGACCCGCCATTGAAAACCATCAATCTGCTGCGCCGTAGGATTGGTTTCAGCCAGAGATGGGGTGGACTGCCAAGATTCGAAGTTAAGTCGGAACTGATTTCTCTGATTCAACGAATAAGTAATTGCGGCCTGAGGACGAAGATTCCATGAATGACTTTCCAATCCTGTCTCACGGAAGAAAAACTCGGTGTACTGCGCACCGAGTCCAGCTGTGAAAGTAAACTTATTGACTCGCTGGAAATACTCGGCGAAGAAATAAACTCTGTCCTGACGCTGATGGAACACGGCGCCTCCAAGATTCTCATATATCGATTTGTTGCGGTTAGCTGTATAGGATGCTCCCGCTGTCAGACGAGAACTACGCCAGTTCTTGATATAATCGGCTTCTATGGCATAGAGTTGGTTACGGTCCTTGATACCGGTATGAATATTCGCAAGGTATTCATAGGTTTCAGGCATCTGTTCGATATAGTCAGAGAATGTGCGGCCCATATAGTATTGGGTCTTGAAGTCAACCACGAACATCTGTTGCTTGGATAAATGCTGCTCCCAATAGGCCGATAAAGCGGGACGGGAGCCTTTATCACCATTGACCTCCGTTAACAAGACATCTGTCACTTCAATATTATTGGACATAAGGCCATAATATGTAGTTTTATTAGTCGGTTTGAAGAATCCCCGAACATCCACCACAATCACAGTCGTATCAGGTTTGATATAGTTGTAAGTAGCCCACGCATTCCCTATGGAATTGTCAATCCGTCCTCCAAGTGATCTCTCATCACGAATCAGTTGCCTTCCGTCGGGATAGGTAAAAGTTTCCTTATAGTCACGGTGAGTCTTTAGATTTTCCGTCAACTTATAGCCTCCGCCTATTTCAATCTGCGAATGTTCGAAGTTGAATTTTACACTTGGATTGTATTGACCCCATGCCATATTCAGAGCTTGTGTGGCATAGAGCATCAACGAACCACCTACAGTGGGGTTGGCAACTATGAAATTGAGTACGGTATTAGCTCCATTATACCTAAGTCCTGGATTCTCTATCCATTCAACACGTTTGATGGATGACGGTAGAAGATTCCGCACCTGATCCACCGAGGCAACACGTCCATTGATGCGTACCTGTACGGATTGCCCGGCAGAAGTGACGGTACCGAGAGCATCGCTCACCGAAAGTGATGGGATCATAAGATTGGAAAGTAGCTGCACTCCATTTTTTGCATTGTCCACCGCACTTTTAGAAGGATGATAGATATCCATATCAGCCTTGTGTATCACCTTAGGAGCTTGAATTACAATTTCCCGCAACTGTTGCGTTGCTACTGTATCCGCCGGTTCTTGTGCGACTGTTACAAAAGCACTCTGCAACAAAACAATTGATATATGTAAAAATTTCATATTCACTGAATGTTCGTTACCCTTAAAGAGGGGTTGGCTTAGTTTATAAGTTTTTCACGGATTTTAGACTTTAATTCTCCTTTGACTTTGTCCTTTACCGTATCAATGGGATCAAAGTCAAGTTCTTTTACAGATATTGCCTTACCATAATCTTCGGAAAAGATTACATCCGCATAATGCCTGGTCTTTTCACCAGAAGAACTGTTGGCTATGGTGTATATCACACCGACACATGGACGATTGACACCCATAAACACAGTATCACGGTGATTAGAGAGACCCACGAAGTTGAATGTCTCATCTTCATTGAGGCCACTTTCCACGTACTCACGCATGGTATTCTCAATTTTACGTTTATCTGATTCGGCTCCGCATGAGATTATAAATACCAAAGCGGCAACTGATAACATCAGCAAGATTAAACTACGTTGTTTCATTTTTCTTTAATTTACATTTAATATTTGCCCGGGCCCTTTGCTATCGTAGACAACATAAGTTTCAAAAACCCTTGGATAATTTCATAATGATTTTGTATTGCAAAATTACTGAGATAAAAACACAATGTTTGCACACAAAAGTGTGCATTTATATACGACAGGAGGATTTGCACACAAAAGTGTGCATGAAAATCGATGCCAATAGGGTAATTTTGCCTCAAACAATTAAGAATATGGAACAATCCGGAGGTCTATCAACCGTTTTGAGACAGAGAATCACAGATACAAAAGTGGCTATAATCGGCCATATGGCAGTTGAGCTTATAGCAGAGGCAATAAAACGGCTTGGCTTTGTTGACATTGTATTAGCATCCGAATATCCCGAACAGCCATTATGTGATGTAGTTATTTGCACCTGCACTGAAAAAAATGATTGCAAAGCAGTTATAGCCTATTATCGTCAAATAGATATTCCAGTAATCTGCGCTTTCAATTTCGGAATCGGAGCCTGTGCCGTAATTATACCTCCAGAAAAAAGATTACCACATTTTGTAGAGGATAAGGCTGGTAACGATACGGTCAGATCCATGATTGATTACACGAGCGGTTATAGCAAATTCTGGAACATTCAGAATAACGAATGGATAGATGATGCCCGCAAATGGATTGCTTCTCCGGAAATAAAAAGTTCTATCGGTGAATACACCATGACCGCGATGGTTGCCCATTTACTTGTCGCAATGATAGCCGGGAATAAAGTCAAGACTTATCCGAAATTCTACCTCTCGACCATAGCCAACGATGTCAATTAAAGCAGTTTGTAGTTGGTTGCGTAAGAGATGGCCTCGGAAATGTTGCTGACCTCCAGTTTCTCAAACAGACGGCGACGGGCGGATTTCACGGAGTCAACGGCGAGGTGGGCACGTTCGGCAATGGCGTTGATTGTCAATCCTTGTATTGAAAGGGTAAGTATTTTCTTCTCCGTCTCGTTCAAGACAGGGGTATCATGTATCTCCCATTTATGTGATTGCATGTCATATTCCCAATATTCCCTCTTACCACGGCAGTGCATTGTGATTTGTCCGGCATTGGAGTGGGTGGATAGAGACACTACGGAAAGTCCCAGCCATACACTTCCGTCAGGCTGATATGCGAATCCGGTCAATTTATGGTTTATAAGAACCTTGTCATGTCCGTTGATGATATGAAAATCATAGGAGATAGTGTATCTCTTTCTCCCGGCGGGAGAAACCTTGTTGATGAAAGAGAATCCGGCCTGATTTATCTCAAGCAACATTGCAACTTCATCGGCAGGCAAGTGATCAAGGTAGAATTGATAACCGAGTTCTTTTACCTTTTCTGCCGACATTCCGCACAAAAATAACGGATTTGGCGAGACATACAGGAAATTTTTGCGGAAGTAGTCGATTATATAGACGCTCTGATAAGTGGCGTTGGCAAATGCCTCGGCGGTGCGCACGAAAGTCTCGGCAAGCCCGTAATCAGGTTCGCCGCTCACCGCGTTTCCGGCAAAGAAGAAGTTTTCTATCTTATTCTCCATATCTTTCGGGCCGTTTTATCTTGCAAATATGAAATATTCGCGAGTCTGCTTGAAGCGCAACTCGGCGCAACCGGTGCGCGTTGACAAATCATCAAGACAGACAGCAAAGATACAGAGTAAAAATGACAAAAGCTGTGACATTTGTCACAGTTGCCAGAAAAAAATAGCCTTTCTGAGCTTTAATCCGCCGATTTTTCCTCGTCAGGAATGTTTGCAGCTATGGTTTCGCGAAAGCGATGGAGCTGGCGGCGGGAGATATTGAGATAGGTGGCAATCTCTCCGAGTGAGACCAGATCAAACAGTCGCGGATAACGCGCAAGTAACTGGCGGTAGCGTTGCTCGGGAGTGGAACGGTAGCTGTTGAGCGCCTGTTCGTATGCCTGCTCAAACAGGGCATCCAAGACCTTGATGTAGAGAGTGGGATCAAACATCAGCCTCTCACGAATCAGTGAAGAAGGTATGACAAGAACATCTGAATCCTCAAGGGCTATGATGTCGGTAGGAATCTTCTTGCCGTGCATCGAGCTGATATAGTTGGCGAGAACCGACCCCTCGAATACAAAACCAACTATCTTGGCATTGCCGTCATTGTCAATCAGCGAGTGCTTGAAACCGCCTGACACAATCCATCCGGCATTTCTGAGAACTTCGCCCGTGCGTACAAAGTATTCTCCGCGCCGGAAATGGCGCAGCGTGCCCTGCTTCTCGCATATCTCCCTCCAGAAAGAGAAGTCGAGAGCCTCTTCAAATGCGTTGAACTGTGAAGACATTAGACAATCGCAATTTTTGTGATTATTTCTTTTTCTTGGGGAGAATTTTCTTCTCGTCGGATTTTAACCTACGCTCCACTTTCTTCACGTCCTCGGCAGGTGGCAATGCTTCCGGGCGGATGCCGCGGTCCAACAACATGTTGCGGACTGCGCTATTGTTGTCGATATGCTCACGCTCAATGCCAATCTGACCGTGCAGGTCTTTTTGCTGAACGTTAACGGAAGTCATTTCGGCGGCGAGGTCTTTTGCCTTAATAGCTATCGTTGAGAGAAAATCGGCAAGCGGTCTTTTTTCGGGTGCTCCGACACGGCGTTTCATCATGGCTGTGTCAAGGCCGAACAATGCACGGTCACCTTTGGCGCGGATAATGGCGAAGCCTTTGGAGTCCACGCCACGTTCATAAAGCACTCCCGAAAGGGTGTGCTCGGTTTCGGCGAGTTTGGAACGAGCTTGTACGCGCTCATAATCAAGCAGCCGTTGATGGACTATTTCGGCCCTGCGTGTCTGGACTGCAAAGTAATTCTGAGCAAAAGCAATTTCTGATTTGCGTGGGTCGCCGTTTTGCGCGATAAGATAGCATGCATAGCGAGTCAGCATGACATCATCTATTTGACGTTCAGCACCTGAGCCGAGTCTGACCATTTTGCGGACGTCCGCAAAATGGTCAGACTCTGATTCCCCGGCGTTTGAGCAGGATTCTTTGGCTTTATCTATGACAGGAAGGAAGTTACGATACTGCGAATAACCTAAAGCCAAAGATAGTTCTCTTGCACTCCAACATTCAACGCCATCATATTCGATGGCGATGGATTCAAAACTATTGAATAACTCTTGAATTTCGGACGCTTTCATTTTTTTATACAAAGAAAAACTTCTTCGTAGTATCTGAAGGCCGACCAAAACCTGTGCGACTACCAAGAAGTTTCAAAAGGATTTTCGGCTCGCGCCGTATGTCTTTGATGTTGTTCAGGTCATTTACAGATTGATGTACGCTGTAAGTGCAAAATTACGAATAATTTTCGAGCCTTTAGCTCTTGGCGACAAAGATAATACGAGTGGTGAGCAAAAATCGCGCACACCAAAGTTAAACAAGTGAGAAAAAGGACACCGGGTATCGCTCCCGATGTCCAATCATTTATGCGTGTCAGCGGATGTTCAGGCGAGTCAGAGGGAGTCGCCGAAATCTTCCTTGAATTTCGTCACGAGGTCTTCCTGCCAGTGGCCGATCTCCTTCATGCGACCAAAGAAGAAACGGAGCACCTTCGGCTCCATAGTCCAGCGCAGGCCGCCGATGAGCGCACGGTTGTCCCACACCCATTTCACCCTGTCGGCCACATATTTTATCTGCGAGAGAGTGTAGACGCGACGGGGCACGGCAAGACGCAGGAGCTCAAGTTCGGCGAAACGCTCAGTTCCATCAGGCTCTCGTTGCTCGGATACGGTGCCGCGTTCCATGCCACGGATACCTCCGGCGATGTATAGGGCGGCTCCGACAGCGGCAGCCGGATACTGGTCGTGAGGCATGTCAGGCACGAACTCGGAGCAATTGAGATGTGCTCCCAGACCGCCGGCGGGAGTAATGACAGGCACACCGTAGTCATACAGTTCCTTCACAAGATAGGCGATGAACTCCGGACCCTGGTTGATGTACTCCATATCGAGGCTCTCGTAAAGGCCCTGCGCAAGTGCCTCCATCGACCGCACCTCCATACCACCATAAGTCAGAAAGCCCTCGTAGAGAGGTATATACTCCATCATTTCGTTGGTGTATTTCGGATCGACACTGGTGATAATGCCACCACGGGCGAATCCGAGCTTACGAGCTGAGAAATAGACAATGTCGCACTTAGCAGCGAGGAGATGATAGATCTCTTTCGTCGACATATACTTGCACTGAGCCTCGCGTGTCTTCATGAAATAGACGTTGTCTTGCAGCAACGATGCGTCGAGCACGGATTTAACGCCATACTTGTGACATATGTCGGCCACGGCAAGCATATTTTCAAGAGATACGGGTTGACCGCCGATAAGGTTAGTGCCGGCCTCTATTCTTACGAACGCCACCTTCTCAGGACCGTATTTCTCGATAGTTGCCTTCAGTTCATCGAGGTCGAAATCTCCTTTGAAAGGATCATCGCTCTGAGGCAACAGACCCTTGCGGTTGACTACCTCTATCACCTCTCCACCAAGCCTCGTGATGTGGGCTTTGGTAGTGGTGAAATGGAAGTTCATGATAGCCACCATGCCGGGTTTCACATATGCCTCCGCGAGGATATTCTCACAGGCGCGCCCCTGATGTGCAGGGAGCACATTGTCCGTACCGAACACCTCTTTCACAGCTTTCTTCACCCTGTTGAAAGTCTCGCTTCCGGCATATGAATCGTCGGCCATCGACATGGCGGCCGTCTGGAGGTCAGACATGCCGTTGACTCCGGAGTCGGTGAGCATATCCATGTAGATATCCTTGTTCTGAAGGAGGAATGTATTGTTACCGGCGTCCTGGATAGCGCGGAGACGTTCCTGCACGGGAAGGAGATGAAGTTTCTGCACCACCCTGACCTTGTGCATCTCCAAAGGCACCTGATTTTCCTGTTTGTAAAATTTTACTGCCATGAGTTTAAGTATGAAGTTTTAGGTTTTTATCGAAAAAGTGCCGCAAAATTATCCTATGCAAGTCATCATACTACTAACCTATTTACTTATTAATCTACCAAAATTACTTATCAAGAGATTTTATACCACAATTACCGACCAATATCAACGTTTTTCAGATATAGCAATCTTTTTAAACTATGACATCCTCGCCTACAATAACCTCAAGGACTACCGTTGCACGGCTCGTGAGCGGTATAGACGAATTCAACACATACTTCCGTCAGGCCACCGACCATCCCCTTATCGGAGTCGGCGAACTGTCGCGTGCCGATCTTTCCATCTTCGGGCCCACGGATTTCGGGATGTATTGCGTAGTACTGATGGACGATGCTTTCGGCACTCTCCACAAAGGTGGTCGCACGATATCTTACAAGGCAAACACCCTTTTCTCGCTGCGTCCCGGAGAGGAAGTCCGGATGGATCTCGACCACACCGTGCATCCGGCAGGATGGATGCTCGCTTTCCGGCCGGAACTACTGGAGAAAACCGGTCTCGGACGCGATTTCTACATGTTCAATTTCTTCTCATCGGATGTGGACGAGGCCATGGAACTTACCCCTGTGGAACGCGGCATCATCATCAACTGTTTCAGCAATCTCGTTGCGGAACTGAAATCAGACCGCGACTATATGAGCGACCAGCTGCTGCGCCTCGGCATCGGGCAGATGCTGAGCTATTTCAAGCGGTTTTACGAGCGGCAGTTCTCCCACAGTGTCAGTCCGGGTGCCTCGCTGGCTGAGCGTCTCGACAATATGGTCGACAACTATCTCTCAAGCGGTCTGCCGGCACAGAAAGGGCAGCCAACGGTGGCATGGTGTGCGTCGCAGTTTAATCTCTCTCCCAACTATTTCGGCGACATCATAAAGCGTGAGCTACATATCTCCGCGCAGGAGTATCTTCAGCAGAAGCTCATCATGGCGGCTCAAAGACTTCTCTCCGACACCTCCCTGTCGATAAACGACATCGCCGAAGAGCTCGGCTTCGCCTATCCCAACCATTTCGCCCGCATGTTCCGCCGACGGGTTGGCGTTCCACCGCTCCGCTACCGCAAAGACCTTCATTCGTGAGAGGTGGAGTTGAGAGTTTAGAATTTAGAGTTGAGAGTTTAGAGTTGAGGGGTTAAGGATTGGAGACAAACTGTTTCGCGCGGCACAGGACACCCTCCCAGTCATTAGAAAAGATTGCATACTTTCAATGTATATGAAGTATACTGTTAGTTATCAAATTCCTGCAAATAACGTTCGGTCTGTTCGAGAAGTAGTGGAAGATCCTCACGTATGGTCTGTATTACATTCGCTCTACTGATCTGAAAATAACCATGCACAAGAACATGACGCATTCCTACGATAAACTTCCAAGGAGTTTCAGGATGAGATATCTTAAATTCATTTGTTAGTTTATATGCGGCTTCACCAATAATCTCTAAAAGCTTCACAACACCATAATATCGCAGGTCTTTTTCCGCGATATTCTCCAACTTACATGATTTGTCGAACTCTATAAGTCTTTCGATGGCATCTTTAATATGGTCAAGACGCAAAGGATCTCTAAGCTCCTATCTCATATATAGGTATTTTTTGTTTTTCAACTTCCTTTTCGACCCTTGGGTAGAGAGTGCCTCTTTCTACGAGGTCTACTTTTATTCCGAGCATGGTCTGGAGGCTATCAATTATTCGGCAAATTCCTAATATTCCGGGACATTTACCAGGGATATAGCTTACCATTATGTCCAGATCACTGTCTGAAGTCTCTTCTCCACGTGCGTATGAACCGAAAATCCATGCCTTCTCAACGGGTTGCGTCGAGAAAAATTCGGACAGCTGGTTGATGATACTCGCCTTCATACACATTACCTTATTTTATGCAAATATAGATTATTTTATTGTAATAACAAAATTTACACTGTAAATTTTCACTTTAGAGAATGTTTAAATACTGAGAAAATGTCACAACAAGTGAAAGAGGTATGTAATCTAAGAGGAGACGATCTGGTGATGGCGGTTGAGAAAGCAATTGGAGTGGCGGAATAAGAGTGTATTGGAATTTAACACACTTTGCATCCTTCGAGAAAGTGAGGAAAACAGAGAGTGAATATTTGTGCGCACAGAGAGAGGGGATGTCGGGATTTTTGATTAAATTTGTGGGATAAACCTTGAAACACACTTAAAAGATCTTCAATGGGAATGAAACTGACCTATCTCATCGGGGGAGCCCTGCTCTCGTTAGCGGGATTCTTGCCGGCCCAGGCGCAGATTATGCCATGGGAAAACCGTACTGAAACGGATTCCGATCCCTTCGCCAAATCGACAGAGGCAAAAAAAGGAGGACTCTATCTTGAAGACGTAGTAAACGGCTCGCTGATCCAGACACGCGGCGCCGGAGCCGTGAACTGGCTGAAAGACGGCGAACGCTATTCGCGCATAGAGCCTGACGCAGAGGGGAAAGGCCGCGACATCGTGGCCTACCGCGCCAAAGATAACAAGCGAGAGGTGATTGTGCCCTCCCGCATGTTTATCGACAAAAAGACCGGGAAGCATATCCCGATCAGAAGCATTTCCTGGAGCAACGACAACAACAAACTCCTTGTCTACAATAACACGAGACGAGTGTGGCGCTACGACACACGCGGCGACTACTGGGTGCTCGACCTAAAAAGCGGCGACCTGCGTCAGCTCGGCAAAGGTCTTCCGGAATCATCGCTGATGTTCGCGAAATTCTCTCCCGACGCCGCAAGAGTGGCCTATGTGTCGAAAAACAACCTCTATGTGGAGGATATAGCGACAGGCGATATCAAACAGCTTACTCACGACGGTGACGAGAAGATCGTGAACGGCACTTTCGACTGGGTTTATGAGGAGGAATTCTCCTGCCGCGACGGTTTCCGCTGGAGTCCTGACGGAGAAACGATAGCCTTCTGGCGCAGCGATACGGACGGCACCGGATTTTTCGACATGATCAACTACACAGATTCCATCTACCCGAGAATCATACACTTCCCCTACCCCAAGGCCGGGTCGAAGAACTCCGCCGTTAAAGTCGGTTATATTTCAGCAAAAGGGGGTGAGCCTACATGGGTGGAAATACCCGGCGACATGCGCGAGAACTACATACCGCGCATGGAGTTCATACCTGAAAGCAACGAACTCTTCATACAGCAGATGAACCGCCAGCAGAACACCAACAAGGTATGGGTATGCCGCATAGGGGAATCAAAGCCGACGCATATCTTCACCGATAGCGATCCGAAGGCATGGGTAGAGACCAATGACGATGTCATGTGGCTCGATGGCAACACCTGGTTCACATGGGAAAGCGAGCGCGACGGCTGGCGCCATCTCTATCGCGTGAGCCGCGACGGCAAGAAGATAGTGCCGATCACCAAGGGAGACTACGACTATATAAACGGCGTAGGCACCGACATGAAAAAAGGATTGGTGTATTTCATAGCCTCCCCCGACAACTACACGCAGCGATATCTCTACTGCGCACCGCTTGCCGGCAACGGCACAGCGAAAAGGCTCAGTCCTGCCGATCAGGCCGGCCAGCACCGCTACAACATGTCGCCGACAGGAAAATGGGCGGTACACACATTCAGCAACTCCTCCACCCCCTCGAAGATCGACATGGTTTCATTCCCGGCACATAAATCAGTAAGGACAATCGAAGACAACGCCAAGGCCACAGAACAGTATGCCTCTCTCGGCCTCAATCCCAAGGAATTCGTGAAAGTAAAGTCAGGCGACCTTATGCTCGACGCCTGGATGATCAAGCCCAAGGACTTCGACCCCACGAAGAAGTATCCGGTGATTGTGGAGGTGTATGGCGAGCCTGCCAACGCCACGGTACAGGATGTATGGAACAACGGCGATCTCTGGAACCAATATATCGCCAACCTCGGATATATAGTGGTAAGCATCGAGAACCGGGGTGCCAAATCTCCCCGGGGACGCGACTGGAGGAAATGCATCTACGGGGAAGTGGGGACATTCGCATCGGAAGACCAGGCCAACGGCATACGCGACCTCGCATGCCAGTATCCTTTCATTGATAAGGAAAGGATAGGCATCACAGGCTGGAGCGGAGGAGGCAGCCAGACACTCAACTGCATGTTCCGTTATCCTGACGTGTTCCGCACCGGCATCGCTATAGCCTTCGTGGCCGACCAGCGCACCTACGACACGATCTATCAGGAACGCTACATGGATACTCCTCAGAACAATCCGGAAGGCTACCGTAAAGGGAGCCCGATCAGCTATGCCTCCGGTCTGGAGGGTGAGCTGCTCCTTATCCACGGCACAGGCGATGACAATGTGCACTACCAGAACTGCGAGATGCTGATCAATGAACTGGTGAAAAACGGGAAGACCTTCAGCCTGATGAGCTATCCCAACCGCACGCACGGCATATACGAGGGAGAGGGCACGACGCTCCATCTACGCAAGACCATGACCAAATACTGGCTTGAGCATCTCCCTGCGGGTCCGAGATGACAAAGAGGGGAGCAATGCAGATGCACCTACTGAAAAAAGGGAGGCGATTCCGATGGATCGTCTCCCTTTCTGATTGTCTCTGATTTATCAAGCCGCCGCCACGGCGGCCTTACGGATACTTTCAGGAATCCTTTTCTTCTTTTTCCCGGTTTTTCTGTCTGGCATGGGATTTTGACTGGTTGCTGCTGAAGTCGCTCTCCTCCTTGAGATCGATCTCCTTCCCGGAGTCATCGATCACCCTATATTGCAGGTAGGCGAGCGATTCGTCGGCAATGACCTTGAACGAGCGCCCGAAGCGCCTGCGCCATTTGCCATAGAGCGAGAATACCCCTTTTTTCACATAAGCTTCCACATAAGGGTGGAGATACATATTGAATCTCTTGACCTTCAAATTGTTGACAAGATAGTCGAGTTTCTCCCCGAGTTTGTCGGTGAAAAGCAACGACGGCTGGATCTCACCTTTTCCGAAACACGAGGGACACGTTTCGCTTGTGGTGATGTCGAGAGCCGGGCGCACCCTCTGGCGCGTGATCTGCATGAGTCCGAACTTGCTGAGGGGAAGGATATTGTGGCGTGCCCTGTCGTTGGCCATCACCTCGCGCATGTGCTCATAGAGGGTCTGTCGGTGCTCGGCCTTGTTCATGTCGATGAAATCGATCACGATGATGCCGCCCATATCTCTGAGCCTCAGTTGCCGGGCAATCTCGTCGGCCGCCTTCAGATTGACATCGAGTGCATTCGACTCCTGGTCGGGACAAGCCTTGCTTCTGTTGCCCGAGTTGACATCGATCACATGCAGAGCCTCAGTATGCTCAATGATGATATACGCACCACTCTTGAACGATACAGTCTTTCCGAAAGAACTCTTGATCTGTCGGGTGATGTTGAAATGGTCGAATATGGGCACATCCTTTCCGTAGAGCTTCACGATATCTTTGTTCTCCGGAGCGATGAGGGCCACATAATTCTGGATCTGAGAGAAAGTCTCGGCCTCGTTGACGTAGATATTCTCAAAGTTAGGGCTGAAAATATCCCTTATGACGCTCACGGCCCTGGAGTCTTCCTCAAAGATGAGCATGGGAGGCTGGCTCCTCTGCATCTTTGCTATCGAGTCTTCCCAGCATTTCACGAGAGTACGCATCTCGTTGTTGAGTTCGGCCACTCTCTTGTTTTCGGCAGAAGTCCTTACTATCACACTGAATCCTTTCGGCTTGATACTTCCAATCAGCTGGCGCAGACGAATCTTCTCCTCAGTCGATTTGATTTTCTGGGAGATCGAGATCTTGTCGCCGAAAGGCATGAGCACCATGAACCTGCCTGTGAAGGAAATCTCCGTGGTTAGCCTCGGTCCTTTTGAAGAGATCGGCTCCTTCGCTATCTGCACGAGCAGGAGCTGACCGGGCTGGAGCACGTTCTGGATAGTGCCCTGCTTGGGAATATCAGGTTCAAGTTTGAACTTCGAGATGTTCGGGATCTTTTTCTTGTCGGCCATAGCCTCCTGCAGGAATGAGCTGTAGGTGCTGAACTGAGGCCCAAGATCGAGATAATGAAGAAAAGCATCCTTTTCGTAGCCCACATCGAGAAACGCGGCATTGAGTCCGGGCATTATCTTCTTGACCTTCGCCAGATAGAGATCGCCGACAGCATAAGCTATGTTGCGGCTTTCCTTCTGGAGGGAGACGAGCCTGGAGTCCTCGAGCAACGCGATCGAGATCTCTTTCTGTTGTACGTCTACTACTAATTCGCTTTTCATAATGATTGATGGAGTTAACCCATTCATCCGGCAAAAGCCGGCAATCATGCCGGCCGCCGGTTGATAAAACAAAAAGAACAAACATTCATGGACGGAAACGCTCCGTCCAGTTCCGTTTGTTCCTTTTCAGACCGTCAGGTAACGGAATAAATCCACGACGCTATGTCAGGATTTACTTATTTCTTCTTATGACGGTTCTTTCTGAGTCTTTTCTTGCGTTTGTGGGTGGCCATCTTGTGGCCTTTTCTTTTCTTTCCGCTTGGCATAATGTTAATGATATGGTTAAATTAATATATTGAGGTCTTAATCTCCTGGATGAGCCCGGAGGGGCTCCGCGACTCTCACTTCACCTGCTCGAGGAAAACCTTGGCGGGCTTGAAAGCGGGGATCTTATGCTCGGGAATGATCACAGACGTGTTCTTTGTGATGTTACGTCCGGTCTTCTCTTTCCTTGTCTTGATTATAAAACTTCCGAAACCGCGAAGATACACGTTCTCGCCTCCGGCCATGGACTCTTTGACAACATCCATGAAGCTCTCCACTGTAGCCAGGACCGCAGCTTTCTCAAGCCCTGTGGCGCGGGAGATCTCTGTTACTATCTCAGCTTTTGTCATTGTTTTGTTTTACTTTTTATCTCTAAACATTAATCAAACGGGGTGTCCTGAGACGGCATTCCACGTTTGGCGGTGCAAATATCGGAATTTTTTTTCATTCTATAAAAAGATGTTAAGAAAAATCCCCATTTTTTGCCTATTTTTATCGGAATAGCAATGATTTGGCTCCTCCGGAGGGCGTATTCGGAGGTTTCATGGCCGTTATCACGCGTAAAGCGTCACATTCTCGCAGCGGAGCCTCTCAGTCAGCCATGGAGACTCCGGATAGCGATGTCAGGCGTCCTATTATCTCGGGCGCATGGTCTTCGCGGAAACGCAGGCGCATACCGCAGGTATTGTCGAAACTACGGGAGAGCACCTCCACCTCTCCGCCTTTCACGACTTTCATCACTCCGTCGGCCGCCATATATGGGAAAGTGATAGAGATCTCCCTCATGGAGTGCATCTCCCGCACACCCGCGTCGTCGAGGGCAAGCGATGCAGCTTCCCTATAGGCCGCTATAAGACCGGGGGTGCCGAGCTTTATGCCACCGAAATATCTCACGACCACGACAAGCACATCGGTAAGCTCCCTGCTGTTGATCTGGCCAAGGATAGGCTTCCCGGCTGTGCCGGAAGGCTCGCCATTGTCGTTGAGCTGCCATTCAGAGCGCCCGGCGCCGAGCATATATGCCCAACAGACATGGCGCGCATCGTGATACTCGTTCTGATATCCCTTCACAATGGCCCGGGCCTCCTCGGCCGTGGAGACTTTGCGCGCGAAAGAGATGAAACGGCTCATCTTCTCCCGCAACTGCCCCTCCCCTTCCCTGAGTATTGTGTAATATGTGTCGCCCATGATGTATCAGGCCCGGGTCGCGCGTCCGGCAGACCCGCGACCCGGCAATGATGAAAACAATTCTATATCAACCGAAGAAGTTGCTCAGCGAATTGCTGATATTAGGATAATAAAGCATTCCACCAGCCACATTCTCCGCAGTCTCCAGGCCGCGGGCAGCCTTCACGATGTTGAGAGACCACAACAAAGCGTTGGAAGGTCCGTTGCCGAGCACATATCTGTCGTCGACAGTGACGGGAGCCTCAACGTGTTCCGCGCCTTTGAGAAGGTTCTCGAAGCCGGGATAGCATGTCGCCTTGCGTCCCTCGAGAAGACCGAGCTGTCCTAGCACTACTGCCGGGGCGGCACATATGGCGGCTATCCGTCCGTGCTTCGAGGAAGCCTGACGCCGAAGCAGTCCCTGCAGGGGAGCGCATTCGTAAAGGTTGACGGCGCCGGGCATGCCTCCGGGAAGTATCAGCCATTCGGGATCGGAGAAGAGTGTATTGTCGAAGAGAAGATCCGCATTGACTGTGACGCCATGAGCGCCTGTGACCTGCAGTGCTGCCGTTATGGACACGGTCTTCACATCTATACCGACGCGGCGAAGCACATCGACTGCCGTGAGCGCCTCTATCTCCTCAAAACCATCGGCGAGAAATAAAAACGATTCTTTCATAATTCTGATAATTATTGTTGCCCTTAAAAAAGGCTTCTTAATTGACGGGTCAAAAATAGTGATTTTAATCGGATTTAACTAACTTTGTCGTGATTTTTCATAATCTTTCTAATTTTTTAATCACATATGACGAAAAAAAAAGTGATATCTTCCTGTTGCTCGGCCGTAATCGTCGCGGCGATCGCCGCATGCACATCATGCTCCGGAGGTAACGGCTGGCAGATGGAACAGGGAATGGTATGGAACACGACATACCATATCACCTATAAGGGGGCACCCGAACTGAAGGATTCCGTACTCAAGGTGCTGGGGGAAATAGGAAAAAGTCTTAACGTGTTCGACGGAGAATCGCTTGTGAGCCGGGTAAATATCACTGACTCCACGGCCATAGACACGCATTTCCGCAGTGTCTACACAATGTCGCAGCTGGTCAACACGGCAAGCGGAGGGATGTTCGACCCCACCCTGTCGCCACTGATCACTGCCTGGGGATTCGGACCGGGACATGAGATGACTGCCGACACTCTGGCCGTGGACAGCATTCTCCGATTCACAGGAATAGGCAAGACGCATCTGTCGGGCGATTATCTCGTGAAGGAGGATATCAGGACCCAGTTCAATTTCTCAGCAGTAGCGAAAGGATACGGCTGTGACGCGATCGGGACTATGCTCGCGCGCAACGGAGTGAACGACTATATGATTGAAATCGGAGGAGAGATAGCCGCAAGTGGCATGAGCCCGCGCGGAGGTGGATGGAGAATATCGATCGACCGGCCTGTAGAGTCGGCCACAGAGGAGATCCACGACGCTGTGACAGTCATCGAGGTCAACGACGCGGGAATCGCCACATCGGGCAACTACCGCAATTTCCACAAGCAAGGAAACAAGACTCTCGGGCATACCATATCTCCACTGACGGGACGCCCTGTGCAGACCGATGTGATAAGCGCCACGGTCATTGCCCCCACGGCCATGGAGGCAGACGCGGCCGCCACGGCTTGCATGGCCTCGGGCAGCGCAAAATCAAAAGAGATGCTCGCGTCCCTGAGACTCGAGGGGATGCTGATACTTTCGGATTCCACCATATGGACGACTCCGGGGTTTGATAAACTTTGTGAGAAGAGTCAAGGGGCAAGAGTGAAGAGTCAAGAGTGAAGAGTGAAGAGTGAAAGGGATCAGTGGAGGAGTCTCGGGGCCTGGAAGAAGAGGCCGAGATTGATGCCGAAATTCCAGTTGTCTGACGGGGAGGAGAGATAGTTGACGTAGAAGGATATGCTTGCGAACGGGAGATTGTAGACCGCGGAAATCTCTCCAAGGAATTGTGGATTATGCATCCAGCCGTCGTAGTAAGCCAGACCTTTGCTGTCGGCAGCGACATTGCGCACGGGACAGAAACCATAGAAGTCACCCCTGAGCTGCGCCCTGCTGAAGGGAGTCCAGATAGGGATAAGACCTATGGCCCCGTAGTTGTCGCTGCGGAAAGCCGGATTGAAATAATTGCGTGTGGAGGGTGTGGGGGCAAAAGAGGCGGCGTGCACCATTGTGGCAGTATAGTTCTGATATAGATTCTGGAATGTGGCCAGCCCCTCCACATGTGCCCCGAGCCGGAAATGATGGTGAATCGGGAAGAAATGACGCCACAGAAGCTTTACACTTCCACGATAATGATCAGACCAAGGCTCAGACAAGCGCGGAGTGGCAGCCTTCAGGCGGCTGTCTTCATGGGCGACAGAGAAATTGAGTTCCCATTGCCGTCCTTCGGATGGATACATACGGTCGTTGAGCGTGTTGAGTTCGATACCTGCCTTCAGCACCGCTATGCGGTAGTAGCTCCGGTCTTTCTCGGCGTTGGCGAAATCCACAGTATTATCGGGGAAATAGTCATCGCGTTGCCATCCATAGGCAACGGAAGCATATCCTTTGGCGAGACGCCCTATGGCACGGCAGTATTTGACTCTGAAGAAACCCTGGAGATCGTTGATGAACGACGGAGTCGATCTCTGATAGAATAGCAGTTCGGAGTCGTAGTATTTCTGACGGCTGACCACTCCTTCCAGTTCTATATATGAGGGAACGGCCGTCTTCGGGAAAAAGCGCCCGCTGAGCCGGGCGGCATAATATGATTGCCCTACCCAGGCACCGAAATCAAGGTCGAGACTGCTGAAACTCAGAGTGTGATATCCGGCCTTCAGATAAAGCATACTGTTGGTCGATGAAGATATCCATCCCCCAACCCCGAGGCTCCAGGGATTTCTTACAGTGGCTTTAAGGAAAAGCGTGTTGTCGCCATCCTTCCCGAAACGCGCCTGTGGCAGAAGATCGGTAAGCTTACCGCCCGACACAGCCCTGTAGTAGGAATTCTCCACCATGTCCATTGTAAGCTCCGGAGTATGGTCCTTCCCTTCGAAAAGATACTCAAGGTAACGTTCCTGACCGGGAAGGGCACCAGATACTGCCACGGAATCGAACACCACCTGCGGAGTGCGTGAGGCGAAAGTCTTGCGACGCACCGCCAAGGAATCGGGATTCTCACGCGCCGATATGCGGCTGCGTATGGAGTCGACCATGGCGAGCCCCGTCTTGTAGCCTATGGAGTATATCTCCTTGGCCTTACCAAAATCCAGCACACCGAAATCGAGCACCGGAACCTGTATCTTTACACCTTTCTCTGCCGGCACATCATAATTGTTGTTCTGGATTATCATATCCTCCAGCTGGCTATAGACGTCGCCCGGCACAGGTTTCGAATCGGGCGACGACACCGAGACACCTATTATGAAATCGGGATTGAAATCCTTTTCCATAACATCGACAGGGAAATTATCATAGATGCCTCCGTCGTAGACGAGCACGCCGTCCATCGTGATAGGCTTGAACACAAACGGGAAACTCATCGAGGCCCTTACGGCATCGCCCAGCGACCCGTCGCGACACACGATCTTATGCTTATGGTAGACATCGCTGCACACGCATCTGAACGGCACCATGAGATTGTCGAAATTCTCAGCGCACTGCACCGTATATGGAGCGAAAAGCCGCAGGAACTCAATATTCATGGGAATCGGGTTGATCAGATATGAAGGAAGAATCTGGCTGATGACATCCGCGGTGTCTTTCGGATTGAAATTGAGCGACAGCCATTCTGACGACGGATCAGGCTTACTGAAATAAAGTTGCCGCGACTTAGGGACAGTCCCGCTGCTCCAATCGGCGAAATCCTGCGACGTGAACATGGCCATCATTGTCTCGGGCGACCATCCGCAGCTATATAGGCTGCCCACTATGGCGCCCATGGAGGTGCCGGTGACATAATCCACAGGCACCCCGTTCTCCTCAAGTGCCTTGATTACTCCGACATGGGCTATTCCCTTCGCGCCTCCGCCGCTGAGCACAAGCCCCACTTTCTCGCGGGGATATACCGGAAGAGACAACATGATAATAGAGATAAAGACGGTCAGGACCGAAGGAAATAGATGACACGGCATAATATGGAAGATTTAGAGTGTGGAATCAAAAAAGGCAGAGAACAGACCATATGGAATCAGTTCTCTACCAATATAATGATTCTGGAGCCGGTTGGTTCGCCCATATCACGGATTATCCCGCGTATTTCCTCTATTTCATGTGTGGGAGGATGTGGAGATGTAGGAGTCTTTGAAACCGAGGAAATACAACACCCCATCGATTCCAATCGTAGATATGCTCTGGCTTGCCTCAGCCTTGACTTTAGGTTTGGCGTGGAAGGCTATGCCGAGTCCGGCTTCGGAGAGCATAGGGAGATCGTTGGCACCGTCTCCCACGGCTATGGTCTGGGCAATGTTGATGTTCTCCACCTGAGCGAGGAGCCTGAGGAGCTCCTTCTTGCGGCGTCCGTCGACAATATCCCCTACATATCTACCCGTAAGCTTGCCGTCGGGACCCACTTCAAGCTCATTGGCATACACATAGTCGAAGTTGTATTTCCGCTTGAGCCAGTTGCCGAAATATGTGAATCCTCCGGATAGGATGGCGGTCTTGTAGCCGGAACGCTTGAGCACCTCCATAAGCCGGTCGACACCTTCGGTGATGGGGAGGTTCTCGGCGATATCCTTCATCACGCTCACGTCAAGGCCCTTGAGGAGTGCGACGCGCCTTGTGAAACTCTCCTGAAAATCGATCTCCCCCCGCATGGCGGCTTCGGTGATAGCCCTTACCTCTTCGCCCACACCTGCCCTGTCGGCAAGCTCATCGATCACCTCGGTGCGGATAAGCGTGGAATCCATATCGAAGCATATCAGACGACGACAGCGACGATAGATGGTGTCTTCCTGAAGGGAGATATCGAAATCAAGACGCTGAGAGAGATTCATGAAATCGCCCTGCATGGCAAGGATGTCGCGTGGAGTGCCACGCACGGAGAACTCGATACAAGCCTTCGTGGCCGGCTGTTCCTCCTCATCGAGCGGCATACGTCCCGTAAGCCTCGAGATGGAATCTATGTTGAGTCCCTGCTCGGTGATGATCCTGGTGGTTTCCGAAATCTGGCGCGCGGTGATCTTGCGTCCGAGAATCGTGATGATATACCGGTTCTTACCCTGCATACCGACCCAGCGGTTATACTCCTCCTCAGGGATGATGTTGAACTCCACCTGCACTTTCAGGTCGCTTGTCTTGAACAGGAGCTCTTTGAGGATCTCCCCACTGCGGCGGCTGTCGGTCTTGAAGAGGATGCCGAGAGACAAGGTATGATGTATGTCGGCCTGCCCTATATCAAGCACTGCGGCGTCATATCGCGCGAGAATCTCCGTCAGCGCCGTTGTGACGCCACACTGGTCGGCGCCGGAGATCTTTATTAGAATAAGTTCCCTCTCCCCCGCACCGGTGATGGGGGAAGAGGGAGTATTAACGTTGTCTGTCATATCCGGTTATTAGGGAAAGTCAGCAATGCGGGAAGGCAACCATGTCAGGCCTCTGTCTTCTCCTGAGCGTCGAGGAGATCGATCTTCTCCTGAATCTGCGCGATATCCTCCTTGATCTTATCGATCTTCTTCTCATATTCGCGCACCATGGAGCTTCCGCTCGAGAACTTGAAGAAACCGAGATTGTTCTCAATGGTCTTGATCTCGGCCTGACGGGCCTCTATGGCTCTCACGAGGCGGTCGCGCTCACGTCCGATACGGCTACCGTCGCCCTCCATGCGGCGCACCTCACCCTCGAAGCGTTTCATGCGCTGGCGGGATTCCCTGACATCGAAAGCTCCGAAAAGGCGGTCGAGCTCCGCACGATATTCAGCATTGACCGAATCCTTATGCTTGAACGGCACATGTCCGATCTTCTGCCATTCACCCTGAAGATCACGGATCTTGCCGATCACCTCGCGGCGCTCCGCATCGTCGGGTATGGCCTTGAGCTGAGCCACGATAGCCTGCTTGGCCTTGAGGTTGTCATTCTCCTGGCTGCGCTGGGCGCCGAAATATTTCTTGCGTGCGGCATGGAATGCATCGACTGCGGCACAGAATCTCTTCCAGACCTCGTCTCCCTGCTTACGACGTACCACACCGACAGTGCGCCATTCCTTCTGGAGTTCCTGAAGCTGCTCGAGTGTGCCTTTCTCCTCAGCCTTAGCCACAAGAGCCTCTGCTTTCTCGCAGAGCGTCTCCTTCTTGGCGAGATTCTCACGGAACTCATCCTTGGTCTTGCGGAAGAACTCAGCCTTGGCGGCGAAGAAATCGTCGCACACCTTGCGGAAACGGGAAAAGAGCACTCCGTTGGATTTGCGAGGTGCGAATCCGATCTCCTTGAACTCCTTCTGCATCGCTATGATCTCCTGAGTCTTGGCGTCCCATTCGGCAAAGGTCTTGAGAGATGCGATGTCGACAGCCTCCGCCTTCTCACAGACAGCGGTCTTACGGGCCTCATTGTCGGCTTCCTCCGCTTTCTTTGCGGTGAAATAATCCTGATGGCGCCTGTTGATCTCTGTCGACGCCTCCTTGAACTCATTCCATATCTCCTCACGCACCTCCTTGGCGACTGGTCCGGCCTCACGCCAGCGGTCGTGAAGCTCCTGAAGTTTGCGGAAAGCCTCGATAGGATCAGGGAGAGTGGTCAGCACCTTGGCTTTGACCACCAGCTCCTGCTTCACCACAAGGTTTTTCTTGAAATCAAGATCGCGCAGCTCCTTGTTCATCTTCAGACGGTCGTAGAACTGCTCGACGGCGCCCTGATAATTCTTCCATACATCATTGTCGGCGCCTGCAGGCACTTCCCCGACATTCTTGAAATCCTGCTGAAGCTGCTGGAAATGAGTGAAGTGAAGGTTGATATTGTCGATATCGTCGGCTATGGCGCGGAGCTCTCCGATGATACGGTTCTTCTCCTCGAGATTCCTGCGGCGTTCCTCCTCTTTCTCTTCAAGATAGGCGGCACGGCGCTCACGGAACTCGGCCAGGAGGCGTTTCATCTCAGGCTCGGTCTCCTCGGGCTTTACCGAGAAATCCTCCACAGGGTTACCCTGTTCCACGAAAGCGGCCATCTGGTCGGTGGCATCGCGGTTTATGCGGGTGTAATAAGCTTGTTTGATGGCAGCGACCTCCTTGTGAGCCTCCAGGTCGCCTGAAGCGATAATGCGGGCGAGAGCCTCGATCATCTCCTGTTTTGACATGGCATGGTAGTTTACAGTCTCCTCCTTGTCCTCAGAAAGGGTATCGGCCGCTTCCGAGAGGTCGAGGGCCGGAGAAGATTCCAGCGCGCATGCTCCGCCGGCCTCCTCACCATCGGCCGAAGCCTTGTCGGCGGTCGCGGCTATGTCAAGGGAAGGGGAGGTCTCCTCAGCGCAGGCTGCGACGTCAGCCTGCCCGGCAGCATCGGCCGCGGCGGAAAGGTCGGCCGCGGGAGAGGAAGTCTCCGCGCATACGTTGTCACATCCTGCATTTTCAATGGTAGAAGACGCATCGATTGTCACGTCAGCGGCAACGGCCGCCGATTCGAGGTTAAGGTCGTCAGTATCCTGCGACATCTTATCAAGCTCATTCATGCTGATAGTAGTTTTTAGGGCGTCGCGGCCAGTTGCCAAAGCCGGAGACTCCCGTCATGTTGGGTAATTGAAGCCTCAAAATTAGAAATTTAATTTCAAATTAACAATTTTTCGGCATTCTCAGTTAATTTTTTTACAATCTGTTCCCCCATTTTAAGGGAAACCTCTTCAAAACGCGTTCATTTGCCAATCACCTTGGCGGATATTATCCTCACATCCTCCACGGGACGGTCGGAAGAATCAGTCTCCACTTTCTGAATCCTGTCGACCACATCCAGACCTCTGATCACCTCTCCGAACACAGTATACTGACCGTCGAGATGAGGCGTGCCTCCGATCTCAGCATAGTCCTTTCGAACGTTCGCAGGCATATCGACGGGTTTCACCTTTTCCTCGGTCTCCGCGATGAGCTTCTGGCGGAGAGCCTCAAGTCCGGCTTCATCGCCTGCACGCTGCATGGAGGTGATCGAATCACGATATTGCAGGGCAAGATTGCGGAAGGCGCTCTCCATCTGCTGGTTCTTGCGCTTGAGATCCATAGTCTCCAACTGACGCTCGCTTGCTGTGGTGCCGGTCACGATGTAGAACTGGGATCCCGACGAACGGCGCTCAGGATTCATGGCGTCGCCGGTCCGCGCGGCAGCGAGGGCCCCTTTTTTATGATAGTGGCGGGGATAGTCGATCTCGGCAGCTATGGTATAACCCGGATCACCTGCCCCGAGACGGGCACCCGCGGCAGCCTCCTTCGAGGTAGGATCGCCGGCCTGGATCATAAACGAGTCGATAACCCTGTGGAAAAGGACTCCTTCATAAAATCCCTCACCGACAAGCTTCAGGAAGTTGTCGCGGTGGAGAGGAGTGTCGTTGTATAGTTCGACGACAATATCCCCCATAGAGGTCTTTATCTCCACAAGGGCGTCGTCGGGATTGATCGGTGTGATTTTATCCATATTTTCCTGAGCGAGAGCTCCGGCCATACCCACGGCGAGCGAGGCAAGAGCCAACATCATTTTTCTAAACATCTCACATTATATATTATGAAGCGGACCGTCGGCCGCAAGTTCCGGATAGATCCGTTTGTAGATCCTGCGGAAATTGTCGTCGGTGGCCTTCAGCCGCTCCGCCTGTTGCCTGTAGTCAGGGCCCCAGATGGCTTCAAGCAGGGAACCGATGTATCGGCGCTCCCTGTCTTTGGCTATCGCCCCTTCGATGAGAACCGGAATCCATTCGGCGAACTTCTCGCGGTCGACAGCCGACAGAAACCGCGCGCTGCTCGCGAGGAACTGCCCGGTCAGATCAACCCTGACAAGGTTTTCGACGAGGTCGGGCATAAGGTCGACACACGTCTCAAAATTGTTGACGATATATTCGTATGTCGACATGCCGTCGGTATCGTTCTCAAGATTTTTCAATGTATGATTCATCGTTAGAGTAGTTTTCGTGGCGCAAAAATAAATAATTTTCCACAAACAGATAAAATAATGCCGTTAATTTTTCTATCTGAAGTCGATTTATTAATTTTGCAAGGCAAAAAGAAGAGAAAAAATGAGCGAAAACATGTTCTCCGAAGGCAACGGCGCCGGATGCGTGATAGTGATCGGCCGTCAGTTCGGCAGCGGCGGACGTAAGATAGGCAAGGCCGTGGCCGCGCGCCTCGGCATCGGCTATTACGACAAGGAGCTTCTCTCGGAAGCCGCAGGGAGCATGGGCTTCTCCCCGGATATATTCGTGGCCGCCGATGAAAAGCGGCCCTCTCCTTTCCGCTCTCTGCTGCAGGGTGTGTATGGCATAGCCGACAATTTCCACACCACGACCATGTGCGGAGAGCGTCTCTACAGGGCGCAGAGCGATGTGATACGAAAAATCTGCGAAATGGGAAGATGTGTGATAGTGGGACGTACGGCCGACTACGTACTTCGCGAACATCCGGGGCTGGTCAGCGTCTTTCTCCATGCCCCGATCGAAAGCAGAGCCCGCAAGATCGTGGAACGAGGCGATGCCACGACCATAGACCAGGCCATTGATCTCGCCCGCAAGCGCGACCATGACCGGGAAGACTACTACAACTACTTCACCGGGCGCCACTGGGGAGAGGCCTCCAACTATCATCTGACCCTCGACTCCTCATCGCTCCCGGAAGAGAGGGCCACCGACATAATCGTGGCATTCGCCAACGCGAGACTCGACAATAGCCACGGAAAGAACGGATCATAAAGAGACAGGCAGAAGTGAGGTCTGTCGCTTGCTTCCGGTCAATCGGCGACGACGAACCTGAAGCAAGAGGAAAGTCCGGGCAACACAGAGCGGCATGTTTCCTAACGGGAAGCCGGCGGCGACGCCGGGGATAAGTGACAGAAAACGACCGCCTCTCCTTCGGGGAGGTAAGGGTGAAAAGGTGGGGTAAGAGCCCACCGGCTCCGATGGCGACACCGGAGGCCGCACATCCCATGTGTTGCAAGGCCAAATACACCGGCAGCAAAGGATTGCTCGTCCATTGCCGGGGGGTAGGCTGCTTGAGCCCGCGGGCGACCGCGTGGAGTAGATAAATGACAGACACCGCCGAGAGGCGGCACATAACCCGGCTTACATCACTTCTGCCACCCATCAGACGGCGGGTCTCACAGAGAGCCCCGCCGTTGTCATTTTTAATGAACAAAACCCTGCCACAGGGCATTTTTTCTATATGGAAACCAAGAAAGAATCCTTAATTACGCGCCTGACAGCGAAGGCAAGAGACATAATAAACTACTGCTGGACAGGAGTCTGGAAAGAGACCCGCGACACCAACGGCATACGCGCCCTGAAAGTGGCCAATCTTTCGGTGCGCTGCTTCTTCGACCGTGACCTTCAGGCTAAGTCCATGGCACTGACATATTCCACAGTGCTGGCGATAGTGCCGGCATTCGCGCTTCTTTTCGCCATAGGCCGCGGATTCGGATTCCAGAACCTCCTGGAGGATGAACTATACAAAAGTTTTCCGGCTCAGAAACAGGGGATCGAGTTTGCACTGAAATTTGTTGACTCCTATCTTTCGGAAGCCTCGCAGGGTATTTTCGTAGGCGTAGGCATTATCTTCCTGCTTTGGACTCTCATATCGCTGCTCTCCAACATCGAGTCGGTGTTCAACAATATATGGGATGTAAAGCACGACCGCTCATTCTATAAAAAAGTTGTAGACTACATAGCGATATGCCTCATGGTGCCGGTGCTCATGATCTGTTCTTCCGGACTGTCAATCTTCATGTCGGCCACCGTGCAAGACAATATGCACTTTGCATTTCTCACCCCCTTCGTCAACATTGCTCTCGAGGCATCGCCCCTCGTACTCGCATGGCTTGCCTTCTCTCTGTCTTTCTTCCTAATTCCCAACACAAAAGTAAATTTCAAGTATGCCGCCATCTCCGGAGCGGTCTGTGCGATAATCTTCCAGATCATCCAGCTTCTTTTTGTCAATGGCCAGCTCTACGTGTCGAAATACAATGCTATTTACGGATCGTTCGCCTTCCTCCCCTTGCTTCTGATCTGGCTTCAGCTATCGTGGCTCATACTCCTCTTCGGATGCGTGCTCGCCTATTCCCTCCAGAATGTGCTGAGCTATAATTTCCTCGGCAATCTGAGCCGCATGTCGGAAAACTACTCGAGGAAAGTCACCATCGTGCTTGCCGCAGCCATAGTAAGCCGTTTCCGCAAGGGGAAGACACCACTCACACGCACTCAGCTCGGTTTCTACTACGACATACCGATAAAGGTGGTCAAAAACATCTGCGAACAGCTTTACAGAGCCGGGATGATAAACTATGTCATGCTCCCGGACGACAAGATCGGAGTGGCACCCGCTTCGGAAACCGACACCATCTCCGTCGGCGAGCTTCTGCAACGCCTTGATGCCGTGGGCCTCCATGACTTCATACCGCGTTTCTCCATAATCTACAGGCCGATACTCGACCGCATAGACACGTGGCTTTCGGAGAGCTACGAATCCATGAAGGGCCTGCTGATAAAGGACATCGAACTTCCGGTCGATGCCGACAAGGAGGCAGTGGTCGACGCCGCACCCGATCCTTTCATCAAGAGCGATGACGATGACTCAAATCCAGCGGCGGGTTTTGAATAAAACCGGCGCGAAAAATGGAGCTACCCACCGATTTGTCGCTCTGCAATTATGTTGAAAAACACATTATCACTCAAAATCGGATATTTAAAATATTTTTATCAAAAAACTTTTGCACTTTTAAAGTCAAAAGATTATCTTTGTAGACAAATTATATCAGAACGCCAACGGCGGATCTGATCTCCTCGACCGTTTTTATTTCGACAACCTAAACCCAAAGGAAGACAGAAAAGCAAGACCAGATCCCCCCCTACAACCGACCTCTCCCCGGCGAAACATTCATTGTGTCAAACCATGACTCAAAATTAACCTTACCATACAGATATTATTCCCATGAGTTATCTGAAATTCGACAAGAGCCTGATGATCAATCTGGAGCAAAGCCTCCCGAAGGAGATGCTTCGCACCAATAAATCCGGGGCCTACCACTGCACCACCATCGTGGGCTGCAACACACGCAAGCAGCACGGCCTGCTCGTTATCCCCATTCCGGAGATGGACGACAAGGCACACGTGCTGTTGTCGTCGCTCGACGAGACCGTGATACAGCATGGCGCACCATTCAATCTCGGGCTGCACCAGTATGGCGACGGGGTCTTCAGCCCCAACGGCCACAAATACATCCGTCAGTTCGACTGCGAGTCGGTGCCGACCGTCACCTACCGCGTAGGCGGCGTCATCATGACAAAAGAGAAAGTGTTCATATCGCATGAGAACCGCATTCTCATCAAATACACCCTCGTGGACGCCCATTCTGACACCACACTTCAGTTCCGTCCTTTCCTGGCATTCCGCAACGCCAACGACCTCTGCATGGAGAACGGCGCGATCAACACTGCAGTGGAAGACGTCAGGAATGGCATCAGCACCTGCCTCTACCACGGCTATCCCAACCTCTACATGCAATTCTCCAAGAAGCCGGAGTGGGTCAATGACGGACACTGGTACAAAGGCGTGGAATACTACAAGGATAAGGATCGCGGCATCCCCTACAAGGAAGATCTGTGGGTGCCCGGTTATTTCCAGCTCCCGATCCGCAAAGGGGAGTCTATCATCTTCTCGGCATCGACCGAAGAGGCCGATCCCGACCGTTTCTTCGAGACATATGAGAAGGAGCTCACCACACGCACATGTCGCACGAGTTTCTACAACTGCCTGAAGAACTCCGCCAAACAATTCTATCTCAAGAATCAGTACGGCATATATATCATGGCCGGCTATCCTTGGTATAATGTACGCGCGCGCGATGAGCTCATGGCGCTGCCAGGATGTACGCTCGCCATCGACCATAAGGAGGACTACGAACTCATCATGGCCAGCTTCCTGAAAGCGCTGAGCCGCTATCTCGACGAGGGCATAAAAGACAAGACTATCGGCGAGATCGACCTTCCCGACATACCCCTCTGGACAGTGTGGGCACTTCAGCAATACAGGCGCGCCACCTCCACCAAGGAATGTCGCGAGCGCTACGGAGCCTCCGTGCAATGGATCATCGAGAAGATACGCAACGGCAGGATCCAGAACCTATATTTCAATCCGAACGGCCTGCTCTCCACCAATGGTTCTGAATCGCCTGTCACCTGGATGTCGGCATCGATCAACGGCAACCCCATCATCCCGCGCACGGGCTATATCCTTGAATTCAACGCGCTGTGGTACAACGCGCTGAAATTCGCAGTATCCCTCTACGACGGAGATGTGGCCATGCAGGCGTATATCGACGACCTCAACGCCCTTGCGGAGACAGTAAAGGAATCGTTTATCTCTACATTCCTCAACGACTATGGCTATCTCTACGACTATGTCAACGGCACATACACCGACCTGGAGGTTCGCCCCAACATGGCAATAGCCATCGGCCTCGAGTATTCGCCGCTCGACAGACGCCAGCGCAAGAAAGTGCTCGACCTCGTGACCCGCGAACTGCTCACGCCAAAGGGACTGCGCTCGCTCAGCCCCAAGAGCTATGCCTACCGTCCGACTTATGTTGGCGATCCTATCCAGAGGGAATATGCCGTGCATCAGGGGCCGGCGCGTCCGTGGCTCTTCGGCTTCTACGCCGACGCATATTTCAAGGTGTTCGGAGTCAGCGGCGTCGGCTTCATAGAGCGTATGCTCATAGGATATGAAGACGAGATGACCGAGGGCTGCATCGGATCGCTCTCTGAGATGTATGACGGCAACCCGCCCTTCACGGGCCGCGGAGCGGTCAGCACCGCCAAGAATGTCGGAGAGATTCTCCGCACACTCAAGAACGTGAAAGAATTCAATAAACTACAAATCTTAGAAACCGAAGAATCGAAATGAAGGCATTAATGTTCGGATGGGAATTCCCTCCGCATATCCTCGGGGGTCTTGGCACTGCGAGCTACGGTCTGACAAAAGGTATGCACGCCAACGGCAACATGGAGATCACGTTTGTGATTCCCAAGCCTTGGGGCGACGAGGAACGCGGCTTCGCCAGAATAATAGGGGCCACGAATACCCCGATCGCCTGGCGCGATGTCTCCTGGGACTATGTCAACTCAAGAATAGGCAACGTGATGGATCCGCAGACCTATTTCGACCTGCGCGACCATATCTACGCCGACTTCAATTATATGCGCCTCAACGACCTCGGATGCATAGAGTTCTCAGGACGCTATCCCGACAATCTCGTTGAGGAGATCAACAACTACTCTATCGTGGCAGGCGTGATAGCCCGCACGGTAGATTTCGACATCATCCATGCCCACGACTGGCTGACGTATCCTGCCGGCATCCACGCCAAGAACGTGACCGGCAAGCCTCTCGTGATCCATGTGCACGCGTCGGAATTCGACCGTTCACGCGGAAAGCCGAACCCCACGGTATTCGCCATCGAGAAAGACGGCATGAACAACGCCGACCACATATGCACCGTCTCCGACCTGACGCGACGCACGGTGATCGAGAAATACGGCATTGACCCCGCTAAGGTGACAACCGTGCACAATGCAGTGATTCCTCTCGACGACGAGCTCCTCAACCTGCAGCGTAAGGACACCAAAGACAAGGTGATCACCTTCCTGGGACGAATCACAATGCAGAAAGGTCCGGAATATTTCGTGGAAGCTGCCGCCAAAGTGCTCAACAAGAACAAGAACGTCAGATTCGTGATGGCCGGAGGAGGCGATATGGAGCAGGCAATGATCAGGCTCGCCGCGAAACGCGGCATCGCCGACAGATTCCACTTCACGGGATTCCTCCGCGGCAAGGAGGTCTACCAGATGTTCCGCGACTCCGATGTCTACGTTATGCCCTCCGTGTCTGAGCCCTTCGGCATCTCGCCGCTCGAGGCTATGGAGATGGGGGTCCCCTCAATCATCTCAAAACAGAGCGGATGCGCCGAGATCCTTGACAACGTCATAAAGACCGACTACTGGGATGTGGACGCAATGGCCGACGCAATGCACTCGATCATCACCAACAAGGCCCTCTACGACACCCTTCGCGACCGAGGCATCGAGGAGATACACGGCATAACCTGGGAGAAGGCCGGAAAGAAGGTGATCGACATCTATAACAAGGTCATCGAGTCGCGTAAATGACACATGTGTGCATGAAATGACGGCAACCAAATATTCACGAATAAAAAAACACAATATAAGATCATGAAATCAGTTTGCTTCTATTTTAAGATCCATCAGCCTTTCCGCCTGAAACGCTACAGATTCTTCGACATAGGCAACGACCACTACTACTATGATGATTTCGCCAACGACGAGATCGTGAGTCGCCTGGCCCAGTCGAGCTATATACCCATGGCAGAGACCCTGCTCCAGATGATCAACGACAGCAACCGTGAGTTCAAGTGCTCGATATCCATCTCCGGCACCGCCATAGAGCAACTCCAGCTATATGTGCCTGAATTCATCGACCTTCTCAAGAAACTCGCCGACACCGGATGCGTGGAGTTCCTGAGCGGCACATATTCCCACAGCCTCGCATCGCTCGAGGATCCCGAGGAATTCATCCGTCAGGTGAAGGAGCACGACGATCTTCTGAAGCGTCTCTTCGGAGTGAAACCGAAAGTATTCTCCAACACCGAGCTGATCTACGACGACGACATCGCCGCAGTGATCGCCAGCATGGGCTTCAAGACCTGCCTCACAGAAGGAGCCAAGCATGTGCTCGGATGGAAGAGCCCCAACTACGTCTATCAGGCAGTATCGGCACCCAATCTCAAGCTCCTTCTCACCAACGACAAACTTGCCGAGGATATCTCACGCAACTTCAACAACACCGCCTGGGACGAATATCCACTTACGGCCGACAAATATGTTGACTGGCTGGCCTCCCTCCCCGAGAACGAGCAGGTTGTCAATCTCTACATGAGCATGGAGACATTCGGATCGTTCCTCCCCGCCGGCACTGGCATCTTCGACTTCATGAAGGCTCTACCGCGCTTCGGCAAGGAGAAAGGTGTAAGCTTCACGACTCCGAGCGACGTGGTTGCCAAGCTCAAACCGGTCGATATGATCTCTGTTCCATTCCCGATCTCCGACATTGACGAGGCCCGCGACGTCTCCGCCTGGAAAGGCAACGAGCTCCAGAACGAGGCTCTCGGCAAGCTCTACGCGGTGGCCGAGCGCGTCAACCTCTGCCAGGACCGCCGTCTGAAGCAGGACTGGGAGTATCTGCAGAGCAGCGACCACTTCTACTATATGAGCACCAAGAACATGGCCGACGGTGCGAGCCATGCGGCTTTCAGCCCCTACGACAGCCCGTTTGCGGCATTCACAAACTACATGAACGTGCTCGCTGACTTCCTGGTACGCGTTGAAGAGCAATATCCCGAGAACATTGACAATGAAGAGCTTAACTCCCTGCTTCTCACTATCCGCAACCAGGCCGGAGAGATCGAGGAACTCAACAAGGAGGTTAAGACACTCCGCAACAACATCCTCAACGCCGACGATTCCACCAATGCTCCCAAAGAGGAGGTGCTTGAGATCGTCGACAAGAAGGACATCGAGGCTCCTGTGAAAGTCCGCAAGAAACCGGGTCCCAAACCCGGCTCCAAACGCACCAAGAAAGCCTGAGGTAAATCTTCAGAACTATCGACAATTAACAACCTATAAAAAAAATAGAGACGCCTTAAGGACGTCTCTATTTTTTTATATTTATTATTGCTATACTTCTTAATCCTGTCGGACGGTCGTCATATAATGCAATGTAAATGCGTATTGTCCGAGGGCCACCATCATTCGGCGAGGGAGGAGGAGACGCTGACGGTGTAGCCTGTGCTTCCGAAACGGTCACCGCGTTTGTTCGACCATACGGGGTGTTCGCCGGAGACCTCAACCTCAAGCACATAGTTGTCCTGAGGATAATCGCGACTTACGAATCGGATACCTTCGTCGGGCACTTTGCTATAGAAATCGACATAGGAGGAATGAAGCGTCTTCCCCGATTTATCCTTGAGACGGACCAGGGCATAGCCACCATCAACATCGGTATGTCCGAAAAGTTTTATCGACCTTCCATAGAAGGGAATACGGAGAGTATCGCCTTTCTTGTCTGACTTCCAGTCATGCACTTTCCTCTTCGACGGGAAACTTACCGGACTGGCTGTCTTCGCATTCCACGCCGGCCAAAACTCCGGAATCGAGATCGAATCACGCTCAACCACAATCGGTTGCCATACATATGTGGCCGCGGAAGCTTGATGAGGATACGACCAGCGGTCGCCCATATACATAGGTATGGTGTCACCCTCCACCTCAAGAGGGAATACGAAAGTAGACTGGGAATTATGTGTCAGCGTACCTTCCGGACAGAACAGCCCCCTTTTCTTCCACGGGCCTCTGACCGAGGACGCTGAGAAATAATAGTTGTCATTGCGTTCCCAGCTTGTCAGATTGGAGGTCAGGAGATAATAGGTACCGTTTTTCTTAAACATGGCGGGACTCTCCCCCATCCCCTTCACATCAGCCACCTGTTCGGCTATCGAACGGTAGTCATCGCTTAACCTATAGATCGGGCCGTGATGAATGAGTAGATAACCTGTGCCGTCCTCATCCTGGAAAGTGCCCATATCCCAGCGTTTGATCGGCTTACCGTCATATTCTAAAGTACCGAGAAGTGTATAGTCTCCGTTTATCCTGTCACTGACCGCTATCCCGATATTCGGATCCTTATATTGCAGATTGTCGGCATGCATCAGCATGATATATTCCCCTGTCTCGGGACATTTCATCACCTTCACACGCTCCCCTACCCTGTCGGGTCCGAGAATCCCGTCTTTCTGCACCGGAAGCACAACACGCTCAAACTTCCAGTTGACGAGATCATCAGAGGAATAACACCCGAAACCGGGAAAAGCATTGCTCTCGTCAGACTTATACTCCCCGAAAAGCCAGTATTTACCACCATCCTTCACTATACAGGCTCCATGGGCGTTGATGATGTTTCCATCCGAATCGAACCATGGCACACCATTGACCACAAGTTTCTGCTCGACATCCCAGGAAACACCGGAGACTTTCAGATCTTCAACCGCAACCACATTGCTTACGCCTTTCCTTACCGTACCGACCTTGACATTCTCGATCGTGACATCAGTCACAGGGAGATCAGCGTTTCCCTTAAGGTCATAGATCATGTCGGCATTGCCACACTCCACGTTGCTGATATGTATCCCGTCAATCTTAGTAAGTCTTGTCTCGAGAGTAGGCACAAGATTCTTCCACTGATAGAGCACCTCCGTATCAATCTCAAGAACACTGATCACATCGCCAGTCTTCACGCGATCCATGTAGATATTCTCAACGAATCCGCCACGACGGTGATTTGTCTTCACGAAAAAGAGCCTGTGGACAGACACCGGAGCCTCGCAATCGTGCATATACACGTTTCTGACGCCTCCGGAAATCTCGCTGCCGATGCCGAGGAGCACGTGTCCCGCGAGTATCTTGCAATTCCTGACCACAATATTCTCCGAAGGAGTGGCAAGACGCCAGGCATCCTGATTACGTCCTGACTTTATCACCACGGCATCGTCACCCTGATCGAAAACACAATTCTCAACGAGGAAATCACGTGTCATGTCGATATCTATGCCATCGTTGTTGTGACCGTGAGCCCTGACATCAAGATTGCGGGCGATTCCGTTGCGGCAAAGATACATGTGTATGGTCCAGAAAGGGCTCTCGCGGATACGGAAACCGTCGAGAAGCACATTCGTGCAACGGTTGAACTGTATGAGATGCGGACGCATATGGTTCTCCCCTTTCGCCATCTGCCGCTTCTTGACGGGAACTCCGGTGGACGCATCCATATAAAGATCGTGAAGAGCATCCATGTGTGGCTTCGGGCGACTGAACCAGCCTCTCCAGGTCTCCATCTCAGGCGCCAGCGTCCCTTTGCCGGTTATGGCCACATTCTCGCAGCCATATGCATAGACAAGAGGGGAATAATTATAGCATTCCATCCCCTCCCAGGTTGTCTCCACTGCCGGCAGATAAAGCTCGGGATCATCACTGAACCGCACAGTGGCCCCCTCGGCAAGATATAGGTTGACATTGCTTCTGAAATGAATAGGACCGGTGCGCCACATCCCGGCAGGCACCACGACCCGTCCTCCTCCCGCCTTACTGCATGCCTTCATGGCCTTGGCTATCGCATTACTGTTGGCACGAGGATCATTGCGCACGGTGTCGGCGCCATAATCTGTGATAAGGAAATCCCTATCCGGGAACACATACTCACGGATCTCAGGCATAGGGAAAGGAGCCTCAACCTTATGGCTTAAAAATCTCCCGGTGCGCGCCTCTTTAGCGAGCACGGGAAACAATGCAAGACACAAAAACAAGATACAGATGCAATCCCGTCTGAAGGATCTCACATGAGCAAAGATTATAATCTTTTCAAAATTCATCGTTTTCAGGATTTAGATTATGTTGCAAATTTAACTTCTTATCGCTATCCGGGTGTTCCCATTTATCTCAAATTAGGGTATTTTTATTTCATCCTTGCCCGATATGGCTATTTACAGGCTATAATTTACAGAATCACCACACCGTCAGGATTTATATTTTTACTAATTTTACGATGCCGGACAAAGCCTACGAAAGAGTAATGAATGACAATGACATCAGAAAGGCCGGAAGGGAATTCCCTTCCGGCCTTTCTGATGTGTCTTATGCCTTGGAAAAACGGTATGTAACAATGGTGCCTTAGCCGAACTTCGAGATCTTGCGAAGCATCGGCACATTGAGTATCTTTATGCGACGCCCGTCAACCAGAATGAGTTTCTCCGCCATGAATGTAGTGAGTGTGCGGATGGCGTTCGACGTAGTCATATTGGAAAGGTTTGCGAGATCCTCACGGCTCATATATATCTTGAGAGTAGCCTCATCATCCTCCAGCCCATAGTTGTCTGCAAGCAGAAGAAGAGCTTCAGCCAGACGGCCGCGTATATGTTTCTGGGTGAGGTTCACAATTTTTGTGTCGGAACCGCCAAGATTACGCGACAGTTCGTGGATGAAAAACATGGCAAGGTCATTGTTGCATCGTATAAGATCCTCGACAATATGCATCGGAATACACCCGAGCACCGAGGCTTCAAATGCCGCGCACGACGACACATACTTCTCCTTAGCGAAATAAGCCCTGTAACCGAAATATTGCACCGGGCGGTAGAGCCTCAGGATCTGCACCCTGTCGCCTATGCCGCTCTTATACATCTTAACCTTCCCTTTAAGCAGGCACCAGAGGTATTCCGGCTCCTCCTGCTCCGCATAGATAATCTGCCCCTTCTTATAATGAAGAATGGTAAAATTGTCGGTCACGGTCCTTTTCTCCTCCGGAGAAAGGTTTTTCCATAGATCGGAAAGATCCTCGCTTATGATATGCTCAAGAGTGCTCTTCTTTATCATCGCATTCCGATAAATAATTAGGAGTGGTTATGTTCCGTTAGAAGTTGTGAAGTCTATTCAAACTGATCAGGGAAGAGGAGACAGGGAAGAGTTTAAAAGGGCTTCTATGTTTCACAACACAAATTTATAACATTTTTTTGTAACATAAAAACATATCGGCGCTTTTCCATAAAAAACTCATAAAAATTGTGTATTCAGGCGTTCAATTTATCGAAATTACTAAAAAACAAGACTAACGCCACCTCCGGGGGGAAATGGAGGCGGCGTTATAGAATATATCATTCCGGCATCCGCAGGGCGGCATCGCAGGCCGGCATTGAATAAGCTGTAATGACTGATCAGAAAGGCTGGGTCACTATATAGTCCTTCACTACCGGAGCGAATTCTATCGTATCTACCGAATAGGTTTTGTTGATCACAACATTATACACGTATGAATAGCCTTGCTGCCATGAAGTCACGGTCGGGGTGGCCAAAGGGAAGAGCATGCGGCCGCAATCTGTCTGAGCGACCAGAAGATATGAAGGAGTATTCTCATTGGGCCATACTGTTTCACCCGTCGACTTGTCTTTGACCACACAATCTATCTGCATGAAATCGCCGGTAAAATCACCGGAGGAATAATCGAGAGGTTCAAGAGTCTGCGGCACAAAGAACGAGATGTTGAGATTTCCCTCAGTAAGATCACGCGGAGTGGTCGAAAGCAATGTGGAGGCTCCATCCATATTATAATACAAGAGAGTCTTAGCGGAGGCTGACAATCCGCTCCAGGTGCCCAGTCCCGATTCATCGGACGTATTCACTTTAGGCAATGTGAAATCTCCAGTAAGAGAGATATTGTTGACCGAAACGTGATATACCTCCACACTATATCTGTCGCTCGTGCTTGAGAGCATGATCGACACTCTGCTCATGGCATGACGGAAGGTAAGAGGCACCGGTGTGAGACTCTCAAGCTCGTTCATGCTGACAGCATACAAAAGATCGGTACTTCCGCATGAAATTTCCCGGATCACCTCGTCGGAATCTGGCGTCATATCCGACCCCGTCCTTATGTCGGGACTGACAGCATAGAAGTCTACAGGCGAGGAAGGCCAGTAGACCACGGGGGAATAAGTCCATGATCCACCGTTTCTCTTCACTGTCACACCATTCATGATTACCGATGAGTCGGTAAAGGCATAGACGATGAAGTCCTGCAGCGTAGCGGTTGTGGTCGATGGCGCGCGGGTGCCCTTAGGAGCCATAGCATAGAAACTGATCTCCTTCCCCGACGTCTTTGAATCCGGCTTTGACGGCTCGTTATCTCCGGAACAGGCAGCCCCCATCAAAGCAAGGGGGATAACCATAAACAGCAATGTTTTCATAATATAATTCCTTTTTATTTAACAACATTCGGTCATACTTCATAGTTCACCACCACAGTGATCCATCCGGCCACTTGCGGATCGAACGCGCCCCCGCTCCCTGCCGGCGGGGCATAAGGCAGCGACACAGAATCTATCACAAGCTCTATTCTCATTGGATCGGGGGCAGCCAGAATCTTTGCCGTGACATCATACACCTCGCAGACAATCCTTCCGTCAGAGAGCAGGAAGCACAGTTTCAGATAATTTCTTACATCAAGGCCATCCGGACGTCCGAAAGTATTGAAAACCGCCCTCACGGTAGAGTCAGCACAGATTTCCGGAGAGAAGGAGACCGCGGTATCAGGGCCTTTTCTGCTCCGTTCAAAAAGATTTATTCCCGAAGCCATTCCGGTGATCACCCCTTTCATGGCTGAGACTCCCTGCAGATTCTCCAGCTTAAGCACCTTTACCCGGAATTGCGGCGTGATCTGGACCGGTTCCGTAATGATCTTATAAGATCCGTCCCCTCCGGCCAAACTGTCGCCGGATGTGTATTCCACCATATCCTCACTCACCATGACCTTGCGGATAGACGCCGACCACATCATATCGGGCGCCTGACGGACATTCTCCGCGATTCCTTCAGTATATCCCTTATCGGCATGTGTAGTCGCCAAAGGGATGCCTTCGGAATCCTTATCAAAAACGATATCAGAAGTATCGTCGTTAAACATGACAAATCTGTAGTCGCCGGCAGAGAGCGACACTTTACCGGCTTCCCTGCCCGGAAAATCAAAACGCCATGGAGAGGCAAGACCTTCCATAAAAAAAAGATAAGCCATCCCCTCGGGTGTGGCCTCGGGAGCCCCATTCCAGTCGTTGCAGATAGTGATCTCCACCTTCTCTTCCGGGCACAGCGGGATGCTGTCGTAAATACACGATGAGGCAGTGGCGAGAATGACGGCCACCGACGAGATAAGATATGTTTTGCTGAAACCAGCCATTGCAGCCGTATTTATAGTTATCGTAAAAACAAGACCGGACACACTGGCCGCAACCGCACCATATCCGGTCTCACTTTCATAACAATGGCATGATTCAAAAGTTGTGTCCTATCTTTTCAGCTTTCCATTGGGTGTTCTTTCAAGCTTATCGACAATCTCTATCTCCTTGGGCATCTCCCAGGGTAAAAGAGCCTCACGCAGACCCTTACTCAACAATTCCGGCAATTCATCAGGAGTTGAGCCGGCAGCACGTTCTATCCTGAGCACAATCCGACGACCCCATTTCACATCGGGTTCAGATGTGACCACGAATGGAGCGTCGATCATTCCGGTAATCTTTCTCTCCACCTCAAACGGATTCACTTTCTTCCCGCCGGTTATGATGATATGGTCATAGCGTCCGCAAATCCGGAATCTTGAATTGCCATCTGTCGCGGCAAGATCATTTGTGATGAATCTCTCGCCAGAAGGAAACCATATCTCAAGGCATCCCCGCGTATCGGTCGCAACCATTATTCCTCCAAGAGTCTCAAACCAACCCTCTTCCGCCTCTATCCTGCGAAGGGCGATATGAGAAGCGGTCTCAGTCATACCGTAGCTCTCATAAGCATTAATACCGCTCCCGGCTATGCGCCTGCGCAAAGAGGGATCGATGGCCGAACCTCCCACAAGCATCGCCCTGATCTCCGGCAATTTCTCCATATTATCAAGTATATGCAAGGTCTGCGAAGGCACAACCGCAAGGAGGTCTATCCTACCGGCAGCTCCGGCATCCGCAAGCGGACGGTTGGACGGGGTCTCCCATGTGAGACGACATCCAGCCTCCAAAGCCCTGACCGCCATCATCTTTCCCCCTATGAAGTCGGGTGCCACACATGAATGAAGACGGCTTGCTGAGGTTATGCGGAAAAAGGAATTCGTGCGGAGTGCGCTCCTCCTCACGAATTCCTTATCAAGCGTTATTGTCTTGGGTTTTCCCGTGGAGCCGGAAGTATGGGCCGTGATATGATCACTGTCCGATCTCCACTCCTCTATGAATTCCTCAAAAGTCATTTTTCCGTAAATGATTCCATCAATCGTCACGACCGGCTACACCATCACATATGCCACTTAAGCCCGTCGAACTGCGAATAGTCGAATGCGGCGGAAGTATCGATGCTGAGCCGGTCGCCTGAAAGTCTGATCGGAGAAGAGAAATTGTCGGTGAAGAGCGCGCCTGTGCCAAGGCCCTGCGGTCCATCGGCTCCGATATGTGCGGTCCACTGGGCTATCGCATCAAGGCCCACGTTCGACTCCAGGGCTGATGTCACCCACCATCCGATGCCTCTCTCCGAGGCGAGAGATATCCATTCCTCCGCACCTGAGAAACCTCCGCACAATGCCGGTTTGAGGATTATATATGCCGGCTTTATGACATCAAGCAAATGTATTTTCTCCTCCGTTGTGGCTTTACCTATGAGTTCTTCATCAAGAGCGATGGGAAGCGGCGACACCTGGCACAAAAACGCCATGAGCTCCGGATTTCCCGCCTTTATAGGCTGTTCTATTGAATGGACACCGAGATCAGCGAGCATCCTGAGCCGGGGAAGGGCTTCGTCCATAGTGAAACCACCGTTGGCATCGACCCTTATCATCAACTCCTCCTCAGAATAACGTTCCCGTATGAAACGCACCATCTCGATCTCTTTCCTCCAGTCAATGGCTCCGATCTTGAGCTTCACACAGCGGAATCCCTCGCGCAGTTTGCTCTCTATGCGCTCTATCATCATGTCGAAATCACCCATCCAGACCAAGCCATTGATCTCAATCGATGATTCTCCGGCAGTGAAAGATGAAGGGAACCATACTCCACGGCAACCTCCGGAAAAATCGAGAAGCGCCTGCTCAAAGCCGAACTGTATGGAAGAATGACGCGATAGGTCGGTGGACTTACCTATCGCCACATTTGCCATCAATTCCGTGAGTTTCCACACATAATTGCCGTCGGCCTCCGGGGAGAGGCCAGGGAACACGGCTGCCTCCCCAATGCCGAAGCGAAGGGGATTCTCTTCATCATACACCTTTATCAGAAACGTAGGTTTCTCTGTCAGCACACCACGCGATGTGCCTGCAGGATGCTTGAAATGCAGGAGATATGGAGCGAACGAAAGACGCATGGTCAGGGGAATTTAGGGAATCTGTCGAAATCGGGATCGCGCTTCTCGAGGAAAGCGTTCTTTCCTTCCTGAGCCTCGTCCATAAGATAATACATCAGCGTAGCGTCGCCGGCAAACTCCATAAGTCCCTTCTGGCCATCGAGCTCTGCATTGAGCCCCCTCTTTATCATACGGATGGCAAGCGGCGAGCGCTTCATGATGGTGCGACACCAGTCTACGACCTCGTCCTCGAGACGCTCCGGGGGCACTACCTTGTTGACCATGCCCATCTCAAGAGCTTCCTGGGCGGTGTATTGCCTGCATAGGAACCATATCTCGCGAGCCTTTTTCTGCCCTACGCAACTCGCGAGATATGATGATCCGAATCCGGCATCGAAGCTTCCGACTTTCGGACCGGTCTGACCGAATCTCGCGTTCTCGGAGGCGATCGAGAGATCACAGATCACATTGAGCACATTGCCGCCACCTATCGAATAGCCGTTGACCATCGCGATCACGGGTTTCGGTATTGAACGGATGGCGTTGTGGAGGTCGAGCACATTGAGACGAGGCACCCCGTCGGCGTCAATATATCCCCCGCGTCCTTTCTCATTCTGGTCTCCGCCGCTGCAGAATGCCTTGTCACCGGCCCCAGTCAGTACCACGACTCTGATGTCCTGGCGCTCGCGGCATATGGCCATGGCGTCAAGCATCTCGCGGTTGGTGAGAGGCCGGAAAGCGTTATAGACTTTCGGCCGGTTGATAGTTATCTTGGCAATTCCCTCGAACTGTTCGAAAAGGATGTCAGTATATTCCTTGATTGTCTTCCAGTTATACATGATTATTTGTCGGTTTTTTATCTTGAATCTTATGATGATGTCCTTGCCGTCTCATTCGGCCCGGACTGCCATATATCCTTTCAATATCGCGGCGCTCTCCTCTCCGTCGCACACCACGCGGAGTATCTTCCGCCTCCCTCTTACAAATAACTCTCGCAACGCCTTACGGAGCCCTTCGGCATCATGCGCCTCAAGATAATCCCATCCGTAAGCCTGCGCCAGAAGATCGACGGGAAGTGTGGGACAAGCGCAGAAGTATTCCTCTCTCTCCGGGAGTGAGGAAGTGGTGGGAATGAAACGGAATATCCCGCCACCCCTGTTGTCGATCACAATGATCCTCATGGTGTCGGGGATATCAGGCAAAGCTAAAGCTCCGAGATCGTAGGCCATCGACATGTCGCCTGTGATCAGCACCGTCATCCCATTGTAAGCTTTGGCACAGCCCACTGCGGTCGATGAACAGCCGTCGATGCCCGAGACCCCACGGTTGCAATATGATGCATGCGGCAGACGCGATCCGAGGAGCTGGGCATATCTTACGGTAGTGCCGTTAGACAGAAAAAGATTGCAAGCGGCAGGAAGACCGCCGAGAATCATATCGAAAGCACGGAGCTCACTCCAACCCACTGACGCCACATACGCGCTCTTGGCTGCCGCGGCTTTTTCCCGGGCTACAGTCCATTGGCAACTATAGGAAGAGGTGTCTTCAGAGACATGGCCAGCGGCCGCATGATGCAACCCCCTGAGCATACGCGCAGGATCAGCCTCTATCCGCATGGATAGCGACTGGAAGCAATCGGAGGTGGTGTGGTGCCACCCGAGGCTCCAATGGCTGCAGATATCACTATTGCGACGAAGATATTCCTTAAGTTTGCGGCTAACAAGCGAACCGCCGACCGTGATGACCAGATCGGGGGCAAGACTGTCGAGTGTCTCTTCCGGATAGGCGGTAAGCACGGCGTCGATATCGCAGGAATGGCCTTTGATATGAAGGTTGGAGAGCGTCTCGGTCATGGCCACAACGTTGGGAAGCGAACAGAACTCCGTCACCGCTTTCTGCAATCGTGAATCAGGGGGCATAAACCCGGCCACAAACATTACCCTCGATTCGGCGACAACCTCTCCGAGAGCCTTCACCTTCATCCTGTCGGCCACCATATCGGAGGCGAGCATCCCGATAATTCTCTGCGGTTGGTGCGAGCACACCCTCTTTCCGGAAAGTGGCTCGCCAAGGCGCACGTTGATATGCACGGGTCCCGGACGCCGGGAGGTCGCCTCTATCATGGCATCGTTGGCTATACGGTTGGCATACCATTGCAATTCTACCTCCCCGTCGCCGTATGCAGGGAGCTCATAGCTTTTCTTCACAAAGTTGGAGAAAGCTTCAAACTGCCTGAGCGTCTGCGAGTCGTCCTGATCTATCCATTGCTGCGGGCGATCAGCGGAAATCACCACTATAGGGAGCGACTGATAGAATGCCTCGGCCACGGCCGGCCCGTAGTTCAGCAACGCAGTTCCTGAAGTGCACACAATAGCCACCGGCCTGCGGCTCACCATAGCTATTCCCAGGGCCATGAAAGCTGCCGAGCGCTCATCGACCACAACATGCTTTCGCAGCCCATCCCTTGAGGCAGCGGCTATGAGCAGGGGGGCGTTGCGCGAGCCGGGAGAGCATACCACATCCCTCACCTCTTTATCCTCGAGCACGTCAAAAAGGATGCCACAAAATTTTTTGTCGGTGTCTTCCCTCTCCATCATCTGAACCTCACCGGGGAATAACCTCTCAGCAGAGCATCGGCATCCATACGTCTTTTGCCTGCCGGCTGCAATGAAAGGACACGGAGCATTCCGTCGCCACATTTCACGTAAAGACTTTCCTTGTCGACCTTCAGATCTCCCGGCTCAAGATTATCTCCCGTCATTCCGGTCGTAAGCGAGGTCTCGTATATCTTGACGTCCGACCATTGCCCAGGTGTGCGTGCATCCTCCATGGAAGTCCAGGCACAGGGATATGGTGAAAGACCTCTCACAAGATTATGTACTCTTTCAGCAGGCATATTCCAGTCTATGTGGCAGGTTTCCTTGAATATTTTCGGAGCGGGCGTAAACTCGCCTTCAGGCTGCGGCACGGGCTTCACACTGCCATTGGCGATCTCCCGGACTGTGTGGGCCACCATGTCGGCGCCGAGCGCCATCAGCCGGTCATGGATGTCGCCGACATTGTCGGCAGGAAGAATCTCCACACGACGCTGCTCAATAATGTCGCCGGTGTCGATTTCATGTTTGAGAAAGAAGGTGGTCACACCGGTCTCGGTGTCGCCATTGATAACAGCCCAATTGAGAGGAGCAGCTCCCCGGTAACGCGGAAGGAGCGAGGCATGGAGATTGAAGGTGCCGAGCCGTGGCATTGTCCATACCACCTCGGGAAGCATCCGGAAGGCGATCACTATGAAAAGGTCGGCGTCAATTTTCCTGAGCTCCTCTACGAATTCCGGAGCCTTGAGCTTCTCCGGCTGGAGCACGCGCAGGCCATTGGCCACAGCATATCTCTTCACATCGCTCTGAATCATCTTGTGTCCGCGGCCGGCTATCTTGTCTGGCATCGTTACTACGGCGGCTATATCCTCACCCTCCTTCACGAGGCGGTCAAGGCTGGCCACAGCAAATTCGGGGGTGCCGAAAAACACTATCCTGAGTTTCTTTTCTTCCATCTTTTGTCTTTTCCTTTCTGAATGTCTTTATAATCCATAGTTACTCCCGACACAGCAGTCGGTCTGCAGGAAACCGCCGGCTAATCATCGCAATAGTGCCTGAGCACACGCCTGTAGGAATTGAATATCTTCGATTTGGATACGAAGCCGACATACTTTCCTTTGTCTACGACCGGAAGATTCCACGCATTGGTCTTATCGAAAGTACGCATCACCTCCTCCATCGGCTGATCAAGCTCTATGCGGGCGGGCGGCATTGACATGAAGCGGGTGACGTGCATCTTCTTATACAGATCGGGACGGAACATTATATTGCGTATGTCATCGAGAAGAACCACCCCGACAAGCATTCCCTCATCGTCGGTGACAGGGAAAAGGTTGCGGTTTGAGGTGGCAATAATGTCGACCACCTCCTTGAGGTTCATTTTCGGACTCACTGTCTTGAAATCTTTCTCTATGACATTGTCGATCTTCAGAAGGGTAAGCACAGATTTGTCTTTCTCATGTGTAAGGAGGTCGCCCTGCTTGGCCAGACGCATCGTATAAATGCTGTATGGCTCAAAGATGCGGATGGTCATATAAGAGAGGGCAGAGACTATGAGCAGAGGGAGAAACAGATCATAACCGCCTGTCATCTCGGCGGTAAGGAAGATGGCCATCAACGGAGCGTGCATCACACCGCTCATCACGCCTGCCATACCCATGAGACAGAAATTCTTGTTGGAGATCCCCACTCCACCGTCAAACATATTATTGAGCACATATGCGAACAGGAATCCGCAAAGCGCTCCCACAAACAGAGATGGAGCGAATGTGCCTCCGACACCCCCTGCGCCGTTGGTGGCGCTCGTGGCAAAGACCTTTGTCAGAAGCACGGCCCCGATAAATATCGCTATGAACCAGGTGCTGTCGCGGTCCACATAGAAGAACGTGCCGTCGACCACTTTCGAATAGTCGCCGTCAAGCAGTGTGTTGATCGACTCGTAACCCTCTCCATACAATGGTGGGAAAACAAAGATAAGCCCGGCGAGAATCACCCCTCCCAGCGCGATCTTAAGATAGCGGTGTCTTATCTTGGAAAACATGGATTCCATCATGAACATCGCTCTGGTGAAATAGAGCGACATAAGCCCGCATATGATTCCCAGCATGATCGCATAGGGTATCTTGCCCATGGCGAAAGGCTCGCTTTGTGAAAAGAAGAATTCGGCGCTATATCCCTCAAGCACATATGCCACAGTTGCTCCGGATATTGAGGAGATTATCAGTGGCATCACGGTGGCGCCGGTGAAATCTATCATCAGCACCTCAAGAGTGAAAAGCATTCCGGCTATCGGAGCACGGAAAATGCCGGCGATACCTGCGGCGGCGCCGCAACCCACAAGGAGCATCAGGATGCGTGGCGACAGACGGAATGCCTGGCCTACATTAGAGCCTATGGCGGCGCCCGTGAATACAATCGGGCCCTCGGCTCCGACCGATCCGCCGAAGCCGATGGTGATCGACGACGCAATCAGGGAAGCATACATGTTACGCTTTTTCAGACGTGACTTCCGGCGCGATATCGCATACAGCACACGCGTGACTCCATGTGAGATATTGTCTTTCACCACAAACTGTATGAACAGCGTGACGATGAGAATTCCGGCCACCGGATACACCAGATAGAGCCAGTTGGCATCGGTGAGACTTAAATTGGAGGTAAGAAACCTTGAAATAATATGGATAAGGAATTTCAGAAGCTGCGCCGCAAATCCACATATCACACCGACTATCAGCGCGAGAAGTATCACGAAGTTTCGCTCCTTGATATGTCTCTCACGCCAGCTCACCACCTGGAACCACCATTCCGTAAATCTGTTATGTCGTTCTTTGTATGCCATCGTTTGGTAACACTCGCGATGCGTGCATATGCCATTCGGCGCCGCACGCACAAAAAAATATCTTAACTAATTCCACTTCAGAGGCCACGTCTAAACCCCCTTTCCCTTGACAACGACGCGGGCAGTCTCCGCAAGTATCCTGAGATCAGTCAAGGCCGACTGTCGCGACAGGTAGGCCATGTCTAATCTTGATCTCTCCACCATCCCGTCGAGATCGGAAGCATAGCCGAAACGGACCATACCGAGCGAAGTGAGCCCCGGACGGACAGCGAACAAACGGTCGTAGTCCGGATTGCGACGCCGTATGAGCACCACGAAATAAGGGCGCTCAGGGCGTGGTCCGACAAGCGACATATCCCCTCTCAGCACATTCCACAGCTGTGGAAGTTCATCGAGATGATACCGTCTCAGAATCCTCCCGAAAGAAGTGACTCGCGGATCGCCGGGCACTGCCAGACGCGGCGTTCCATCTTCCGCATCAACCTTCATCGTGCGGAACTTATAGATGAAGAAATGCTGTCCGCCTCTTCCACACCTTGTCTGCCGATAGATAGCGGGCCCCGGCGATCCGGCTTTGACTCCGGATGCAAGGAAGAGCAGCACAGGCGACAATAAGCAAAGCGCGGCAGCCGACAAAACAATGTCGAGACCTCTCTTAGCCACTCTCCAGGTCGCTCCCGCCCTCTCTTCCAGTCTTCTTACCATATCTTTTCCATCACGTGCCTCATGCCGCCATCACAATGGCGCCCGCTACATGGCGGGGCTTATCTTATGACTTTGATCAAGCCACCGTCCGAAACCTTGATGATGTTGCTCGGGCGTGGATTCCCGGTCTCCTCGCGCCGGTATTCAGCCACATAATCCACACCTTGGATTATGTCCGGTGAAATCTGGCTGAATATCGCAGGGGTCTTCTCTCCGCTGACATTGGCCGACGTTGATACGATCGGACGCCTCAGGCGCCGGCAAAGTTCGGCCGAGTATCTCTCGCCGGTGATCCTTATGCCGAGTGAGCCGTCGGGCGCCAACAGATCGGGGGCAACTCCTCTGGGATGATCGTAGATTATCGTAAGCGGATCCACAGCCGCCTCAACGAGCTGCCATGCCACTTCCGGTATATCGGCCACAGTACGGTCGAGCATCCCTTCGCCATCTACAAGCACAAGCATCGATTTGCTTTCGGCACGATGCTTCAGGGTGTAGATTTTCCGGACTGCCTCAGGATTTGTGGCGTCGCAACCTATACCCCATACGGTGTCAGTGGGATACAGGATTATCCCACCTTTTCTCATGCAGTCGACTGCCGCTCTTATGTCTTCTTCAAATGTCATCTGTATTCATGTTTTTAGCCATATGCCGCCATTTTCTGTCACTTCTCAGCCGTTTGTCTGTTTTCCTCCATGAGTCGGTCCACCTCGGCCAGCCATAATGCCGACGAGGCATCAGACGGCATGCGCCAGTCTCCGCGCGGAGAAAGACATACGCTGCCGACCTTCGGGCCATCAGGCATGCACGAACGCTTGAACTGCTGGTTGAAGAAACGGCGATAGAAATTACGGAGCCATTTCAACAACACTTTGTCGTCATATCTTCCTTTGAAAGCTATTCGGGCAAGCCAGAATATCTTCCGGGGCGAGAAAGAATTGCGGAGCATATGGTAGATGAAGAAATCATGGAGTTCATATGGTCCGACAAGATCTTCAGTCTTTTGCGAGATAGTGTCTTTCTCCTCAGATGGCACGAGTTCAGGGCTGATCGGCGTGTCGACAATATCGAGAAGTATTGATGATGCCTTGTCGTCAAATTCGGATGCGAACCATTTCACAAGATGTTTCACAAGAGTCTTCGGCACTGATGAATTGACGGAATACATCGACATATGGTCGCCGTTATAAGTACACCATCCGAGGGCAAGCTCGGATAGATCGCCTGTGCCGACCACTATGGCATTAATCTTATTGGCGTAATCCATCAGTATCTGTGTGCGTTCGCGAGCCTGCGAGTTCTCATAAGTGACGTCGAAATTCCGGGGATCCTGCCCGATATCGCTGAAATGCTGCGCCACCGCTTTGCCGATAGGGATCTCAAGCGAAGTGACGCCCAGTGCTTCCATGAGCCCTACTGCATTGTTGTGGGTGCGTGAAGTCGTGGCCATGCCTGGCATCGTTATGCCGACGATCCCCTTCCGGTCAAGACCGAGACGGTCGAACGCACGCACCGTCACAAGAAGCGCGAGAGTGGAATCAAGGCCCCCGGATATGCCTATCACGGCCTTCTCGCAATGAATTGCATGAAGTCTCTGCATGAGCCCTCTGGCCTGGATATTGATAATCTCCTCACAGTGCTCCGATAGTTTCATGTCATCACGAGGCACAAACGGAAGCTGATCAACTTCCGGCTCAGGCATCACAATATTCCATCCTGCGACACCTTCATATCCTTCAATCGTACGGAAACACATCTTCTGCAGGCCGCGGTCATAGTATGTGGAGAATCTCGATCGGTCATTCCTAAGTTTTTCGATGTCTACATCCCGACAGATCATGAGTGAGCCGGCGGCAAATCTCTCTGACGGCTCCGTAAGAACGCCGTCTTCTCCGATTATGGCGTTGCCTGCGAAGACCAGATCGGTCGACGACTCACCCCATCCTGCCGAAGCATAGGCATATACACAGCGGCATCGCGCCGACTGCTGGGAGATAAGACTGCGAAGATAGTCATGTTTCCCGATGAGTTCATCCGAAGCGGAGAGATTCAGAATAATGTCGGCCCCTCCCCCTGTCAAAGCGACACTGGGAGGATTGGGCACCCATAGGTCTTCACAGATTTCCACTCCGACTTTTACTCCCTCTATTGCAAAGATGAGATCAGTGCCGAAAGGAACCGCCAAGCCTCCAAACATCACAGAATCGGAGAAACATCCTTCGCCTGACTCAAACCATCTCCGCTCGTAGAATTCCCCGTAATTGGGAATATGCGTCTTCGGTATGATTCCGAGTATCTGGCCGCAGTAAATCACTACCGCGCAATTGTATCTTCTTCCGGCCTTGTCCACCGGACATCCTACAGCGAAAAGGACAGGCAATGACGACGTGGCGGCAGCCAGCTCGACGACTGCCCTCTCCGCATTCTCAATCAGCAATGGCTGCTCGAAAAGATCACCGCACGTGTACCCTGTGATCCCAAGTTCCGGCAATACAAGTATGGATGCTCCGGCCGCCGCAGCATCTTTCACCATACTCTCCGTCTGTGAGCGGTTATAATCAACGTCTGCCACCCTGACTTGTGGCACTCCTGCGCAAACGCGTATGTATCCGTAATTTGTCATCTCTGATATCGAGGAGTATATTTGATTGTCCTGGGTTCTTCTTATATTCTTTAGCGATAGCGCTACAAGAATGAAACAATATTTTTTACAAATTTACTCAAACTATTTGTATTCTCTAAATGTTTCACAGATATATTTTCCAAACATTATCTAAACTTAAATGTTCAGCTATGAAATCAACGCTTAAACATATTGCCCTTGCTGCAGTCTGCTGCGCCGGCGCACTGGCACTCCCCACATCGGCCTATTCACAGGTCGGAGAGAAAACCCTTGGATTCGCGGGAGGCTATGCGTCCCACAACGGAGGAGGGTATGCAGACCTTTATTTCCAATACACATTCGCGCCTCATCTCAGGCTCGCACCCGAGATCGGCTATGTGTTCCGCAATGAAGGTAAATCAGCGTTCGTATGCAGTGTCGACCTTCAGTTCCCGTTCCGGATCGCCAGAGGATTCAACATATATCCCCTCACCGGCGTGACACTCAACAACTGGGAATATGAGCATCACGACGGACACGCAACGCGCGCCGGCTTTGACTTCGGCGGCGGCTTCGACATCTACATGACATCGCAGCTGAAGCTTAATCTCCAATGCAAGTATTCTCTTATGAACGACACAGGAGGCTGCTTCCTCAACATGGGTATAGGCTACAATTTCTGATCCTCAAATACACAAGCGGTAAACTACAAATATAAATCAAGCCGGACTTCATGAAGCCCGGCTTGATTTATTTATATCTGTCAAAGATATCTTCAGGTTGTCACATATCAGAATATTGTCAGGAACGCGAGGGAATCCTTTACTGCGTCGTAGCAATACTGATAAATGTAGGGTACCAGACCGAAGAATACGATTCCTGCTATGCAGAGCCAGAGACCTACACGCTGGCAAGGTGCTGTCTTGAACGCTGCGATTTTGGGTTCCTCCGGGCTGATCCACATTGCCTTCACAACAAGCAGATAGTAGTAGAGCGACACTATTGTGTTGATCAACGCTATAAGCACGAGAACGTAGAGCGGCCATGAATTTGTGCCGGTCACGGATGTGAAGATAAGGATCTTGCTGAAGAAGCCTGCAAACGGAGGAATGCCGGCGAGGGAGAACATGGCCAGGGTCATTGCAAACGAAAGCCAGGGATTGGTCTTGTGCAAGCCATTGTAGTCATCCATACTGATCTTTCCTGCATTCTCTTCTATAGTGCTGATCACTGCAAACGCGCCGAGGTTGCTGACAACGTATACAAAGATGTAGAACATCATCGAAGCAAGACCGAGGCCATCGGCCGCTATTGCACCGAGCATGATATATCCTGCCTGTGAGATCGACGAAAAGGCCATGAATCGCTTCATGTTCTTCTGACGGATGGCGAAAAGGTTTCCCACAGTGATAGTGGCGATGATCACAGCATAAAGCATCCATTCCCAGATCTCGCTGTAGACAGCACCGAAGCACTGCACGAAGATCACGAAGAAAGCGAATGCTGTCGCGCCTTTCGAGATTACAGAAAGATAGCTGGTGATTGCCGTGGGCGCTCCCTGATAGGTATCGGCAGTCCAGAGATGGAAAGGCACGAGCGAAAGCTTGAAGCCGATGCCGGCAATCACGAAAGCAAGAGCCACAATCAGCAAGCCGCTTGTCTCACCACCGACGCCAAGGGCAATGTCGGAGAAATAGAGCGAGCCTCCCGAGAAGGCATACACGAACGAGAGTCCGACAAGAAGGATTGCTGAGGAGAATACAGCCGTCATGATATATTTGATGGCTGCCTCGTGGCTCTCATAATGCTTCTTGTTGAAGGCCACCAGTGCGGCGAGAGGAAGCGATGCTGATTCCAGGCCAATCACGAAGAGGAGGAAATGGCGAGCGGAAACCATGAGATACATTCCGAAGAGGGTGACGAGCAGAAGCTCATAGAATTCACCCTTGCGGATTGCGACCTCATCGCTCTCCACCCATTTGGCACTCTGAAGGAACACGATGAAGACACCGATATTGAGGATGGCCTTGATAGCGTTTGTGGCAGTATCGTTGACATACATGCCGCCGAACACCTCCTCGCCCGAAGCGGGCACAAGCCATATGGCTACGGTGCCCAGAGCGAAAAGCACTGTGGTCAGCGGTGTGAGGATCCGCTTTCCGCCTTCATTCGAAAATGTGTCGAATAAAAAGACCAGCATGAAAATTCCGAGAACGATCAGTTCGGGAATCATTGATCCAAATTGAGAATAGTCCATTGTTGAATTGCTTGTTTTATTTATTCAATACATCTTGTTAGAGCGCCACTCCCTGAATAGCCGCGATGATCGGCTGGAAGCTATGCTGAATTGTCTCGTTGATCCAGTTGGGGAAACAGCCGATGCCGGCGATGCAGAGGATAAGGGTCACCGTCGACAGACGTTCCCACCATGTGGCGTCGGTGAGCTCGAGGTGATGCTTGTCTTGCACGGGTCCGAGAAGCAGCTTTCCTACAACTCTCAGGATGTAGACCGCTGTGATCACAATCGAGCAGGTGGCTGCGATCACGAAGCAGCGATGGAAAAGATCGGCGTTCTCAAACGATCCGAAGAAGATAGTCATCTCTGCCACGAAACCGGAGAGGCCCGGCAGACCGAGCGACGCAAAACCTGCGATCATGTAGCATACGCCGAGATAGGGCATGATTTTCATCAGGCCTCCCATCAGACGGATGTCGCGGGTGTGGGTTCTTCCGTAGATCATACCGATCAGGGCAAAGAAGAGAGCCGTCATCAAGCCGTGGGACAGCATCTGGAGTATTGCGCCCGTCATCGCTGTGGTGTTGAGCATCAGGATGGCGAAAAGCACCATGCCGCAGTGCGACACAGATGAATAGGCGTTGATATACTTGAGGTCGGTCTGAACGCACGCTGAGAATGCACCGTAGACAATGCTTATGCCGGTGAGGATAATGAAAATCCATGCGAGCTCATTGGCAGCCTGCGGAAGCAGATAGATGGCGATGCGGAAACAGCCATAACCACCAAGTTTCATGAGGACGCCTGCGTGAAGCATCGATACTGCCGTAGGCGCACAGGCATGACCGTCGGGGCTCCATGTATGGAAGGGGAACATGGCGCCAAGAACACCGAACCCTACGAATGTCAGACAGAAGAGTACGTTCTGCCAGCTCGGGTCAATATTGGCGTTGTGTGAAATCTCGAGAATGTTCCAGGTGAGCTGGCCTCCTTCCGGAGCGCTGTGCCAGTAGATGCCGAGGAGTCCGAGCATGAGGAATGCTGAACCGCCCATAAGCATGAGGGTCAGCTTCATGGCCGAATATTCCTTGCGTCCCGTGCCCCAGACGCCGATGAGAAGGTACATCGGGATAAGGGCGACCTCGTAGAACATGAACATCGTGAAGATGTCGATCGAGATAAAGAATCCGAACACTCCGGTGCTGAGAAGGGCAAACCAAAGGAAGAAGTTTTTCGGAAGCGGATTGATGGCCCAAGATGCGAATGTGCCTGCGAATACTATCACGGATGAAAGCATAAGCATGAGCACCGATATGCCGTCGACACCCACTGCAAGATGAATGTTGAGAGGAGCATACCACATCCAGCTACCGGTGAAGAGCATCTCGTCGTCGACTCCCGCGGCACGCAGCTGCAAGAAGTCAACACACAGCCACACCGACAGAGCGAGAAGTATTGTGGAACCGACCACCATCACCGAGCGGATCGCATTCATACTGCTATTGCGGCATAAACCCAATCCAGCCATCATGATGACGGGGATCACTACAAACCAGATTAATATATTTCCAAACATAATCTAAATTTTTTCTGCGTTGCAATATGAATGATTAAATCAGGCAAATCCAGGTGATGGCTGCAAGAAGCACAGCTCCGGCAAAATACCAGTAGACATAAGTCTGGATAGTTCCCGACTGCATGCCCCTGATTGCATAGGAGGTTTTCTGTGTGACTTTCGCAAACATATCCATAGTGGCGTCGATGACATGACGGTCGAACCATGCGATGCTCTTGCAGATGATTCCGAAGATGATCTTATGGGTGACAAACATATACATCTCGTCCCAATAGAAGCGATGATGCGCAGCGGTCCAGAGCCCCGGCCAAATGTTCTTGACCTTCGTTGGCAGGGAATTCTTCTTTCTGTACATCACCGTGGCTAGAACGATGGCGAGAACAGCTACAGTGATACTTGTGGCGGCTGTCGCACCGTCGATATGGATATGATAGGGCTCACCGTTGTAGGTGACAAACTCTCCGAAAGGAATGAAGCCGGCCACACAGGAGACTGCCGCAAGGAAAATCAGAGGCACCGACATCTGCCAGGGGGCGTCGTGAGGTGTATGCTCTTTGTATTTGGGATTCTCCTCCCACCAGAAGATCATGAAATAGAGGCGGAACATATAGAATGCCGTCAAACCAGCTACCATAGTCATCCATGCACCCCAGAACCAATGACGGGAGAACATGGCTGCAAGCATCTCGTCTTTAGAGAAGAATCCGGCGAAAGGCCAGATACCGGCTATGGCGAGACAGCCAATGAGGAATGTCCAGTGGGTTATAGGCATATATTTCCTCAGGCCACCCATTTCTGTATAGTTGTTGGAGTGAACGGCATGGATAAGCGCGCCTGCACCGAGGAAAAGGAGGGCCTTGAACATGGCGTGTGTAAACAAGTGGAACATCCCGGCCATGTAGCCGAGGCCTGCGTAATGCACGCCTTCCACAGGTTTGTCGTAAGCACAGGCGAGCGACACCATCATGAACGCGATCTGTGAGATGGTTGAGAACGCGAGCACGCGTTTGATATCTATCTGCGTACAAGCCACTACCGCAGCATAGAAAGCGGTGATGGCGCCGACTACAGCCACGAATGTCAGCGAGGCGTCGACGATGCAGTATAGGGGGAACATACGGGCCACCAGATACACACCGGCTACAACCATGGTGGCTGCGTGGATAAGGGCCGACACAGGAGTCGGGCCTTCCATTGCATCGGGGAGCCAGATATGCAGAGGCATCATTGCCGACTTACCCATACCGCCGGTGAAGATCAGAACCATCGCCCATGTCATAACTGACGCACCCATGAACGTGGCGCCTGAGAATGTTGCAAGCACAGACTCGGGATTGTTTGTCAGTTTGACGAAGTTGAAAGTGTCGGTATAGTAGCTCAGTATGAGGATACCGATCAGGAATCCAAGATCGGCGAAACGGGTAACGATAAATGCCTTCTTGGATGCCGAGACCGCTGACGGAAGCTTATAGAAGAAGCCGATCAGAAGGTAGGAGGAAACCCCGACAAGCTCCCAGAATATGTACATCTGGAAAATGTTGGTGGCCACTACGAGTCCGAGCATAGAGAAAGTGAAGAGTGCCAGGAAAGCATAGTAACGCTGGAAACCGCCCTCATGCTCCATGTAGCCCCAGCTGTAGAGATGCACCATGAATGAGATCGTGGTGATGACCACAAGCATCATGGCAGAGATCGGATCGAGGAGGAAACCTATGTTCACCACGAGGGTCTGGGTGAAAGCAAGCCAGGTGACATCAAAGACCTGGAACTGCTGACGCACGCCGTCGACAATGAAATTGGGATCGCCGCTGAAAAAATAAGTAAAGGCGACTGTGTAGGCTATCACGGCCAATGTGCCGTTGGCGATGATACCAAGCACGCCCGCAAGCTTGCGCGACATCTTGACACCGCCGATTCCTAAGATGAGGAACATCGTGACCGGAATCGCCAAAATTAGAATTGGAAGTGTAATGCCCATATCTTAGAACTTCATTTTGTTGATTTCAGTAATATCGGTGTTGCCTATCGACCTGTAGATGTTGATGATGATGGCGATGGCAATCGCCGTCTCAGCAGCCGCTATCGCAATGGCGAAGAGGGTAAACACCATGCCGTCCATCGATCCGGGGAACAGGAAACGGTTGAACACCACGAAATTGAGGTCGGCGGAATTGAGCATCAGCTCCAGGGAGATGAGGATGGCGATAAGATTCTTACGGGTCACGAACCCATAGACGCCGCATGCGAGCATAATGACGCTCGGCACGAGATACCATAATATGCTAAGATCCATAATCCGTCAGCTTTTACGGGCCACAGTGACGCCGCCGATTATACATGCGAGTAACAACACACTGATCGCTTCAAAAGGAAGCAGATACTGGAAACGGTCGCTGCCCGTGAAGGCCTCTCCTATCTCTTTCATGGTGATTGGCTCGCTGGCCGAAAGGCAGTCGAGCAACGACGCTCCGTCGAGGAGCGGCATGAAGAAGATTGCAAGCAGAAGAACCACAGCGCCTCCGGCCGATACCAGGATGCCGAGCAGACGACGGTGGGAATCTATGATTCCACTGTTCTCGTTCGGCTTATGGGTGAGCAGGATGGCGAACACGAAAAGCACCATTATGCCTCCGGCATAGACAGCGATCTGAACACCGCCGAGAAACTGGTAGCCAAGCTGGAAATACAGCACGGCTGTGCCCAGAAGCACAAAAAGAAGGTAAGTCGCGGCGCGCAGGATCTTGCGTGTGGTCACAGCCTTTATCGAGAAGAAGACTATGACGATCGCTGCCACGAAATACATGATTATATTTCCTACAGAATCCATTATATATTACTTTTCTTTGTTTTCCTGGTTTGTAGCCTCTCCCTCATGAGCGGCTCCGGCTGCAGCCTTGGCGGCAGCTTCTTTCTCAGCCTTGATCTTAGCGGCCTTGGCGAGAGCCTCTGCCTTGATTCTGGCAAGCTTTTCCGGATCCATGGCGGGTTTCGGTGCGGGCGCCGATGCATCGTCAGCTGGTTCCGGACGATAATTCAGCTGTTTGAGAAGACTGCCTCTCGTAAATGTGGCCTGCTCGAAATCATTGGAGAACTCGAGGGCGTCCTGCGGACACGTAGTGACACAGAGCATGCAGAAAGTGCAGCTCCCAAGGTCATACATGTATTTGTCGAGTTTACGCTTCTTCTTCCCGTCAGGAAGATCAACCATCTTGGTCGTGAGCTGAATGGTTCCGTTAGGACAGTTCATCTGGCATATGCCACAGCCTATGCACTTATGGCGTCCCTGTTCGTCATATTTGAGAGTGAGCACGGCCCTGAATCGATCTGCTATCTTCAGGTCAGCCCTGTTCTCGGGATAACACTCGGTGATTTTCGGAGTGACTAGCTCCTTGCCGGTCACGGCCATGCCGGTGACGAGGCTCTTGATGCCACTGCCGATTTCCGAAAAATATTCCTTGATATTACTCATTTATTAAAACTTTGAATCTGTTTTCATGATGCGTTACGCCACGTCTTCCTATCTCTCCACCTGACCTCCCAGTATATCGAGAAGCTCGGTCGTGATGCTCTGCTGCCTGAGTTTGTTATATTCAAGCTGAAGCGAGTCAAGAAGTTTCTTGGCGTTGTCGTTGGCGCTCTGCATGGCCATCACTCTCGCGGCCTGCTCCGACGCACGGTTCTCGATGGTAATCTCCTGCATTGTCGAAAGCACAAACATAGGAAGAACCTCGTTGAAAATGCTATTGGCGTCAGGTTCGAAGATATACATCTTGTTGTCGTTGGCCGCGGCTCCCTTATCACCCTCGATCGCCTCGCTGCTCACAGGGAAAATCTGCTCAACAGTGGCGATCTGACGGCTCATAGAGACAAATCTCATGTAAAGGACCTCGACATGGTCGATCGTGCCGGCGATGAAATCCGAGCGCAGCTGACCGGTAAAGGCATTGACAGTGTCGCCGGACATCTTCGAGTCGACCCCGGCCGGGACTATTGTCCTGACACCCTCCGCCGAAAGGCGCAGACAGGCTTTGGCCATCTTCTTACCTATCGGATAGACTGTTATCTCGACTTTATTGCCGTATTTCTCTCGCAATCCGGCGATCTCTATGAGCAGCCGCTTGAATATGTTGATATTATAGGCGCCACAGAGGCCGTCGTCAGTGCCATAGACCACTACTCCGACTTTCCTGACCTCCCTCTCCTCTATGAGCGGGGAATCGAACTCGGTGTTGGTGTCGAGCAAATGGCCCATGATCGATTTCACCTGGTTGCGGAACGGCAGGAGCTTCTTTAGCTCAAGCTCGTTCTTATGCACCTTTGCCGAAGAAATCATCTTCATGGCGCCGGTGATCTTCTCACTCGACGACACAGATCCTATGCGTGTCTTCAGGGCTTTCAGAGTAGCCATCTTCGATTGTCTCTAAATAATTGATTAAAATTTACGGAAGAATAATCCTCCCTGTATATGCGCAGACCGCGGCGGCCGCTTCGGCCGCCGGCGGACTGTGAAATATTTACGATTTATAACGCGATGAAATCTCTGCCGCGCATTCAGCGAGCTTCGACTGGACATCGTCCGTGAGCTGGCCGGAACGGAGCACATCAAGCACCTCTTTCTGATATTTGGCCTTCAGAAGCTGGAGGAACAATTCCTCAAACTCATGAACCTTGTCGACAGGCACACTCTCCAGAAGCCCGTTCACACCGCAATAGATCACGGCAACTTCGTTCTCGACTGGCCATGGCTGATACTGTGGCTGGATGAGGAGCTGCTGGTTCTTGCGGCCACGATCGATCGTACGTGCGGTCACAGGGTCGATGTCACCACCGAATTTGGTGAACGACTCAAGCTCGCGGAACTGTGCCTGAGCGATCTTCAGCGTGCCGGCGACCTTCTTCATACACTTGATCTGGGCATTACCACCTACGCGCGATACAGAGATACCCACGTTGATGGCAGGACGTATACCCCGGTTGAAGAGGTTGGTCTCGAGGAAAATCTGACCGTCGGTGATAGAGATCACATTGGTCGGGATGTATGCTGATACGTCGCCGGCCTGGGTCTCGATGATCGGTAGGGCTGTGAGAGATCCTCCACCCTTGACAATCGGCTTGAGAGCCTCCGGAAGGTCGTTCATAGAAGATGCAACCTCCTGGTTGTCGATTATCTTCGCAGCTCTCTCGAGAAGACGAGAGTGGAGATAGAAGATATCGCCGGGATAAGCCTCACGACCGGAAGGACGCTTCAGGATCAGAGAGATCTCACGATAGGCCACGGCCTGTTTCGAAAGGTCGTCGTATACGATGAGGGCGTCACGGCCGGTATCACGGAAATATTCACCAATGGCAACACCTGCGAACGGACTGTAGTAGCGCATGGAGGCGGAGTCTGAAGCCGTGGCGGCAACCACAACCGTGTAGTCCATCGCTCCATACTTCTCAAGAGTATGTACAAGCGAAGCCACAGAAGAAGCCTTCTGGCCGATGGCCACATATATACAGTATACGGGCTTACCATCAAGGTAATTCTGGCGCTGGTTGATGATAGTGTCGATCGCGATCGCGGTCTTACCGATCTGGCGGTCGCCGATGATAAGCTCACGCTGTCCGCGGCCGATAGGAATCATGGAGTCGACAGCCTTGATACCGGTCTGCAGAGGCTGGTTCACAGGCTGGCGGAAGATGACGCCCGGAGCCTTTCGTTCGAGCGGAAGGTTGATCAGATCTCCCTCAATAGGCCCTTTACCGTCGATAGGTTCGCCAAGGATATTGATTACGCGGCCAAGCAGCCCCTCCCCTACCGGAATAGAAGCGATCTCACCCGTGCGACGCACCGACATGTTTTCAGTCACTTTATTTACGTTGTTGAGAAGCACAACACCCACATTGCTCTCCTCAAGGTTGAGCGCGACGCCTTTGACGCCGTTTTCAAACTCAACAAGCTCGTTGCTCTTCACGTTCTCAAGTCCGTAGACGTGTGCCACACCATCGCCCACCTCGAGCACGGTGCCCACCTCCTCAAACTTCACCTGCGAATTGATGTTGTCGAGCTGTTGTTTTAGTATATCAGAAATTTCGCTTGGGTTAAGCATCTTTAATTCACTTGCTTCTTAATAGGGTTTGACGTAGTTGTTCGAGCTCGTTGCTGACCGAGGCGTCCATCCTTACGGAATCAACGTCGATCACGAACCCTCCGATAAGATCTGGATTGACCTGGCTGGAAAACTCAAGAGTGCTTCCTTTGAACGCCGAAGCCACAAGGCCGCGGAGCTTATCCATCTGCTCGGCAGGGAGCTCGGCGGCAGTTGTGATCTGCGCCTGCGAAATATTGTTTTCGCTGCGGTAGATGTCGCGGTAGGCGAGCATCATTCGGTAGGCGAGATCCTCACGTCTGTGCTCCAGGATAAGCTTCACGAACCGGGCATACGCTTCGTCGGCCCCTTTCCCGGCGGCAGACAGGAGAAGCTTCTCCTTGTCGGCGTTCTTGACAAACGGGTTTGACAACACCTTCTGCATCGCGGGATTATTGCGGAAAGCATCCGCCACAGCCTTCACGATGTTGTAAAGTTCCTCCGATTTGCCATGCTCAAGCGCATATTTATAGAGCGCCTTAGCATATCTGTGGGGTATGAGACCGTTGTCCATAGGATCAATTCTTCTCTATTTCGTCTAACAATTTATTTACAAGCTCACTCTGCGCACGGTCGGTCTTGAGCTGGCTCCTGACCATCTTTTCCGCGATGTCGAGCGAGAACTTGCTTACCTCATCTCTGAACTGCAGTTCAGCTTCCTTGCGTGACTGTTCTATCGACACTTTGGCCGCATCCATGATCTTCTTCGCCTCTTCGGAAGCCTCTTTCTTTGCCTCCTCGATGATCTCCGATTTCATTTTAGCGGCATCACGCAACATCTCAGCCTGCTTTTTCTGAGCCTCCTCGATAAACTTCTGAGCGTCCGCGCGTGCTGAGTCGAGCTGCGACTTAGCCTCGCGGGCATACTCGACACCTTTGTCTATGGCGTCGGCTCGCTCATCCATGTTCTTTATGATCACCGGCCATCCCCATTTCCACAATACGAAGAAAAGGATGATGAAAGCCAGGAACATCCAGAACATCAGGCCGGAATCGGGCGTGAATAGTTCCATTGCGCTTGTTTTTTACGGTTGTCGACGATCAGAGGAAGAGTGCGAGTGCGGATACGATCACAGCGAAAAGTGCCACACCCTCGATCAGGGCGGCGATTACGATCATGTTCGAGCGGATGTCGCCGGAGGCCTCCGGCTGACGTGCAATTGCCTCCATGGCTGAAGAACCGATCTTACCGATGCCGATACCAGCTCCGATGGCTGCGATTCCTGCTCCGATTGCTGCGCCGAGGGCTGCCAGAGGAGCAACTGCTGCTAAAATCATTGATAACATAATTCTAAGTTTTTAATGTGTTATGTTTTATTAATTTATTTCTTTGTTATCTTGCACTCGATCATATGTCGATAGCACTGGGAGTCTGTCCCCCCTCATCAACCTTGTCGTGCGAATGGCCGTCTTCATGACTCATGGATATGAACAATGTGGCCAGAAGCGTGAATACATATGCCTGGATGAAGCTCACAAGCACATCAAGCGCGAGCATGAAGATTGAGAAAAGGATCGATATCACCACTGACCCGCCTGTGGCAACCGCTCCGAACGCCGTGAAAATAAAGATCAGCAACGTAAGCGTGATGACAATCATGTGGCCGCCCATCATGTTGGCGAAAAGACGGACGCACAGAGCCGCTGGTTTTGTAAAGATACCGAAAATCTCAATAAACTGCATGATCGGGATGGGGAACTTGAGGAACAGGGGCACATCAGGCCAGAAAATCTCCTTCCAGTAATGTTTCGATCTGGTGACATTGGTGACTACAAATACCATAAGCGCCAGCACAAGTGTCACTCCGATATTGCCGGTCAGATTGGCACCTCCCGGAAAGATGACTATGAGACCGAGGAGATTCATCGTCAGAATAAAGAAGAAACACGTAAGCAGGAACGGCGCGTATTTCTTCGCGTTCTTGCCAAGTGTGGCCTTTATGACTCCGCTATAGATAAAATCTATCAGCAGCTCCATGAATCCCATACCCTTGCGGGGAGCTTTCATCCCTTTGCGAGAATAATACCTCACAACCGACATCACCATCAGAGTCACAAGAATGGCCGCAATGAAAAGAGCAAGCACGTTCTTGGTTATGGAGATGTCGAAAGGCTTGTACTCACGGTAATATACACCGTCCACACCGACATAACCGTCGACGATACTGTCGTCAGTCTGCCCTGCTATTTCTTGAATACGAGCCTGCTCTGCCTCATCCACAGGAAACAGTTGCACAACCTTGTTGCTATGTTTGCTGACATGGGCAAGCACAAACCTGTAGATCTGTCCGTCTTTGTCGACCTCCACAATCTGGGGCTGCATATGGACCGTGACCTTTCCCGTGGCGGAATCGACATGCTCCACCTGGCGGCTTAGGCGCGACGATGAGAAACATACCCATTTTCCGTCTTCAGTCTTTACGATCACAGGAAGAGGGATGCGGTAGACGTGGCTGAAAGGCACTTCCCAGCCATATCCGTCGCCAAGATGGTGGAACATCACCTCCTTGACATTCACTCCTCCCCCGCTGTCGCCCGACGCCTTCGCCACCTGAGGAAGGAGCATGAGCAACGCAAGGATCGCGGTCAGTATGATATTACGTCTGTTGTTCATCCCTGAAAAAATTAATAATTAAAACGTTCTGGTCAATACACGCATACCGAAACCACATTCGAGTCAACATCCACGAGTCCACCCTTGATATCGAGGTTCCTTTCCTCTCCGGAAGGTGTCCGGTAGGCTATCACGCCTTTGTTGAGTACGGATATCAGGGAGGCATGGTTCTTAAGGACTGTGAAAGATCCGAGCTGCCCGGGAAGAGTGACCGATTCGGCCTCCCCCTTGAAAAGGATCTCGCTCGGCGAAATGATTTCGAGTGTCATATCGATTATCTGACGGTTTAATTTATCTTGATTATCTGACTTGCGTCACTTTACCTCGGCAAGGAGCTTCTTACCCTTCTCAATGGCCTCGTCGATGGTGCCGACATTAAGGAATGCCTGCTCAGGGTACTCGTCCATCTCGCCGGAAAGGATCATCTTGAACCCTCGGATTGTCTCGGCAAGAGGCACCATCACACCCGGGAGGCCGGTGAACTGCTCTGCCACGAAGAATGGCTGCGAGAGGAAACGCTGAGCGCGGCGCGCGCGGGCAACCACGAGCTTATCCTCGTCTGAGAGCTCATCTACACCGAGAATAGCGATGATATCCTGAAGTTCATTGTATTTCTGCAGGAGCTGCTTCACAGCCTGGGCCACATTGTAGTGCTCCTCACCGATAATATTGGGATCAAGGATACGCGATGTTGAGTCGAGCGGATCGACGGCTGGATAGATGCCAAGCTCTGCGATCTTACGGCTGAGCACCGTAGTGGCGTCGAGGAAGTTGAAGGTTGTGGCCGGAGCCGGGTCGGTAAGGTCGTCGGCCGGCACATAAATAGCCTGCACCGAAGTGATGCTGCCCTGCTTTGTAGAGGTGATACGCTCCTGGAGCGTACCCATCTCGGAAGCAAGTGTAGGCTGGTAGCCCACGGCTGACGGCATACGCCCGAGTAGAGCCGACACCTCCGAGCCAGCCTGGGTGAAACGGAAAATATTGTCAATGAAGAGGAGGATCTCCTTGCCTCCGCCGTCGTTGTCGCGGAACTGCTCGGCAACAGTAAGACCCGACAGGGCCACACGCAGACGCGCACCCGGTGGTTCGTTCATCTGGCCGAACACAAGGGTTGCCTGGGAGTTGTTGACCTGCTCCATATCGACATCCTGGAGATTCCATTCCCCTTTCTCCATTCCCTCCTTGAATTTCTCGCCATATTTCATGACGCCGCTCTCAATCATCTCGCGGAGGAGGTCGTTGCCTTCACGTGTGCGTTCACCCACACCGGTGAACACCGAGAAACCATTGTGACCCTTGGCGATGTTGTTGATGAGCTCCATGATGAGCACTGTCTTGCCCACACCGGCACCACCGAAAAGACCGATCTTACCACCTTTGGAATAAGGCTCCAGAAGGTCGATCACCTTGATACCCGTATAAAGGATCTCGGTGGAGATGGCCAGATCGTCGAATGCCGGGGCCGGCTGATGGATCGGACGCAGTTTGTCGCGGTCAAGGTCCGGAAGATGGTCGATCGGCTCTCCGATCACATTCAGGAGCCTGCCCTTCACCTGATTGCCCGTGGGCACGGCGATTGGCCGTCCGAGATCCTCCACTTTCACACCGCGGCGCAGACCGTCGGTGCTCTCCATGGCCACACACCTTACGGTGTCCTCGCCGATATGCTGCTCGACCTCGAGGATAAGCTCCTCGCCATTGTCGCGCACCACTTTGAGGGCATTATAGATAGGCGGGATATTCTCCTTCCCTCCCTCAAACGACACGTCGATGACCGGGCCGATAACTTGAGTCACTGTTCCGAAATTAGCGCTCATATTCTTCGAATTAAATAAATTTTTCTTTTATGATATGTTTCTCTTCATCAGAAATGCCATCCGAAAGCCACAAACACAGCCATAAGGATAAGGTTGAGAAGCGACAGCGGCATGAGATATTTCCACTCGAACGAGAGCATCTGGTCGATCCTAACGCGAGGGAAAGTCCATTTAAACCATATGATGACGTAGGAGATGAAGAAACTCTTGAGCAAGAACCATACCACGGAAGGGATAAAGTCCATCACATGGTTGAAGGCGTCCCATCCGGGAATATGAAGAGGCATCCAGCCACCGAGGAACATAAGCGACGCTATGCCCGACACGATGAAGAGATTGAGATACTCTGCGAGATAGAAGAAGCCGAAATGGATGCCGGAATACTCCGTATGATAACCGGCGGTAAGCTCATGTTCTGCCTCGGGAAGGTCGAACGGGCCACGGTTGGTCTCAGCGGTGGCGGCCACGATATAGATCAGGAAAGCAATAATGGCCGGGATATGTCCGCGGAATATAAACCAAGCCTTCTCCTGCTGCCACACGAGCTCGTTGATGTTCATGGTCCCGGAGAGAACTACTATGGTGATCAGCGCCAGACCCAGCGACACCTCGTAGCTTATCATCTGCGCGCCGCTTCGCATGGCGCCGATGAGGGTATATTTGTTGTTCGACGACCAACCGGCGAGAAGGATGCCGAGCACTCCAACCGACGAGACAGCGAGCACGAAGAAAATGCCTATGTTATAGTCGATGATCTGAAGGCCACGGCCCCAGGGGAGACATGCGAGCATGATCACCGAGGAGGTTATGACGATATAGGGGGCGAGCTTGAAAAGGAAACGATCGGTGTTCTTAAGGCTTATCAGCTCCTTGATAAGGATCTTGAACATATCGGCGAACACCTGAAGGAGTCCCCACTTGCCCACGCGCATCGGGCCGAGACGGCACTGGAACCAGGCGCAGAGCTTTCGCTCATAGAGAATGTAGAAGAGGGCCAGCACAGTGTATGTGAGGAGCACAAGCAGAGCGATGATGACACATTCCACAGTGGCCGCGAGCCACTCGGGCATGAAACCCATAAGGAATTTGTTGAACTCACTGGTCCATATTCCGAAATTAAACATAATTATCTAATGAATCGGTTTCTGTTTTGTTGGTTAGTTTCTATTATCGGTCGATGTCTGGGATCACGAAGTCGAGAGCGGCACCGATTGTTATCAGGTCGGCGATCATATAGCCCGAGCATGTCAGATCCATCACACCCACAAGATTGAAGCAAGGGCTCTGGAAATGCACGCGATAAGGATTCTTCTCGCCCGTTGACTCGATATAGACACCGAATGTACCTCGGCTTGCCTCAACCTGCTGATACCAGCGTCCGGCAGGGAGTTTTATAATTTTCGGCACCTGAGCGCGGATCTCGCCTTCGGGTATATTATCGACAAGCTGAGCCAGGATACGGCAACTCTGCTCGATCTCCTTCATCCTCACCATATAGCGGGCGTAGGAGTCACATCCATCGAGAAGCACCTCGTCAAATTCCAACTCGCTATAGATCGAATACGGATGCTTCTTGCGGCAGTCGCAGCTCCAGTTTGAGCCTCTGCCGCTGGGACCCGTTATATCATAATTGATCGCGTCTTTCTTCGGGAGCATGCCAACCTTCTTCAGACGGTTCTTGGCGATAAGGTTATTGCTGAACACCGAGTGATATTCCTTCAGACGGTCGGGCATTATGCGGAGAAGTTCTTTCACATCCTTCTGGAAATCCGGATGCAGATCTGCGATCACACCTCCGATCACATTATAGTTCATCGACATACGCGCGCCGCAGGTCTTCTCGAAAATATCGAGAATCATCTCACGCTCGCGGAAGCCGTAGAAGAATGCCGTTGTCGCACCGAGGTCCATGGCCGTACAGCCGAATGAAAGCAGATGGCTCGATATACGCATAAGCTCATCCATCATCACACGGATCACCTCAGCCCTTCTCGGAATCTCAAGACCCATGGCCTTCTCAATACACATGCACAGACAGTGGCGGTTCTGATGGGCCGACATATAGTCCATACGATCTGTGAAATGAAGTATCTGAGGATAGGTAAGACCCTCGGTAAGCTTCTCGATACCACGGTGTATATAACCGGATACAACATCCACTTTCTTTACGATCTCACCATCGACGGATGCACGGAAACGCATGACGCCATGGGTTGAGGGATGCTGGGGGCCTATATTTACAACGTATTCGTCTTCACCGAACACCTTGCCGGGCACGGCTTTAACATTGCCTTCCGCATCCTCCACATAGCTCACAGTGTCGTCTTCATTCTTCTCGTCTTCAAGAGGGATGGGATTAAGCTCGGGGGAAGCATCGTAGTTCTTGCGCAGAGGATGGCCTTTCCAGTCGTTGCGCAGGAAGAAACGGCGCATATCGGGATGGTTGATAAACTTGATCCCGAAGAAGTCGTAGACCTCCCTTTCCTGAAAATTGGCAACCTTCCAGAGATCGCTCACGCTGTGGATCATAGGATTCTCCATATCGGGAGCCACGACCTTCACGGAAATCACCTCCCAGTTGCGCGAAGTGGAGGTCAGATAATATATCACTCCCAGCGAATCCTTCCAGTCCATACCGACCACAGCGGTCAAGACATCGAATTCAAGTCCGGGAGTCTCTTTGAGTGCTTTTGCCAGAGGATACCAGTCCTTCTCCTCGACCGTCACAAGCAGGGTATCGCCCTCCGTGAAAGTGGCCGTCGGACATATGCGGCTGATCTTTTCTTGTATATCGCTCATTTTGATTTTGTTCGATTATTCGGTGTTTTCAGTCTTTAACAGAGTCGTCAGTCAATCTGGCCCCTCTCTTCGGGATGGGCGGCGAAAAACTCCTCCCTCTTCTCCTTGCGGTTAACCCCTCCGAAAAACTTCTGTACCTTGATTTTCCTCTGGAGCTGCATGAGTCCGTAGAAGAAAGCCTCGGGACGCGGAGGACATCCGGGTATATAGACATCGACAGGGATGATCTTATCGACACCTGTCACTACGCAATACGAATTTTTAAAGGGACCGCCCGACACGGCGCAACCACCGCAGGCGATGACATATTTCGGCTCCGCGAGCTGTTCGTAGAGACGTATGAGGGCCGGGGCCATACGGTGGACAATCGTGCCCTGCACCATGATATAGTCGGCCTGGCGCGGAGAGTTGCGGGCAACCTCAAATCCGAAACGGGCCATATCATAACGCGCGGCGCCGAGGCTCATGAACTCGATGGCGCAGCAGCTTGTGCCGAAACACAAAGGCCACAGCGAGTTGGCGATACCCCAGTTGATCAACTGGTCAAACTTGCCGACAACCACATTTGCTCCGGTGGCATTGAGTTCTTCCACGAGCTTCTCGATATACTCGTTGTCTTTGAAGTCCTCATGCTTCATGCTTTTGATTTTCACGTCCATTTCAACGCTCCTTTCCGCCAGGCATATGCCAGGCCCATAATGAGTACAAACATGAAGATGCCGATGCAAAGGAGACCGCTGGGGCCAAGATCACGCATCACGACCGCCCAAGGGTAAAGGAAAACCGTCTCGACATCGAAAATCAGGAAGAGAATAGCGAAAATGTAATAGCCCGCCTTGAACTGGATCATCGACTCACCACGGGTCGGGATGCCGCACTCATAAGGCTCAGACTTCTTCACCGAATAAGATTTCGGTGAGATCAGTTTCGCTATCAACAAAGCAGCAAATACAAGGCCTATGCCCGTCAAAGCGGCGGTCACAGCCAAAGCGTTGTTGCTTATCTCCAACAAAAGATTCATATAATCGCTTTTATATTAATTGATTAGTCTTTCAGGCGGGAACTTGCGACGCCCTATGGCATCGCAATTCTTTGCAAAGATACTTAAAAAAATTTACCTGACAAATAAAAATCAGGCAAATGCCTATTTGGAAAAATAAAAAGTGAAAAGGGAGACTCACGGTCGCGACGACCGTAGTCCCCCTTTTCCATTTGGGTTGTGTTCCTTTCTAATCTCAGGAATTGGGCTCTTTGAGGATGTCGGGATTTACGTAGCTTCCAGAGAAAGTACCCTTGAAGCCTCCCTTGATATCGAACCTTATGTTGGCAGTGTTAAGCAGCTCGCCAGAGAATGAGATATCGAGTGACTCAAATGTATACTTGTCGTTGTCGGTAAGCTGACCGGCTTCGGGCATCTTGGGGACAACGTTCTCTGCTTTGATGGAGTATGAACCGTTCTTAAACTCGACAGGAAGATCCTTAAGCACTATAGCCTCAAGCTTGGGCATCTTGTCAGCGAACTGTGCGTTGTAAATCACAAACATAGCGGTATATTTGTTATCTTTTGAATTGAGCTGGATCCTGTAGCCGATCTCCTTGTTCTGATAAGGTACGCTCTCACCCATGGTAGTGGTGGTTGTGCCGAGGTATACAGCGTCAAGAGGAATTGATTTAACGTTGTAATTACCCACATAATAGTTCATGAGAACCGCGGGCTGGTTAACTGTCATATTGGGCACTCCTGACACAACACCGTTATATCTGTAGAAAAGAGAGGTGACCACAAACTTGGAGCCAGGCATCACCGCGAGTTCCTTGTTGCCGTTCATGTCCCCCTTGAGGTTTCTGAACATGATGACGTCGCCGTAGCCGACATCGGTCGAGAGCTGATTATAAAGGAAGGCTGTCGTGTCGCACACCAGTGAATTGCTATTGCCGGCCTCATTCTTGAGAGGCTGGTTTTTAGTCGACACAGAACCTTTCCACTGCGTCCAGTTCATATACACTGTGTAGGTGGCAGGAGCGACAAACGGCACCTGATCAGGTGTAGCCATATCTGTCACAAGGGTGGCCACGGAGTAGGAAGCCGTTCCTGTTGTGTCTTTCGTTTCTGTGCTGCACGATGCAAGCGACATTGTGGCCAATGCTATAAGGCCAAAGATCGATTTCTTCATGAGGTTCTATTGTTATTTGATGTTTGTATTTCGGTGTCTGGTTTATTTAGGGATACCTCGTGTGGAGCAATACCTCAGGACTCCGGCAGACTCCTTTCGGTCAATTCCACTATAATAAACCTCGCTGTGGCGAAATATTGCATCGCCTCCATAAAAAAACTTGTTAAAAGTTGTATCTTATTGTGATTCCGGATTCAGCGCCCCGCCCTCTCTGGAAGAAAGAATTGCCCATCGACATGAAATAGAACGTGCGGTAGCGTGTATCGGTCAAGTTTTTGCCCCAAAGCTGCGCGGAAAACCCCGAGCTCGAGAAAGTAACGCCGGCCCCGAGGAGCGCATAGAAGTCCTGCACCTCAGTATTCGACTCGTTCCAGTATATTTTCCCCACTCCCCGCATATTCACATCAAAGGCAAGAGATGCTCCACCGGGGGTCAGCGGACAACTCCACAATGCCTGCAGGAAAAGAGTGTTGCCGGGAGCATATGGCAGATATTTACCCTTGAAATTATCAATACCGTTGAAAAATTTCCTGAACCGCGCGTCGGTATATCCGTAGCTTCCGGTAAATGTCAGTCTCTCCCCGGGCCTGTACGTGAGGCTTGCCTCGACACCATAGCTTCGCGTCTTCCCTGCATTTGTCATTATACGTCCGGTGGTGGTGCCATCAGGGAACATAGTGAGTTGCTGGTCGCGGCAGTCTATATAGAATGCCGCCATGTCGAGCTCTACCCTACCCGAAAAAAGATTGAGATGACTTCCTATCTCATAATTCCAGCTCTTCTCCGGCTTATAGCCCACTATATCGTCCACATCATATCGTGACCCTATCCCCATGATGTTCATCAGGCGCTGCTGGAGCACATCGCTGAACATCTGCGTGTTGAATCCTCCGGTCTTGTATCCTTTAGAGACCTTGGCATATACGTTGCCGAGTCCGTCCTCAAGTTCGTATTCCACAGCGATTTTCGGAAGGAGATTAAGGAAATCGCGATGCAGCTGTCCCCGGTCGTCAATGTCGATGTCCACCGTGCGATAGAATTCCCTTCCGTTGTCGGTGATACGGAAAACGTCGTAACCCGTGTCGCAGAAACTGTGGTAATCAAGTGTGGCGCGCTCATAATCAAGACGCAGCCCTCCGGTAATACGCCAGCGTCCGAGCGATACCACCGACTCATGGTAAGCGGCCACTCCCCATGTCGGGATCGTAAACTCGCTGTTGAGGGGGAACGACCGCGAGCGCCACGATATGGGATGGCTCGGATTGGCGTTGTTGCGGTTGTCTTCGATAAGCTCCCTGATCCCTGTGTCTTTGAATGTGACGGGGGCATCCATATCGAGATGCTTGTAAAAGCCGAAAATACCTCCGAGCCAGCTGTAGACACCGCTGTCGTCATTGTTCCTGACCACAACGTCTTGCGTGACCGCGGTCTCGCGTTTTTTCTGTGTTATAGTGAAATAATCGAGCGGCAGGAAATCTTGATCGAGGGTCATGTTGTCGTCGATATATTGCAGAGAAGTGATCGAAGTGACATTGAAACGGTCGCCCACATAGCGGGCCGTAAGGCCGTCGGCAATGGTGAAGCGTCGGTAGAAGCAGGTGTCGTTGTATTCTATCCTTCCAGTCTCTTTATATTCATATGGATACCCCCCCTGACGCAGGTAGCCCGAGGAGAGAGTGTTGCGCAGGCTCCATTCGGGCGACACCCTCCAGTGCAGCTTCGAACGAAGTGAGAAATTGCGCTCCCAGTCAAGATATTTACCGTTGTATCCGTTTTTGAATTCCCCTCTGGCGTGGGAATAGGCTCCCGTCACAGAGAAGCCCACATTGTCAGCGAATCTGTGATACCATCCGGCCGATCCCTTGAAGGCAAGCCTCGATGTGGCCTGGGCCATGATCCGCCAGCCCTGATACCGCATAGGAGAAAGGGTGGTGACATTTATAACCCCGGCCATGGTATTGCGTCCGTATAGTGTTGACTGCGGACCACGTAGCATCTCCACGGAGGCTATGTCGGCGAGATCGAAATCATACGCGTCCTTATTAAGATACGGGACATTGTCTACATTCAGACCAACGGAGGGCTGATCCATCCTCGCTCCGATTCCACGCACATAGATGGAAGAGGTAATACGTGAGCCATAATCGGCCATGAAGAAATTCGGGACAACGTCTGATATACCTTTTATCGAGACAATATCAAGGCGTTCGAGCTCTTTTCCCGACAATATGGAGACTGCCGTGGGATCATTACGCAAGGCCGACATCTGTTTCACAGCTGTGACACTGACCTCGTCGAGAGTTGTCGACAAGGTATCGGGTGGCTCCGGCGCACATAACGCACCGCCAGCCCAGGCTCCTAAAAGGAGTAGGGTCATATATCTTTTCTGATTCACGGTGCAAAACTACAATTTGACAGCAAAACCCGCAATCCCCATTTTTGATGATTTTAACATAACGACACCTCGATTATCAGTGACATCGCATGGTTTTATTTGGTATATGTCATGGTTTTTATTTAATTTTGCACCACAGACCCTATGCCGGGATGCGATGCACGCGTCATCCCGGCACCATGTCTGAAATCAGAAATGAAACAAAAGTTAACCGACATATGAAATCAATAAAAGAGATATACCGTATCGGCACGGGTCCCTCGTCGAGCCACACGATGGGCCCGCGCAAAGCCGCCGAGATCTTTCTTTCGAAACACCGCCACGCCTCAGGCTACGAGGTGACATTATACGGAAGCCTTGCCGCTACCGGCAAAGGCCACATGACCGACGCCGCGATCCTTGATGTTCTCGAGAAATCCGACCTTCCGGTGAAGATTGTATGGAAACCGGAGATTTTCCTCCCATATCATCCCAACGGCATGACCTTCAAGAGTCTCAATGAAGCCGGTCTTCCTTCCGACGAATGGACTGTCTACAGTGTAGGAGGAGGCGCCCTCGAGGGGGAGGGTCTTGCGAAAGAAGACGGCGGAGAGATCTACGACCGAGACTCAATGTCGGAAATCATGGACTATTGCGACCGTAGCGGCCGCTGCTACTGGGAATATGTGGAGCAGTGCGAGGGAAAGAGCATCAACGACTATCTCCTGAAAGTGTGGGATACCATGAAAGCCGCCGTTGAACGCGGCCTTGCCACCGACGGCCGTCTTCCGGGACCGCTCAACCTCAGGCGCAAGGCCCGCTCCTATTTCATGCGTGCCGAAGGATACCGCGACAATCTCCGCTCAAGAGGTCTCGTTTTCTCCTATGCCCTTGCCGTAAGCGAGGAGAATGCCTCCGGAGGCACAATCGTGACAGCCCCCACCTGCGGAAGCTGCGGGGTGGTGCCTGCGGTGCTTTACCACCTCTGGAGCACACGGCATTTCTCCGACACCGAGATCTGCCATGCCCTATCCACAGCCGGGCTCATCGGCAACGTCGTGAAACACAACGCGAGCATCTCAGGCGCAGATGTCGGCTGTCAAGGTGAAGTGGGTGTGGCATGCGCCATGGCTGCGGGAGCCGCCTGCCAGCTATTCGGAGGCACTCCGGCTCAGATAGAATATGCTGCCGAAATGGGGCTCGAGCACCATCTCGGCATGACCTGCGACCCGGTGTGCGGACTCGTGCAGATACCATGTATCGAACGCAACGCCTATGCGGCGGCCCGCGCGCTCGACGCCAACATCTATTCATCGTTCTCCGACGGACGCCACCGCGTCACTTTCGACAAACTTATCCAGGTGATGAAGGAGACCGGCCATGACCTCCCGTCACTCTACAAAGAGACCGGAACAGGCGGCCTGGCCAAAGATTATAAGGTGGAAAACGTGTAGAAGCGCATTACCTCCCGACAGCCATATTCTCCGGCATGTTTAAGTCAAACCTCAAATAAACGAATCAGCTACGTCGTCATTCTCTATACATACTCTCGGATGCGGATCGGCAAGGCCTTCTCTGCGCCATCAGCCATCGTCGACCGTGATCAACCACCGCGGCAACCTTTTCATGGTCGACTGCGGGGAGGGGGCACAGCTCGCCCTTATGCGGCAAAGGCTCCCATTCACAAGATTGCGCCATATTTTCCTGACACACCTACACGGCGATCACGTATTCGGTCTTCCCGGCCTTATCGGCACACTCGCCCTCAACGGCACCGGTGGCGACATAACCATCCACACTTTCGAGGAGGGGCGGCGTCAGCTGAAATCTATATTCGACTATTTCTGCCGAGACACTCCATTCGATATCCGATTCAATGTGATAAAGCCGGAAGAGGCCGTGATTCTCGAGACCAAGGCGCTCACCGTACGCACAATCCCTTTGAAGCACCGGGTAGACACCGTCGGATTCGTTTTCGAGGAGACTCCGGGACGACGCCACATAAATCCGGAAATGACACGTTTCCATCAGGTGCCCGTGGCGATGATGAACAGGATCAAGGACGGGGAGGATTACGTCACTCCCGACGGGAGAGTGATTCCCAACGGCATCCTCACCACTCCCCCTTCGCCGTCATTGAGCTATGCCCATATGAGCGACACAATATACATGCCCGAACTCGCAGAGAAAATCGGTCATGTAGACCTGCTCTTCCATGAGACGACATATCTCGAGGAACACAAGACCCTGGCGCGCCAGCGTTTCCACTCCACGGCAATGCAGGCCGCCGCCGTGGCACGCGACGCGGGAGCCAAGACGCTCATGACAGGGCACTACTCCTCGAGATATAACGACGATACCCCCTTTCTCGAAGAAGCGCAAAAGATTTTCCCTAATGTGATACTGAACCGTGAGGGGCTCGTGACGCACCTCGATTGACAAAATACAGTATGCCCTCCACGCTGATCAGCGTGGAGGGCATACTGTATTTATAAAATCTTTATGCTGAATCTGTCATTTCCCCTTCACGGAAATGAGCTGTCCGGCAGAATGGGCCACCTGGGCGGGAGAATACGGGCTCTGCACAGACGCTATCCCGAGAGCGTAATCACCTTCCCGATCCACATGGCAGTCGTAGGAGATCACGTTGACACCCTTCGGAAGGAAACCGATGAAGAAGCTCGTCTTAGTGTCGCGCACTTCCCGATAAGCCCATAGGCCGTCGGTCACGGTATATTCTGAAAGCTGGGCGTCAGGCTCAAGGCAAGCGGCACGTTCATCCACAAGAGCGACATAATTCATGTCTTTATCGCAGGTCACAGTAAGCGTGACACGCACCTTGTCGCCGACTTTGAGCGATTTGGCCTCGGCCTTCTCGCCTGCCTCCGTATCACTTATCACATATATACGTTTCTCAATCTTAAGATTCTCGCATCTTTCCGCACTGACATCCTTCACCGGGGCCACATACTGGCTTATGACTCCACCCCATGCCGGGCCCTCCGACTTCTTTTCTATGGCTATTGTCTTGCCGGAGGCAGCCCTGGGATCAAGATCTACAGTGAGCATTCCGGTCAGGAGACCTGACGCAGGAAGTTCGACAGGTTTTCCGCCGATAAACACTTTCGGTGTCTGCGCAGATGCAGTCCAGTCGCTCCCGCAGGAAAGTATCGACTGTATCACCTCCACAGTGTAGGGATTAGAACCCCAGTCTTCCGTCTCTTTCTGAAGCACGAGCCACTGGCGGAGTCCATCGACTGCCGGAGCCGAGGGCTCTATTTCAGCATATGCCTGAAGAGCCTGGGCCGTAGTGATGAGCTTTGACCATCCTCCGGGGCCAGAAGAAAGATTGTCATACCACCACCCTTTGGCCTCGCTCTTGCTGGCAAGCTGGCGAAGCGATTCAAGAATCAAACGGGAGGTCTTCTCATACCCTTTGCTACGCGAGAGAAGAATAGCCGCGGTAGCCTTGTCATAGACTGAGAACCGGTCCCATTCCTCCACTATGCTCCCGAGCGCTTTCTTTCTCAGCTCACCGAACCCTCGAGGGCCATCCCCCACATCGAAGAAACTGCGTATATAGAGATAAGACAGCATTGATGTGGTCGAAAACTTACGGTCAGACTTCACATAGTCGTCATATGTCTCGCGGTCGCAGAAAGCCACACCCTTCCTTATGGCAGCTGACACCGATGTAGCTGAAGGCAGACATCCTATCTGCTTCATCATGCCGAAATGGAGAAGCACATTCTCCGTCATGAAAACCGACGACTCCATGCCGGGACACCAGCTCCAGCCGCCGTCAGGTCTCTGCAGCGACATGACTTCGTCAAGGATCTTGTCTGTCGTGTTTCGTGAAGCTGTCTGGTCAAGCAGTGTCGACAGACCCTTCATCCTTCGGGTCTCTGCCTCCGCATTATTCACCCAGGGTGTATTATCCAGCGCCACAGTCTTTAGCGATGCGTCTTTCTGAAGGTTGGAGCGGAGCACAGCCGTATCACCGGACTCCTGGGCCGCGAGAGCCTTGGCGAGCCCTTGACGCACCGAAGGATATTTCTCCGCCACATGCAGAGCCACTGAGTTGGCATAGAGGGCTTTCATCAGGGTAGTGACGCTCTTCGAGTCAGGCTTGCTTATGGATGGAAGCGCAAGGATGCACTCCCACATAGGATTGTCGCAGTATTTAAGCGTGATGTTGGCATCTTTACGCAACTTCGGCAATCTCTGGCTGAAAATTCCTGCTCCTGTGCCGATATAGAACTGCGTGGATTCAATGACCGGAGTCGACGACGGAAGCACCGGCACAAGATCCTGCTCGCCGTCGCTGTGATCTCCACCGAAGGCATAGGCCCTCACACCGATCTGAGTCACATCGCCTGGAACGAGAAACTCCACTGATATCGTCCGGCTTGCAGATGGAGCCGTCTCGACAGCTCCTGCATGCTGCGACACTATGGTTTTCCCCGTAGCGGGATCAAACACCTCTATTTCACCATGCAGGGGGAGGGGGTCAGTGGAATTGTTGAAGAGCAACGCTGTGATGAAAGCCCTGTCGCCGGAGCGGAGGAATCTCGGAAGATTGCTCTGTACCATCACAGGTTTCGAAGCCACTGCGTCGGCGGTAAGTCCGGCGGTCAGAAGATCTTCCGTATAACCCATTATCTGGAACTGCCAGGTGGTGTTGAAATTCGGGGTCTCAAACCCGACCTCGACATTTCCGTCTGCATCTCCCGTAAGAGAAGGCATGAAAAATGCCAGAGGCATCTCCACCGGACGAAGGCGCTCCCTCTCTTTATCCGAGGCATTGGCCGAGCCTCCTTCCGCAGGTGCGGGAGCGGCCTCGTCGGCCTCTTCCTCAGCGGATTCCACCTTTCCGCGAATCATCGTATTGCTGTCAGCCATAGCCTTACTCTCTGCCATGAGAGGAGCCTCCGTGACATACATGGTGTTAAGCATTTCTTCCGGCATCGCGTCAGCGGATCCCGAAGTCATGATGCTTTTCCTCGCACGTGTGGCGTAATAACGCGACGCAGTCCCAAATCCGAAACCGTAGGTGTTCCATTCGGGGAATGGAGAAGCCACTGAAGGATATCTCGGCATAGTCGAGAATGTGGCAGATGTATTGAGGGTGCCGGGAGCATTGGTACGGAGGCTTGTGCGAAGCCACCAATTGCCATCGCCCGGGTTGAAATACCATTCAAAAGGTTCTATGGCGTTGAGAGCCTTGTTACTCATCACTGCCATTGCGGGAATGCCGGACTGAGGCTTTCCGTCGACAGTGAAAGTAAATTTCCACTGCTCGCGATCGCCGGCCGTGATATGGTCACGGAAAGAGGTGGCTTTCACCTTCAGTTTGCGGGTCTGCGATTCCGGAATAAGGATTACTGTGCCCAACATGGGCTGAAGATCATGCATACCGCAGAATGTAGCCCAGACACGTGATTTCGCCGAAGGGGCCTTTACCGGCACTGAAATATTCTCCCCGTCGGCCTGCAGCCATCTTCGGGATATGAAACCGTTCTCATCCGACACCTCGCAAAGTATCCAGCTCCCCTTGAATCCGCTTCCGACCTTGATCTCTACCTCAGATGCGCCATCCTTGCAGACAATCTTCCGCTCGGGGAGCCATAAGGGGGTGGCATATGGCGGACGGGAATCCCCCTTCCTGAACAAAGCAACCTCACAGTCGGACGGCACAGTATCTCCGGGAAGCCTGAACGACAGGCTGTATCTTGCCGACGGCAATGCCGATACCGCCATATCGAGCATCGGACTTGTAAAAGACCCTCCGGCTATTTCTTTTCCTGTGGAGACATCGCTCAATGTATAGTTTACCGTCTTCACCACAGGATGACCGAGCATGTCGTAGACCGGCACGTTGAACCTGACAGTATCGCCTGTGATTTCCAGGATATCCGGTATGGAAGGATTCACCGTAAGACCGTCGCCGAGAGAGAAACGGAATGCCGGAGCCGTCTGTGTCTCGCCAGAAGGAGAAGTGACGGAAGCCCGAATCGAATATAGGCCGCGTTCATAACGCGAACCCTTAAGATTGGCCGTAGGCAGCTCGACTGTAAAGACTCCCTCAGCATCGGTCGTTGTGGTTCCACCATATGACGCTGAGCCGCCACCGTCATACCAACGCCACCAAGGCTCCCAGGTCACATTGTAGGAGACCTGACAGCCTCCAAGAGGCATACCGGAATATGTCAGCGCCTTTCCCGTAAATCTTACCACATCACCGACAGAATACGAGCTTTTCTCGTCGGAAGCGACCGTGACGAGGAAACCTGGAGCCTTGTATTCCTGCACCTGAAAGGCCGCGATACCCCAGATCTTACCTTTGAAGTCATCAAATTCCGGATATAAGCTGTAACTACCCTGCAGGCCATTCTCCGGAAGCGTGAAACTTCCGTCGCAACGGCCGAAGCGGTCAGTAGTGAGGGTCACGGTGTCGACTTCCTTGCGGTTGGCGTCACGGAGTGACACCTTTACACGCGCATTCTTCAGCAGACGGTTGTCATGACTCTCGCTTGTCCAGCCAACGAGCGAGAACCTTACGGTGTCGCCCGGCTTGTATATTGAGAGATCGGTGAGTATATTGGCATATGCCTCCACACTCTCCGAACGACGTCCTCCCGCGTAGAAATATATATGATCCCATCTCACATCATTGCCCTTGCTCACACATATCACCCTCTCGCCATCGAGAAATCCGCAGAATCCATCGGCATTTGTCACCCGCGTTGCCACGGGTTTCATGCCGTCTCCTTTAAAAAATTGCACGGTAGCACCTTCCACAGGACGCTGCGTGCGGCCGTCGACAACGTAAATGCGTGTGGCCTCCTTATCCGCCATATCGCCCGAGGTAATCAGGGCGAGTTCCGACACGTTGATTGTGGATAAAGACCATACTGAGACCTCTTTCCTCCATCTTTTAGACAACGTGGGGGTAGCCGAAGGTATGGCCACATAATACCCCGCCTCCAGAGGAGGAATAACAAATTCCCTCTTCGCGGAAAAAGGCACCGAACCTGCGGCATCAACTTTTATGCTTCTTATGAACTTTGATTTCGAAAGAAACGATGTACGGTTCAAGCCCCCTTTAGGAAGCATGGATGAGGGCACCCTGTAAAGCAACACATAACCGGTTGGGGTGTTGTCAAGATCCATTGTTCCTTTTAGAGTGTCGCCGGGAAGAACATTATCAGGGAGATGGATTGATATCTTTCTCTCCTTGATCCTCGCGATATCGAATTCCACAAGTTTTGCGAACCTTGAAGCGCGGTTTTCTGCAAGCCACTCCTCCATGAGCCCATAAGCTTCCCTGACAGCAGGAGATCCGTAGTTGCCATTCAGGTCCAGACTAAGAAAATAATCATGGAGCAGGCGTCCGGCGTCAGGACTCCCTTTCAAGGCCATACATTCTCCGAGGAGATAGGCAGAGCGTCTGTCGGCTGCCATAGACTGCGCATAGCGCTCAACCGCCACTGCGAGTGCGGGGATATTGCCGGAGGTGCGGTTGTAGTCCACGAGACCGGAGATCAGAGAGTTACTTTTCTCAGCACACTTCTCCCCCTCCGTCAGAGCGGTTCTTCCGGCATCAGCCCTGAAGGGTATGACTGCCTGGATATTTCTTTCGGCGAAATCTGAAAGGAGACCGGCGCTGTCATAGACGATGAAATCCCATACCGACAGACCCGACAGCGATGCCTCCCTCCAATTATTGAGTATGGGGCCAAGTTCAGCTATAGGCATGCGCCGGGCCTCTTCAGGGTTAGCGGTGGCCTCCGCCACAAGAGAAAGCACTTTCTTCGCAAACAGGGCGCCGCTCCAGCTCTTCGGATCCTCCGGATAGGAGTCGAGAGGCAGGGTGCGCTGCATATAGTTCCACCGGTCAGACGAATACATATTGTCATAAAGATTCGCCTGCAGCAGGCGGCACAACGATGCGTAAGGTTGTGGCAGCTTGGCCGACATCGTGTCGAGCATCGCTATATTTTGTCCGAAAGAGGAGGTCGTGACCATATTGCGGGCCACGATGAGCTGCAGAGCGGCTTTCATGGCTTCCAGGCCATTGCCGGCGTCAAGAGCCTTGCGGAGCATCGGTTCCGCATCTTTCTCCACTGTCTCGGGAAAGGCGAAATCCGGATTCTCGAATGTCGACGATCTGTTCACTTTCGTATTCCTTTTGCTTTTATCCTGTTTTACAGCCCGGCCCCGGGTCTGAGATTCAGCCGTCACAGCTGACGCATTCGCATAGTGCGACAAAGGTGTTAAAAACAGAAAGGCTGCCAACATTGCAGCCTTCCCGATGTGATAAAATCTCGTTTTTATCATAATCTTGTCATCTTTTCGTAGAGACCTATATTATTTTCGTCCGTGTCCTTTCTTCTTTCGCATCTCCTGCATTTTCTTGCGGAATTCATTTTCCGCGGTCTTCATCTTGTAGATCTGTTTCTGGGAAAGGAACTGTGAAAATTTCTCGTCATAGCTTTTCTCTATTGCCGCATCCTCAGCCTTGGCTCTGTTCATCGCCTCGGCGGCGGCCTCATAATCACTTTCGGAAGCCTGGTCTGATTTCTTTACTTTTCTCTCAAGTCTCCAGGCCTCTCTCATGCAGTCACGTCTCTTCTCACACATCTCGTTGTAAAGTTCAAAGAAACGGTCTTTCTGGTCATCCTGAAGCTCCATCTCCTGAGCGAGGAACTTGAGCCTGAAGTCCCAGAGTTCTTTCATCATCTGCTCGCGGTTCTTGCCTTTGCGCTCCTGCGCGCAGACAGACCCCACGCAGCAGACGGCCAATATCAATATAAGGAACAGTTTCTTAGCCATGGTCTATCAGATTAACACTGTTTTATGTTCATTTGTCGCTGAAGGCATCGCCACCGAGACATCCATCCTCTCGTATTCCGGCTCGAGATCATAACCGAAATCCTCCTTGAAGTCGTCCATCGAATCATAGTTTGCGCTGACCTCTCTGGCGAGTTCGTAATCGTTCTCCAGCGCGATGTAGGGCGCGAAGTCGTCTGTGGCCGAGGCCATGCTCGCGGCAATAGCCGCAGGCGGGTTGTCAAGACTCAGCGTACCACTGTCGGAGACTTTATGAAATACGCTCATCATCAGCCAGATTCCTGCAAACATAGCCGCCAGATAGACATATGGCTTGACTCTCTGCCACAACGACAGATCCGGGGCTTTCCTGACCTCAGGATATGGCGGCAGATTAGCCATGATCCTCGCGTTGAGATCGTCGAAATAGCCGTCAGGCACCCTAAAGCCGGGATCTCTGCCGTATTTTTCTATGAGCTGGTCTTCTTGTCGCATCTTTTATAGCTTTTATTTCCCTACTCAAGTCAGTGATTCTTTTGAGGGTTACATTACTGACACATATGTATGCCGGAAGTTTAATCAAAAAAAATTTTTTATGAGATATGAACCATCCGGCAGGGCACGATGTTATAATAGCGTAAAGAAAATCGTTTCATGATGTTAGGTTAGTTAGAAAGTATTATTGAGGGAAAGCCGCCGATGTGAATCGGCGGCTTTTCTGCTTTTTCAACGCAATAGCGGCATATACTCCTGCACGGCATAGTCAGTCATGACACCATACCCGGCATAACCCCAATGATCTTATCTGCATAGGGATAGAGCTGAGACAAGCGGGAATGGACGACTGGTGAGAGGCGAACTGCGCCGGATGCTTGACTTATGATAGAAGCGCGTCGGAGACTTTCTTCACCGCATGGTGATAGCTTGCCTTGAGGGCGCCGACAGAAGTGCCGAGGATCTCCGACATCTCCTCATATTTCATCTCATCGAAATAGCGCATGTTGAACACAAGCTTCTGCTTCTCCGGCAATCTGGCCACAGCTTTGAGAAGTTCCTCCTGCAACGCGTCGCCGTCAAAAAATGTATCGGCCTCAATATTATTGAGCAGAAAGGATTCATCAGCGTCCTCACTGAGCTGGAGACGCTGTTTCTCCTTATTTATAAAGTTGATCGATTCATTGATCCCTATCTTGAAAAGCCATGTGGAAAGCTTCGCGTCGCCCCGGAAGTTCTGAAGATTATTCCAGGCCTTGAGAAACACATTCTGAACGAGATCGTTGGCATCGTCATGGTTGGCCACCATCTTCCTGATCTGCCAGTAGACAGGCTGAGAATACGTCTTGAGTAAGACATCGAACGCCTGCGAGGCTGTCTTCGGATTCTGAAGCTGCTTCACAAGCTCTTTCTCATCTATCGGGGGTGTGTATGCCATCTAAGGTAAAGTATCGATATCGTGGTGTGAGGATATCATATTTGGGAGTAAAGTTACTAAAGATTCTCCATATTCCTCTTTCCCCGCTTCCATATATAACTTATTTTAACATATCAGTCAACGCCCTTCCATTCGCCGCCGACAGCCGCGAGACCGTCAGCATCGGCGTCAACTTCTCAAAGAATACGCGCACCATCACCGGCTGGGCCGTAGCCGGGTAAGGAAATGACGATAACCTAACGGCTAAAAAACAAACGACAAAAGAACTAATGACTAAAGACTAAGTGACTGACGACTGACTGATTGTCAGTTCCCGAGTTCAAGCTGGTTTTTTACAAGGTTATAGTATGCCCCTTTCGCGGCAATCAGGGAGGCATGGTCGCCTGTCTCCACCACCTTGCCGCCGTCGAGCACTATGATCCGGTCGGCATTCCTGACGGTTGAGAGCCGGTGGGCCACGACCACAACCGTCCGTCCTTTGTAAAATTTATCGAGGTTCTCCACGATCTCGCGCTCGTTCTTCGCGTCGAGCGAGTTCGTGGCCTCGTCAAGGAAGATGAAAGCCGGATCCCTGTAGACGGCCCTCGCTATCAGTATGCGCTGCCTCTGCCCCTGGCTCAGCCCCACGCCGTCCTTCCCCACCTTCGTGTCGTAGCGCAGCGGAAGCGACATCACGAAGTCATGGATGCAGGCTATCCTGGCAGCACTCTCCAGACGCTCCGTGTCCACCTCCCCGTCGTCCACGGCGATGTTGCGCGCTATCGACTCGGAGAAGATCACCCCGTCCTGCATCACCACGCCGCACTGCCGCCGCCACCATCTCAGGCTGTGTTCATTTATATCCCGTCCCGCTATGGATATCGAGCCCGACATCACGGGATAGTATCCCAGCATCAGCTTTATGAGCGTGGTCTTACCGCTCCCGGAGGCACCGACTATCGCCGTCACCTTCCCCTCCGGGATATGGAACGACACGCCCTCTATTGTCTTTTTCAGCGCGTGCGGGTCATACTTGAAGTCGATACTGTCGATGTCTATGGATTTCCCCTCCCTGAAGTCGGTGGCCAGCCCGGAGTCCGGCTCCTCGTTCCTGCCGCAGTGTATCTCGTTGATGCGCTCCAGCGATATGCGCACGTCCTGCAGCGAATAGATGAACGACATGAACTGCGCCACGGGGGAGTTGAGCTGCCCGATGATGTACTGCACGGCGAGCATGGCCCCGAGTGTCATCCGGCCGCCGATCACTGCGGTCGCAGCGAGAACCGTTATGATGATGTTCTTCACCTCGTTGATGAATATGGAGCCTGCCTCCTGCGTCTGCTGGAGCCTGAGCGACTTCATGCGCACGGCGAAGAGGTCGGCCTGGGTGTCCTCCCATTCCCAGCGGCGGCGCCGCTCGCAGTCCTGCAGCTTTATCTCCTGCATCGAGGTTATGAACTGGTACGTGCGGTTCTGGTTCACGGCCTGCTGCTCGAACAGTTCATAGTCGAGCACCTTGCGGCGCCGCAGGAAGGAGGCTATCCAGAGTCCGTAGCAGAGGCTCCCCGCGGCGAAGACGGCGAAGATCAGGTGGTTGTAGACGAAGAGCACCACGCCGAACACCAGGAAGCTGAGGATGGTGAAGACGACGTTGAGCGCCTGTCCGGTCAGGAAGTCCTGGACGCGCGTATGGTCTCCGATACGTTGGAGGAGGTCCCCCATCAGCTTGGTGTCGAAGAACGACATCGGCAGCCTGAGCAGCTTGATGAAGAAGTCGGAGACGAGCGATATGTTGACCCGCATCGATATGTGGAGCAGGAGCCAGCGGCGTATGAAGCCGGTGGCCGTGCGCCCGACGACGATCATCAGCTCGCCGAGGAGCACGAGCCATATGAATCCGATGTCGCGGTGGCGTATGCCGATGTCGACGATCGACTGTGTCAGGAAGGGCATCAACAGCTGCAGGAGGCACCCCAGCAGCAGCCCTGCGCATATCTGGATCAGGTATCGCCGGTACTCCCTCAGGTAGTCCAGCAGGAACCGGAAAGACCGCGACTCGCCGTGGCTGTCCCTTATACTGCCGAAATCCGGTGTCTTCTCAAGCACGAGGGCTATGCCGGCATCCCCGCCTCCCGATGAGGTGCTTATCCAGTGACTGTCAAACTCCTCCCTGTCAAGACGGCGTCGTCCGGCGGCGGGATCGGAGATGTGGAACCTCCTCCCGTCGCGCGATATCCTGTACAGCACCACGAAATGTGTTTGGTTCCAGTGCAGGATGCACGGCAGTGGCAGCTCCCCGAGCACCCGGTGTGTCACCTTCACTGCCGCGGTGTCGAAACCGAGTTGCCGGGCGGCCTGGGCTATGCCGAGCATCGACACCCCCTCCGCGGTGGCGTGGCAGAAGCGCGACAGGAAGTCGAGGGAGTAGTCCATGCCGTGGTGGCGGCAGACCATGGCGAGCGACGCGATTCCGCACTGCATCGCGTCGTGCTGTCTTATGAACGGGAAACGTGACATTGTCTCAGGATGGAAAGGCTGCGTATCCTGTCAGAGCACACCGGATTTTATCATGCCGTCGAACCAGATGTCATTCCCCTGCTGGACTTTCTTGCCGAAGTCGAGAGTGTAGCGCAGGGAGAGACGGATATGGAATCCGTCGCTGGGACGTGACAGATAGCTGTGGTTGCTGTAGGACGGGGATTCGTAGTACGACTTGTAGAAGCCATGTTTGTGGAGCATTGACATGAAATCGCATGACAGGAAGAGTTCACCAGTGTGGTATGTGAGGGAAAGGTTGAGCCTGTCGCTGAACTTGCCGATGGCTGATTCCCCGCCCTTCATGTATCCCTTGCCCCACGGGGTGGCGTAAGTCCCGGAGACGGAGAAATGGTCGTTCAGGTTGTATGACACGTATGGAAATATGCTGAAGGAATAGAACGCGAACTTCCTGTGGCCGCTGTGCATCTCACGCTCCAGATAGCATTTTGCCTGCATGTTGAGGTTACCGCCAGCCAGCGACAGTGACGGTGACACTATCAGGCTGAGCTTGTTGTAGTTGCCGCCGTTGACCCAGTCGTTGACCATCAGCCTCCCCTCCTCGTGCCAGTAGGGCACCACCTCGTCGTGGATGAGCTCCCAGCCCAGCGACGTGTAGAGGGAGAAGACGTTGCCGGGCATCCAGGAATGGGAGATCCCCGCGTCACCGTATATCTCCGGCCTGAGGTCGGCGTTCCCCTTCGTGCCCTCGATCTCGTTGTCCTGACGCAGCACGTCGTTGTAATACCTGGGAGGGAGGATACCACGGCTCAGTGTCATGTAGCCCGACAGTGAGTGCTCCTTCCCGACGCGTCCGTTGACCCGGATGTTCCCGTTGACGGTCGCGCTACTCCTCGTGTGGGCGTCGTTGACCTTCTGGAAGCTCATCGGGCTCTGCACGTATCCGGCGATGTTCCAGTCGGCGTTCAGGCGGTGCCTGTAGGAAAGGATCAGGTAGAGGTATGAGTTGGTGAGCTTCTGGAACGACCCGTAGGTGCCGCAGTACTGTGTGCGGTAGATCTCCGACGACCATGAGGCGGCCGCCGTGAGCCTTCCTCCACCGAAAACCGGCAGGGAGTAGTCGAGCCGCGCGTAGGGGAACCAGGCGTCAGACGTCGCCCCGTTGGGCAGCGGGTCGGAAAGGACGCCGGCCGTGTAGGTTGAGGAGCTGTTGCTGTGGTTGTACGACACCCCGGCCTTGGCGTAGACCGAGGCATTGTGCGGGAGGTTATAGAACTCGAACACCGACTTCAGGTATGCCGCCGACTGCCTCGACGAGGCTTCCGAGAAGGCCTCCGACTCCTCCGTGTCACTATCCCCTCCACCGGTGTATGTCAGCTTCTGATGCGAGTCCTCCTCCGGTGTCCTGTCATGGCGGTATCCGGTAGATAACGACATGTAGAAATTCTTCGTGCTGTATCTTGCCATGAATGCCCCCGAGGCGGCGTGATTCCTGTAGCTATCCTGCGCCGATGAGATTCTCTTCACGACCTTGCCGTCGGAGAAGCGGTAGTCGGTCTCTGCCGACGATTCGATGCCGTCCTCATTCCTGTAATATGCGTTGGCATATCCCTGGAAAGTCCATCTCTTACGCGTGACCTTGCCCAGCAGGGTGTAGTTGCCACTGTCAAAAATGAATCCCTGTCCGGCATCGATCACGGCGTATCCCCCGTAGTCGGACTTGCGCAGTATGATGTCGAGCACGTACTGCTTCCCCCGGTATTTGGGATCGGAGGGGGACTGAAGGTAGTTGACCCTCGCCACGTCGCCGGGACGTATCGCCCTCAGTTCCCAATCCTCGGCTTCGGCACCGTCGATGAACACCGCGACATCCTTGCCGGAGAGGGTCACCGGCTTTAACGCGAAGGGATTGGCTTCCAGTCCGGCCACCATCATGCGGGCAAGCATGTCGCCGATATTCATCGAATGTTTCCTGACGTTCCTCGACGGCACGTACGATACCCCGTCGGTGATGGCCTCGCGTGTGACCCCCTCCACCACGACCTCATCGAGGGCCGTGGCCTTCACGGTGTCGGTTGGCGTCTGTGCCGGGGAGTTCTGGGCCAAAGCGGACTCAGACAGCAAAAGCTGGAGAAGTATGAATACGGTTGCTGTGAAGGTAAGTCTTGTCTTCATGATGGCAGGGTTTTAAGGTTTATGGCAATATGGCGGTGAGATCCCGCACCGGCAGTCCCCGACGTGTGGACATCCTTTGCCCTGATAACGGCACGGTAAACCGGCTTATTGCCTGTGATACTTGTTTATATGCAATAAAATTACATATCACGATCCATGGCGAATTCATTTTAGTTGTAAATTCGACTGCAAACTAAAGATTTTCGCTTATAATGTGCAAATTTATGGGTTAACAAAAATTCACTTTACCGGGAAACATGATTAACAAAAATTCACTATTTCATTGTATCTAAATACAGCTCAACAATTTATAGCGATTACATTTTATTTAGAAATTCACTCCATCCCGAACATCCTTTGTTATCGTCAAGCTTCCTGAACAACCTTCTTCTTGAATTTGACAAGGAAGATTCCGACGTATCCAATATCAATGCACATGACTTAAGAGGGAGCCCAATAAGTATCATCATCGAATCCCTGTAGTTGCGTTGCGAAAGATTCTGCCCAAGAAGGAAAGCCATGGCTTCCAGACGGTTTACAAGTAATGATGCCTCCAATATGGAGAAATGATCCTGGGTTATTCCACATCTCTTTCCTCTGCTCTCAGACATAAACACCTCGGTTATCTCACTTAAGCCGACCTTCTGCATCACAGTCCTCTCTTTCTCGGATTGACGGATATCATTTTCAAGAGAACCTTTCTCATTCCGCAGCCGCACAATCTCTCTGCTCATCCTGTCGGTCGTCGCGGCCATGTTATGTTGGGCAATTGCCAGCTTCTGGGAAAGGATTTTACTTTCCTCCCTCTTCTTAGAGATTTTTATCATGAATATGATCACCATAAGCAATGCAATTACAGATATGCTGATGAGAGAATAAAGCCTTTCGAGATTTTCGGCTTCAAGTCTTGAATTACGGTTCTCAAGTTCGGAGAATCCAAGCATCTTCTCCACTTCCGCCACAAACATCCTCGAGTCCTTCAGAGCGATTGAATCAGACACCACGATAAGACGTTCGGTAAAACTTGCAGCCTCTGCCACATTTCCTTCATTGAGAGATATCCTCGCAAGTTTCACCAATGCCTGACGTCTCGCATGCATATCAGAGGATGTGAGCAATTCCAACGAATGATTTCTTATCGAATCAGTATTATTGTTTTCCCAATCCACCTTATTACGGATCAGAGAGCGTGACAACCAGGAAGCCTTGTCATCGACCGACGGAGTCGTGGAAAGGAGAGCTTTCGCTTCCTCCGGATTACCTGTCTCAAGAAGAAAGTTGGCTTTCTGGGAAGCGTACACAGCTTGCGTTATGGAATCATGAATCAAAGGCATCATCTTTTCGATATCGTCATATACCATCCTGGCACTATCCGTATAGCCGGCTATGCTATAAGAAAACGACAGCAGTAGCTTTGTATTGATTACCCTTACAGTGTCATCGCCGCAACCCTCCAGCTCAAGCTCCTTTTTTACATGGTTTATCGCATGCAAATACATATGATTGTGCAGGAAGATACCTGCCATCTGAGCATGTATACGGCTCCGGAGGTCAATATCCTCCTCATTTGTCAAAGATAGCGACTTCTTAAAATACTCAAGAGCAAGCGGCGACTGATTCAGCTCGCAATAGACGCGACCGGCATAATACAGCACGACAGGATGCAGACGTCTCTCATGTCCTTCCTCAATATAATACTTTAGAAGAACCTTTATTGTGGAATCGGATGATGGCGCATGATATAATCTGTCATTAGCCTGCAACCGCAGCAGACTCATCAGCATCTTGTCTTTATCCTCCACAAACGGATTATTGATTGAGTCGAGGATGACAAGGACAGAGTCGGGACACGTATCGATAATAGACTCGGCACGGTCGAGGGCAACCCGCTGGGGTGATGGAGTGCATGATATCATCAGGAGCACGACCCAAAAGACAGTATATGGTATCAGATGCAGGTATCTCATAGGACAGAAAGGAATTTACTATGCAAATTTAATACATAACTTTCTAATCTGCAAGAAAGGTTTGAGAATAGGCCGGATAATGCTCGTTTCGTGCATCGTGAGCGGCCGGGGAAACCGCACTGAAAGAAGCGGTATTATTCCATAATTCTTAAATTATATCTTATTGCTCTGATAATAAACTATGAATGGATCTGACGCGTTATTCATAATGAAGCGAATGGATACAACGCTTCAGGAATTCACTAAACGCATAACTATGAAAATTCCGCATATGATAAAGATGGCATTTGCGGCTCTGGCGATGATATTCACCACGGCGCAGGCCAATGCCCAGTACTATGAGATAGCCAATCAGATTCCAAGACTGATCTCCCCTGCCCTGTCGGGATCGTTCAACTATAAAGGATTTCTCGAAGCCGGCTACAGCAAGACCTTCGGATCGTATGACGCAGATTTCCTCGAAATATCAACATCGCAGGGATTCCGTTATGCCGACTGGTTCTACATGGGCGTAGGCATCGGCGTCGATGTGCTGTTCGCCCACAAAAACGAGCACTGGGGTGAATGGGGCGACTCCTACAACGGGTTCGACCACAACCATTCCTCGACCACTTCCGCCGCCATGCTTCCGATCTTCTCCGATTTCCGCTTCAACATAGGGGGAGCCGATTCGGCATCTTTCTTCATCGACCTGAAGATAGGATGCTCATTTCTGCTGAGCCGGGACTATATCGAGATCGGAGGAGGATATCTCACCAACCAGCAGTACTTCTATCTGCGCCCGGCCGTCGGCATACGCATACCCACGAATGCCAACAACCCGAAACAAGCTGTCAATTTAGGCGTGACCTACAAACTGCTCACCTCCAACTACTGGAGCAGCTGGGAACGCAACATCACCCTCAACAGCCTCGGAGCGATGATATCCTACGAATGGTAGGCACACCAGGCCATCGAAGCAGCACACTTACTAATCCGGGACAAACAAAAAACGCCCGATCGCTTGCACAGTTGAAGTCAAAGTATTAACTTTGCATCCGAAAACGCGCACGTGGCGTAATGGTAGCCGCGCCAGACTTAGGATCTGGTGTCTCACGACGTGGGGGTTCGAGTCCCTTCGTGCGCACTCTGAAGACCGGTTTTGAAGCCGGTCTTTCTATTTCCACGACCCGCTTGCCGGAGTCTACTATATTACAGAGAGATGGACTCTCTGATGGCCAACGTTTTTCTTGAAAAACGCTATGGAAAAAAAAGACTCCCCCTCTTTCTTCAGATTCATGGAAAAAAGAATCGCCGACCATCTCGAACGAAACAGGATGCGCACCGCGGAATCGTATGTGTCAACCCTCAATTCACTCCGTAGATTCACAGCAGGCATCGACCTATATTTCAATGAAATAAACGCCGCCCTCGCCATCGACTACGAGATGTATCTCAAAAAAACCGGAGTGTCGCGCAACACTTCCTCCTTCTACATGCGGATCTTCAGGGCGACATTCAACAGAGCCGTCAACATGGGACTCGTGGAGCCGCCCTCCATTCCCCCCTTCGCACTCGTCTACACCGGAATCCCCAAAACCATGAAACGAGCCATCGACAAGGAGACAATATCACGAATAAGACAACTTCCGCTCACTAAATTCATGGCTTTTTCACGTGATATGTTCTTGTTCTCATTCTATACACGCGGAATGTCGTTCATCGACATGGCCTACCTCCGCAAGACAGATATGGCCGACGGATTCATAACCTACCGCCGCAGAAAGACCGGCCAGAAGATCGTGCTGCGCGTGGAGAAAGAACTTGCCGAACTTATCGCGCGCTATCCGGCTCCGAGCAATTCCATATACCTCCTGCCCATAATCACCAAGGAAGGCGCGAACGGGCACAATGAATATCTGTCGAGATCACACGTGATAAACCGCCATCTCAAGGAGATAGGCCGACAGGCTGGCACATCACTGCCTCTGTCGATGTATATGGCGCGCCACTCATGGGCGACTCTCGCAAGAAACCTCAACATCCCTATAAACGTTATCAGCGAGGCTCTCGGCCATGAATCCGAAACGACCACTAAAATCTATCTCAGCGCCATCAACAGCAGCGTGATAGACTCCGCCAACCACAGGATTCTGAGCAGCATCTGACCCCGACACCCCCTGCCGGAGTATTTTCATATGGAAATACCACCCTCTTCCGAAAGATTCCGCAGACTCCGGCGTTATTAAAGAAAAGCCACCAAACCAAAACAAAGGAAAGAAACAGAAATGACCCGCAGGACACACATATCTTTTGTCATAATAATATCAATAACCCTGACAAGACTCGCCCCGGCAGCTTTTCCGTCGTACCGGGCCTCATATGCCACCCACGACGATGAGATCAGCTGCGCCGATGCGATCAGATACCTTACGGAACGCATATCTGAGTTCGGCGACATAGACCACACAAACGCCGCGTATAAGATCATGAGGCAGGCCACGACAGACTCCGTAAGTTTCCACACATGTCTCGACATGGCTGAGAAAGCTTACGGCGACCCGGATTCACCGCAACATGACGACTCAAAGCTCATCCCATTCCTTGAGGAAGCCCTACGGCTTCCGGTGCTCAACCGCTCAGAAAAAGAAAGGATAGGATTCCTCTTTGAGATGGCACGGAAAAACAGGCCAGGCACGAAAGCCGCCGATTTCGCTTTCGACAATCGTGACGGCACCTCCGGCACACTGCACGGGCTTCCCACCGACCGACGGATACTGCTTATATTCTATGATCCGGACTGCAACCACTGCCACGAGACATTCGACAAGATAATGCGCACCGAGTTCCCCGAGCCAATACGCATAGTGGCGATCGACGCCGAATACGACCGCATGCTCTGGGAAGCGTCGGCGTCATCGCTTCCCGCGGAATGGACTGTAGGATTCGCCGCAGATCCGGTACAGGACGAAGACATATACATTCTCACCACCATGCCTACCCTATATCTGCTCGACCGCGACAAGACAGTGATACTCAAAGACACGACATTGCCACACATAATGTCAGAACTCGACCCCGCGGAATGATTTTTTCGGTCTTCGGTTTGTATTTGAGGCGTTTTTTTGCTAATTTTACGGCAAATTCCACTCCTTAGCATCATGGCCGAAGAGAAAGACATAATTGACGAAAACCCCATAGAGGACCACCCCCTCGAGAACGACACTACCGAAATGGCGTCCGAGGCATCTGCCGTGCGTCAGGCTGAACCTCCGGGCAAGAAGACAATTCTTTCCGGGATGTTCCGCAACTGGTATCTTGAATATGCCAGCTACGTGATACTCGAGCGTGCGGTGCCCCACATTGAAGACGGACTAAAGCCCGTGCAGCGGCGAATACTGCATTCCATGCAGACCATCGACGACGGCCACTTCAACAAGGTGGCCAATATAGTCGGCAACACCATGCAATATCACCCCCATGGCGACGCATCCATAGGCGACGCGCTCGTGCAGCTCGGCCAGAAGGAACTGCTGATCGACACCCAGGGAAACTGGGGCAACATACTCACGGGCGACTCGGCGGCGGCTCCACGATATATCGAAGCGAGGCTCTCGGAATTCGCCATAGAGACAGTGTTCAGTCCGAAAATCACGGAATGGACCCCCTCATACGACGGCCGCAAGAAAGAGCCCGTCACCCTCCCCGTGAAATTCCCTCTGTTGCTGGCCCAGGGAGTGGAAGGCATCGCCGTGGGACTGTCGTCGAAAATACTTCCCCACAACTTCAACGAGATCATCGACGCCGCGATAGCCTGCCTGAAGGGGGAGGATTTCAAGCTTCTCCCGGATTTCCAGACCGGCGGTCTTCTCGACGCCTCGCGCTATAACGACGGCGCCCGAGGCGGAAGCGTGAAGGTCAGAGCCAAGATCGAGAAGATCGACAACAAGACCCTCGCCATTACCGAGCTGCCATATGGCAAGACAACGTCCACGCTCATATCGTCGATACTTTCGGCAATGGAGAAAGGGAAAATAAAGATCCGGAAGGTAGACGACAACACGGCAGCCACCGCGGAGATCCTCGTACACCTCATCCCCGGCACATCTTCCGATAAGGCAATCGACGCCCTCTACGCGTTCACCGATTGCGAGGTCAGCATCTCCCCCAACTGCTGCGTCATAGCCGACAGCAAACCACGCTTCATGTCAGTAAGTGAGTTGCTGCGTTATTCCGTAAACCATACCCGCGAGCTGCTCCGTAAGGAACTCGAGATCAAACTCGGCGAGACCAGAGAGGCTCGTCTCGGGTGCTCCCTGGAGAAAATTTTCATCGAGGAGAGGATATACAAAGACAAGGAGGTGGAAGATGCCTCCGACATGGATCATGCCATAGCACATGTCGACCGTCGCCTTGAGCCCTACAAGAAGGATTTCTATCGTGAGGTGACACGCGACGACCTCGTGAGACTATGGGAGATAAAGATGGGGCGTATCCTTAAATTCAATGTTGACAAGGCCAACGAGAAGATCGCCGACCTTCAGAAGGATATCGACCGCCTGCAGTTCGACCTCGACCATATCACCGACTACACCTCGGCCTGGTATTCCCACCTCAAGGAAAAATACGGGGCCGCTTTCCCGCGGCGCACCACACTCCGGGGATTCGATTCAATCGAGGCCACGAAAGTGGCGGAGGCCAACAAGCGGCTTTATTTCGACAAAGCCGGAGGCTTCATAGGCACATCGTTGAAAGACAACGAATTCCTGTTCACATGTTCGGATCTCGATGACATCATAATAATCTATCGCGACGGATCATACAAGCTCGTGAAAGTCCAGGACAAGCTTTATGTCGGAAAGAAGATCATACACGTCGGTCTTTTCAAGAAAGGCGACAAACGCACGATCTACAACGTCATATACCGCAACGGCAAACCCGGCGACACCGATGAGCAGGGGAAACCGGCCGGACATTCATACATGAAACGGTTCTTTATCACAGGCCTTACCAGAGAAAAAGAATACAACCTCACCAAAGGGCTTCCCGGCTCGAGAGTGGAATGGCTCACATGCAATCCCAACGGCGAGGCTGAGACGGTTAAGGCCGTGCTCAAAGACGAGCCAAATGAATCAGGACGCAGGCCAAGAGCCAAGGAAGTGATTGTCAGATTCGCCGATCTGGCCATAAAAGGGAAGGAGTCGCTGGGCAATCTCGTGACTAAGTATCAGATTGACGACGTCAAACTCATAGAGAAAGGAAGCTCCACACTTGGAGGACGGGAGGTATGGTTCGACCGTGATGTTCTCCGTCTGAACTACGACGGCCGCGGAGAGAGCCTCGGAGTGTTCCAGGGTGACGATCTCGTGCTGGTGATAACCCGTACCGGAGAATTCTTCACCTCCTCCTATTCCGACTCCAACCACTATGACGACAACATACTGATGATCGAGAAATTCGATCCGCGCAAGGTCTGGACGCTCGCCCTCGACGACGTCACCCTTGGCTATCCATATCTCAAGCGGTTCTCGTTTGAGCCGTCGGCCAAGCCTCAGCGTTTCGTCGGTACAGACGCGGCATCATCAATAATACTTCTCACCGATACCCCCTACCCCCGTCTGCAGGTGAATTTCGGAGGAGCCGACTCCGTACGCCCCTCTCTTGAAATTGATGCCGAGGAATTCATCGCCCTCAAGAGCTTCAAGGCAAAAGGGAAAAGGATCTCGACATTTACGATCGACTCCATAACCGAACTTGAGCCACTGCGCTTCCCGGAGCCTGCGCAGGAACAGCAGCAGGAGTCAGACACCGACGGTGGCGGCGCCGACACTTCTTCCGCCCCCGAAGATGAAAGTAAAGAAAGCACCCGTCCTACTGTGGTTCAAGGTGATCTTTTCGCATTCTCCGCAGATGACGACCCGGCGCCTGAAGAAACCGGCATTCAGACCGCCGACCCCGCTGACACCATAAAGACATCCTGACATGCATAGATTTCAGTTCCTCTTGCTTCTTTTTCTGACGGTTTTGACTGCCACTGCCCAGGAAACGCGGCAGTCGCGCCCGGTCACAGGTGTCTACTCTCTGGAGATCGGACGCCGGAGTCTGCTTGCCACCTACCTGTCACCGCTCCGATACACAGGCACCGATGTTGCCATATCGGGACAATGGAGTAAAGCCATGCCCTTCTCTCCGGAGAAATGGATCATGCACTTCGATGCCTCGGCAGATTTCGCCACAATGCTCAATCCTGCCGAGACTGCCCGTATGGTCGGTCTCAACGCCGCTTTCGCGTGGGGAATGTCACGCAGATACAGACTGCCATACGGCATCCAGGCTACAGCCGGAGCTGCCGTAGGTTTCGACGGAGGGGCGTACTATCTTCTGCGCAACGGCAACAATCCGGTGCAGGCCATGGCCAACGTCTCACTCGCACTCAGGGTCTCCGCCGCACGCCCGGTGACAATCGGGCATCTTCCCGTGCTACTTCGCGATGAGGTGTCGCTCCCGTCGGCATCAGTGTTTTTCTGTCCCGAATACGGTGAGACGTATTACGAGATATATCTTGGCAACCGCAAAGGTCTCGCACACGCGGGATGGTGGGGCAACAATTTCAGGATATCCAACCTCCTGTCGGCCACTCTCGACTTCGGACGCACGGCAATGACAGTCGGCTATCGGTTCTCGGCCCATACACAATGGGCAAACAAACTGAACACCAAGATTTTCACACATTCATTCGTGATTGGGGTGGTGCCGGGAGGCATAGGGCTGCGCAAGAAAAGGACAATCCTACCCTCGGAAACAATCTATTCAGTCTATTGAACCACAGCCAAACCATTAAGTAGTCGTTGATAAAAAAATGAATAAGATATCAGCCATATTGTCGGTCTTCGCCCTCCTCGTGCTATCATCGTGTCATGATTCCCCGGAATATGATAATGACATCTACGGCAATTTCGACGCCCTTTGGGACATTGTCGACTCCCGTTATTGCTTCTTCGGAGAAAAGGATATCGACTGGAAAGAGATCGGAGAAAGATACCGGTCGCAGATCACCCCCGAAACAGACCAGATAGAACTGTTCTTCATATGTGCCGCCATGCTCGATGAGCTCCGCGACGGGCATGTCAACCTGACATCGAGGTTCAACACAAGCTACTACCGGAAATGGTGGAGCGACTATCCGCAGGATTTCGACGAGCGGACGCTTGAGGAGTACTATCTGAAGTTCGACTGGCTGACAACCAGCGGCATAGTCTACAAACAACTTCCCGGAGAGATAGCCTATATGCGATATCCCTCCTTCTCCTATCCGGTAGGAGAGACATCGCTCGACTATATCCTGGCCATACTCCACAAGAGCCGGGGTCTGATAATAGATATCCGCGACAATGGCGGAGGCGCCCTGACCAACATCAAGACCCTCGTAGGGCGTTTCATCGACCGGAAGATAACGGGCGGATATATAAAGCATAAGACAGGACCGGGACACAACGAGTTTTCCGACCCGTATCCGATCGAATACGAGCCGGCTGACCCGGGAAGGATAAAATGGGACGGCCCCATCGTGCTGCTCACCAACAGGTCGTGCTTCTCTGCCGCCAACGACTTCACATCGGTGATGAAAACTCTTCCCAACGTGACGGTCGTAGGAGCAAAGACAGGTGGCGGAGGAGGTCTGCCATTCTCATCGGAGCTTCCAATAGGATGGGGAGTCCGTTTCTCGGCTTGTCCCCTACTCAATCCTGCCGGGGAATGCACGGAAAACGGTGTGGATCCATCGCCGGGATGCGAGGTGCATTGCACTCCGGAAGAACTGGCGGCAGGCACCGACAAGATTCTCGATTTCGCTATAGGGATGCTCAAAGACAAGCCTCTTCCCGGAGGGGAAGAGGAGGAGAAGTGAGCCCGGAGGCCCACTTGCCTCCGCGCCTATTCCTGTGCGTAAGATTTCACTACAGGGCTCTCCACATCGACGCCGTAGATTTTAGCGAAGCGGAGTATGGCCCGCGCGAGTTTCGGCTTGAGTTCCTCAGGGCAATATCTGAAATAAGCCTCGGCCGCCCTAACATGAGCCGCGTCAGGCATAGGATATTCTCTTCTCTCAGGAAGTCCGTAGACGCTGTCGGGGAGTTCCTGTCTCTCTTCTGTTGTAAGTCTGTCGTTCATAGTCTGAATGATTAAGATTTCAAAAATGTGAGTCGATATATGATCGGAAAGCTTGATTTCCGTTATATAGTATATAAACAACCAAAGGCCCCGAGAGATCAGTCTCAGAGACGATATATTGCCACTGGGTAATCTCTGGAATGGCCTGCAAAAAGATATTCGATATGTGGACATTCGATCCAATTCTTAAAACCGTGATATGGGGTGGAGAAAAGATAGCCCCATTCAAAGGTATCAGCACCGATAAGACCGACATCGGCGAGAGCTGGGAGATCTCGGGAGTGGAAGGCTCCGAATCAGTAGTTGCCGACGGCCCCGACAAAGGCCTGACACTCACCGAACTCGCTCACAGATACAAATCGTCGCTCCTCGGAGAGAAAAACTACAAGAAATATGGCGACGCTTTTCCGCTGCTGATCAAGTTTATCGATGCGAGAGACGACCTTTCCGTACAGGTGCATCCCACCGACGAACTCGCGCAGGAGAGAGGATCGCGCTTCGGCAAGACAGAGATGTGGTATGTGCTCGGAGCTGAGAAAGGGGCGGTTCTGGCCAACGGCTTCAACCGGGAGGTAGACCCCTCTGAATACGAGGGACTCGTTGAGAGCGGCAAAATCATGGATGTGCTTAATTTCAATCCGATAAAGCCGGGCGACACATTCTTCATTCCTGCCGGAAGGGTTCACGCCATAGGCAAAGGTGCCTTTGTGGCGGAGATACAGGAGACATCCGACATCACCTACCGTCTATACGACTACAAACGCAAGGACAAGAACGGCAACGAGCGGCAGCTCCACACCCGAGAAGCCTTCGATGCCATAAACTTCAAGGACACGGAAGGGAAGCCGGTAGACTATGTGATCCACAATGATATTCCTGTGAATCTTGTCACCTCTCCCTTCTTCACGACCAATATCTGGAAGATAGACCATGAGGTGATGCGCGACTATTCCGAGTGGGACACTTTCGTGGCGATAATATGCACGAAAGGCAAGGCCACTCTGACCACCGATATTGACAGCCGCGAAGTCAGGGAGGGCATGTCGGTGCTGATACCGGCCTCCTGCAAGACGCTAACCATCACCCCCGACGGCATTTTCGAGGCATTGGAGACCTACATAAAATGAAATGAGGCGGATTCGACGTTTTTTTCACAGAAAAGACCCCGAATCCGCAAATTTATGTGTAAATTTGCACGTTTAAACCCACGCCCTTGAATCCGGAGCCTCCTCTCCGGACGATATTGACGTGGGCATCATGCATTTTCCTGACTGAAGGATATGCACAAAACAAAAAATACTATTATTCAGAATCCGATATGTACAGAGACAAGACATGCGGCGAGCTGAGGCTATCCGATGCCGGAAAGACAGTGAAGATCGCCGGCTGGGTGCAGCGCAGCAGGAAGATGGGCGGAATGACATTCGTGGATGTCCGCGACCGCTATGGCATCACACAGGTGGTATTCGACTCCGACCACGAAGACAACTCGCTTTTTGAGGCTGCCAACGCCCTCGGGCGTGAATTCGTGGTCCAGATCACCGGAAAGGTGGCTGAACGCACAAGCAAGAACAAGAATATACCGACAGGCGATATCGAGATAATCGCCGAAAGCCTTAAGGTGCTCAACAAAAGCGAGATCCCCCCTTTCACGATTGAAGACAACACCGACGGCGGCGACGATCTCCGTATGAAATACCGTTATCTTGACCTGCGCCGTCCCGGAGTGAGGAAGAATCTTGAACTGCGCCACAAGATGGCTTTCGAGATACGCCGCTATCTTGACTCGAAAGGATTTCTCGAGATCGAGACTCCTATCCTTGTGAAATCCACGCCCGAAGGCGCGCGCGACTTCGTGGTGCCTTCCCGCATGAACCCGGGTGAGTTCTATGCCCTCCCGCAGAGTCCGCAGCTCTTCAAACAGCTTCTTATGGTCAGCGGATTCGACCGTTATTTCCAGATAGCCAAATGCTTCCGCGACGAAGACCTTCGTGCAGACCGTCAGCCGGAGTTCACACAGATCGACTGTGAGATGAGTTTCGTGGAGCAGGAAGATGTGATCGACATGTTCGAAGGCCTCGTGAAACATATCTTCAAGTATGTGAAGGGAATTGATTTCACAGAGCCTTTCATGCGCATGACCTGGAACGACGCCATGCGTCTGTACGGATCCGACAAACCGGACCTCCGCTTCGGGATGCCATTCGTGGAGATCACCGATCTCGTGAAGGGGAAAGGATTCTCAGTGATGGATGACGCCGAGCTTACAGTGGGCATCGTGGCTCCCGGATGCGCATCCTATACACGCAAACAGACCGACGAGCTGACAGAATTCGTGAAGCGTTCGCAGATCGGCGCCAAAGGTCTCGTATGGGTCAAGGTTGAACCCGACGGATCGTTCAAGAGCTCCGTTAACAAATTCTTCACCCCCGAAGAACTCGCACAATGGGCCGAAAGGATGGAAGCGAAGCCCGGAGACCTCATGCTTATAATGAGCGGAGAGAAGATGAAGACCCGCAAACAGCTCTGCGAGCTCCGTCTGGAGATGGGCAACCGTCTCGGACTCAGAGACAAGAACGTATTCGCTCCTCTCTGGGTGATAGATTTCCCACTTTTCGAATGGGACGAGGAGACACAGCGCTACTATGCCATGCACCATCCATTCACTTCGCCCAACCCCGACGACATCTCCAAGCTGCGCACCGACACGGGCAACGTCAGGGCAACAGCCTATGATATAGTTGTCAACGGCACTGAGCTCGGCGGCGGTTCGATCCGTATACACGACGCCGCTCTCCAGGACGAGATGTTCGAGCTTCTCGGATTCACACCTGAAAGGGCCAAGGAGCAATTCGGATTCCTGATGAACGCCTTCAAATACGGCGCGCCACCTCATGGAGGACTCGCCCTTGGCTTCGACCGCTTCGTTTCGATCCTTGCCGGCCTCGACACCATCCGCGACGTCATCGCATTCCCGAAAAACAATTCCGGCCGCGATGTCATGAACGAGTCTCCCTCGCCCATCGATCAGACGCAGCTCGACGAACTACGCCTGGAGCTCAAACCTTCCAAGGAATGACTGCGGCGCAGCCAGGAATAATAATATGATACCCGACAACAGGTCATGCTTAAAGTAAAAGACATAGCGGCAGCCATTGAGGAATTCGCGCCAAAGGGGCTTCAGGAGTCGTATGACAACGCCGGCCTTCAGGTAGGTGATCCGGATATGGACGTATCTGCCGCGCTCCTCTGTCTTGACGTGACCGAGGAAGTGCTCGACGAGGCCCTTGAGCGAAGATGCAATATCATCGTGTCTCACCATCCGCTTCTTTTCAAGGGACTGAAGGAGGTGACAGGCAGGACAGCCACAGAACGCATGGTGATAAGGGCAATCCGTGAGAATGTTGCGATCTATTCGGCCCATACCAACCTTGACTCCGCATGGGAAGGTGTCAGCCACGAGATAGCTCATATGCTGAACATCGGCAATCTGAAGGTGCTCGAGCCCAGGCAGGAGAATCCCGCCACAGGTCTTGGAGTGATCGGAGACGTGCAGCCCACTCCAAGAATAGAGTTCCTGAGAAGGATAAAAGACACTTTCAAGGTGAAATGCCTCCGGTATTCCTCACAGAGCCCGCAGCTCGTGGTCAGGAAAGCCGCAGTGTGCGGAGGCTCCGGGGCCTCCCTTATAAAGGAAGCGATCACCAATGGCGCCGACATAATCATAACCGGCGACGTGAAATATCACGATTTCACCACCTTCGGGCTCGACATCATAATCGCCGACATCGGACATTTTGAAAGCGAGCTCTGCACCAAAAAGATCCTCTCCCGGATCATCCGGGAGAAATATCCGGAATTTGTGACGTATTTCGCCGATTCCGAGACCAATCCTGTAAAATATCTGTAAATAATATCACGCCTATGGCTACCGACAAAAAGAACGACAAAGAACGAAGCGTGGAAGAGCGCCTCCAGAATCTTTACCAACTCCAGAGATATCTCTCGGAGATCGACAGGATAAAGATTCTCCGCGGCGAGCTCCCCAACGAGGTGAAAGACCTTGAGGATGAGATTATCCGCTATCAGACCCGCATCCAGAAATACAAGGATGAGATAGAGAGTCTGAAGGCTTTTGTCATCCAGAAGAAGGGGGAGATAGCCGACCGCCGTGTCAAGATAGAAAAATATGACGAGCAGATCAACAACGTGCGCAACAACCGCGAATTCGCCTTCCTTGAGAAGGAGAAGGAATATGAAGGTCTGGAGATAGAACTCGCCGAGAAAAACATACGCGAGGCCACCGAGAAGCAGGAACAGAAATCTGCCGAGATACAGCATGCCGAGGAGGAGCTTGCCGACAACGAGCATATCCTTGTGGAGAAGCGCAAGGAGCTTGAGGAGATCGTCTCCGAGACACGCACTCAGGAGGAGGAGATCCGCGCCAAGGCCAAGGAACTGGAGCAGAAGATCGATGAGTATACACTCGCCGCATTCAAGAGAATCCGCAAGAACGCACGCAACGGGCTTGGAATCGTGACAGTGCAGAGAAGCGCATGCGGTGGGTGCTTCAACCGCATCCCCCCTCAGAGGCAGCTTGAGATCAAGATGCACAAGAAGGTGCTTGTATGCGAATACTGCGGACGTATCATGGTAGACGGAGCTCTTGTCGGAGAGGAACAGCCCGTAGTTGAGCAGGCTCCGAAGCCGAAACGCAAGAGCCTCAAGTCTTCGGCGCCGAAAGACCTCTGACACGACAAAGCACTGGCCATAAATATTCCGTGGCATACCGGAGATGCGCATCTCCGGTATGCCACGGAATATTTATGTAAATAATGGAAGGCCAGGTGTCCCTCGCCGATGATATGTCAGGGAATACCAAGAAAGCGGTGCAGCTGCACGGAGAGGGTCCATCGCGGATCTGAAAGAACCCTGTTGACAGTGCGAAGCCTGTTGCGGAGCGCCTCTCCTGGATCGGCCACATGGCATGGCTGGAGATACATGAGGGTCTCCGGGCCCCGGCAAGGAAGAGAGAAATATGGCTCAAGCGGCTGCCCGAGATCCACCACCTTTATCTCGTCGGCATGCGCGGCACGCACCTCATAGTCTCCGGCGCCATCCATCCCGCATTTCGGGGAGACCGTCACCCAGTCTATTCCCTCGGGAAAGGGAAGCGAGCCGTTGGTCTCTATAGCTATCTTTTTCCCGGTGGCACGCTTGAGCAGATCGACGAAAGCATCGTCTATCCATAGCGAAGGCTCGCCCCCGGTAAGCACTACCCAATCGGTCTGATACAGTTTCACAGCCCGGATTATATCGTCGTCGCTCATGGGGATGCCGTCGGAATGGTCCGTATCGCAGAATGCACACTTCATATTGCATCCGCTGAACCGCACGAACACACAGGGATGGCCCACATGCGCCCCCTCCCCCTGAAGGGAATAGAAGATCTCGTTAATCTTTCTCATAAGCGGCTGTGTTTCCTTCACTTTCCTGCACCTCGCAGCGCCAGCAATTGGGCACATTGTCAACTATCCACCTGGCAATATTCTCCGCCGTCGGATTCCCGGGCACCACATCGTTGATCACCGCATGATCAAGACGATCCATAACGATCTCCTTTATGTGAGTGAAGTCAACAACCATCCCGTCAGCATTGAGCTTTTCCGCCCGACACTCCACCGTCACTATCCAGTTATGACCATGCAGGTTCGTACACTTGCTCGGGTAGCTCAGTTCGAGCCGATGGGCCGCGCTGATCTCGAATCTTTTCTTTACGTAATACATATCTCATTCATAGATTGTGGGGTCGTCGATACCAGCCTCGGAAAAGGCCTCGCGCCGTTCCACGCAAGTGCCGCATTTTCCGCAGTGTTTCTCCCCTCCCTTGTAGCAGGAATAAGTCTTTGAATAGTCCACACCGAGGCGCGCGCCGAGCCTGGCGATATCTGCCTTGGTAATATCGGTGAAATCGGCATCGAGGGTCACTCCTTCATATGTTCCCTCTCTCATTGCCGCACCCATTGCCCTGACAAAGCCGGGACGGCAGTCCGGGTATATGGCGTGGTCGCCGCCATGATTGGCCATCATCACGTGCTTCAGCCCGCGGCTCTCGGCGAGCCCGCAAGCAACTGCGAGCATTATCCCGTTGCGGAAAGGCACCACGGTCGACTTCATGTTGCTGTCGGCATAATGTCCCTCCGGGATATCATCGGCACCCGACAGAAGGCTGCTTTTGAAATATTCCCCCATGAAGGATAACGGTATGACGAGATGGTCTATCCCGAGCATGCGGCATTGTTCACGCGCGCATTCAATCTCGCAGGCATTATGGTTCGACCCGTAGTCGAAACTCACGGCCAAGGCTATACGATCCTTGCGGTAATGGAGTAGCGTAACGCTGTCCATACCTCCCGACAGAATTATCACTGAATCTTTCTCCATAGTTCACCTCCTCACGTCGAGAGCTTGCGCTCTCCTGGCAATACACAGATCCTGATGCTCGCTGTCGCCCATGTTTGCGAAGGGGTAGATAGATATTCCACCCCTGGGCATGAAGATACCTTTCACCTCTATATAACGCGGCTCCATTAGTTTCCAGAGGTCTTTCATGATTATATTCACGCAGTCTTCGTGGAAATCTCCATGGTTACGGAAGCTGAAGAGATAGAGCTTCAGGCTCTTGCTCTCCACCATCCTGGTGCGTGGTATATAGGAGATGTAGATATGTCCGAAATCGGGCTGCCCCGTCTTCGGGCAGAGAGTGGTGAATTCCGGACAGTCGAACGTCACGACATACTCGTTCTCCGGGTGTTTGTTCTCAAATGTCTCGAGAAGTTGCGGGGCATAATCCGTGGGATACGCCACTCCCTGGCAGCCCAGGAGCGTGACGCCCTCAAGTTCTGATTCTTTTCTCATATGGAGTTATTCTAATATTGTTTTGGTGAAGGGAAGTGTTTTTCTCCGCGGAGCTGCCACCATCCACGGATCCCTTCCGAATGCAAAATTACAAATTTTTTTGTTCGTCTGCAACAAGGGGTTGAGCCGCGAGTTTGCATATTAGGATTTTTATTCATACTTTTACACCCGATGGCACAGACGCATGATGGCGTCTGACGTAAAAAACAACATAACTATCAAAAGGAAATGAAGAAATCAGAGACTATCGCACTCTATCGCGAAGCCTTCCTCGAAGGGAAAGACGAGATAGACCGTCGCAAATTCGAGGAGAAAGGAGAAGACCGCCAGTATGCGGCCGTCATGGCCTGGAAACGTCGCAAGGCTCTTGCGGCAGCCGCCGACAAAAACAATCCCGGAATGATTGCCGCAACAATCAAGAATCTCCGTAAAACATTGGTTGAACTCCCCGAACTTCCTCCTAAAGAGGCGGAAAAACTTCTCTCACTCGCTGACGCACTGAGAGATGACATCGCGAATTTCGAGCTCATAAAGAAAGGGCAGCTTCTGCGCAAACTCCGTTCGCAGCGTTCATCTCTCGATCGTGAGATAGAGCAACTCGAGAATGAAGGTGTTAAAGAGTGTTAAATACACACCAACTCCTGAACAATTCTTTACTCTTTCAAGTTAATAAAGATGAAAAGAAAGAAGATAGATTTTTGTTCATTAAGTTTAAGTACTAACAGGAGCAATATCTCTTGTTAACAAAAGCGGCCACTCGTGAGAGCGGCCGCTTTTATTAAAGACTTTTTCAAACGATTGCATCCTATATATACAATGCTTATCCCCTCTGCTGTCAGTATTGATGGGCATTTGCATCCTGCTCAGAATGGAGAAGGTCGATTATCGTGGAGCTTACGTCGGCTATCTTCCTCATCTCACCCTTAAGATTGCGCTGGGCCCGCAGTCCGGCGATATACACAGGCACACCCACGGGGAAGAACCACATACAGGCCTCCCCTATCCATTTCTTGGATCCGGGCTGATAGAGCCACAGACTCCTGATCACCGGATAATCCATAAGTTTGTTCACAGCGATCGAATTGCGGCAATCGGTCATATAATCCACATCCTCCTCCAGACGGTTGCTGATGGTGTGCACCCTTTCCAGGTCATATCCCTTGAGGAAATAATCCTTGTAGCTCATTTTGCCGGGATAAGATTCGCAAAACTCCAGGGCAGCCTCCCGGAGCGCCGACAGGCGTCCCTCCGCCTCGTAGGTGGAGATATCGTTGATGATGACCTCCTTATAGGCAACCTTGCGTTCCACTTTTCTTCCAAGAATACGGCGGAAGAAGGCCTTATAGCTGTCGGCGTTGAATACCGCCGAGTCATTCATGGCCTTATACGTGACATATATTCCAAGCGGCGCCAGCACGAAAGTAGAGAGCCATATGCCAAGCCATGAAGGCCACCTGCCGTCTCGGGCCATCTTGTAGCCACTGTTGTCTATGACATAATAGAAGAGGAAGAGGAGCACCGATATGACAAGCGGTGTGCCGAGTCCACCTTTACGGATAATGGCTCCGAGTGGGGCGCCGATGAAAAAGAACACCAGACAGGCCACCGAAAGCGTGAATTTGCGCAGAAGCTCTATCTCATGGCGCCGTTTTGTCCACTTGTCATCATGCACCGACATTGACTTGAACTGAAGATCCATCATCCTGCGGTCGGATATGCCAAGAGCCTGGTCGAAAGCACGCGTCTGCCGGTCGGGAGAAAGCGACTGTATCAGCGTATCTATATCCACAGGCACTATCCTGGCTGTATCGGCCAATGCTTTCCTCTTATCCTCAGCCGAGGCACTCTTCCCACCTCCCGCTCCGTCAGCGACATCAGTCTCGCGGGAGAGCGACATGGGGCCGTTGAGCATGGGAAACGCCGTGATCCGCAGCTCGCGGGCATAAACCGATCCCGTGGAATCGAGTCTGGCCCCTATCGAGTCGATGGTCTGGCGAAGCTCCTTCATGTTCTTTCCGACATACTGCGATCTCATCCCCCCCTCGTCGAGACGGTTGAAATTGGCATCGAAAGGTATGAGCACCTCCTTGTCGGCGAACTCCTCTCGACGGAAGGGAACGTTTCTGTCAATATTCCGCTGCTCACGCAGATTCTCAAACTGCTCGCCGTTCCATAGATGCAGATAAAGGTATTTCATGTCGGGAGTCATGGCAAGACGTCCGGAATCAGCTAAGAGTATCGTAGAATTGTCGCCGCCATGGCTCACGTCATAGATCATCATTCCGTAAAGCATCCCGGTCTCACGGTCTTTCGACTTCACAAAAAGATTGTAGCCGGGTATCTGGTCGTAGAAGACACCCTCGGGAATCTCAAGTTCCGGCGACTTCTGACGCATGGAGAAGAGAAGAGTCCACATCTTTACCTGAGCCGGAGGAATGACATCGTTCTGGAAAAAGAAAGCTCCGACCGATATGCCTGAGATAAGCACGATCAGCGGACTCATGGCCTTCAGGAGCGATATGCCGGAAGCCTTCATTGCCGTAAGCTCAAACTTCTCGCCGAAATTGCCGAACGTCATCAGGCTCGCAAGAAGTATGGCGAGAGGAAGCGCGAGAGGCACCAGAGTGATAGCAGCATAGAAGAAAAGCTCAGCTATGACAGAAATCTCCAGACCCTTTCCCACGAGATCGTCGATGTTCTTCCACAGGAACTGCATCAGCACTATGAAGAGCACAATGAAAAAGGTCATCACGAATAGAGGCAGGAAGCTCTGGAGGATGAAAAGGTATAGTCGTTTGATTATTCTCATCTATAATAAAGCGAGGGAGTATTTGGTTTCAAAGCGTAAAATTACAAAATTTAACCCGTCTGCGGGAAGTATTGGGCATAAAAAATGCGTCGCTCCCCGCTTTTCGTCATTTTTAATACAAATTGATATTTTTGCAATCCTGACTTTGAAAATGTTTTTATAACTTTGCAGAAGAACAATCAACCCTTAACATATATTTGTCATGACCTTATTCGAAAGGCTCACAAAGAAAGCCCAGGAGCATCCCCAGAGACTGGTGCTCCCCGAATCAAAAGAACCACGCACCCTCAAGGCAGCCGAGGAAATCCTTGAGAAAAAGGCTGCGGAGATCATCTTCCTCGGCAAGAAAGAGGAGATCCTTGCCGAGGCTGAGAAACTCGGACTGAAAAACATCGCCGGCGCATCGTTCCATGATCCCGACGATGTGGATTTCACAGAGAAATACGCAGAGCTTTTCTGCGAGCTCCGTAAGAAAAAGGGAGTCACCATCCAGGATGCCCGCTACACAGTGAAGAATCCCCTTTATCTTGGATGCCTTCTCATCAAGGCCGGCGACGCCGACGCCATGGTGGCCGGCGCCCTCAGCCCCACATCAAGTGTGCTCCGCGCCGCTTTCCAGGTGCTCAAGACCAAACCCGGCATCTCCGTGGTGAGCGGGGCCTTCATCATGCTCCTGCCCAAGGACTGCATATATGGCGACAACAACATGCTCGTCTTCGCCGATTGCGCCGTGGTGCCCGACCCGACGAAAGAGGAACTTGCCGAAATCGCTATTGCCACAGCCAAGACCACAAAAGATATCGCCGGGCTTGAACCCCGTGTGGCCATGCTCAGCTTCTCCACCCGCGGATCAGCCTCCCACGAGAAGGTCGACAAGGTACGCGAGGCAATGGAGCTCGCACGAGAGAAAGACCCCTCGCTCAAGATCGACGGCGAACTGCAGAGCGACGCAGCCATAGTGCCCTCCGTAGCCGCCCTGAAGGCTCCCGACAGCACAGTAGCCGGACATGCCAACACACTTATCTTCCCCTCGCTCGAGACAGGCAACATCGCTTATAAGCTCGTGCAGCGCCTCTCCGGCGCCGGCGCCGTAGGCCCGATTCTCCAGGGGCTCGCCGCCCCTGTCAACGACCTCTCGCGCGGAGCCACCGTGGAGGATATCGTCAACACGATCATCGTGACATGCAACCAGGCCATCGGCGACAAAGGACTCTGATCAGATAACCTTTCTAAACAACCAAGACAACAAATGAAGATTCTTGTGCTCAACTGCGGCAGCAGCAGCGTGAAATACAAACTCATCGACTCCGAGTCGAAAGAAGTGCTCGCCGAAGGCGGCGTGGAGAAGATCGGGCTCCCCGATTCATTCCTCAAGTTCAAACGTAAAGACGGATCGAAAGACGTCATCGAAGTTGAGATGCCCACAGCCAAAGAGGCTGTCAAGAATGTGCTGGCACTTCTCACTGACCCCAAGGAGGGCGTGATCAAGAGCTTCGACGAGATCGGCGCCGTAGGCCACCGCGTGGTGCACGGCATGGAATGGTTCAACAAATCCGTGCTCATCACTCCCGAGGTCATCGAGAAGGTGAAGGAGTGTTATCCCGTCGCTCCTCTCCACAATCCGGCCAATGTCACCGGCATAGAGGCCGTGACGGCGATTCTTCCCGACGTGCCCCAGGTTGCGGTGTTCGACACAGCATTCCATCAGACAATGCCCGCGAAAGCCTACATGTATGCCCTTCCTTATGAGGCATATGAGAAATACGGGGTGCGCCGCTACGGCTTCCACGGCACCAGCCACCGCTACGTGTCGCGCCGCGCCTGCGAATTCCTTGGTCTCCCTTATGAGAAGCAGCGCATCATCACATGCCATATCGGCAACGGCGCCAGCATCACTGCCATAGCCGACGGCAAGAGTGTGGACACCTCCATGGGCCTCACTCCCACCGAGGGGCTGATGATGGGCACCCGCGTGGGTGATGTCGATCCGGGCGCGATCGTCTATATGATGGAGCGCGAAGGGCTCGACGCAGCCGGCGTCAGCACTCTCATCAACAAGCGCAGCGGTGTGGCCGGAGTCTCGGAGATCTCTTCCGACATGCGCGATATCGAGGCAGCCATCGCCCAGGGCGACCGCAAGGCTATCCTCGCGCTCGACATGTATGAATACCGTATCCTTAAATATATCGGAGCATACGCGGCTGTGCTCGGAGGCGTCGACATCATCGTCTTCACAGGCGGTGTAGGCGAGAACCAGACAGCCACACGCGAACGTATCTGCGAGAAACTCGCTTTCATGGGCGTCACCTTCAATGCCGAGGCCAACAAGACACGCGGCGAGGAGATCGAGATCTCGGGAGCGGATTCCAAGGTGCATGTTGTAGTCATCCCTACGGACGAGGAACTCATGATCGCCCAGGACACTGCCGCCATCGTCAGCGGTCTCTGACACATATAATAGGAAGCTGACCACAATAATGGGCCGCGCCCGGACGTTTTAATTCCGGACGCGGCCTTATTATGCGACGGCCGCAACCGATCATTCACAACAGAACAGTTCTGACTATGCTCGACTTCATCACCTGGAACGCAGATCCAGTCCTTTTCAGTCTCGGCCCCATCTCGGTGAGATGGTATGGCCTCGCTTTCGCGGTAGGTTTCATCATCGGTTATAACATCGTGGCAAAGATGTTCCGCCACGAGGGAGCTCCCGAGAAATGGCTCGGCATTCTCCTCACATATGTCGTGATCGCCACCCTCATAGGCTCCAGGCTCGGCCATGTGTTCTTCTACGAGTGGGATCACTACTCCCAGCACCCCATGGAGATTCTCAAGATATGGAACGGCGGCCTTGCCTCCCACGGCGGCACGATAGCCATCATCATCGCAGTCTTCCTCTTCTCGTGGTTCGTGACAAAAAAACCTGCATCCTGGACTTTCGACAAACTCGTGGTGCCTATAGCCCTTGTCGGAGGCTTGATCCGTCTTGGCAACCTGATGAACAGCGAGATCTATGGCGGTCCTACAGATCTGCCCTGGGGATTCATTTTCCTTCGAGACGGTGAGACAGTGCCCAAACATCCGACACAGATTTATGAGGCTTTATGCTATTTCGCCCTGTTCGCCCTGCTTATGTGGATGTATTGGAAAAAGAACGCCGAGGAACGCCCCTGGCTCATCACGGGCACATTCTTCATCGGCATCTTCCTGCCGCGATTCATCATCGAATACGTGAAAAACGTACAGGTAGCCTCGGAGTACGACATGATTGCCCGCTACGGCATCAACATGGGTCAGGCGCTCAGCATACCATTTATACTCATAGGTATAGCCCTGGTGATATGGGCAATGACTCATCCGCGCCAGCATTGGAAGTTCCCCAACCGCTTTGAGGAGGAGATCAATGCCAGTGCAAGGCCGGCAGGCAGAAAACACTGAAATAAAACTTTAAATAAATTCCTTTAAACACTTTCCTCATGTCTGACATCGAACTCCGCTCTGAAAAAATACGCAGACTCCTCGGTGAGATTCCACCGTCGCTCGTCAGATGGGGCACTTTCGCCATCATCTTCATCTTCGCGGCCCTGCTCGCCGCGATCTGCCTTATCCCCTATCCGCATTCCAACGGAGAATCGATACTACGCAACTTCCTGTCGCGCCTTTTCTGACGCCGCATTCCCTAATATTTCCCATCTTTCCCAATTCCCCTTAAAATCATCGAAAAACTAACCCTATCATGCCCTCGCCTCGCGTCTCCCCCGACGCCGCGCTTTCAAGACATGGCATGAAAAAAATGAAGCCATGCGGATGGCTTCATTCCAGTTGGGGATAGATAAATCTCAACCCAATATCGCGGCTGCCCTCATGAGGGCATTCAGAAACGCGTCGGCCTCCTCGAAAGTATTATAGACGGCATATGAGGCACGCACGGTGCCGGGAATCCCGAGACGGTCCATCAGAGGCATAGCGCAATGATGGCCCGTGCGAACCTCCACCCCTTGTTTGTCAAGCAGGAGTCCGAGATCATATGGATGACTGTCACCCACAAGAAACGATATGACAGCGCTCTTCTCGGGGGCATCGCCGAAAATACGCATGCCGGGGATATCCCTCATGCGGGCCTGCGTATATTCCATAAGATCATGCTCATGACGCGCTATTCTCTCCACTCCGATCTCCGTAATGAAGTCGATAGCCTTGGAGAAAGCGGCGATATCCACGAAATCAGGCGTCCCGGCCTCAAACTTGAAGGGAAGGTCGGCATACGTAGTGTGCTCGAATGTGACTTTTCCGATCATCTCCCCGCCACCCTGATATGGGGGCATCTCCTCCAGCCATCTCTTTTTACCGTAGAGCACACCTATTCCCGTCGGGCCATACATCTTGTGTGAAGAGAAGACATAGAAGTCGCAGTCGAGATCCTTCATGTCGAGTATCATATGTGGCGATGCCTGCGCACCGTCGATGAGCACCGGCACACCCTTTGAATGGGCAAATTCCACCATCTCTTTAACCGGATTGACCGTGCCCAGCACATTGCTCACATGACAGAAAGAGGCCATGACAGTCCTTTCGTTGAACAAAGAGCGATATTGTTTGAGGTCAAGCACGCCGCGGTCGTCTATATCAACGACACGGATCACGATGCCTGTGCGGTCGCGCAGCAACTGCCAGGGCACGATATTGGCATGGTGTTCCATCACTGTCAGTATCACCTCGTCGCCGGCCTTGAAGCGGCTTCCGAACGACGAGGCCACGAGATTGATACCCTCGGTGGTGCCACGGGTGAAGATCACCTCCTCCACAGAATCAGCGTTAATATATCGTCTCACTTTCTCACGCGTCTGCTCCTGAAGATCAGTCATCTCCTGCGAGAGGGTGTGCACTCCGCGGTGCACATTCGCCTTCTCGTGAGTGTAAATTCTCTTAATCTCCTCCACGACACGCGCAGGAGTCTGCGATGTGGCCGTATTGTCGAGATAGACCATAGGGCGTCCCGCCACAGTTCTTTCAAGAATAGGGAATTCCCGGCGGATTCCCATCACTTCTTCCTTATCCATCGTTTTCAAGAATTAGAGGCGCATGCCGAGCGGCATGACGCGCAATTGGCCTCCTCCCCGGCGAATCTCCGTTCCACAAGCATATGCAGCCGCTCGCCGAGCCCCGGGAGCCTTACCTTATCGATCACATCCGACATGAAAGCCTGCTTTAGAAGCAGTTTCGCAGTAGCCTCGGAAAGACCCCGGGTGCGCATATAGAACACCTGCATGGCATCGAGCTGCCCGGTGGCGGCTCCGTGGCTGCACTTCACGTCGTCATTGTATATCTCAAGCTGAGGTTTAGAGAACATCCTCGCCCTGTCAGAACCGACTATATTACGGTTGCTCTGGTAGGCCTCGGTGCGGCAGGCACCTTCATCAACAAGCACAAGGCCGGCGAATGCTCCGACAGCCTCGTCATCGACCACATATTTGAACAGTTCGTCGGTAGTGCAGTCGCCCACGGCATGCTCTATGCGGGAATATGTGTCGAGATGGCGACTGCGGTCTTCTATCGCCATACCGTAGAGATGGAGCGCGGCATGACGTCCACCGAACCTGCAGAAGTATTCGTTGCGGGTATTGCCGTTATAGAGCGTGATACCGTCGATCACGACATTACTGCCCTCCTCCTGGCGCAGATATAGGGAAGAGAGACGCGAGGTCTTCTCCGTCGACTCCTCAAGATCGTAATAATCGAGGCTCGCGTTTCTGCCGGCATACATCTCTATCGTCTGGACCGCGCAAAAAGCCACGTCGGGGTTCTGCGTATGATCACAGGCGAGGATCTTCACCTCAGCGTCATCCTCAAGAATCACGAGCACACGGCGCACGGCCATGAGAGGGGTACCGTTCTGAAGGATGTTGACAAGCTGTATCGGTTTCTCCACCTTCACACCTTTTCTTACCCATACAGCTATGCCATCCTGGGCGAAAAGCGTGTCGAGGGCCACCGTCGGATTAGACATGTCGGCGAGGCGGCCATAATATTTTTCAGCGACTTCAGGATATGTCTCGGCAAATCTCCGCAGGCTGCCCACATACATGTCGGCGGGAAGTCCGTCGCGAGCAGTGTCGCTCTCGGCATATATGTCGTTGACCATAAGGAAAAGCGAGGTTGATATGCTCGGCACTCCGCAGTGGAAAGTGGCTGCAGGGTTCACATCCACATTCACCCTGGCTATGTTGAGCCCGTAGTCGGGAGCGAGCACCGACTCGAGGTCGGTGGTCTCATAGTTCTCCGACCCCTCCCGGGGCAACGCCATGTTCTCCAGCGCGCGCAGAGCATCCCCTCTCATAGAGTTGAGCGCACCGCCGCTGTTGGCGTCAACTATGTCGCCGTGTTGTCTGTAAAGGTCTATATACTGTGTAAGGGCACTCATTTTCCACTCTTTTAAGTCATTCGTTGGCATCGGCCTGCTGTTTGATCCAGTCATAACCCCTCTCCTCAAGCTCGAGCGCGAGCTCAGGGCCACCGGTCATCACGATCTTTCCCTTATAGAGGATATGCACGAACTCCGGCTTTATATAGTCGAGAAGACGCTGGTAGTGAGTGATGACGATGGTGGCGTTGTTGTCCGTCTTAAGCTTGTTCACACCCTCGGCCACAATGCGCAGCGCATCTATGTCAAGACCGGAGTCGGTCTCATCGAGTATGGAAAGGCGGGGCTCGAGAACCGCCATCTGGAAGATCTCATTGCGCTTCTTCTCGCCTCCGGAGAAACCTTCGTTGACAGAACGCGAGGCGAGCTTGTTGTCGAGCTCCACAATCGCGCGCTTCTCCCTCATCATCTTCAGGAAATCGGTGGCGCTCATGGGAGGCTGTCCGAAATACTCACGCCGCGCGTTGACGGCAGCCCTCATGAAATTAACCATCGAGACCCCGGGAATCTCCACCGGATACTGGAAGCCGAGAAAAAGGCCCTCATGACTTCTGATCTCCGGCGGCATGGCCAGAAGATCCTTTCCGTAGAACTCGGCGCTCCCTTCGGTCACCTCATATGCTGGGTTACCGGCAAGCACCATCGACAGAGTGGATTTGCCCGACCCGTTGGGGCCCATTATGGCATGCACCTCTCCGGGCTTAACCTCGAGATTTATACCTTTCAAGATCTCCTTCCCGTTGATGCGGGCATGTAGGTTTTTGACTTTAAGCATTTTCTATCAATATTTGGGCCTCCATCCGGCCATTTGTATATATAACGCCCGCTTCGGGGGTTATGTTGCAGCTTATCTTCTTCGCCTCCTTGAGCTGAAGGATATGGGCGAGATCCTCCACGCTCCCGCAGCCAAGAAGCCCGGGAGCGAGAAGCATGACGCACTCCACCACGTTGCCGTCGTCGGCGCTTGCATATCTGAGCAGAGAGGAAGAGGGATTGACACAAATTATCAGATTGTAGACGATCGACACGACAAGCATGTATTTCACCAGACAGAACGCCGCCCCCAGAAGTGAATCGAGCATCCCTACGTAGAACACCTGCATGGCGCTGCGCAACACTTTCGTGAACATCCTGAACAGGAGGTAGACTGCCAAATATACCACGACAGCCGACGTGACACTGTAGATGAACGACGATCCGGGCGTGCCCTGCAGGCCAGGAAGCAGCGCCCGCATGAGCGCCTCAGCCTCCGCGTCAAACACATGGGCGCACACAGTGCCGAAGGCAAATCCCAAGATGCCCGACACCTGACCCGTGAAGCCGCTCCGGAAGCCCTTTATCACGGCGAGCCCGGCCACGGCGATCACTATTATATGATATATCGCATCGCCCATTGTTGAAAGAGTATGCAAAATTAACTCTTCCACGCCAATATTCAAAATCAATGTCTGAAGATTTTTTAACCACTTTTTATAGACGCTATCTCCTCCATTACGGAAAAAATCATTAAATTTGTGGGTATGAAGTTAAGTTTTCTCAATCGACCATGGAAAGATCTCGTGGCTGCCGCATCGTTTCTCGGTGTCAGTCTGCTGCTTGTGTTCGCGGCGGTCTGGGCTTACCATACCTTCATGACCTCCCCCCCCTACGTCGATCCTGAAAAATATCCTGTAAGAGGAATCGATGTCTCGGCCCACAATGGTGTCATCGACATGCAGAAGGTTGCCGACAGCGGCGTCGAGTTCGTATTCATAAAAGCCACCGAGGGTGTCGATTTCAAAGACCGCAACTTCCGCACAAACTTCGACAAGGCGCGCCGCGCGGGGCTGCTCACGGGAATCTATCATTTCTTCCGTTTCGACCGCGATGGTGTGGAGCAGGCCATAAACCTCATGAGGTCAGTAGGAAGCCGGCGTCCGGAACTCGGCCTTGTGATCGATGTGGAGAAAGCCGGAAATCCCGATTCAATACCCACGGAGACGGTGAAAAACAGGCTCCTGCAAATGGTGGATTATCTCAACCTACTGGGCCACAGGGTAATGTTCTATTCCAACAAGGACGGTTACTACGAATATCTCGCCGAGACTTTTCCCGGCGCGCCTTTATGGATATGCGGATTCTCCGAGAACCCGATAAACGCAGAATGGAGTTTCTGGCAGTTCAACCACCGCGGAAAAGTCGACGGTGTGACGGGCGACGTGGATCTAAACGTGTTCTGCGGCAACCGCGAGGAATGGCACAACTTCCTTAACGGCGACGTGTGGCCCTATTCCAACCGCTACTGAGGTACCATCTCCGCATTTACCCTCTCCGCAATAAGCCACTTGTCTCCCACGTTATTATCCTGATGATAGGCCATAATATCCCGACCACTGTGATGCGCTTGGCATTGACGCTGCTTTCAGCCGTCTGTTTTCTGACGGCCTTCCCCCTTCCGGCATCGCATTTCCGCTCATCTTCGAGACTCGCCTCCGGCCGATGGGCCAAGGTGAAGGTGCGGCACACCGGAATGCAGCTCATAAGCAACAGCACCCTGCGCTCGCTCGGATTCAACAATCCTGACGACGTAAAAGTCTATGGCTTCGGAGGCAGGATGCTTCCGGAGCGCATTGACGCGTCGATGCCCGACGACCTTCCCCCGGTGCGTTCGGTGCGCACGGCTGCCGGCATCGTATTCTTCGGGCATTCCTCCACCGCTTGGGCTCCGGCAAGGAACGGCTATCTATCCTACACCCACACCACCAACGCATACTCCGACAATTCCTATTATTTTATTAGCGACAGTGATTTTCCCGACAACCCTGACACCGGTACCGAGCCCCCCCCACACACTACGGCCGCGCCGACAGCGGGAAGCGGAGAGACAATAACTGTATTCACTGAACGACTGCTCCACGAGAGTGAGCTGATAGCCCCGGCCAACTCCGGAAGACTTCTGCTCGGCGAGGATTTCCGCACTCAGGAATCGAGGATCTTCCGCTTCGACCTTCCCGACAACACCGGCGACGCCCGCATAATGATAGCGTTCGGAGCCAGAGTCACAAACGGACAGTCTGCGATTCTCGCGGAGGCTAACGGCACACAATTGCCGGCCACCACCGCAGATGTAATCCCCGGCATCGGCTCTTCGGATACATTCCTCAACATGGCGTATTCGCCCAAGACAGTGAGCGCTCCCGGCGAACGGCTCGACCTGAAGATAACCTACACATATTCCGGAGCGATATTCACCGGAGCACTCGATTATATCCGGGTGGAATATCCGCGTGCCCTACGGCTGCGCGACAACGAACTCTATTTCCACATATCTCCTGAAAGCGACTCCGAGGTCGCGATAGAAGGATGCTCGGGCGCCACCGTGATATGGGACGTCTCGGATCCGGCAGCCGCCAGACCGGTGGCCCATACGCTCGAAGGCTCTTCAGCTCGGTTTGTGACGCCGGCAGGCTACCATGAATATGTGGCCTTCAATCCCGAAGAGATAAGCCGCGTCGCCGATGCCGCGGGAATAGTCGCCAACCAGGATCTCCACGCTCTTTCCGCTCCCGACATGCTGCTGATATCTCCCGAGGAGTATCGTGGCGCCGCCGAACGCATAGCCCGGCTCCACAGGGAGATCGACGGAATGGATGTGGCGGTGCTCTCTCCGGAGAAAATCTACAATGAATTCTCCTCGGGCAATCCTGATGTCACCGCTTTCAGGATGCTGCTCAAGATGTGGCACGACCGTGAGGGGGCCTCGGCCACCCGCTATTGCCTGATACTCTCGCGCCCCACCTACGACAACAAAGGGGTGACGGCGGCAAGGAAAAGCGACCCGGGGCCGAGGGTGCCGATATGGCAGTCGGCCGAAGGTCTGAGCCAGACCTCATCATATTCCACCGACGATTATATCGGGATGCTCGAAGACTGCGGCGACATATTCCGTATTGACGACGCTCGGATAGACGTAGCCGTGGGCAGGATGCCCGTCAGATCTGTGGCGGAAGCGGAGGCCGCGGCCGCCAAACTCGAGAAGTATCTCCGAGAGCCGGATCCCGGGCCATGGCGCAACAACGTCATGGTCATCGCCGACGACCAGGACAACGCCATACACCTCGAGCAGGCTGAAGACGCCATCGCGGCAATGGCTTCAAATCCTGAAGGGAACGGTCGCCTGTATGAGAAACTGTATCTCGACTCCTATCCCCTATCATTCTCAAGCACAGGAGCCGCCTACCCTCAGGCACGCAAAAGGATGCTTGACAGGATCAACGACGGAGTGGCCTACATGAACTACATAGGGCACGCCAACCCTCGCGAATGGGGGCATGAAAAATTGCTGACATGGACAGATATAGAAAATCTGTCAAACCGAAGACTCCCGTTCATCTACGCCGCCACATGCGAGTTCCTGCGATGGGACGACGATGACATCAGCGGCGGTGAGAAACTGTGGCTCAAGCCTGAGTCGGGAGTGATCGGGATGATCTGTCCGAGCCGCAAGGTATATATATCGCTCAACGGAGATCTCAACACCAATACTTCCCGCCACATGTTCGCGACAGCTCCTGATGGAGGATCCATGCGGATAGGAGATATCATGACGGCCGGTAAGAACGACACCCCGCGGGATGACAACAAGCTTCGCTATGCCCTCATGGGCGATCCTGCCCTCAGGCTCCCGACCCCGGTGCTCCGCATCCGCCCCGACACTGTCGCCGGAATAGCTACCGACCGCGCCGACACCCTCCCGGTGCTGAAGGCAAGGCAGAAAACGATCATATCGGGCTGCGTGACGGATCGGGACGGAAATATCGCGGAAGATTTCAACGGCACTCTCGAACTGCAGCTTTTCGACGCCGAGACCGTGGTCGAGACATACGGCAACGGAGAGACCGGAAAAGCTACGGTCTACAACGACAGGAAAACACGACTCGCCGTTGCGAAGGCGCAGGTTGCCGGTGGGAGATGGAGCTGTCCCGTCATTCTCCCTATGGAGGTGGAAAACAATTTCAGTCCCGCCCTCCTCTCAATGTATGCTTATGACGCCGACTGCCGTGAGGCCAACGGAAGCTTCACCGGTTTCTATGTCTACGGATTTGATGAGGAGAGCCCCGGCGACATCGAAGGCCCGGAGTTCAGGAATGTCTACCTCAACACACCCTCATTTGCCGATGGCGATTATGTCAGCCCTTACCCGGTGCTCTATGCCGAGCTCTCCGACGTATCGGGCATAAACGTATCCGATGCCGGGTTGGGCCACCGTATGACCCTCACCGTCGACGGGTCGGGCGTTATGACAGATGTGGCGTCATGCTTCACTCCTGATCCGGGAGCGGAGGGGGGGTCTGTGAGATATCCGCTCCCGGTCATGCAACCAGGCACACACACCCTCTCGCTCACGGCATGGGACAACGCCGGCAACTCATCGACAGCCACACTCGGTTTCAAGGTCAAGGCCGACTGGTCGCCCTCGATAACAGGGCTTGGCACCGATGTGAACCCTGCCGTCTCATCCGTCAGGTTCTTGATCGACACGGATGCCGACGACATACGCTTCTGCCGCCTCGAGGTGTTTGATCTCTCGGGACGCACAGTATGGACCACAGACAGCTCCGGTAGTGGCGGAGCGCGTTCCATAAGCGTGCCTTGGGATCTTGTTGGCACTTCGGGAGGGCGTGTGCCTCGTGGCATCTACATATACCGGGCGACCCTGCTGACCGGCGACGGCACCGAGACATCCAGATCCGGGAAGCTCGTGGTGGCCGCAGGTTGATACCGACAGATAAATGAATCAATACAAAAAATGAATTATATCAGATCATAATGATAAGCAACCATCATATAATATTGCCCGAGCCCTCGCTCAGACGCCTTCCGTGGTATCTCGCATATATCGAGATCCTGAAGGCCCAGGGGGTGGAGTTCGTGTCGTCCACACAGATATCGCGTGCCCTGAACGTAGATGCCTCGCAGATAGCCAAAGATCTGTCTTTCCTCTCGCTCAAGGGGAAGACACGAATAGGATATGAGGTGGAGGCGCTCTACGACACTCTTTCCGAATTCCTCGGATTCCGGACATCACACAAGGCGTTTGTGTTCGGAGCCGGAAGTCTCGGTGCAGCCTTGATGCAGGACTCCGGACTCTCACGCTATGGTCTTGAGATTGTGGCGGGCTTCGATGTCGACCCTAAGAAGATCGGATCTACCGTGGCCGGAGTGAGAATACACCATATCGACATGCTCTCGGAGGTGATGGAGAGCTCCCCTGCCTCGATCGGGATACTCACGGTGCCTGTGGAATATGCGCAGGAGACCGCCGACATCGCGATAGGCGAGGGTATCAAGGCCCTCTGGAATTTCACTCCCTACCGGGTGAAAGTGGCGGAAGGGGTCGTTATGGCAAACACGTCCATCTACGCCCACCTCGCCCTGATTTTCAACAGGCTCAACGCCGAATCCTGACACACACAGATTATGAAGACGATAGTTATAGAAAGCAATCGGCATGACGCGCACGATGAGATGACCTCATGGTATTTCATCCCCGACTCCGCGCTTGCCAATGCCGGGAAGCCTTTCTTCATCCCTGATTTCGCCGACTGTTTCGAGGCGCATGTGGCGCCTGTACTGAGGATCTCCAGGCTCGGCAAATCAATAGGAGCCCGTTTCGCCGGAAGATACTGCACGGAGATGGCGCCTGCGGTTCATTTCCGGGCCCCACGTCTGAGAGATGCCCTGCTTGCGGCCCATCATGCTCCCGACATGGCCTGCAGCTTCGACCGGTCGCTCATAGTAGGAGCTTTCCGTGAGATCGAAGATCCTGATCTTATCCCGGAGATCACAATGCTTGCAAACGGCAAGACTGCCGCATGCTGGAGCCGCGACCAACTCCGGATCCCCCCCTCGCAGACCATCGAGATGGTTAGCGCCAACAACACTCTCAAGACCGGCGACTTTATAATTCCCGCTCTTTCAAGCCCTGTTGCCATTAAAATCGGCGACCGCCTCGAAATAGCATGCGGCACTGAAAGTCTCCTGTGGATAGCCATCAGGTAGCTAAGAATAAAAATATGTGATATGATAAAAAGATTTTTCACCCCGCGGGCACACATATCATTATGAACAGAATATTGAAAAATGCCCTGGCAATGGGAGCAGTATTTTGCTCACTGGCTGTCAATGCGCAAAATGATATAAAAGACAACGAGTTCAACCCCGTCAACACGGGAGTGACTACATTGTCGATAAGCCCCGACGCAAGAGGATCCGGAATGGGCAACCTCGGAGCCGCCACCGATCCCGATATCAACTCCCAGTTCTGGAACCCGTCGAAATACGCTTTCGCTTATGGTAAAGGGGGCCTGGCGCTGTCCTACACCCCTTGGCTCCGTAAGATAGTCAACGACATCTTCCTGGCCGACCTGACCGGATATTGGAAACCTGGCGACTCTGACAGTCAGGCCCTGTCGGCGTCTTTCCGTTATTTCTCTCTCGGCGAGGTAACAATAGGATCGCAGGGAGGCACCACCGCCGTGCAGACCATCAATCCTTACGAGATGGCCTTCGACCTCGGATATAGCCGTAAGCTATCGGAGAAATTCTCCATGGGGGTTGTGCTCCGGTATATCCTCTCCGATCTCTCCTACACCGACGAGATGTCGGGAGAGACCAACACCGCGGCAAGCGCGTTCTCAGCCGATGTATCCGGCTATTATGTCACTTATCCCATGGTCGGCAACAATGAATGTCAGTTCGCATGGGGTTTCGACATTTCCAACATCGGCACGAAAGTGAGTTACGACAACGGGGCCACCTACGCTTTCCTCCCCACAAACCTGCGTCTCGGCGCCCAGTTCATGTTTCCATTGGCCGACTACAACACCCTCGCCGTGGGTCTCGATCTCAACAAACTTCTCGTGCCTACGATGCCACGTGAGAAGGACTACGACATGGAGACAGTCGAGGGTCAGACAGCCTATGAGGAGGCGAAGCAGAAATGGGAGGATATGTCGCCCATCACCGGCATATTCAAGAGTTTCTCGGATGCTCCCGGCGGATTCAGCGAGGAAATGAAGGAGATCAATGTCTCCATAGGCGCGGAGTATGCCTACAACCAGCAATTTTTCGGGCGACTCGGCTATAATTACGAGAACAGGATGAAAGGTGGCAGGAGCTATTTCGCATTCGGCGCGGGATTTTCACTGAACATAGTAAGGCTCGACGCATCCTACATGCTTGCCACGGCGCAGAGTTCACCGCTCGATCAGACCCTGCGGTTCACACTCAGCTTCGACATGGACGGCCTGCGCGATCTCTTCGGAAGAAAATAACAAAAAATAAAAGTGATTAGAATAAACGCATAATGTCATATAGGTATTATTGTCTGAATCCCAACAATATCCGATTATGCATTATGCATTATGAAATATGCATTAACAAAAACGGCAATGATAAGAATAGGACAAGGATATGACGTGCATCGCCTCGTGGAGGGGCGCGACCTCTGGATATGCGGCATAAAGCTGCCCCACACTCACGGTCTTCTCGGCCACAGCGACGCCGACGTAGCGATACACGCACTTTGCGACGCGATTCTCGGGGCCCTCGCGCTACGCGACATAGGATATCATTTCCCCGACACCGACCCGGCCTACAAGGGAGCCGACAGCAAGAAGCTCCTCGCGGAGGTGTGCCGCATGATCAGGGAGAAAGGTTGGGAGATCGGCAATGTCGATGTCACGATAATGGCGGAGGCTCCGAAATTCAAGCCCCATATCGACAGTATGCGCGAGTGTCTGGCTCGCACCATGGGCACGGATGCAGACAACGTATCGGTAAAGGCCACCACCACTGAAGGGCTTGGATTCACAGGACGCCGCGAGGGAATCGCTGCCATGGCCGTGGCTTTGCTTACAAAAGATTAATCGACTGTCTTTGAAGCAGATTTTTTTAACTTCTTAATCTTCTTAATTTCAACAATATCCAATTATGCATTGTGCATCATGCATTATGCATTAACTCTTTGAGGTTCAAAGCATGACTCTCAACAGACGACAGCAGGAAGCCGTGGAGGCCACAGAAGGAAAGGTGCGTGTAGTGGCAGGCGCCGGCTCGGGGAAAACCCGCGTCCTCGCCCACCGATATGCATATCTTGTCAACGACATAGGCATAAGCCCCGGCAACATACTCTGCCTCACCTTCACCAATAAGGCGGCGCAGGAGATGAAGAAACGTATATCTACGATGGTTGACCGAGGCAGCGTCAACGACTTCATATGCACCATCCATAGTTTCTGCGCCAAGTTCCTGAGGCGTGAGATCTACCGCATAGGCTATCCACGCAACTTCATGATAATCGACGAGGAAGATGGCAAGAGTCTCGCCCGACAGGCCATGCAGGAATTCGGGATAGACCGCCGCAAGACCACTGCGGAGCGTTTTCTCAAGCAGGTCGCTGCACTTAAGGGCTACGACCCGACGCAGTATATCCAGAAGCATCTCCTCCCCTGCTCCGATCCTGCCGCGCCCGATGCCACCGTGAGATACATAAAGCTCCAGCTCAAGCAGTTCGCGCTCGACTATGACGATCTCCTTTACTTCACGCTCTACATCCTCGAGCACTTCGAGGATGCCCGTGAATACTGGACCCGTAAACTTAACTATATCATGGTCGATGAGGTGCAGGATTGCTCGGGCGATGACTGGAAACTTCTGCATGCCATCTCGCGCCACCACGGCAACCTTTTCGTAGTGGGCGATCCCGACCAGGCCATATATGAATGGCGCGGTGCGAACCCAAAGATTTTTGTCGACTTCAAGGCGAAGACCGACATTATCCTCGAGGAGAACTACCGGTCGACTCCCGACATTCTCGATGTAGCCAACCATATCATCGACCATAACCGCAACCGGGTGCGCAAGGAGCTTTTCACACGCAAGCTCAACGAGCGACAGGGGGTGCATGTGCATTCAAGATCGGAAAAGGAGGAATCGGAGTTTATAGCCGAAAGGATAAAGGAGGGAGTTTCCGAAGGCATGTCGTATGGTAATTTCGCCATCCTCTACCGCAGCTCATTCCTGTCGCGCAACATCGAACAGGCGCTCCTGAAGAACCATATACCCTACTCGGTGTGGGGTGGTGTCCGTTTCTTTGAACGCAAGGAGATCAAGGATGTGATAAGCTATCTCAGGATCGTGGCTTCAGATGCCGACGACATGGCTTTCCGCCGCATAATCAATCTGCCGGCCCGCAAATTTGGAGATGCCTCGATGAAGTCTCTTGTCAGGATCGCGGAAGACAACGGCATATCCCTTATGGAGGCACTCCGCAGAAACATAGATGTCAAACCATTCAACAAACCTGCGGTGTTCCGCTTCATCTCGCTTATCGACGAGGCTCGGGAACGGGCCAAGACAGAGAGGGTATCTGAACTGGCCGACTGGCTGATGAAAGCGAGTGGGCTTGCAGATCTCTACCGTACCGACGAGGAGGAGGAACGCCTGGAGAACATCACAGAACTGATGAACTCCATGAAGGAATTCGAGGCCGGACGCATGGATGACGGCGACGCCGACCTGACGTCGTATCTGCAGGAGATAGCGCTCTACACCAACGCCGACCGCACCTCCGATTCCGACAAGGTCAGGATGATGACCATTCATCAGGCCAAGGGGCTGGAGTTCCCGGAAGTGTTTGTCGTGGGCCTCACGGAAGGGATATTTCCCAACCACAGGAGCATACGCGAACGCCGTCAGGATGGCGAGGAGGAGGAACGCCGACTGATGTATGTGGCTGTGACACGTGCGGAAAGTATGCTCTGGCTATGCGAGTCGGAAGGCTACATGAACGACACCGGCGCCCTTAAATTCCCCTCGCGCTTCTTTGGAGAGGTGCCCGAAGGGATGCTTCTTGTGAAGGGGAATCTTGATCCGGCGCTGGCTGAAGGCACGAGGAGTCTTGTCAGGATACTCGCTGAAGAACTCGGCGAGAACACGGAAGCACCCATGCCGCCCGGCACACGTGTGAGCCACAAAGTATTCGGAGAGGGCGTCGTGGAAGCATACGACGCCGCCTCCAAATCCTACCGCGTCCGCTTCGGCGACACCACCCGCGACCTCCTCCCCCGCGTCCTCACCCCCCTCTGACCCTACACTCCCCTACCCCTTAAAAAAGCCGGGACACTTGGGACAGTAATATTTTCTGCAGATATCTTTAGAAAACGATTCCCTGCATCAATACATCGGAGTGAAAGGATCGCTTTTACGTAGCGACGGATTGGCCTCTCCTATTAGAAGTGTCTCTTTAGTGGTGTCAAGTTTCATCACCGGAGCACCGGGGGCGAGATTACACTTCGTAAGGTCTACGAAATAATAACCCATATTGGTCACTATATCGAAATAGTAACGACGGTTCTTCAGATCCGCATAAGAGCGCCACTGAGTGGAAGACACATTCGGCTCACCCTTTATCTCATAAGTGTAGGGCACACATGAAGCCACAAGAATGCTTCTCGTAATGCTGACTGCGAGCGCCGGATCGGCTACTGCTTCCACATGGTGTGCGAAATAGTTGGCACGCGTGCAACGGTCAGGACTGCTTACAGTACCTGGAAGCATGTGCATCCCTCCGATCTTATCCCAATAATCCAATATGGCAGTCATCTGAGGCCAGTTGGGATCATTGGTCATAGCACGATAATCGCCCATGTCATAAACGTTGATGACACCATTGTTGAATTCCACGATAGCCGATTTACCGGAAGCGTCCGTGATACCCCAATGCAGCGTTGATACCGTACCGCCATCAAACGTAGAACCGCCGATAGAGAATTCATGCTTCTTCAAAACCTCCACAACCTCATCCGTCGTGGCATTAAGGTCAAGCATCCAGGCAACAAAGACAGCAAGCGACATGGGTGGACGCCCTTCGGTGTCAGGATTATTGTAGACAGTACCCTTGCAGAAAAGACCGTTCACCACCAGACCTTTCTCATTCATCCCCTCCGTGATGCCTCCGTCATAACCCACGGCATAGACAGCACCATATTTCGAAGTCCATTTCACAGCTCCGGGCTTATCTGATCCGACCTTCTCCATACCTGCCGGATAGACATAAAGGTTTGTCGGTATCGGAGTCTTCCAGTCAAGAGAACGGCCCACGACAAAGAGATCGTCGATGCCTTTATACAATACTCTCGAGCATGCATCGGAGAATGGTGTGCAAAAAGCAGCGGAACAAAGTGTGAGAGCCATAGCCATAGTTTTAATAGTGTTCATAGCATTTCATTTTTATAAGTAGCAGACATAAGACAATCATCCCTATATCTACTGTTCTATTCAGCTATTAACACAACAACTATACCCCCCGTCGGGTTCTATTCCATCTCATAGAATGTCTTCACGCCGGAGAGCGGGGCTTCAAGGAGCTGACGGTAAATGATATCCTGCGAGCCGTCGCGCTCATACGGATTCAAGGTCTCCGCAGGCACCGCGGAGATCATCTTCCTGAACTCAGGAGACAACACCTTCCTCAACCCTTTCGCTATGGCATCGTATTCGCAGGTGACGTCGACCACCGACTCACCCCGTGCTCTGCCCTTCTGACGGTCGCCCACATTCAGAGTGGGAATGCCGAAAGCCGGAGCTTCTATCAGGCCGCTCGAGGAATTTCCAACCATAGCCGAGGCATTGTGCATGGCCGAATAGAATCTCCGTCGTCCCAGCGACGCAACAGCCTTTACCTGACCGGGATGCGCCGATGCCCAGTCGCTGATCATTGACGCCACACGCTTGCCGCCCGTGTCGGAATTGGGCATAGTGAAGAGCACCCTCCATCCCTTTTCCACGATATCATCAAGCCCCTTGAGCATGGCGGCCGTCTGCCTCTCCTCCTCCCCGGGCTGCGTGGTGACAGGATGGAACGTGGCGACCACATACCTCTCGCCAAGCTGAAATCCTATGGACTCCTCAAGTTCCTCCAATGGAAGAAAATCCTCATGGCGGATATTGTCCACACCGAGAGATCCGGCCCAGAACACCCTCGCAGGATCCTCACCCATGCGGACAATTCTCCGGGCATACAGTTCGGTCGACGTGAAATGCAACCACGAGAGTTTGGTGATGGCATGGCGTATGGCATCATCATAGGCTCCCTCTGTAGTCTCCCCTCCGTATAGATGTGCCACGGGAATCCTGAATATCAACGCGGCGGAAGCCGCTGCGAGCATCTCATAACGGTCGCCGAGTATCACCACAAGATCAGGCTTCAGGCGCGCGAAGGCATCGGCGATACCGATCTCCGTAAGTCCCATCGACTTCACCGTGGCCGACGGTGTATCGCCCGAAAGAAGCGATTCCACTCGGGCGTCGACCCTCAGTCCGTCTTTCTCTATCTCATTGACCGTCATTCCGTATTCCGGAGCGAGATGCATGTTGGTGGCTATAATCTGCAGTTGGGCCTCCCCCTCCGTGGCAATCCTCTTCATCAACGGGGCCATGATGCCGTAATCGGCACGGGTGCCCGTCACAAAGCATATTTTTCTCTTCTCCATGATGTCACAACTCAATCTGTTCGTCGGCACAAAAATGCCTTACCGCACGTCGGCCGATTATCTCATCCCACAGCATTGGAGAGATGCCCGTGCCGGGACGTTTCACCACAAGATTATCCTCAGTAAGGATCTCACCCGCGGCGATATCCCTTGCGGCAACTATGCTTTTACGTGCTACAGCAATATTCTTACGCTCCGAGCCGGAGACTCTCTTCACACGGCTTCCCAACGCTTCCGCCACATTACGTATGGAGCTCACCATAGCCTTCAGTTCGCAGGGTTCAAGCGAGGCAATGTGGTCAGGACCCGGAAGAGAGCGTGATAAGGTGAAATGCTTCTCTATGACGCAGGCACCCAGCGCGGTAGCCGCTATGGGCACCTCAATGCCCTGCGTGTGGTCGGAATACCCCACAGGCAAAGCGAATGCCGTGCGCATGGCCGTCATGGCATTGAGGTTGACATCTGCCATGGGAGTAGGATATTCGGTGTTGCAATGCAGCAGCACCAGATCGTCAGATCCATATCCGGCACCGTAGAAGACTCCGAGCGCCCCCTCTATGTCGCCGAGCGTCGACATGCCGGTAGACATGATCACAGGGATATGCGTCGCCGCTATCCTGCGAAGATAAGGGAGATTGGTGATCTCCCCAGACGGCACCTTCATGAAATCCATGCCCAGAGAGGCGAGAAAATCCACGCTAGCCGCATCGAAGGGGGTTGAGAGGAAACCGATCCCTTTCTCCGCACAATGACCCGCGAGCCTACGGAAAGCGTCGAACGGAAGTTCCAACCCACGAAGCATCTCAAGCTGGGAATCGGCATCGCAGTTATTCTTCTGGTAATCTGCCGTACGGCCGGCGGCAGTGACGAGGCTTTCTGCCTTGAAAGTCTGAAACTTCACGTAATCCACGCCGGCCTCCGCGGCGGCGTCAACCATACGCATGGCCCTCTCGAGGGAACCATTGTGGTTCACCCCGGCCTCTGCTATGACGATAGGAGATGATGTCATTTCTTTATTTTTTTCAGAGAGTGGAACTTAAGGGGATTTCCATGATAGATACCCGGCTCGCGGAGATCATCGGTCACCACGGCGCCCATGCCGACAGTGATGCCAGGAGCTATCGTCACTCCGTTCTTGATGCGGGAACCGAGACCTATGAAGCAGTCGCTGCCGATCTTCACCGCGCCACCCATCACGGCACCCGGACCTATGAACGTGTTGGATCCTATCTCGCAGTCATGCTCCACTATGGCGCCGGTGTTGACCACCACGTGCCTGCCGATATGTGCGCGGTTGACTATCGCCCCGTTCATCACCGCACATCCATCCGCTATCCGCGCATTGCGCGTCACAATTGCCGTAGGAGCGATTATCGATGCGAATCTCGCCCCCATTGTCTCATATTTCTCTATTATTTTGCGCCGTAGAGCCATCACGGGAAGCCCGGAATAGACAAAAGCGATATGAAACAGACTGTCGTCTCTCAGTCCGCGGGCGGCTTCATCATCGCCGAGCCATTCGAGAGTCAGCGAGGGGGACGCCTCAAGAGCGATATAGCCTCTCACTGCCTTCGGATCGCGTAAGACCTCAAGGAGCGACAGGGCATGTCCGCCGCCCCCTACAAGCACGATCTTATCTTTCTTAGCCATTTTCTGAAATGTTAGAATCTTCAAGACCATCTTCATGGTCATTGCCATTATGGATCGACGCCTCCTCATACTCCTGCGCCAGGCGCTCCTCGACACGGAGATGTCCCGGCGCATGACGCGAATATTTCATCAGGCGGTCGAAACGTTCCTTCATAATCTCTGTCAGTCCGTAAGCGAAAGCATAGTCGGCAGCCCTGCGGAAAGTGTTGATCAACGCCGTCCACGCTGTCTGGCCCATGCTGCGGCGCATCACAAGCCAGGAGATGGCGTCCTCGAGATTATACACCATTATATCGCATGCCTCTTCGGGAGGGATGCCGAGTGTCACGGCATTTTTGACAAGCCGGTTTCCTTCGCTCAGAGGGAATCGCTTAAGCGGACGCCCCTTGCTGTTGAAATACTGGCGTGTAAGGAGTTTCCTGTATTTCTCGACCGTATCCTTTATATCAGGATCAATGAAGAACTCAAGATATTCCTTCGCCTCCTTCCTGGCGTCATACAGACCGAGGATAACCTCCCTGAGCTCAGCCTCTCCGAGACCCTGCAGGTATTTCTTAAGTTGCGCCCTGCTCATTACAATTGTTTTTCTGTGGTTAGACAAACATTGTCAGAATCTACACAAGGTGTGCGAGGAGCTCTCAGCTGCCAGAAAGCCACTGCCGATGCGGCCGCCACATTGAGTGAGTCTACTCCGTGCGCCATCGGTATCCTGGCCGTGAAGTCGGCATCCTCTATCACCTCAGAGGCGAGGCCGTCGCCCTCTGTGCCAAGGATCATGGCCATCCTCTCAATTCCGGCGAGCTCCGGATCGTCGATGTTCACGGAGCGGTCGGTCAGCGCAAGCGCCACTGTCGTGAATCCAATTGAGCGGAGCGATGACACCGGTCTGTCGAGCCAAGTCCATGGCACGAGAAACACACTTCCCATCGATACCCTTACCGCACGTCGGTTGAGCGGATCGCACGAGGTAGGGGTGAGAAGCACCGCATCGACCCCGATAGCCGCGGCCGACCGGAAGATTGCCCCGATGTTGGTGGTGTCGGTCACACCATCGATCACAGCCACCCTTCTCGCTCCGCGGCACACCTCGTCCACCGGTGCGAATGCCTTGCGGCGCATCACGCAGAGCACTCCCCGGGTAAGCGTATAGCCGGTGAGCCCCGAAAGAAGCTCCCGGTTGCCGGTATATACCTTTATATCGCCACAACGGGCTATCACTTCCGCAGCGTCGCCCTCTATATGCCGCCTTTCACAAAGTATAGCCAGCGGCTCATATCCTGCATCGAGCGCCACGGATATCACCTTAGGGCTCTCCGCTATAAAAATCCCCTTCGCAGGGTCAAGCCGATTGCGCAGCTGAGCCTCCGTCAGAGAGGCGAAAATCTCCACCCCGGGATGCGAAAGCGAGTCGATCTCTATTATTTCCATACCGCAAATTTAATTGATGTCGGTTAAACTTCAATGCCGGAAAGGCGATATATTGGAATAAATTATTAATTTTGCAGAAAAATAGCTACTCATGAACAATTTTTTCAAGAAATATATCCCGTTCCTTATGTCGCCTCTGGCGTTTCTCGCCTTTCTTCTCTCCGGCTTTTCCACTTGCAAAGCCTACGAACCACGCATACACTGCCAGCAAGACACGGTCAAAGTGAGCGACATCCTGAAAAAGATCTCCTCGACCGACGAAGGATTCGGCCGGCGCGTGGTGCTGGCCGCACATGAGCTTGAGGGCATCCCTTTCGCCGAGGCTCCCGACAATGACTCCATCGGCACGATCGTGATAGACCTCCATGGCTTCGACCGTATAGGATTCGCCAACACTGTGCTCGCTTTGGCGGAGGCCAGCAGGCAGAAAGTACCCAGAGTTCAGGAATACGAAAGGCAATACGAAGCTTACAGCCGACGCAAGGGTGAAGACAGCGGCTTCGCAAGCCAGCTGATATACGGAGCTGACTGGGTGGTCGACAACGTGTATCGCGGCCATCTCAAGGAGATGACCGAATATCTCGGTGGAGGCGGGTTCAAAACCAAGACACTCGACTATCTCACGCGCCATCGCGACAAGTATCCCGCCATGAAAAATCCGGAGACATATGACAAGGTCCGGATGATGGAAATGGGCTACAGAAGCCACCGCATACCTCACATGAAGAAACAGAGTTCTTCAAACAAACCTCTTCATGAGCTCATGCAAGACGGCGATGTTGTGATAATGCTTTCAAACGAGATCGATTTCGACATATATGATATCGGATTTGTGGAGATGAAGGATGGTGAGCCTTATCTTATACATATCTCCCACGAGAACGGCAAAGTCGTGGCCGATCCCTATCCCATGTCGAGGCTGTTCAAACTCGAAGGGCAGCATTTCTATGGTTTCCGCTGGCTCAGACCTCAGGAATGACCCCCTATTCATAGAAAAAAAGTCAATAGTCCGGACAAATTTTGCCCGGGCTATTGTTTTTATCATGTCATTTTGCTAAATTTGCAAGCAAATTACAATTGACCTCCAAACCATATGATACCTCTTTCTCGCCCCAGGATATTGATGATATACACGGGAGGAACTATCGGAATGATAGAAAACCCCGTGAGCCATGCCCTCGAGCCCTTCGACTTCAACCATCTTCTCGACAATGTGCCGAAACTGAAAATGCTCGATTACGAGATTTCCAGCTTTCAGTTTGATAAGCCGATCGACTCATCTGCCATGACTCCCGAACACTGGGGGGAGATTGCCAGAGTGATTGAGGAGAACTATGAGCTTTACGACGGATTCGTAGTGCTCCACGGCACCGACACAATGGCTTACACGGCTTCGGCGTTAAGTTTCATGCTTGAGAACCTTAACAAGCCGGTGATCATCACCGGGTCGCAGCTTCCGATCGGAGAAGTGCGCACCGACGGGGAGGAGAATCTCATCACGGCCCTTCAGATCGCCGCCGCCCGCGACCGCAACGGCGGACAGATGGTCAGGGAGGTAGCCATACTTTTTGAAAACTATCTCTGGAGAGGCAACAGAAGCACCAAGAAAAGCGCCGACAACTTCAACGCCTTCAAGAGCAACAATTATCCGGAACTCGCCAAGATAGGACTCGGGATCACATTCAACCGTGAGGCGCTCTGGCGATCGAAAAACTCGCGCGCACCGCTTAAAGTGCATTATAATATGGACCGCAATGTGCTCTTCGTCGACCTTTTCCCCGGCATCAGGGAGGAGGTGGTGCGCCACATGCTGTCGACTCCCGGAATCAAAGGAATGGTGCTGAAGACGTTCGGAGCTGGCAACGGACCTAACGACCAATGGTTTATCGATGCAATAAGGGAAACTGTAGACCGAGGTATCGTAGTGGTCAATATAACCCAATGCAACAACGGCTGTGTACATCCTTTTCGGTATGTCACCGGACTTGAACTCGCAAACGCCGGCGTAGTCTCGGGTCATGACCTGACTTCCGAGGCCGCCATCACCAAACTCATGTATCTTCTTGGCCGCGACATGACTCCTGAAGAGGTGAAAAACTATATGGAATACAGTCTCTGCGGAGAAATGACAAGCTGATGAACAATAAACCGCGTCTTTTACTATATTCATTGACGATTATCCTTCTCGCTTCCCTCTGTGCGTGCGGAAACAGTGGAAACGGTTCTCCAGTAGAAAAGACGTTTGATTCCGATTCAATAAACAGCATCTCCCTCAAAGATCCCGAAAGGGCTCTCCTCTTGCTCGACTCCGCAAAGCTCACCCGGCAGATAGATGATTTCGAGTTTAACCGATTGCGCAGTCTGATCTACTTCAACGGGATGGATGACGCCAACAAAGCACTCAAATACGCGCTTGATGCCTACAGTCTCAGCTCCGGGTGCGACAATGCCACCACTCTTCTGCACCTTATGGACAACATCGCCCATCTCTATCATATCCAGGGCGATTATTCCAGAAGCATAGAATTCTGCACAGTGGGTATTAAGACAGCCCAAGACAGTGTCATACCTGCCTCGGAGGCAAACCTTAATCTCTGTCTGGCACAGAACCTGATCATGCTCCACAGGAAAGAGGAAGCTTTAAGTTATTTCGTAAAGGCGATCGACATACTTGATGCGGAATCGCGCGAAGACAACACTTACAGCGCCTCCGACGATTACGCATACGCGCTCGCAGTGACAACCGGCGCCCTCATGAATGAAGGGATGACAGACGAAGCATCGCATTTGCTGCCACACTATGAAGAGGCCATCGACCGTCTGGAAAGCAAAGGGGATGTCCCGGCTGGACTTGCGGATATGCGCAGGGCAAGCTGCTACGCCATGGGAGCGCAACTGGCAAGACTAAGAGGAGATGCCGATACGGCCTCAAAGCTGTTCAGCAAACTTCTTTCCACGAAATTTGCCGCAACCCCGGATGCATGCCAACTGATCATACCTCATCTTTTCGCCTCCGGGCAATACCTGGAGGCGTTGAAATATCTGGAAAAAGAAAAGAGATCCTGGCAGGCAAATACCGACACTGTAAGCTGGGGATATGTCGAGCTACAGCTCAAAAACGAACTCGCCGCGTATCAGGGTCTCGGCGACCTACGGTCGGCCAACCGGGTGCTCAATACCATCGTGACCCTGAGCGACACACTCCGCATGCGCGACAACGACATGAAAGCCCTTGAGCTTGCCGAAATATATCGGACCAACGAACAAGAGATGGAGATACAGAAACAGTCGGCGTCTCTGCGCATACGCAATATGATCATAATATCTGCCGCCATATTCCTTATCCTTGCTCTGATTTCAATAATCCGGATGCACTATTACAACCGTGCTATCAACAACAAGAATAAGACTTTGGTAAAGACCATCGACGAACTCATGGTCTTCAAGGAGAGACAGTTTCACAATGAAGAGGAGATCATGCGCCTGAGAAACCTCATAACGAAACAAGGCTGCGGCTCACCGGCGGTAGAAAACGACACAGATGACTCCCCACACCAGGATGGGAAAGAGACTACTGCAGGAAAAGAGGTATCCTCTACCCAGCAGACAGATACTGACACCACACTTACTGAAAGAGACAGGCTCCTCTATGAGCGAATGCATCATGAAGTGCTCGCACGACGCCTGTTTCTAAAACCTGATTTGTCAAGAAAAAGCCTCCTCTCGGAGTTCCACATACCCACAAACAAATTCGCCGCCATATTCCGGCAGTATGCCGGCTGCTCCTTCCCGCAATATATCAACAACTGCCGCCTCGACTATGCCGTAAGACTCATGCACGAGAATCCGCAGTGGAACATGGAAGCAATCGCCGGAGAAGTTGGCATGTCGACGAGTTCCTTCTATAGCCAGTTCAAAAAGAAATTCGGCATGAGCCCTACCGACTTCAAGTCAAACGCTGCTTCCATATCCTCCTCCGACGTCTGACAATATATGTGCCGTCACGATGTCGGCAGCAATCCGCATATAATTTCCGGCTTTACTGACAACCGTCCTAATCCAAACGTAATCAACATTGTACAACTTACATGTGATTTTTTTGGACAACTTAAATTACTTTTCTGGAGAACAATGCGCCGTAAGATAAGACAGGAATCTTATTCATAACTAACTTTGCCGATAAATATGTCTGCCCGCCAAAAGCATAAAGATTCCTATGGCTGCGCGATTCCTCCATAGAATCATCAGCGGCCCGGATCAGACAGAAATAATCACATGACATTTCACAACCATCAAAAACAACCATAACTACATGATGCTGATTAAAAATTCAAACAAACATTTGTCGGCGATGCTGACAATCCTGGCAACAGTATTGCTTCTTCCCTCTCTAAGCGCATGCAGCGACGATAAGGATGAGCCGCAACCGGTCCCTGTGACAATCGAGCCCGTCGGCGAGAATTCGTTCGTATCGTTCATTTCAACCGAATCTTTCGATATCACTGTCAAGATGACCGGGCTGGAAGGGAAACCCGATCCCGCGGAATTCACCTTTTTCCCTGAGACACAGTCTAACTCCAATCTTGTATTCAACTGGGATGAGGAATCTACCGATCCGGCGCCTGCGCCCGAACTAAAACCATTGTCGGTATCGGCAGTGGAACAAGGCGAAGAACCGGGAGAATATATCCTTACGTTAGACTACGACCTTACCGGCAATATGTCGGCATTCTGGTCGGGAGTGAGAATAGGCTACGGCAAAGCCATTTCCGTAAAGACCATGTCCTTCCACTATGAAGGGATGGCTCAGAAAAGTGTGGCATTGCCTGTCGAAACCGTCAGGAAGAGCGAGACCAACGAGTTTAGTGTCGATATCCGGGAAGGCCTGAAATCGCTCGGGCTCGAGAGTTATGACGACTACGAGGATATATTCGCATATCATGGTTGCAACTATCTATATGTTGGCCTTGAGAGCGACGACACACTCAGTCCTGACGATAAATGGAAAGATTATCCCGGAGCCGATCCGTCAATAGGAACGTCCTATGTGGAGGAAAGCGGCAGTGTCATCACCATCCCGCTTCTCATGGTAAACGGCATCAATGCCCTTGACGCCGGCAAGACATATTATCTTCACTATGTGATACGCCTCGGCGACGCACAATATGGCGCCCTGCATCAGCCGCTGCGCGTGGAGGAATGATTAACCTACCGACAGCTACGACATACCGACCATCGGTAGACATAAAACCAACATCAAAAACACATAAGTCGATCCACCGGCAGCGATATGCGGCCGGCGGATCGACCTGACAATTTATTATGACATCTGAAACAACCGTCTGTCTGAACTGCGGCACAGAGGGGAAAGGATCATTCTGCCATAACTGCGGACAGCCACTCGCCACGCCCCACCGGATCACCATGAAGACTTTCTGGAAAGGTGTGGCAATGAGTTTCGCACGCATGACCCCCGGTTTCTGGGATACCTTTGTAGGATTGATGTTCCACCCCTGGGAAGTGATCAGGAAATACATCCACGGCAAACGTGTGAAATATTCCCCTCCGATCACCATGGTGATACAGCTGCTCCTTTATTTTACATTCATATATACGGTATTGGGCAATATCTTTCATGTAGACTTCCTGCAGCCACCGGAAGATCCGGAAATCGACGGGGGCGGATGGTTTTTGAAGATGCTCCTGTCGTCGGATATTCTTGCCAAGATTGTGATTGCATTCGCCCTGGCATTCAATTGCTATCTGGCCTATGGTCTCACTACAGGCCGGAAGTATAATCTCGCCGAATATCTTACAGCCGCCATCTACATGGGATGCAGCTTTTCAATCTACAATAACCTTCTCCTCCCCCTTGCCATATTATTTCCTCAATACGGGGAATACGTCAAATTCCCCGTTGTCATCATAATCGGCACGATAGCTCTTAATAAGGCCTTCCCGATCAGGCAATGGTGGCGCAAATGTCTTACCTGGATCTGGTTTATCATACTCAACGTCTTTTTACTCTGCATATTTGTCTTCATCGTCCTTTTGTTCTCCAAACACTGAATTCCTACAGATATTCTGCACAAAGCATATCTGTCAAAAGGATGAATTCCCTCGTGCCTCCACAAGAGGCACGACGCTTATCCCGCCTGCGACTTCCAAGATTCGGATGGTTTAACCGGCAACTTGCAGATGTCGGGGATTTTGCTTAATTTTGTGGAAAAATCAGAGACAATGACAGTATTGACCGCAGCCGACTACGCAGACACGGGACAATGGCGACTGATCGTGAAGATCCACCCATCCGGCATGTCAGCTCATCTCGAGAACACAATCCACGGGGATGTGGAGCCGCAGGAACTGTTCAGCACATCCTGGGACAACGACCCCGACAACCTGCTGCGCAATATAGAGAACGCCGTCTACGACCACCCGCGTGTGCTCGACGATTTCTCGGCAAGGATAATAATCTTCGACAGAAAGACGCTTTTCATGCCCACGGCTCTCCTGGAAGACACAGACAGCGCGGAAAGCGCTTTCTACACGGCACTTTACCAAGCCGATGAAGCCGACGTGATGTATGACACCGACAAAGACATCACCGCGGCGTTTCATCTTGCTCCCGGGCTCAAAGGCTTCATCAACCGCACCTTCCCCGGCGCGAGGGTTGGCTGCAACCTCATGCAGGCCGTAGCCCGACAACGACACTCAGGCGAAGGCCACAGGCTTTTCATATCAGTCCGCGACGGAGAAGCGGACTATGTGCTTCTCAACGGAGAGGCCCTTGTCTCCGCCTCCACCCATTCCTGGGCCGCCGGGAGCGATATCGCCTACCATGCGTTCAACCTGTTCAATGTCTACGGCGTTAATCCTAAAGAGGCGGAAGTGGAACTTGAGGGTATACCGGTCCCGGCCGACGCAGCCGAGGCCTTTACCGTATTCTCCAACATCCGCGTAACCGACAACAAGCCAGAATGAGAATAATCAGAGGGAAATACGGCAGACGCCGATTTGACGTGCCGCGCAACATTACGGCGCGTCCCACCACGGATTTCGCACGCGAGAACCTTTTCAACGTGCTTGAGAACATCGACGATCTCGAAGGGAAATCGGCTCTCGATCTCTTCGCGGGCACCGGAGCCATCAGTTTCGAGTTCCTCTCGAGGGGGTGCGCGGAAGTGACAGCTGTGGAACAGGCACCTGTGCAGACGAAATTCATAACGTCGGTAAAGGATAAGCTCGGCGATGAATCCCTGCGCGTGATAAGAGGAGACGTGTTCAGATTCATCGAGACATGCCACAGGCAATTCGATTTCATATTCGCTGATCCTCCCTACGACCATCCGCGGTTTGAGGAAGTGCCGGGGCTTATTCTCGGGTCGGATATGGTAAAGGAAGGCACCGTCGTGATCATCGAACATTCAAAGAACCGCGATTTCTCCACACTTCCCGGTTTCTCACAGCATCGGGTATACGGCAGCGTCAACTTCTCGATTTTCATTGTCTGATCAACTCTCTACGCCAAAACACCAACCAGATATGGAAAACAACATAATAAGACTCGACTCCATCGAAGAAGCCATAGAAGACTTCCGCAACGGCAAATTCATAATCGTGGTAGACGACGAAGACCGCGAGAATGAGGGTGACCTCATCATCGCCGCCGAGAAAATCACCCCCGACGACGTGAATTTCATGCTTAAGAACGCCCGCGGAGTGCTATGCGCGCCCATCACCAACCAGCGTTGCCGCGAACTCGGGCTTCCACATCAGGTAGAGGAGAACACCTCCGTGCTCGGCACTCCCTTCACAGTGACTGTCGACAAACTCGATGGCTGCTCCACAGGAGTATCCGCCGACGACCGTGCTGCCACAATCAGGGCACTCGCCGACCCCGCTTCAAAACCGGAGACATTCGGGCGACCTGGACATATCAATCCTCTCTACGCGCAGGATCGCGGCGTGATACAGCGATGCGGCCACACGGAGGCGGCTGTAGATTTCGCCCGCCTCGCAGGACTGCAGCCGGCCGCCGCCCTAATGGAAATCATGAGCGACGACGGATCAATGGCCCGTCTCCCCGAATTGCGCCGTCGGGCCGACGAATGGGGGCTGAAGCTCGTGAGCATCCGCGACCTGATCGCATATCGTATGAAGAACGACTCCATCGTAGAGATGGGCGAGGAAGTAGACATGCCGACGCAATACGGGCATTTCCGTCTCATACCCTTCAGGCAAAAAGACAATGGGCTCGAGCATATCGCCTTGATAAAAGGTGATATAAAAGACGGAGACCCCGTACTCGTGAGGGTACATTCTTCGTGCGCCACAGGCGATATCTTCGGCTCCATGCGATGCGAATGCGGCGAGCAGCTTCATCTGGCCATGAAAATGATCGAGAAGGAAGGGCGCGGAGCCGTGATATACCTCAATCAGGAGGGACGCGGCATCGGATTGATGGACAAGATAAAGGCTTACAAACTCCAGGAGAACGGCCTTGATACAGTCGACGCGAACCTGCATCTCGGACATAAGGCTGATGAACGCGACTACGGAGTGGGCGCAAACATACTCCACGCACTCGGAATAACGAAGATGAGGCTCATGACCAACAATCCGGTGAAACGTATAGGACTCGAGGGCTACGGACTGGAAGTGGCAGAAAATGTGCCGCTGGAGGTTGAGCCCAACCAATACAACCGCTTCTACATGCACACAAAGAAGCAACGGATGGGGCATGACCTCCACAAGATTGATTGAAACCCACACATACGGACACCAAACAACTCCACATACTCATGAAAACGACAATGACACTCGCGCTGTCGCTGCTCCTGGCATCGGCGCCGGCCTACGCCAAGAAGGTGCTCGACCATTCTGATTTCGACAGATGGGAGAAAGTGACAAATTACGCGATCACCGACAACGGCACATGGGAATCGTATGCCGTCAATCCACAGGAAGGCGACGGCACACTCTTCTTCAACAACACAGCCAAAGGCAACCGCATAGAGATAGCCCGAGGCTATCGTCCCTCTTTCTCGGCCGACGGAAAATGGGCTTTCGCCCTTGTGCGTCCACTCTATAAACAGACCCGCGACGCGAAGATAGCCAAGAAGAAAGATTTCGATCTGCCACAGGATTCGCTGGCGATCATCGACCTCGCCACCGGCAAGACTGAGAAGATCGCGAGAGTCATATCATATGCCGTGCCTGAGAGGGGGGGACAATGCGTGGCGTGGCTCTCCTGCGACACAGCGCTGATCAAGCCCAAACAGCTGAAAGACAAGAAAGCCGGGCGTCCGCTTGTTGTCAGGAATCTCGCGGCGGGGACATCGCGCACAATCAACTGGGTCGACAAATATGTCTTCTCCAAAGACGGATCGCGCCTTGCGGTGACTCTCCTGAAGGCCAAGAAAGACACTCTCGCCACCAACGGAACCGGAGTGCTCCGGCTTTCCGACGACTCTTTCGTGCTCATTGACCGTGACAAGCGCCACTATGGCCGTCCGGTCTTCAATGAGCAGGCATCGCAGCTCGCATATATAGCTTCCGACGACTCGACTGAGACCGGCACACGCCGCAGCGATCTCTTCATATCCGACCTCACCCGCGAAAACCACGATCCGAGGCAGATAAAGGTACAGGCAGGCGACGGGCTCTTCCTCAACCAATATTCCCGGCCTCTCTTCTCCCATAACGGCCGCAGGCTCATAGTGGGGGTCGCTCCTGAAGTCGCCCCCGACGACACAACACTCGTCAGCTTCGAGACTCCCGCGCTCGACATCTGGAGGTGGGATGCACCCATGACTCCTCCGCAGGAGAGAATCTCCGTGAAAAGGCTCCGTGAGCACACTTACCCTGTAGCCATCGATCTTGAGAGTGGACGCCAGACCCTCATCACATCCAATCCCCATGCCATGGTATCGGCTCCCGACAGATGGGATGCCGACTGGGCTCTGGTGGCCGACCATTCGGAAAACATGATAAACGAACAGTGGAACTACCAGTACCCTGTCAGGTTATATCTCAAAAATGTCGCCACGGGAGAGGAACGCAACGTGGGCTACGCGCCCGCCGGATCCTACCGTCTATCCCCCGCAGACAGATATGTGCTCTGGTTTGCCGACCGACGTTATCACGCCTACGACATCGCCGCATCACAGACCAGAATGATCAGCGGGAAGGTTGAGCAGCATCTTTGGGACGAGGATACCGACACACCTCTCAAGGAGAGAGATGCCTACGGAGTGATGGGATGGACGGAAGGCGATGCACGCGTGCTCGTCTATGACCGATATGATGTCATATCGCTCGATCCTCTCGGTGTCGCCGAGCCAGTAAATCTCACCGCCGGGGAGGGGAAAAGAATGAATCTCCGCATCCGCGCCATAAAGACCGATCCGGAACAGAGGTTCTATAAATCAGGCGACAAGGTGCTTTATTCCCTTTTCGACTATAAAGACAAACGCAACGGACTCGCATCAGCTGTTTTCTCCGCAAAATCCATTGCTCCGAAGGTAGATTTTCTTGAAGAATATATGTTCACGGAAGTCAGGAAGGCCAAGGATGCCGATGTCTACAGCTGGATTCAGGGGAATTTCAACACTTCGCCTAATGTATATGTCTCCCGTGGTCTCGTGCCTTCGAAAACAACGAAAGTGAGCGACTCCAACCCCTGGATGAAAGACTATAACTGGGGCACCGCGCGCCTCTTCAGATGGAACGCCTACGACGGCAAGCCCTCCGAAGGAATCCTGATCCTCCCGGAGGATTTCGATCCGGACAAGCAGTATCCCATGCTGACATATTTCTACGAGATATATTCCGACAACCTCTATAAACACTGGGACATGGAGCCATCGTGGAGCTGGATCAACTTCCCGTTCTACGCCAGCAGAGGCTATGCCATATTCGTACCCGACATCCATTACACCGCCGGAATACCCGGAGAGAATGCCTACAACTATGTATGTTCCGGTGTAGAGGAGGTATGCCGGCAGTACCCCAACATCGACATCAAGCGTGTAGGCATCGACGGCCAGAGCTGGGGCGGCTATCAGACAGCTTATCTCGTGACGCGCACCAATATGTTCGCGTGTGCCGGATCAGGAGCGCCTGTAGCCAACATGACATCGGCCTTCGGCGGCATCCGCTGGGGTTCGGGCGATTCACGCCAGGCGCAGTATGAGGTTGGCCAGAGCCGCATAGGCCGCAATCTATGGGAGGCGCCGGAGCTGTATATCGCCAACTCGCCGGTGTTCCATGCCGACAGAGTCCACACCCCACTCCTTATAATGCATAATGACGACGACGGTGCGGTGCCCTGGTATCAGGGCATAGAGATGTTCATGGCCCTGCGCCGTCTCGGGAAACCCGTGTGGATGCTCCAGTACAACGGAGAGGCGCATAACCTTAAGGAACGCCGCAACCGCAAGGACATCACCCGCCGTCTGCAGCAGTTCTTCGACCATTACCTGAAAGGCGAACCGATGCCCCGCTGGATGAAGGAGGGAATTCCCGCAGTGCGTAAAGGACAGGATTTCGGCTTCTGACATTGAGCACATCAAAAGAGATATTGAGGCTGAGCATACCGGCTATCGTGAGCAATATCACGGTGCCGCTGCTCGGCCTTTGTGATACAGCCATTTCCGGTCATCTCGGTTCGGAGCTCTTTCTCGCGGCCATAGCCGTGGGAACTACGATGCTCAATGTGATCTTCTGGCTGTTCGGATTCCTGCGCATGGGCACCACGGGGCTTACAGCCACCGCTTTCGGAGCTGATGATGACAGTGAGATATCCAAAGTGTTCATCCGCTCCCTGCTTCTCGGTCTGCTGATAGGTCTCGTCCTCGTATTGTTGCGGCAGCCGCTGCTTTCGCTGATGCTTCGCCTCATAGGAGCCGAACCGGAGGTGGAACATCTGGTAAGGCGATATTTCAGAATATGCATATGGGAGGCGCCGTCGCTTTTGGCCACGATGGCTCTGAGCGGATGGTTTGTCGGCATGCAGTCAACATTCTGGCCTATGGTCGTGGCCATAAGCGTAAATGTGATCAACATCGCGGCAAGTCTGTTGCTGGTATTCGGATTAGGCATGGGATTCGACGGGGTGGCCGTTGGAACAGTATCCGCTAACTGGGCCGGATTCGTCATAGCCTTGATCGCGGCCTTACGGTTCATGAGGGGGCGCACGCTGTTTCCACCTCTCCGCGACATAATCTCCGGCGCAGGCATAGGAAGATTCTTCTCAGTCAATTCCAACCTTTTCTTCCGTTCATTCTGTATCATATCGGTGACTCTCGGAGTCACCGCCGCAGGTGCGAGACTGGGGGCGCAGACTTTGGCCGTCAACGCAGTGGTGATGCAGTTCTTCACCCTATTCTCATTCTTTATGGACGGTTTCTCTTTCAGTGCCGAGGCCCTGACGGGGAAAGCTTATGGAGCCAGAGAGGCCGGTATGCTCTCACGCTATGTCAAGGCCCTGTTGTTGTGGGCCGCAGGGGTAGCCGCGGTTTTCTCATGCTTATATGCCACAGGGTGCGGGGCGCTGACCGACATCCTCACCGACGAAGAAGGCGTGAGGACAGGAGTCAGGGAGATGAAGACATGGATATGGCTGATACCGGCTGTCTCGGTCTGGGCATTCATATATGATGGTTTCTATATAGGAATCACCGACACCGGCAAAATGCTCATTGCAACTCTGTCGGCATCGGTGATATTCTTTTGCGTGGCTTTCTCCGGCGACTTCGTCGACGGAGGTTTCTTCGGGCCGCTTTCAAACCATATGCTCTGGACCGCGTTCATTTCATATCTCGCGATGAGAGGCTTGATACTGGCCTTTCTGTGGCCCCGGGAGATGCGGAGACGCCTCACAGTCAGATCTCAATGATGGAGTCTGGAGGTCAGCGCCATTCGGCCGTCATTCCCAGTCATCACTGCGGAAAGGGATGAGCGGCAACCAGTCGCCGCCGTAGAGCGTGCCCGGCTCGAAATCTTTGAAGCAATATCTCACAGCCACAGGCTCAGCCACCTTGTCTGACGACACGACAATCTCGTTGGTCTGCCAGTTGAGCCGCGCATTGTCAGCGGGATAGAACTTACGGTCTTTCCCGGCCACCTCGAAGCCGCGGATATCATAGTTGCGGCATATGCCGTTGTCTTTAGCTTCAATCGCCACCCATACTTCATTCCCCTTCACTTTATGACCGACATAACGCGGACTGTTGCAGAGGAACTGTTTCTTGCCATAAGTGCGGTTGAGAGCCAGACTTGCAAGCCTATGGCCGACACCGGCTTTATTGGCGGGATGAATATTTAACCGCTCATATGGTTGCACGAGATCGTTAGTGCTGATCATACCGCTATTGGGAATCATCTCCAGCGATTTCCACTGGGCTTCCCGCAGATAGGCTCCCTTGCCGTCCTGCTCCGGCGAATCATAATCATACGGAGCTATCTCCACGGCATAGAAAGGTATCTCACCTCTTCCAAGCTCACCGCGCCAATGGTCAACCAGGCGCGCGAGGCGGGGAGCATAGTCCGCATGCGCACCGACATTGGAGCATCCCTGATACCAGATCATACCATTGACCGTATAATTCTTCACCGGGTTGAACATGGCGTTGTACATCATCATCGGCCTTAGATAGTGCACCATACCCTCGATGTCTTTCCTATCGAGCGACACGTCGGGATATTCTTTAAGAATCTCCTTCGGGAGCCAGCTCTCCACCCGGGCTCCTCCGTGGGCGCAGCTCACCACTCCCACCGGTATATCTAACACCTCGCTGAGACGCGTGGCGAAATACCAGGCGGTGGCGCTGAAGTCAGACGAAGTGTCGGGACCGGGCACAAGCCATTGACCGTCGACGGAGTCTACAGGTTCGTAGCTCTGACGAAGCGGCACATTGAAAAACCTCACACGGTCGGCCCATCTGCCGGAGGCGGCTATCTCATCAGTGCCCCCCTCCACATTGCATCCGCCGAATCCCTTCAAGGGCATTTCCATGTTGCTTTGTCCTGAGGCAAGCCACACCTCCCCTATCAGCACATCATTCAGTGTGAGCGGGGTGCCGTCGCTTATTGTAACGGTCTGCGGTGTGAAACTGGCCCGGGGAGTCTTCACGGTGACTTCCCACTTACCCCGGCTGTCGGCCTTGCAGGTAGCCGTGGCATCACTCCATGACGTCTTCACGACGAGACGTGCACCGGGATCCGCACTTCCCCAAAGGCGCACGTCGGCATTCTGCTGAAGCACCATGTTGTCGCCGATAAGATTCGACGGTACGACCTTCCCGTCTGCGGAAGCCGCCAGTATGATTGCCGACATAATAAGAGCCGGTCTTAAGTACATTTTCTCAAACATAATATATATATCTTTATATAATTCTTTTACAACAATGTCTTAAATATCTAACCATTCTATGAGATTCAAAGACATGCTCCCAGCCACATCCTATTCGACAAGGGTGAATTCAGCGGAAGAGAGCCTCTCGCTGTCAGGTCCGGCCATCACCCGGAAAAGACCGGGTTCGGCAACAAATTCGAGATCTGAATTATAGAATTTCAGATTCTCGGCAGTTATCGGGAAAGTTATCTTTCGGCTTTCGCCCGGCTTGAGACTAATCCTTTCAAAATACTTCAGTTCCTTGACAGGACGTGCCAGAGATGCGGCAGGATCGCTGATATAGAATTGAACAATTTCATCACCGGTCCTGTCGCCGCTGTTGGTCACGGTGACAGAGGCGTTTATCTCTCCTCCTGAGGAAAGCCTGTCGCTGTCGAGTTCAATCTTCCCGTAGGTGAAATCAGTGTAGCTCAGACCAAATCCGAAAGGATACAGCGGTGTTATGCCGGAATCTATATAATTGCTGCGAAATTTCTGGAAAGACTCACTCGTGGCAGGCCTGCCGGTACGCATATGGTTGTAATGTATAGGAATCTGTCCGACATTACGGGGCATCGTGGCGGTGAGCTTTCCGGAAGGATTCTTTTCTCCGAATACAACATCGGCAATGGCGTCGGCGCCTTCCGAACCGGCAAACCATACATTCATTATTGCAGGGATATTCTCAGACTCCCACGTCATGACCGTCGGTCTGCCTGAGAAGTTGATAAGAACCAAAGGTTTGCCAGTCGCGATGAGAGCTTCCAGAAGTCTTCTCTGAGTATCGGGAATGGTGAGATCCGTGCGGCAGGCCGCCTCGCCCGTGCTTTCGGAAGTCTCCCCCATGGCTGCCACAATCACGTCGGCTTCTTTGGCGACAGCGACAGCTTCATCCAGCAATTCCTCTTCGCTTCTCGGATCACGGATATCCCGTCCGAAAACAGATCCGGCCGCCTCGATATCCTTGTCGGAATATACGTTGCTCCCTTTGGCATAACGGATCTCTGCCTTGTCGCCCACTGCATCGCGGAATCCCTGGAGAAGAGTCTTGTATTTCGGGAAATCAGCAGCCACACTCCAGGTGCCGCACATATTGGCGGAAGTGTTGGCAAGCGGACCTATCAAAGCGATTTTTCCCTTTTTCTCAATCGGAAGAATTTTGCCCTCGTTGCGCAAGAGCACAAAAGTCTCGGCAGCCAGATCGCGGGCGGCTTTTCTGTTTGCTTCGCTATAGATATCGCTTTTTTCTCTCCCGATATCATTATATTTATACGGGTTGTCGAACAGACCCAGCATATACTTCGCCTCAAGCACTCGGCGCAGAGCTTTGTCAATCTCCGCTTCCGACACGATTCCCTTACCGACAGCATCGGCAAGATTGGAGATAAACGCATCCGACGACATATCCATATCGGTGCCGGCCTTAAGGGTACGGACAGAGTTTTCCGGACTATCGCCCATTCCGTGAGATTTCATCTCGTTGATCGATCCATAATCCGTCACGACAAAACCCTTGAAGCCCCATTGGTCGCGAAGGAGATCGGTCAGAAGCCATTTATTGGCCGTAGCGGGAACGTAATCCACAAGATTGAATGATGACATGAACGATCCCGCACCGGCATCGGAGGCCGCCTTATAAGGAGCAAGATAATCATTATACATCCTTACACGGCTCATGTCAACCGTATTATAATCCCGTCCTGCGTCAGGGGCACCGTAAAGAGCGAAATGCTTCACACACGCCATAATCTCGTCATTACCTTTTAATCTATCCCCCTGATAGCCCCTGACCATAGCTTCCGCTATTCTGGAACCGAGATAAGGATCTTCTCCGGCACCCTCCGCCATTCTTCCCCAGCGGGGTTCACGGCTTATGTCGACCATCGGACTGAAAGTCCAGTTGATGCCGGCTGCGGAAGCCTCCTTAGCCGCTATCCTGGCAGAATTTTCTATAGCCGGAATATCCCAGGATGCGGAGAGTGCGAACGGGATGGGGAATACAGTCTCATAACCGTGCACGACATCCATTCCGATCAGAAGGGGAATCCCGAGACGAGTCTTCTCGACTGCAAGTTTCTGAAGCTCGAGCACTTTGGAAGCCCCCTTCACATTGAACGTTCCTCCCGCCTTTCCTGAAGCGACAAGCGAGCCGAGATTGCTCCTGATAGCATCCCCTGTCTGGATATCCTCGCCGGGGGGAAGATTAAGCTGACCGATCTTCTCGTCGAGTGTCATACGGGATATCAGTTCGGAGACAAATTTGTCCATTTTCTCCTTCTCGGCTTTTGTGGCAGGGATAGCCGAGTATGAAGGAAGAGCCGCCATCGCCACAATAATAAATAAGGCTTTGATTCTTTTCATGATGTCGATTTAATATGGTATAATATCAAAAATCCCGCAGGCAATACTGCTTGCGGGATTACATCGGCGGAGTGACCGAGATTCGAACTCGGGATACGCTTTTGGCGTATACACGCTTTCCAGGCGTGCCTCTTCAGCCACTCGAGCATCACTCCTTGCGTTTTTCGCACCGCGAAGTTAATGCTTTTATTTCATACGGCAATGACTTTCGCCGATTTTTTATAAAAAAACATTCTCAAAAGCCCCTTTAACATATCAGCGGGAGCTTATATCCAAAACTTTTATTAATTTTGCATTTTATTTAACACGCCACCCATACGGCGTATTTTCAACTGGTTTAGCATATGAAAGAGATCATAGAGGAGGAAGTCGTAAATGAAGGCGGACTCAACTTTGTAGAACAGGAGATCAAAGACGACCTCGCCGCCGGCAAGAACGGCGGAAGGCTGAGCACACGGTTTCCGCCTGAACCTAACGGATATCTTCACATAGGCCACGCAAAGGCTTTCATAATGGATTTCGGAGCCGCTGAAAAATTCGGGGGCACATGCAATCTGCGTTTCGATGACACCAATCCCCAGAAGGAGGATATGGAATATGTCAACGCCATCAAGCGCGACATCCACTGGCTCGGTTATGACTGGGGCGACCGACTATATTATGCAAGCGACTATTTCCCACAGCTTTATGATCTTGCCGTAAGAATGATAAAGGAGGGCAAGGCTTACGTCGACGAGCAGACAAGCGAACAGATCGCCGCACAGAAAGGGACTCCTACGGAGCCCGGCACCGACTCCCCTTACCGCAACCGCCCCGTAGAGGAGAACCTTGACCTCTTCCGCCGAATGAACGAAGGGGAATTCGAGGAGGGATCTATGGTGCTTCGCGCGAAGATCGACATGGCCAACAGCAACATGCACTTCCGCGATCCTATCATGTACCGCATCATCAAGACCCCGCACTGGCGCACGGGCACCACATGGAAAGTCTACCCGATGTATGATTTCGCACATGGTCAGAGCGACTATTTCGAGGGTGTCACCCATTCAATATGCACACTTGAATTCGTTCCCCACCGCCCTCTATATGAGTATTTCGTGAAGGAACTCGCTGATGAAAGCTACTGCCCGCGTCAGATAGAGTTCAACAGACTCAACCTCACCTATACTGTCATGAGCAAGCGCAAGCTCCTCCAGCTCGTGAAGGAAAACCTCGTAAACGGATGGGATGATCCCCGCATGCCGACTCTCTGCGGCCTGCGCCGCCGCGGCTATACCCCGTCAGCCATCAAGGACTTCGTGAACCGTATCGGTTATACACGTTATGAAGCCCTCAACCACATAGAGCTTCTCGAGCATGCGGTGCGTGAGGATCTCAACAAAACGGCCACAAGGGTCAGCGCTGTTGTCAATCCCGTCAAACTCGTGCTCACCAACTATCCTGAAGGGGAGGAAGAGACCATATATATGGACAACAATCCCGAGAATCTCGAAGAGGGAAAGCACGCGATGCCTTTCACCCGCGAGCTCTGGATCGAACGCGAGGACTTCATGGAGAATCCTCCCAAGAAATTCTTCCGGCTGTCGCCCGACAAGGAGGTGCGTCTTAAAGGCGCCTATATCATAAAATGTACCGGAGTGAAGAAAAACGCCGATGGTGAGATCGAGGAGATATATGCCGAGTATGATCCCGAGACAAAGAGCGGAATGCCCGGAAGCGACCGAAAGGTGAAAGGCACTCTCCACTGGGTATCGGTGCCCCATGCCAAAGTGGCTGAGGTGCGCGACTATGACCGTCTTTTCGCCGTAGAGAATCCGTCGGCGGAAGAGGGAGATTTCCGCGAGCTCCTCAATCCTGATTCGCTGAAAATACGCGAGAACGTCATGATCGAGCCTTGGCTGGCCGACAACGCCAAAGCGGAAGACCATTTCCAGTTTACCAGACTCGGTTACTACACTGTCGACCCTGACTCCACTCCCGAAAAACTTGTCTTCAATAAGACCATTGGCCTTAAAGACACCTGGGCCAAAGAGCAGAAGAAAGCCTCCAAAGCCTGATGTGATATATAAGGATACGCCTGCGGCATGTTTGATACCGCAATGAAGAGCATCTGATCTTTTAGAAGAGTCTTTTATTAAATATTCTTAAAAAAATGCGCGATTATTTCTGTTAATCGCGCATTTTTTGTATCTTTGCAATCCTTTCAGAGGAAAGGCATCCATTACCGGGGGTGTCTGGATTTGACAGCACGTAGACACGGTAAGTAAGCATGCAGAGCTTTGATGTGCAAGCTCTATAATCACAACGCATCGACCTATAATTGGCGAAAATAACAGATACGCTCTCGCTGCCTAAACTGAAGTATAGTAGGTTGGCTTTATCCGCATCAAAGTGATGCAGACGAGACATCATCCCATTGCCCCGTTCCGAGACGTTTGGATAAGATGGTGCAGAGAAATTCGGAAATAGACTGCCGGGAGCCTTGATCGGCCGTTGAAACTTAAAGGATAAGGATATGATTGGTGGTCGTGAGCCTGTCATATCACGAAAACCAAGTCAATGACTAAGCATGTAGAAAGCTCATCGGGCCCGTGATTGGACGAGGGTTCGACTCCCTCCACCTCCACTAAGTGTTCCGGACACCTTCCGGACGACACAAGACAAAATTAAGACAAACCGCAGAATATCAATCGATTCTGCGGTTTTTTCGTGCCTAAAAATGACGACTCAGGACCGTCATCGGACAGAAAAAAGACCGCCACGGACGGCTATTCGTTACCAACTCGTTACCCGATTTTTCAAAATATGAAATGGTATGAGGTCAAAACATGAATTTTCAGGAATACCGAACTTTTTAGGTCATTTAATGGTTGACAAATGAAGAATATTTTGTAACTTTGTCAACTGAAATATCTGAGATATGAATAACGATCGCGATAACATATTCGGACGAAGGCTGAGTCAGGCCCGTCAGATGAAGGGACTGTCAATGGAGGAACTTGGCAGCCAACTTACTCCTGCCGTAACCCGACAGGCAATCAACAAATATGAGAAGGGACAGACTTTGCCCGACAGTCGGATGCTGCTGGCTTTAGGCTCGGCATTAGGGGTGAAACCTGATTATTTCTTCCGCCCGTTCACGGTTGAGGTTGACCGTGTCATGTTCCGTAAGGATGCTAAATTTCCTGAAAAGAAATCCATTGCCATTCGTGAGCGCGTCCGCGAGGAGCTGGAACGCTATCTCGAAGCAGAACAGCTTTGCGGAACCCAGTCAGGGTTCTCGCTACCGTCGGTAAATATATCATCGGCGGAGGATGTAACCGAATATGCCACTAAATTGCGGTCAACACTAAAACTTGGTATCGATGGAATCTCCAATGTCATAGAAGTATTGGAAGATAATGGCATCAAGGTCATAGAAATATCTGAGGATGACTCTTTCGAGGGTCGCAGCGGATATGCCAATGACGATATTCCGGTCATTGTTGTCAATGACAATCTGACTCCTGAGCGGAAGCGTTTCGCACTGCTTCATGAGCTTGGACATCTACTGATGAGGTTCAAAGGCGATATGAAGGCAAAGGAAATAGAAAATTTATGCAACATTTTCGCAAGCGAACTATTATTGCCGTCATCTGTGCTACTTTCCCGTATCGGAATCAAAAGACATGATATATCGCTGGCGGAACTCTCGGACCTCCAGAAGCAATACGGCATATCCATCGATGCAATCATGGAGGCCATGCGCCGCCTTGAAGTTATAACCGACCGTCGCTATGATGGCTATCTGAAAAAGAAACGTAGTTTCCAGGATTTCAGAGCTGTCGTAGAGCAATCAATGGCGATACCGGAGACTACCGGACGATTTGTAAGAATGGTTTACCGCGCCCTCGCCGATGAAATCATATCGTTCTCGAAAGCGGCCGCTCTGCTGAACACCTCCGTTGAAACGGTTAAACGTCAACTCCAGCTCGTCTAAGTAAATCTTCAAATCTTCAATCCGAACAAATACAACTTTTAAGTTGTTAAACTCGAAAAGAATTATTATCTTTGCACAAAATCTCAGACATGGAATTTGACAGGATTACAGACAACGAAAATCTCTGGGCAGTAAGGTATGACAACTGCCTCGACAATGTTCTTGACACCATTCTTGACCAATGGAATGATGTGGTGTGGCTTCGTTCCTTTTTTAAGGAGAATATCGGAGATTTGGCATCTTACTTCAAGATAACCGATGTGAACGAGGCTATTTATGACACTATAGAGGACAGCGAACGCCTGCAATGCCTTATCATGGATATCTCTCCCGAGGCAGATCTCGACAAAATCTTTCGTCCGTTAGAGAATAGCCGCACATCAGAGATGCTTTTGGGCAAGGAAAAGGCGAGGTTACGTAACACTCCCCGTCATGCTTCCTGGCTGAGGATATATGCAATAAAACTTGAACCGGGAATTTATGTGATAACAGGCGGAGCAATCAAACTGACGCGAACAATGCAGGAACGGGAGCACACATTAGTGGAGTTGGCCCGAATGGAAAAGGTAAGAAATTTCTTGCTTGCCAATGATATTTCAGATATGGATTCCTTCAGGGACTATCTTGCAGAAATCAGTTAAGAAAGGAGTTTACGATGAAGACTAAAGAAGAAATAATATCACGGCTGAAAGAGCATGAAAGCGCTACTCCCTCACGTTGGCGGGAGAATGCTGAATGGCGTATGGCGAACAAGTCGTGGCTTCGCTATTCGCAACGCATAGCCATGATGATGCTCGACAGAATGGAAGAACTGGGGTTTACACAAAAATCTTTAGCGGCAAAGATGGGTTGCTCGCAGCAATATATCTCAAGAGTCTTGAAGGGGACGGAAAACCTCTCTATCGAGACTATCTCCAAAATAGAATCAGCACTTGAGCTGGAGATTCTTGAGCCTGCATTTGCGTCCCGCTAATAATGTTAACATTCGACATAAGAATCGTTAAAATGAACCTTCTGTCTTGATTTCCAGCGAATATTTTGCTAACTTTGCACTACCTGAATACCTCATTTCAGTCACGGCAAGAGAGCCGTCGAGAGATACGGAGTTTTCCGTTACCATCTCGTTACCACTTGCTGATACCCCATATCTAAATCATTGATATAACTGCATTTGGAGTGAAAGATTCAAGTCCCTCCACCTCCACTATGTACTTCCGAACTAAATCGGAATATTCGAGACAAACCTCGGACTATCAAGTAGTTCCGAGGTTTTTTTCGTGTCTAATCCTATCGGATTGAGGACCGGTATAAGACCAAAAAATCACGAATGGCTTGTTCAATCCGATATTTCTTATCAAATTTGCAATTCGCGAATTGCAAATGACATTGTATAAATGACTAAATCACATAATGGTATGCGTCCACAGGATATAGTGATTCTGTTGAAGAAAGTCACTTTGACAGGCCGAGGTATGACAAATGCCCAGATTGCCAAAGAACTCGGCATAAGTGCATCGGAAGTATCGGAAGCTCTGGAACGATGCCGCATTGCCCGTCTGATTGACAATCTGAAACAACGTGTAAACATACTTGCCCTAAAGGAATTTATGGTTCACGGTCTGAAATATGTTTTTCCTGTGCAGCCGCAGGCAAAAGTGCGCGGAATCGCCACCGCAATATCCGCTCCGCCGTTGAATGAGAAAATTCTATCGGGAAAGGATGCGTATGTGTGGCCGGACGCAAAAGGTAATATACGCGGGGAAGCTATTGTTCCGCTTTATCGGACTGTTCCGGAGGCTGTAAGGATTGATCCGATGCTGCATAGTCTTCTGGCAATCGCCGACGTTTTTCGGATAGGTCGTACCAGAGAAGTGGAACTCGCCAAAGTGGAACTGGACTCAATACTTTCTACCTATGATGTCAAGTAATGTAACCCGGCTTAAAATCATAGCCGCAGGGCTGGGAGACCTGTGTCGTGATGTCGTCTTTGTCGGCGGCTCTGTTGCCGAACTGTATGCTGACGATCCGGCGGCGACAGACATACGTCCGACAATCAATCTTGAAAGTCAGGCGCTTATTTTTATCAATACTTAGTGACCCCTCCCAAAGAATTAGGAAAGCGATCATAGATGGTTGAAAAATTATGTTAGTGATATACTTATGGTATATTATTGCTCAATATTTTCAACTTGATAGTTTATCTATTCAAACTTTTTGATTAACTTTGTGGTTGATATTTTAATGCGATAATCAACTATGAGTATAGTAACAACATCTAAAATCAACCAGCTTCTTTCCGATGCTGTTCCCGGCGGACTTCTGTTTGCCGCTTGGCTTCGAAAAGAGGGATACTCCGCCCAACTCATAAAGAGATACCGGGATTCAGGTTGGCTCGAAGGGTTGTCGCGTGGGATTATGTATAGAAAGAATGATAGTCTTTCGGCGTTGGCTTCGGTATATAGCTACAATCTTCAGACCGGAAACAAAGCGCGGATAGCTGCACATTCCGCGCTTGAGCTTTTCGGATTCAATCATTACGTGCCGATGGGTAAACCTCGGCTCATGGTCGCTTTTAAGAACGGAAACGTCGATGATTGGGTCAGGAGTGAAAAGTACGACATGACGATAGTGCCGTTTCATACCTGTATCTTTAAGAATCCGGCAACCCAATCCATTGACAGAAACGGACTCTCCTTATTATTATCATCGCCGGAACAGGCATTTCTGGAATGTCTGCATCTCGTGCCGGATTATTATAATTATATGGATCTGTATTATATAATGGAGCAGCTGACATCACTTGATCCTGACAAAGTACAGACCGCGCTTGAAAACACATCGAGCCAGCGGGTAAAAAGGATGTTTCTATATATGGCCGAGAAAGCCGGGCATTATTGGTTTGATATGCTCGACATGGATAAATTCGGTCTGACTACTTCCAAACTTCAGCTCGTTGACAATGGAGTTTACATTTCCAAGTATCGCATTACCGTCCCTAAAGAATTAAATGTTTATGAATGACATATACCGCCGACAGGTTGCACTTCTTATCAGAGTGATGCCGCTCGTCTTCAAGATAAAGGATTTCGCCGTACATGGAGGAACTGCAATAAATCTGTTCCATAGGAATCTTCCGAGATATTCGATTGACATAGATGTGACCTATATACCATTGGAAGACCGCGATACGAGTCTAAAGAACATAAACACGCATCTTGCGAATTTGAAAACGGCTATTGAGAGAGCCGTTTTCAAATTCGCGTCATCCATAAGCCTGATGTGTGGAAACTGCAATGTGTCAAGGATGGAACGACAATCAAGATTGAGGTCAACGGAACCAAGAGAGGAATTTTAGGCGATACCGAAAAGATTCAGATTTGCGAAAAAGCCAAAGAGGAATTTGGCATGAGTTGCTTTGCCAATATCGTGTCATGGAGCCAGCTCTATGGCGGAAAGATTGCAGCTGCACTCAGCCGTCAACATCCGCGAGACCTGTTCGATTGCAGAGACATGACATCCGATGATTTCGAGACTGTTAAGAATGGTTTTATGCTCTGCCTTCTTGGAAGCGACAAGCCAATCATTGAATCCTTGAATCCAAATCCTATTGACCAGCAGGAGGCTCTCGACAATCAGTTTGAGGGGATGACAGATGAACCATTCAGTTATGATGATTATCAAAAAGCGAGATTAAATCTGCTTGAAGTAGCAAATCAAGGATTGACTGATGATGACAAAGCATTTCTCATTTCATTTGAGGACGGTAATCCCGACTGGAGTAAATG
>CAJUQP010000001.1 GCA_910588245.1 uncultured Muribaculaceae bacterium | reverse complement strand
ATTACCCTTCGCAAACTCACTTCCGTTAACAATCGTTTTTAAACAACCTCTTAGTTTTCTGGTGCCGGTGAAGAAAACGCCCTCAGGCGTGGATCACAACAACTACCAGAAGAAGGAAATGCGCTTGGCGTCTCCCTGTCTGAGGGAAACAATGATAAAACACTATGCGAAGGCAACGGTGCAGTCAGTTGATTCAAGTCTGAAAGACAAGTAGGGGAATAAAAAAACGGGACCCCATAGGGAGCCCCGCCTTTGACTGTGAGATTGAAAAATCAATTATTGAAGTATGTCTCAAGCACATAGTTGATGCTCTCCATGAGCGACTGGAGATCAGAGTCGTCAGCTTTCATGGCCTGAGCCTGCTCGGCGATCTGTTTGGCAGCGTCGAAATAATTGGTCTTCACATCCTTGCGAGCCTGTGCGGCCTCAGCGGACGCACCTTCGATGGCATCCCATTTCTTTGTGCCAATGCGGAAGATCTTCTTGCTGGCGTTTTTAAGGGTCTCGAAGTCTACGCCCGACATCGATGCGGCCTTACGGTAGTCTGCCTCAGATGCGTCATCGTTCTCCTGACGGTCATATACATATCCGCGGAGTCCGAGAAGGTTGGCGTTGTCAGGATTGGCGGCAATCACCTTATTGAGCTCGTCGAGGGCTTCTTGGATTTTTCCGTCGACAACGAGAGAATTGATCATGTTGTTGATGAATATAGACTGCTCGAGACCGAATTTCTCGTGACCGGCCTTGGCAACATCCATGATCTGTTTCTGAGCCTCAGCCGAACGGCTCTCATCGCGCTGGGCGAGAGTCTGCCAGCATGCTATCTCATAGATGTATGCTTCGGGCTGCTCATATCCGGCCTGACGAGCTTTCTTGAAAGCTGCGGCGCTCTCTTCAACAGCATTTCCGGAGTATGCGGAAAGGCCAGCGTTGAAATATGCCGTGGCAATCTGCTCGGCAGGAATAAGCGCGGCAGCTTTGCCCATCATTCCAGAAGCGGGAAGATCACCGTATACGGTGAATGCCTCGTAAGCCTGGGGATAATACATCTTTTCGTTGAAATAGTTAGCACCTGCCGTGAAGAAATCATTGGCATGGCCGGCTACTTTGTTGAGGATGTCTTTGGAGTATTTGGGCTTCACTTTCCCTTTGGCGTCGGGCAGACTGTCGAGGGGAAGAGCCTTGAGAAAATACTTATAAGCATTCATGAGCTCGTCGGCCATGACAGCGGGTTTTGCGGAGGGATCGTCGGGATTGATCATCTTCGCTTTCGTCGCGTTGTCATAAGCGTCCAGCTCGATTTGGCCGGCGACAAAATATGTGCGGGCATCGTTCTGGGTCTCAGGGTTCTCCATGGCCTGTTTGATCAGGTTGCGGGCATTGTTAAGCTGATCGGTCTTGCCGGCCAGCTTGCTGGCCTGGTCGACATTGGCCTTCTGTGCGCCGGCAGACCCTATGGCTGCGATACAAAGCGCAAAAGCAAATACTTTTTTCATATCTAAATTTATGAAGGTTGATGATTGTTTATTCTATCTCTTCAGAATCAGGTCCGACTTCTCTGTCATCGGATTCAGGCTCCTCAGTCTCAGTGACGGGGACATCAGCCATATCTGAGATGTCTTCATTAGTCATCTCGGGCATATCGGCTTTTTCGTCGGCCATCTCCTTTTCGACCTCCTCCTCAGGATCGGAGTTGACCTTGCACACGGAAGCGATTGTGTCGCCACGTTTTGTAAGATCGATAAGGCGCACACCCTGGGTCGCGCGTCCCATCACCCTTATGCCAGCCACAGGGAGACGCAGGGTGATCCCGCTCTGATTGATTATCATGAGGTCGTTGGAGTCGTTGACATTCTTAATCGCAACCAGATCTCCGGTTTTATCCGTGATGTTAAGCGTCTTCACTCCCTTGCCTCCGCGGTTGGTCACACGGTAGTCTTCGAGGGGGGAACGCTTGCCATATCCGTTTTGCGACACAACCATTACGGTTTCGTCGGGAGCTCCGGTCATTGTTATCATTCCTACAACCTCATCGTTTCCATCGCCGAGAGTCATACCTCTCACGCCTGTGGACATCCTTCCCATTTCACGGACTTTACTCTCATGGAATCTTATGGCGCGGCCCTCTTTGTTGGCGAGAATGATCTCTGCATTCCCGTCAGTAAGCCTAACCTGAATGAGCTGGTCGTCTTCCCGGATTATAATCGCGTTGACTCCATTTGCTCTGGGGCGTGAGTAAGCCTCGAGTGAAGTCTTCTTGATAACACCTTTTTTCGTGCAGAAAATAAGGTTGTGAGTGTTAATGTATTCCTTATCGTTGAGATGTTTCACCCGGATAAAGGCGTTGACACAGTCGTCGGCCTCGATGTTGAGAAGATTCTGGATCGCACGTCCCTTTGAGTTTTTCGCACATTCCGGAATCTCATACACCTTAAGCCAGTAACAACGTCCCTTCTGGGTGAAGAATAGCATATAATTGTGGTTGGAGGCCGGATAAATATGCTCGATGAAGTCGGAATCACGCGTGTCGCTTCCTTTGGCTCCGACGCCACCACGATGCTGCGCACGGAATTCAGAAAGGGGAGTGCGCTTGATGTATCCGAGATGTGAGATGGTGATTATCATCTCATCGTCAGGATAGAAATCCTCAGCGTTAAGATCGCCGGAGAACATGTTGATCTTTGTGCGTCGCTCGTCGCCGTACTTATCCCGGATCTCAATGAGCTCCTGTTTCATGACATCACGGCAAACCTCATCATTGTTAAGGATGTCATTCAAATGGGCGATCAGTTTCATGAGATCGTCATATTCGGCGCGCAGTTTTTCCATTTCCAGGCCAGTGAGCTGACGGAGACGCATCTCCACGATTGCTCTTGTCTGTATCTCATCAAGCCCGAACCTGTCTGAAAGACGAGAGCGAGCCTCGTCGGTTGTCTGGCTTGAGCGGATTATGGAAATCACTTCGTCAATATTATCGCAGGCGATCATCAATCCTTTCAGGATATGGGCGCGTTCTTCAGCTTTTCGAAGTTCATATCGGGTGCGACGTATCACCACATCGTGACGGTGATCTACAAATGCCTGAAGGAGTTCTTTCAGATTGAGAGTCTTCGGACGGCCGTTGACAAGAGCCACATTATTGACGCTGAACGATGTCTGAAGCTGAGTCATCTTGAAAAGCTTATTCAGGATGACCTTGGCGTTGGCGTCTCTCTTGATGTCGATGGCAATATGCATCTGTCCTCTGGCGGAAGTATCGGTGATGTCGGCAATGCCGTCAATCTTTTTCTCCTCCACAAGATCGGCGATGCTCTTCACAAGATCGTTCTTGACCACTCCGTAAGGGATCTCGGAAATAATGATCTGATCATGTGATCCGTCGCTTTCAATCTCCGCTTTTGCGCGTATCAGGATGCGTCCGCGGCCTGTTGTGAAAGCGTCTTTTACGCCCTGGAGCCCGAATATCTCACCTCCGGTGGGGAAATCGGGAGCCTTGACAAATTCCATAAGGCCCTCTACATCGATATCGGGATTGTCGATGAGTGCGACTGAAGCGTTGAGCGACTCGGTGAGGTTGTGTGGAGGCATATTTGTCGCCATGCCGACAGCGATGCCGGAAGCTCCGTTAACGAGGAGATTGGGGATGCGTGTCGGAAGCACTGACGGCTCAGAGAGAGTATTGTCGAAGTTCGGGACAAAATCCACTGTGTCAGCGTCGATGTCACGCAACATCTCCTCTCCCATACGAGCAAGCTTGACCTCAGTGTAACGCATGGCGGCGGGGGAGTCTCCGTCGATAGAGCCGAAGTTTCCCTGTCCGAAGACAAGGGGATATCTTAACGACCACTCCTGAGCCATCCTGACCATTGTGAAATATATGGAAGAATCACCGTGGGGGTGATATTTACCCATCACCTCACCTACGATACGTGCTGATTTCTTGGTGTCGCCGGAATAGAAGTTCCCGAGTTCGTTCATGCCATACAGCACTCTACGATGGACGGGCTTGAAGCCGTCTCTGACATCCGGCAGGGCACGCGACACTATCACCGACATGGAGTAGTCGATATAGGCGCTCTTCATTTCCGATTCGATGTTTATCGGAATAATCTTGTCGTCTCCTTGCATGTTCTAAAGGTTTCTTGTTAAATCCGGCCGTTCCCTGGAGAGCAAAAATGAGGAAAGGCCGTATTTCTTCCAAGGAGCAAAGTTAATAAAATTTGTTCATATGGCCAAGCTAATATTTATTAAATTTCGCCATGGAATATCGGTCGCTTCCCCGCGCGGATGGTGTGGCGGAAGACTATTATTACGGATGACTAACGTATGGCAATCGGCATTGCGCTGGATGCCGGAGGATAATTGGCGTTGTTGGCTTGGATATTTTCCGGTCTAAGATTTATTATGAGGATTGCTATTTGCGGCGTCTCGACGGCACTGGTTTGGCGCAGCTGAATTATTGTTTATTTATAATACTGATACGCAATGTCTTGCAAAACTGTATGCTAATAATGATCTTTAGAGTTGGATGAAATATGGGATGGTGTCTTAACATTAATTTTGGAATTGGATATAAAATTGGCACGGCATTTGCAACAAATCTCTAATAAATAGCGTATTATTTATAACATTCCGGTTTTCTTTAATAAAAGAGGCCGCAAACATAGAGAAAAGACAAAAACATTCATATATTGATGAAGAACGATTTTTCAAAGAAATTCCGTCCGATTCTGGAGACAGCACTTGTCGAGATGCGCAACTTCCAGTCGCCAGCTATCCTGAGCGAACATTTTGTGCTCGGTGCTCTCCGTAATAAAGACGGATACGCGTTCAAGATATTGCGCCAGCTGCAAGTGCCTGTCGAAGAGATGACGAGGGAGCTTGAGAATTATCTTGCCAATGCGGAGGCTCCGGCTGAGACCACGACTTTGTTTGAGCAGCAATTCAAGATATCCCTTTCAGCGATAAGACATCTGCAGCTTGCCACGTCGGAGGCGCGTAAGATGAACGCGGTGTCAATATCGGGCGAGCATATCCTGTTGGCCCTTATACATGACCAGCGTTCCATGGACAGCAGTTTTCTTAAGGAATTAAAAGAGAAGTATCTTAATTTTGATATATCAATACAGAATCTTTCTGAAGCTGCCGCTCCTACCGATGGGCCGGAATTCAGCGAGGATGAAGATGATGAGGAGGTATCGCCTTTCAAAGGCAATGATACCTCCAAAAGCGCTTCATCTCCTAAATTCGGAAAGAAGCCGACAGGAGGAAAGGGTGGCAACGACACGCCGGCTCTTGATAAATTCGGTTATGACATGACAAAGGCAGCCTCAGAAGGGAGGCTTGATCCTGTGGTGGGTCGCGAACGCGAGATAGAGCGTCTCGCGCAGATCCTGTCAAGAAGGAAAAAGAACAATCCTGTGCTCATAGGAGAGCCCGGAGTAGGTAAGTCGGCGATTGTCGAAGGCCTTGCCCTGCGCATTGTGCAGCGTAAGGTATCACGTGTGCTTTTTGGCAAGCGTGTCGTGGGGCTTGACATGGCCGGGATGGTTGCAGGCACAAAATACAGGGGCCAGTTTGAGGAGCGAATCAAGGCTGTGCTTGATGAGCTTTCAAAAAATCCGGACATTATCCTGTTTATTGACGAGATCCATACAATTGTCGGTGCCGGAGGCGCCCCCGGCTCGATGGATGCCGCCAATATGCTTAAACCTGCACTTGCGAGAGGTGAAATACAATGTATCGGCGCCACCACACTTGATGAATACCGCCAGAACATCGAAAAAGACGGTGCTCTTGAGCGTCGATTCCAGAAAGTGATGGTTGAGCCTACCACACCGGAGGAGACGCTCCAGATACTCCAGCAGGTGAAAGGAAAGTATGAGGAACACCATAACGTGACATATACTGATGATGCCCTGCAGGCATGTATCGATCTGACCGAGCGCTATGTCAGCGATCGAAATTTCCCTGACAAGGCTCTTGACGCACTTGACGAGGCCGGTTCGCGTGTGCATATCACCAATATCGTGGTTCCTGAGGAGATTGAGCGGCTTGAGAAAGATCTCGACAAGACAACTCAGGAAAAATATGCAGCTGCCAAGGCACAGAATTTCGAACTTGCAGCCTCGCTGCGCGACAAGGAGACCAAAAAGAAAGAGGAACTCGACCGTGCAAAGGCTGACTGGGAAAAGCGTCTTGACAGCGAGCGTCAGGAGGTGGACGAGAACAAGGTGGCAGAGGTTGTTGCCATGATGACAGGAGTGCCTACGCAGCGCATAGCCCAGGCTGAGGGTTCACGCCTTCTCAAGATGGGAAGCAGCCTGAAAGGATCTGTCATCGGTCAGGATGATGCTATCCAGAAAGTAGTGAAGGCGATTCAGCGCAACCGTATAGGTCTGAAGGATCCGGAGAAGCCGATTGGAGTCTTCATGTTTCTCGGACCGACCGGTGTCGGCAAGACCCATCTTGCAAAGAAACTCGCGGAGTATCTATTTGATTCCAAGGATGCGCTGATAAGGATGGATATGAGTGAATATATGGAGAAATTCACCGTGTCACGTCTTGTCGGAGCGCCTCCGGGATATGTCGGATACGAGGAGGGGGGCCAACTGACAGAGAAAGTGCGCCGTCATCCTTATTCCGTGGTGCTTCTCGACGAGATAGAGAAGGCTCATCCCGATGTGTTCAATCTTCTTCTGCAGGTTATGGACGAGGGCCGTCTTACAGATTCCCTCGGACGCAAGATAGATTTCAAGAATACCATATTGATCATGACGAGCAATGTGGGATCGAGACAGCTTAAAGATTTCGGGGGAGGTATCGGATTCAACACAGAGACTGTCTCCAAAGAACAGGCCCATGGTGTTATATCCAAGGCTCTCAACAAGGCCTTCTCCCCTGAGTTCCTCAACAGGGTGGATGATATAATAATGTTTGATCAGCTTGAAAAGGAATCCATCTTCAAGATTATCGACATTGAGCTTAAGGATTTCTTCGAGCGAGTTGAGAAACTTGGGTTCAAACTTGTCCTTACTGATGAGGCTAAGGATTTCATTGCCACAAAGGGGTATGACCGGAATTTCGGAGCCCGGCCGCTGAAGCGTTCGCTTCAGAAATACCTTGAGGACGAGCTTGCGGAAGTCATGCTCAGACTCAATGCCGAGGGTCAGATAGGGGGGACAATCACAGTCTCATACGGTGAGGGTGATGAGAAACCTACAGCCACCTATGAGCCATTGAAGTTCAATCCTGAAGTCGCCGATCAGCCGGCTGACAACGACTGACAAGGAGTGTTCAGACACGACATACGACAGAATAGCCCGGGAATCTGATCAGATTCCCGGGCTATTCTGTCGTATGTCGTGTGGCAAGTAGATATAAACATGGTTATAATGAATGAAGTCGTAAACCAATCACTTCAGATAAATGTTGAAATCTGGAAGAATGTTTTTAACACTAAACAATCAAAATCTTTCATATTTAAAACAAATAATCGTTTATGAACAGATTTTTAATCATATTGGTTTCTGCATTTGTTCTGGTTGTGGCCCAAGTCCTGGTAGAGAAATGGATAAACAGGAGGTATCCTGCCGACCGTCTCGCCAAATCGCTCATGTGGATCAGTTGGTTTGTCATAGTGGTTGCGGCGTGGTGGTGTGTCGACACTTTTATTCCAAGGACATGAATTAATCGAAAAACTTAAATTATCATAAGAAATGGGATTTTACAACAGTTTCCTACTGCTAATGGCCTATTGCGCAGGCTCGCATATCGTTGAACCCTATGTCAACCGCAGATTCGAGAGCAAGACAATGCGGCACCTCGTCACTTTTCTCCTCACAAGTTCGATAGCCGTCTGTTGTCTGGTCATGTCGATGATAGCAAGAGGTAATATGTGATTATACGCGATAATGGCTCTCCTGAGATAGCCGGTAGTCGGGAAAGATGATGATTCCGTGAGGCATCACGGGAATATACGTTTTTCAAAAACGAGTCGCGGCCCCCAAATAAAGTTATGCAATCCTAATGGAGAATATCCATTGCGAGCCATTATTTTCCGCATCACTATGTTATTCTCTCCGGTATCGACTCTTACGATCCAGATATTTTCACGGCGATATTCTGATTCGATCATCTGGAATATCGCTGATGATATTCCATGTCCCCTGTGTCGGTCTGATACAGCCAGCCGATGAACCACCCCATAGTTGCCTTTAAATTTCCACAGGTTATCGGGTAATTCATCGTAAGCCGGATCTCCAAAGGCGAGAAATGCGTAAGCTTCGATAATCCCGTCGATAATGAACACCCTTGCCCCTCCCTGTGAGATGTCGGATTCTATTATTTCCACAGATGGATATCCGTCTTTCCATTGCACGAATCCGAGAGATCTCTGGAAGGCTCTCGCAGAATCCATTATTTTCAATATCTCCGGGATGTCGGCAGACGTAGCCTTGCGAATCGAGGCGATGTGGCAGGAATCGGTTGTACTCATACGGTTGTGAATATATATATGGCGGCGAAACACTATATTGAGATTTCGCCGCCACTGTTTTATTTCATTATTTTAGTTCGGAGATCATATGACGCAAGGCATCGACCGGATGATAGAGGATCATTCTCGGGCCTGCATATCTCATCACAGCCTTTATCTTCTGTTTCATCAAAGGGGAGTAACAGTGTATCTCGCATTTTCTGCAGCTTGACTTTAACTCCCCTTTCGGGCATCGGTCAAGGCGCATGCGACAGTAGTCGAGAAGCCTGTCGCAATCATCGCAAAGTTCGGCAGACGCGGTGTTGTGATGATGGTGGCAGAAGATGCGAATCATCTTCTCAACTACTCTCTTCTCTCTTTCTATCTTGTCTGTCATTTTTCGGTCAATGGAGGGTATGGTTCACATGAAAAGCAGAGCTATACGATAGGTCACGAACGACATAACCCATGCGATCGCCGTGTTGTAGGCGATCGAGAAAGCTCCGTATTTCCAGCTCCCAGTCTCTTTAACCTGAGCCACGACAGTGGCAATACATGGGAAATAGAGAAGGACAAAGACCATGAAGGCGAGAGCTTTGGCCGGATCAAAAGGTGCTTTCCCGGTCACAGGGGAGGGGATTGTCAATCTCTTTGAAAGAGCCTCGGCATCATCGTCACCGACATACAGCACGCCAAGAGTGGAGACCACGACCTCCTTCGCGGCACATCCGGCAAGCAGGGAGCAGGACGTTTTCCAATCGAAATCCATAGGCCTGACAACAGGTTCGCAAGCTTTTCCTATGTATCCCAATATTGAGTGTTCCTGCTGGTATTCATTTACTATCAGTTGCTCGAGACGTTCTGGATCCGAATCGTCAAGTGTGGTCTGAGGCCTCTCCGCGAGCGCTTTCTCCTTGAATGAAGCGGGCACCTCAGAGGCATCGTATCTCGGAAAATAGGAAAGAGCCCAGATAATGACGGAAGCCACGAGGATCACTCCACCCATCTTGTTGAGATATTGGCGTGCTTTCGACCACATGTTGCGCATCGTGGCTTTGGCCGTGGGAATGCGGTAAGGGGGAAGCTCCATGACAAAAGGAGTCTCGTCTTTCTTGAACCAAAACCTCCTGAGCATCCTTGCCGTGAGCACTGCGACTATTATTCCGAGCAGATACAGTCCGAAGAACACCCAGGTGCCGTGGGCAGGGAAGAACGCGCCTGCCAACAGGACATATATGGGGATTCTCGCAGAACAACTCATAAAAGGATTGATGAGGATCGTTATGAGACGGCTTGACTTACTCTCGATGATTCTTGTTGACATTATAGCCGGCACGTTGCAGCCAAATCCCATTACCAAGGGTATGAACGATTTGCCGTGAAGTCCCATCTTATGCATCAGCCTGTCCATTATGAAAGCCACGCGGGCCATGTAGCCCGAATCTTCCATAAAAGAGATGAAAGCATAGAGAATGAGGATGTTAGGCAGGAATACGATGACACCCCCCACACCTCCTATGACGCCATCGAGGATAAGATCTTTCAATGGCCCGTCAGCCATATATTGTCCTACAGCTGTCGAGATCCAGCTGACGACAGATTCTATCCATTCCATAGGATATGACCCGATCTGGAAAGTAGCCCAGAACATCAGCCACATCACAAGAAGGAAGATAGGGAATCCGAAAAGCTTGTTTGTGACGAAAGCATCGATTATCCTTGTTGATTCCTCTTCACCGCGTTCTCCATTCTTGAGCGTTTCTGCGAGCGCTCCCTGAATAAAGCCGTATTTCTCGGAAGCGATCACAGAGTTTGGATCGTCGCCAAGTTCTTTCTCAATCCTCGCCGCCTCGCGGTCGCGTATGTCACACCATTTTGTGTAGCCCGGGTAATCCTGTAGTATGTGCTCCACTTCAGGGTCTCGTTCAAGCATCTTGATCGCGAGATAGCGCGGAGAGAACCTGTGGGTGACATTCGTATCCTCCTTCATGCTGTCGTTGAGTGCGGAGACACCCTGCTCGACTTCAGGACGCATCTTTATGTGGATATGGCGAGTGTCAGGATTCTTCATCTCATATACCTGGATAATAGTGTCGAGCAGATTGTCGACGCCCCATCCGGTAGATGCTTTCGTGGGCACGATAGGCACTCCGAGCATTTTCCCCAATGTCTCATAGTCGAGCACGGCATGGCTTCGTTCGAGCTCATCATACATGTTGAGGCATATCACCATGCTTCGGTTCATATCTATAAGTTCTGTTGTAAGATATAGATTTCGCTCAAGGTTTGAAGCCACGACCACATTGACAATCACATCAGGGGTCTCCTCTTTGAGATATCTCATCACATACAGTTCTTCCGGCGAGTATGCGGAAAGGGAATATGTGCCGGGAAGATCGACTATATTCAGAAGATATCCTTTGTATTTCAACGAACCCTCTTTTGCTCCGACAGTGACCCCTGCATAATTGCCAACATGTTCATGTGCGCCTGACACAAGATTGAATAGAGACGTTTTTCCACAGTTAGGGTTACCAACAAGAGCTATGTTTATAATTTTGTCTTTGGCCACTTTCCCGGATATGTCCGCGCCGGAATTCCTGACGCCTGACTGTTGATCAGTACCGTCTGTCTTTTCCCATTCCTCGAGAGGCTCAATATCTATGAGATTCGCCTCAGCTCTACGCAAAGACACCTCATAATCCATAAGACTGTACTTGATAGGATCCTGAAGAGGGGCATTGAGTACCATTCTCACTTTTCTGCCTCTCACGAAGCCCATCTCCATGACGCGCTTGCGAAATGCTCCATGGCCTAATATTTTAGTAATCACACCGGTCTGTCCCGGCTTAAGATCAGATAGCCGCATTGTTATTTAAATTCAGTTTAGATAGCGATGCAAAGATAGCGAATTTTACAATACGGGTGGATGGGAAAACATGATTAATTTGCCGGAGAAAATCAAAAATACGATAATGTATATTATATAAATGGATCCGTGCGATAAAAAAAGCCGGTCTGGTTTTTCCAGACCGGCTTTGGAATTGTTTGAGGTATGAGTAAAAACAATTACTTTTTGTTTTCCTTGAGATATTTGTCGAGGAAACGGAAAAACACCCTCTGCCAGAGGATAGCGTTCTGAGGCTTCAGAATCCAATGGTTCTCGTCAGGGAATACGAGCATCTCTGCTTCAAGACCTCTCATTTTCGCGGCATTGAAAGCCATCATGCCCTGAGAGGCAAGAATGCGGTAGTCGAGTTCTCCGACGGTAACAAGTATCGGGGCTGTCCACTGATCGACATAGAGATGTGGTGAATTTGAATATGTGCGCTGCGCCACAGCATTGTTCTTGTCCCAGAAGGGACCTCCGAGATCATAGTCTGCAAACCACATCTCCTCAGTCTCGAGATACTGCGACTGGAGGTTGAAAATGCCGGCATGTGCGACGAGCGCGGCAAAGCGGTTTTCATGATGTCCGGCGAGCCAGTAGACAGAGAATCCACCATAGCTTGCTCCCACGGCACCTATATGCTTCTCATCGACATACGGCTCCTTTGCCATATAATCAACAGCTGAGAAGTAGTCTTTCATATTCTGACCTCCGTAATCGCCTGAGATCTGTTCGTTCCATTCCGTTCCGAATCCCGGGAGGCCACGGCGGTTGGGTGCGATCACTATGTAGCCGTGAGCTGCCATTATCATGAAATTCCATCGATAGCTCCAGAACTGGCTTACAGCCTGCTGAGGACCACCCTGACAGTAAAGAAGCGCCGGATATTTCTTTGACGGATCAAAATCCGGGGGCAGGATAACCCATGTGCACATCTCTTTGCCGTCGGTGGTGGGTACCATCACTTTTCTGACTTCTCCGAGTTTGAGTTGCGACAGCAGTTCTTTGTTGACGGATGTGAGTTCCTTTACTTCTTTATTATCAGTTCGCACAAGGCATATCTCGTTTGGAGCGCTCATGGAGTGCCGGAGAGTGAGGACCGCGTTGTCGGCCACGGGTGTGACAGTCGAAAAATCGCAGACATCCATGGCGACAGTATCAATGGCGCAGGTCTTGACATCTATCTTGAAAATCGGTTCAACCCCTTGATAATAACCTGCGAACCATATAGCGTCGCCGTTCTTTGACCAGGCGATCTGCTCGGGCCAGTAGTCCCATTGTTCCGTGAGGTCTCGTTTCTCTTTCGAAGCAATGTCAAGGATCATCAGACGCTTCTTGTCGCTTTCAAACTTCGCAGTCTTCATAGAGAGCCATGCAAGTGACTTTCCATCGGGCGAGAATGCCGGATTTGTATCGTAGCCGGGGATCTCCTCAGTGAGACAGGTTGTTGATTTCGACGCAAGGTCATAGAGATAGAGATTGCTGTCGGTAGAGAATGCGTAATCCTGACCTTTGAGCTTACGCGATACGTAGACGAGTGTCTTGCTGTCGGGCGACCAAGCGAACGCATCCGTGCCTCCGAAAGGCCGCATCGGACATTCGAAAGGCTCCCCTTCCATTATATCGACGGCGCCGCTTATGCCATCAACACTGAAATCAGCCAGGAAAGGATGTGGAATCTCGGTGACCCATTCATCCCAGTGCTTATACATAAGGTCGTCTACAACGCGGCCGGATGTGAGGGGAAGGTCTTTGAAGAGGTCCTCGTCCTTGTTGAATGCTTTCACCGGGGATCCGTAGATGATTTTTGTTCCGTCGGGAGATATGACGAAACATTCTATGCCGTTCTCAACATCAGACACCCGTTTCACATCCGAACCATCGGCATTCATTACGAAAATCTGCATTTTCTTAGAAGCGTCATCTTTGCGGAGGAAGGCAATTTTGGTGCCATCAGCTATCCATTGCAGATTTGATTCAGAAGGCGCGGTGGTCGTAAGTCTTTTCATGTTCTGCCCGTCGGCGTCCATGGAATATATCTCGGCGTTAGCCTTGTTTTCCTGGATATCCTCATAGGCAAGAGTGAAGATAATCTTTGTACCGTCGGGAGAGGGAGCGACTTCGGAGATCCTCCCGAATGCCTCAAGAACCTCAGGGGCGAAAAATCCATCGGTGGTCTTGATGTCGGGTTTCTCGATCACTTTCTCGGAAGACTGAGATCCTGTGCCGCATCCTGTCAACACGATTGGCAAAAGCATTGAGCTCATTGCGATTTTTAGTTTGTTCATGAAAATCGAGTTATAAGTGGAAAAATAAATGATTCGCAGTTTTCACCAGATCGATTACACGATAACGAGAAGTCAGCGTGGAATGCGACCGGAGCCGTCTTTATCATTCCGACGAGGTATCCTCCGGTCGGGCTTGTATTGGCGGTTGCCTGAGTCGGCTTTCCTGTCAACGCCCATGTTTCTCCCTTTAGAGGAAGATGACGGTTTCCCGGAATAAAGAGCCGTTATCAAGTCATTGCGGTGGAGTTTTCTAAGCTCCGTCATAATCTCGTGTCTTGCATCCGGCTTATACCAGAAGAAGAATTGTCTCTGCCGTAATTTCTCTTGTGCTGAACGGGCAGTATACACTTTCTCTCCGGTATATGGATGTATGCCAGTGTAATAGATTTCCGTGGCGAGCGTCATAGGTGTGGGGGTGAAATCCTGTACCTGTTCGAGATGGAAATCAAGGCTTTTTGTTATTGCTGCCAGTTCAGCCATATCTTCCTCGCGGCAAGCGGGATGGGAAGATATGAAGTATGGAATGAGTTGTTGCCTCAGGCTATTGCGTGTATTTATGTCGTCGAATACAGATTTGAATTTCCTGAACATGTCGAACGACGGCTTTCTCATGCAGTCGAGAACTCTGTCGGAAGTGTGTTCGGGCGCAACCTTCAGGCGTCCACTCACATGGGAACAGATCAGCTCACGTATATATTCCCGATTAATGGCGTCGATCTGAGGACTTTTAGCAGGAGCCATAGCCAGATCGTATCTTACTCCGCTCCCAACAAATGATTTTTTCACCTCCGGCAATGCATCGACGCTCCTATATATGTCGAGGATTTGCGTATGGTCGTTGTCGAGATTGGGGCAGGGCTTCGGATGCAGACATGAAGGACGCACGCATCTCTTGCAAATAGTCTTGTCGCGGCCACCCATCGCATACATATTTGCCGAAGGCCCTCCCAGATCGGAGATGTAGCCTTTGAAGTCGTCCATCTGACAGATTTTCTTCGCCTCACGCAGGATTGAATCCTTCGATCTCGACGATATGAACTTGCCCTGATGAGCGGAGATCGTGCAGAAAGCGCATCCTCCGAAACATCCCCGGTGGAGATTGATGGAGTGTCTTATCATCTCGTATGCGGGAATGGTTTTCCCTTTGTAGCGCGGATGCGGGATACGCGTGTACGGGAGGTCGAAAGAGGCGTCGATCTCCCCTTGGTCCATTGGTGGATACATCGGATTGATACGTATCATCTTCCCTTGGGTTGACTGCCACATCACCTTGCCGTGATATTTGTTGGATTCCTCTTCCACATGCCTGAAATTTAGTGCCTGGGCTTTTTTGTCGGAAAGACACTTCTCATAACTTGCGAGAATTATGTCGTCAGGTGCGGGTGTGCCGGACGAGAAAAACGCTGTCTGGGGAATATCTGTAATCTGCGCTATGTCATCGCCCTGGTCAAGCCTACGCGCAATCTCCAACACCGTGCGTTCTCCCATGCCATAGCTGATCATATCGACCGGCGTATCAGCCAGAATTGAGGGACGCAGGCGGTCTTGCCAGTAATCATAGTGCGAGACTCTGCGAAGACTCGCCTCTATGCCACCGGCGATAATCGGAATGTCAGGAAAAAGTTCTTTAAGGATCTTTGAATAGACAATTGTGGGATAGTCGGGTCTCATGCCATGTTTGCCACCCGCAGTGTAGGCATCGTCGTGGCGGAGACGACGGTTGGCGGTGTAATGGTTCACCATTGAATCCATGGCTCCGGCGGAGACACCGAAGAATAGTCGTGGAGCACCGAGCTTTTTGAAATCACGAAGATCATCTCGCCAGTTGGGCTGGGGGACGATCGCCACCTTGTATCCCGCGGCTTGCAGAGTCCTCCCTATTACAGCCGCCCCGAAGGAGGGATGGTCGACATATGCGTCGCCAGAGAATAGGATAATGTCAGGACGTGACCATCCGAGACGATCCATCTCGTCTTTGGAAGTGGGAAGAAATGATGAGATCCTGTTGTTCATGCCTCCACAGAGTTGGTTTTCTGTTCAAGCAGTGCCTTTAGAGCGACAAGTTCGTCGCGCAGACGGGCTGCTTCTATGAATTCAGTCTTTTTGGCAGCGGCGACCATATCGGCTGTGATTCTGTCGATCCTTGCCGATAGCTCCTCCGTGCTCATATATTCGATGACCGGATCAGCCACCATGCCGATCTCATGCTCTTCCTCGATATAGGGTCGTGGATGAACTGTGGTGGCCTCAGAACGTCGCGCTTTGTCAGAAGCACGTTCTTTTTTGGCCTGGGCGGAAGCCGCGCTGGCGGTTTTATCGCCGGAATAGAGATCAATCAGATCTGAAGCGGATGATTTTTTGACAATAGGAGAGGGGGTGATACCATGGGTCTCATTGTATCGAATCTGTTTCGCACGGCGCCTGTCTGTCTCGTCGATTGTGCGCTGCATGCTGTCGGTGATTTTGTCTGCATACATTATCACTTTCCCATGCACGTTTCGCGCCGCTCTTCCGGCAGTCTGGGTCAGGGAACGGTGGTTGCGCAAGAATCCCTCTTTGTCGGCGTCAAGAATTGCGACAAGGCTCACCTGGGGAAGGTCAAGCCCTTCCCTGAGAAGATTGACACCTATCAGCACATCGTATACACCTTCCCTGAGATCTTCGAGAATCCTTATCCTCTCCAGCGTGTCGACGTCGCTATGGATATAGGCACTTGATATGCCCCATTTTCTGAGATGCTCGTCCAGTTCTTCGGCCATGCGTTTTGTAAGGGTGGTGACGAGGGTGCGTTCGCCAGCCTCTATCCTCTGCTGGATCTGTTCCATAAGATCGTCGATCTGGTTCATCGTTGGCCGAATCTCTATTTCCGGATCCAGGAGGCCTGTAGGGCGGATCACCTGCTCAGTAAAGACACCTTCCGTCTGGAGAAGCTCATAGTCGCCAGGGGTGGCGCTTACGTAGATGGTCTGAGGGGTGAGATTCTCGAATTCCTCGAACTTGAGCGGACGGTTGTCGATGGCGGCGGGCAGTCTGAATCCATATTCCACGAGATTCATTTTCCTTGATAGATCGCCGCCGTTCATGGCACGAATCTGAGGAAGTGTGACATGGCTCTCATCAATAATCGTCAGGAAATCCTTGGGGAAATAGTCGAGCAGGCAGAACGGTCTCATTCCAGGTTCGCGCCCGTCGAAGTAGCGGGAATAGTTCTCTATGCCTGAGCAATGGCCGAGTTCCTTCATCATCTCAAGATCATAGGTGACACGTTCCCGAAGGCGGTCTGCCTCCATGATCTTCCCTTCCTTGGCAAAGAAATCACACTGGGTACCGAGGTCGAGCGTGATCTGGTCGATGGCTGAAGCCATCCTTTCCTTTGAGGTGACGAATATGTTGGCCGGATATATGTTGAATCCTTCGAGCGATGACAAAACAGAGCCGTTGATAGGATCGACGGTCTGGATCTTCTCGATCTCGTCGCCCCAGAATATCACACGGAGCTGTATCTCCTCGAAAGAAAGCATTATGTCGACGGTGTCTCCTTTTACACGAAACTGCCCGTTGGTGAGATCGATCTCGGTGCGTGAATAGAGCGAATCAACGAGCTTGCGCAGGAATACGTTTCTTGAAATGCGTTGCCCGACCTTGATGTTGATTACGCTTTGCTGGAAATCTTCCGGATTACCCATGCCATATATGCAGCTGACGCTTGAGACAACGACCACATCACGGCGTCCAGATAGCAGGGCGGCAGTGGTAGAGAGCCTGAGACGCTCAATCTGGTCGTTGATCATGAGGTCTTTCTCGATATATTTATCAGACGAGGGGATATAGGCTTCGGGCTGGTAATAGTCGTAGTAGCTGACAAAGTATTGCACGGAGTTCTCGGGGAAGAAATTCTTGAACTCCGCATACAGTTGCGCCGCGAGAGTTTTGTTATGGGAAAGGATCAGTGTGGGACGTTTCACCTCCTGTATGACGTTTGCCATAGTGAAAGTCTTTCCCGACCCGGTGACACCGAGCAGGGTCTGATGGGGGAGGCCCGCCTTAACGCCGTCTGCGAGTTCGCGGATGGCTTCCGGCTGGTCGCCTGTGGGCTGATATTCTGATGTGAGCTTAAAGTCCATGATTGAGGATAAATTATGCAAATTTAGTCATAATAATCAGAATCGGCAAGAGCCGCAAGGACGTATAGCGGGAAGATAGTGTATATAAAAATATAAAAAACACTAAAATGAGGTGTGAGCCGGTGTTTTTAAGCACACTTAAAGTGAGCATGATTTGCTTGATAAATGAAAAAGGGTTAACTTTGCAACTGCAAAACTAAAACCGTCTGCGCCTGAGCGGAGACGACAAATATCTAAACAATGAGAAAGAATATAGTAGCAGGCAACTGGAAGATGAACACCGTCCTTGAGGAGGGTGTGGAGCTTGCCAGCCAGGTGAATGATCTCCTGAAAGAGAAAAAAGCCAATTGCGAGGTAATAATGTGTGTGCCTTTCACCCATCTTGTATCGGTGAAAGCGGTTATCGACGAGCCCCTCAAACTCGGTGCAGAGAACTGCTCCGAGCATGAGAAAGGCGCATATACCGGCGAGGTCAGCGCCGCTATGGTCAAATCGACAGGAGCAAGCCATGTCATACTCGGCCACAGCGAACGCCGCCAGTATTTCGGAGAGAACAATGAACAGCTTCTCGCCAAGACAAAGCTTGCCCTCGCCAATGGTCTGACTCCTATCTTCTGCGTAGGGGAGGTGCTTGAGGAGAGAGAAAACGGCACATACAATGATGTCGTGAAAGGTCAGGTCGAGGCTCTTTTCGATCTCAGTGCCGAGGATTTCGCCAAGATTGTGATAGCTTATGAGCCGGTCTGGGCTATCGGAACCGGCAAAACTGCCACGGCAGATCAGGCTCAGGATATGCATGCCCACATCCGAGGCGTGATAGCTGCCAAATATGGCAAGGAACTTGCCGACAACACATCGATACTTTACGGCGGATCGTGCAAGCCCGGCAATGCCAGGGAGCTTTTCGCGAAACCCGATGTAGACGGCGGCCTTATCGGCGGCGCGGCCCTCAAGGCAGACTCTTTCATGGGCATCATCGAGGCGTTTGATTAATATCTTCAACCACAAGGCAGAATCCATAGCAAGGCCTATGGATTCTGCCCTTTCACTTATGAAATGACAGCTAAACGGGCCTCAAGACAAAGACTCATAGCCGCAGGCTTCCTTATGGTGGCCATGACGATGTTCTCATCGACCGCGGCTTATCCTGACAATAAGGAAGTCTCCGACATCGTAGAGAAGATCGAGAGGGAGTCAAACGGGAATATCAAGATAGATATTCCCCCGTCGATTCTTGAATTGATTCTGAGAAACGAAGCGCCCCGACCCAACCGACAGGAGATACGGCCAGGAATAAACAAGCTCTCCGGATTCAGGATTCAGGTTTTCAGCGACGGCAGAAACCAGCATACTCTCGAAGCCAGGGCCAAGGCTCGCGGAAGCGCCATATTGGCACGTTTCCCGAAATACCGCGGACAGATCTATACTTATTCCAATTCTCCCAACTGGTATACCCGCATAGGTAACTTCAGAACGAATGCAGAGGCTAACAGCGCCTTGGAGGAACTTAAGAGGGCGTTTCCGAACTATGCCTCGGAGATGAGGGTCGTGAAATGTCAAATCGTAGTCATAAAGCAATGAACATGGATAAAAGCGATGACAGGACAATAGAGGAGATCGCCGGCCATTATCGCGAGATATTGCGGCTCATAGGTGAGAATCCCGACAGGGAAGGCCTGATCAAGACTCCTCTCAGGGCTGCAAAGGCATTGTACCATATAACATCAGGCTACAGGCAGGATGCCGCCGAGGTGGCCAGGCAGGCTATATTCGAGCATGCCGGGTCGCAGATAGTCATCGTCAGGGACATTGAGTTCTACAGCATGTGTGAGCACCATATCTTGCCTTTTTTCGGTAAAGTTTCGGTGGGGTATATCCCTGATGGCAAGATGATAGGCTTGTCGAAGCTCGCGAGAATAGTGGAATGTTTCGCCAGAAGGTTGCAAGTGCAGGAACGGCTTACCGCCCAAGTTTGCCATCTTCTGTCGGAAACTCTCCCCAACAAGGGGGTGATAGTGGCATGCGAGGCGGAGCATCTTTGCATGAAGATGCGTGGAGTCGAGAAGCAGGATTCATCAACCACTACTTTTGATTACACAGGACGTTTTGTGTCAGATCCGGCATTACGTCAGGAGTTCCTCTCACTGATAGCCCGTTGAAATATCCGTCTCCAAATAAAAAACTCCCGGAAGTCCATTCTCCCGGGAGTTTTTATTTTCAGATGATGGTGAATGTGTCAGCATCGAGATGTGCGGGAAATTTCTCCCGAAAGGCATCAAGTCTTTCTTTCGACAGAGAGGCATATATTATATTATCGATGTGGTCCGGCACAGAGATTTCGTCTCCTTTGAAATCAACAACAGATGACGAGCCGTCGTAGACGAATCCTTTGCTGTCGGTGCCTCTGCAGTCTACAGCCGCCACATATGCAAGGTTTTCAATGGCACGCGCGGGAATAAGTCTCTTCCATGCGTTTATCCTTACCTGAGGCCAGTTGGCAACCACAATGAGAAGGTCGTAGCCGCTTCCTGTGTTTCGGCACCATACCGGAAACCGCAGATCATAGCATATCACCATGGAGATATTCCATCCGCGGTATCTTACTGTCAGCCGCCGTGTGCCGGGGGAGAACACATGGTGTTCTCCTGCCATCGTGAACAGATGGCGTTTGTCAGCGAACGTTGTCTCACCGGAAGGCTCTACAAAGAACGCCCTGTTGAACAGTTCTCCCGAATCTTCGGCTATCACACTGCCGCATATCGCGACATTATGTGCGGATGACAATTCACGAAGGGAGCGCATTGTCTCTCCATCGCATGGCTCAGCCATACTCCTCACCATCCCGATATCCATGCCGGACGGGAATCCGGTGGAGAAAGTCTCGGGAAGAATCAGAAGATCTGTGGCGGGATGAATTCTGAGTATGGCTTCTCTGAGAGAATCCATATTCAGATTTTTCATGCCCCAGACTATCTGCATCGGAAGCAGGGCTATATTCAGGTCAGAGTGCATTTGTTTTTTCAGGCTTTGAATTTACTTGGGTATTTGGCTGCATCCCTATATTCTGAATAATACTTTCTGATATATGTGAGGTCGTGTTGCGTGTCGCCTGTAGGGAGATATTCTTCGCGGATCATGATCCTTTTGGCCCGATAGTCGATAATACCCAGCTGTATGGGCACGCCGGCTCCATATGCAATATATAGGAATCCGGTGTGCCATTTATCAGTCAGACTGCGTGTGCCTTCTGGCGTGACAGCCAGATTGACATAGTCTCTCTCCCTGAACATTTCTATGACAGTGTCTGTCAAGGAACCGCGTTTTTTGCGGCGTGGCACAGGAATGCCTCCGAATGCTTTCAGCAGATATTTCAAAGGGAAGAAAAACCATGATTCCTTCATAAGGAAATTGGCTTCTCTTCCCAAAGATTCATAGGCTGAAAGACCGAGAACGAAATCCCAGTTGGAGGTGTGTGGCGCCACGCATATCACGCATTTGTCGCGCCTGGGTACGGTAATATCGACCGTCCATCCTGACAGGTGCAGAAAATATCCCCAGAGATTCATTCTGTCTTGATAAAGGTATATGATCAGTTGTCGGCAGCCACGGCCTTTTTATATTGATCTTTCACTTCCTGAGGAATCGCGGCGTTGAAAGTCTTCAATGCAGCGTCGAGTTCTTTTGAGAAATCATCGGAAATCTTCACAAATACTTTCCTGAAGAATTCCTTCTTAGCTTTTGCATAAGCTGTCGCATCGGGAAAAGCTTTCATTCCTTTGTCGAATTTCACGTTGGCATGGGAGCGGGCGGCACCTATGGCGCCGAGCACCTGTGCCATAGCTTTCTCGATCGCCTCTTTGTCGGCACCTTCCACATTATAGTATGTGGCCATCATCGCATTGCATGCGGAGGCTCCGACAGCTTCCACATATTTTTTAAATTCCCTTTTGTTTGCCATAATTATAAAGATTGAAGTTGAAGACACAGTCCCGGAATGCAGCCGGTGTATGCGTCCATATCTATATAACAAGATTCGGGCGTATTTTATTACATCAGTCGCGCCTCTCCTTCCTGGAAGCATCGATTCTGAGGAGAATGAAGAGAAGGATTGTGAAGCCCCACAATGCCGATCCTCCATAACTGAAAAAGGGGAGAGGTATGCCTATGACAGGACATAATCCTATCACCATCCCAATATTTATACACAGATGGAATATCAGGAAAGACACCACACAATAAGCGTATACCCTTCCGAATGGTTTACGCTGCCTTTCCGCGAGATATATCAGACGCAGTATGAACGCAAGGAAGACCACGAGGACTGCCGTGGAGCCGGCAAACCCTTCTTCCTCTCCAATAGTGCAGAAAATGAAATCTGTGTGCTGCTCGGGCACATATTTGAGTTTAGTCTGAGTCCCGTTGAGGAATCCTTTGCCTGTCAGGCCTCCTGATCCTATCGCTATTTTCGATTGGTTGACATTATAACCTGCTCCCCTGAGATCTTCTTCTATTCCAAGAGCAACCTTTATCCTGAGCTGCTGGTGAGGCTCAAGCACATTGCCAAACACATAGTTTACGGAGAAGAGGAAAAGTATTGAGGTGGCGGCGAAACACACGGTGACAAGGTATTTGCCAAGGCGGTGGTGGAACATGGCCAAAAGCGTATAGGCCATTGACAGCCCGAGGACTGTGAGGAAATACGCGGTGCCGTTTATGTGGACTCCACAAAACCAAAGAACCGAAGTGATAAGCGCGGAGCCGATGATTCCGAGTATCACGTTTCTCGCTATTATGAGATCTTTGCAATAGAAAATCAGCATAACGCAGTATATCACGGTTATCGTCACAAATACCGAGAATTCGCCGGCCGGGATGCCCATGACAAGAGGAGTGACGAATTTGACAGCCACTACAAAATAAGCCACGGCACATAATACAGAAAAGAGCACAAGGCCACTCATCCCTTCCCGATATAATACAAAGATAAGAGAAGTGTAGACCAAAGCACTACCTGTCTCTTTCTGCAAAAGGATAAGACAGATAGGGAGGAATATGATTATGAGAGCTCTGAAATAGTTGCTTATTTTCGCGTTTAGGAGGAAATTATATGAATCGAATAGCTTTGCAAGCGCAAGAGCCGTGGCGAATTTGCCAAACTCCGCGGGCTGAAGGCTCACAGGCCCGAACACAAGCCATGATCTCGATCCTTTTATATCGGGAGCAAGAAATATAGTGGCTACAAGTATGAGTATGACGGCGCCGTATATCGGATAGGCATATGCCTCATATATCCTGTAGTCGAGCAAAAGGATAACGAATCCGATCACAAGAGACAATCCGATCCACAGAAACTGCTTCCCGGAGAATTCCTGGAAATCAAACATACTTGCATTGTCGAAATCGTAGCTTGCCGCATAAATGCTTACAGCTCCTGCCGACACAAGCATGAGATAAAGTATTATTGTGAACCAGTCGAGCGACCGAAACACCGATACGTTTGCTTCAATGTGATTTGACTCCACTGCTGATAATTGTGTTAGCGTTCAACATTCTTTCCTCAAGAGCTGTGCGTTCCACTTTCCCGGTGAGATATTTCTCCATCATCAGGCTTCCGATAGGCACACCGTAAGTGGCGCCGAAGCCGGCGTTCTCCACATAGACCGCTATGGCAATCTTCGGATTGTGATAAGGAGCGAAGCCCATGAACGCGGAATGATCTTTACCATGAGGATTTTGTGCTGTTCCAGTCTTGCCGCAAACCTCTATTCCGGGGAGGGCGGCTCCACGACATGTGCCTCCAAGCACCGCCATGCGCATACCTTCCGCCACTACTTCATAGTATTCCTTTTTGATATGCGGAGCATGTTTCTCCCTGAATTTGCTGTCGATCACAGTGTCGGCAACATGTTTAACGATATGGGGAGTATGGTAATATCCTCTGTTGGCGATGGTGGCGCAAAGATTTGCGATCTGCAGGGGGGTGGCAAGCACCTCACCCTGGCCAATAGCAACAGATATCACGGAATTGCCGCTCCATTTTGATCCACGGAATGACTTGGAATAGAAATCTGCATTTGGAATAAATCCCCTGCTTTCCGACGGCAGATCGACACCGAGGCGATAGCCGTAGCCCATCTCCACGAGATAGTCTTTCCATTTTGTGAGCTGTACGGAAGGTTTTGTACCGCGCTTGTCGATCATATTCTTGAATCCCCAGCAAAAATATGCGTTGCATGAAGTCTGAAGAGCAGGTTTGAGGGCTATAGGAGATCCATGTCCGTGGCATCCAACGCGCAGGCCGTTGATGTAGCCGTGATAGCAAGGATATTGCGTTGATGTGGTCACTATCCCTTCCTGAAGAAAGATCAGGCCTTGTGTCGGCTTAAAGGTCGATCCGGGGGGATATGCTCCCTGGAGCGCTCTGTCGTAGAGAGGTTTCTGTGGATCCCGCACCAGAGCTGCATAGTTTTTGCCTCGGTCTTTGCCAACAAGGAGTGATGGATCGTAGTTGGGAGCTGTGACAAGAGCGAGTATCTCTCCGGTAGCCGGTTCTATAGCCACGATAGCCCCGATCTTATTCGCCATTAGCCTCTCTCCATATTCCTGGAGTTCCATGTCGATCGAGAGGGTGAGGTTTTTCCCTGAGATGGGTGCCACGTCATGTATGCCGTTCTCATATTTCCCTTTTATACGTCCATAGGCATCCTTCATCAGAATTTCCACACCTTTCTGCCCGCGCAACTGTTTTTCATAACTTTTCTCAACTCCGAGGTCGCCAGTGTAGTCGCCTGAGCGGTAATAACGGTCTTTCTCCACATCTGATGCGGAGACTTCACGGATATTTCCGAGGATATTTGCCGCAGCGTTGTATTTGTATTGTCTGACAGTCCTTGTCTGTATGAAGAATCCAGGGAAAAGATATAGTTTCTCCTGCAGACGTCCATAGTCCTGAGGAGAGAGATGAGAGATAAGTTTCTGAGGAGTGTAGGCGGAATATCCAGGGTTCTTACGCGGGTTTTTCATCTCGGCCCATTTCTCCAGCAATTGCTCTTTTGAGATGTGAAGTGTGTTGCATAGCGAAATGGTGTCGAAATCACCAACATCTTTAGGAATAAGCATGACATCGTAGGCGGGCTGGTTGAAAACCACCAGACGCCCCTCTCGGTCATAAATCAGTCCTCTTGCAGGATATATTATTCTTCTCAGAAATGCGTTGCTGTCGGCGTTTTCCTTATATTTGTCATTACCTACTTGCAGACTGAAGAGCCTGCAGATGTAAATCACGACAATCAGGAAGATGAAGCCTCCTACCACATATCTGCGCTTTGCCAGCTTATAGTCTTTGCTCACGATTTAGAAATGATTAGGCAGTCAATTGCCAACATAATCAGAAAAGTCAATATGCAGCTTGACACCGACATGATCGCTATTTCCCTGAGATCCGCGAAATTGAAATACTCTATTGAGAATGCCATCAGACAATATAATCCGGTCATTGTGATAAGGAACTTGCAATATGTGGCGATACCAAGCGATGAGATTGAGGGAATGAGATTCACCGTTTTGTCATCTTTAGGTACATATGCATAATACACCGGCTTCTTCAAGGCGGCAAGTATAGTGCACGACAGGGCGTTGACCCCGGGAGTGTCGGAACAGATGTCGACACATAGCCCCATAAGGAACGCGAGAGTGAAGAGCCATCCTCGTCCGAGATTTATAGGGAGCCTTATTATGAAATAAATGAAGACTATAGGGACTGCCACATTGAACAATGCAATATGGTTGCAAATCAACACCTGAGCGAAAAGCATCAGGATGAACAGCACGGTGAAATATATGGTCTCCTTGTTCATCGGTTGAGTGGGATGCAATAGTCATTTGTCGGTCAGGACATCGAATGTGGTCAAAGAGTCGAGCTCCTGTTTGAAGTCATCCTTTATAACGCGCACGGTGCTCAGGGCTTTGAAATCAGAGAAAAGCCTGACCTTGAAAATATAGAAATTGTCGTCATTCCCTCTGATGCGGTTCAAGACTGTTCCGACAGGGATATCTCCGGGGAAAGTGGTGGAATAGCCGCTGGTGACTATAGTGTCGCCGGTATGAAAGCTGGCGTGTCTCGGAATTTCGCTGACATACGCTACAGCAGGATCGGATCCTTTCCAGCTTAAGCTTCCTATATAGTTTGTCCCTTTTAATTTCACCGAGAAATGTTGCGTCTCATTGAGAAGCGATATGGCTCTGGCCGTATGCGTGCCGACAACGTTGATTATGCCCGCAACACCATTTTGATCGACAACGCCCATGCTGGGTCTGATCCCGTCCAGGCGTCCTTTGTTGATCGAGAAGTAGTTTCTCGGGTGGCGCACGCTGTTGTTCACGACAGTTGCCGGAATATAATCGAAACGGTTTTTGACAAGCTCCTCGCGGCTGGAGTCCGGAATAAGAGAGATTGACTCTGCAAGTTGATGCCGGAGGTTGAGAACTTCGTTCTCAAGCCTTGCGTTGCTTGCCTGAAGGCTTTCGTTGATTCCCCTGAGATGGAAATATCCCGTGATCTGCGACATGGTGTCGTAGATCGACGAAGTCACGATATTGGCAGAAGTGAGATAGACCGATTCACGATATGAATTATGACTGAACAAAAGGACACAACTTAACAGCACATAGAAAATGAATAAGAACCATGTGCCGTACTTTATAAGGAAGTTCAGAAGATTTCTCACTTAGGGAAAATTGATATCCTTCCGGCTCCCTGGCCAGGACAACATTGTCTGGCCAGAGATCCATGATGACTTATCTGATAAGGAATGAGAACTTGTTGATGTTTTTAAGCGCCACTCCTGTGCCGATAGCTACGGCATGCAGTGGATCTTCCGCGATCTTGAACTCGATGCGCATCTTGTCGGAGAAGCGTTTCGCAAGACCTTTAAGCAATGCGCCGCCACCAGCGAGATAAATTCCATTCTTGACGATGTCGGCGTAAAGTTCCGGCGGAGTCTCCTCAAGCGCCGCGAGAATGGCTGCCTCCATTCTTGAAATCGACTTGTCGATGCAATGTGAAATTTCCTCATATGTCACAGGTACTTCCATCGGAAGGGCTGACATCCTGTTAGGTCCTCTGACAATAAAAGGCTCAGGGGGATTGTCGAGCACCGGTAGGGCGGAGCCGACGTTGATCTTGATCTGCTCTGCCATGGTTGCGCCTACTTTTAGATTATGTACGCGGCCCATATGTTCCTGGATATCCGCTGTAAGGTCGTTGCCGGCCAGGCGGATGCTTTTGTTGCTGACAATTCCGCCAAGCGAAATGACGGCGATTTCGGTGCTTCCTCCGCCTATGTCGACAATCATGTTGCCTTCAGGGGCCTCCACATCAAGACCGATTCCAAGCGCGGCGGCCATAGGCTCATAGATCATATAGACATCGCGACCGCCGGCATGTTCGGAAGAATCGCGCACGGCCCTGACTTCAACCTCCGTTGACCCGGAGGGAATGCATACTACCATGCGGAGAGATGGAGAAAACCACCTGCGTTTCGAACTCACCATCTTGACCATGCCACGGATCATCTGTTCGGCGGCATTAAAGTCGGCAATCACTCCGTCGCGGAGAGGCCGGATTGTGCGAATGCCGGGAGGTTCCTTCCCTTCCATCAGATGGGCCGGAGTGCCCACCGCCAGAAGTTTGTCGGTCTTGTTTTCAATCGCTACGACAGAAGGCTCGTCGACAACTATTTTATCATTGTGTATTATGATGGAATTGGCTGTGCCCAAGTCCATTGCAATTTCCTGTGTGAAAGAGAATATTCCCATTATAATGTCTTGTTAACCATGAAAGGGGTTAATACGCAGACCGCTTCGTCAGCGGTTGCAATTCAAAAATCAGGAGGCAAGGCCCATCGCCAAGGACAATAGATATTGTCTTTGCCTAAGCAAGATGCACATCCATGACTTGGCGTAGGCTTATGCCGCAATAAGCCTTGCAGTGGTGCAAAGTTACAAATTTTTTTGATGCCGGACAATCAAATGCAGTATTTTTTAAAGAAGTGGCAGCATAAATCTTTTGTAGAACGATGCATGGAGTCACTTAGTCGAGAAACCTTGAGGTAAGTCCTCCATAGGCATCTATCCTGCGGTCGCGCAGAAATGGCCACCATTGGCGCACATTCTCCGAACGTTTGCAGTCGATCTCTGTCAGAATCTCTTCGGGGCTATCGGACGATCCGGCTATTAAGATCTCACCCTGCGGACCTGCCACGAAACTGGAGCCCCAGAAATCAATGCCAGACGTTTGGCCGGAAGGATCCTCCTCAAACCCGACACGGTTCACACTAATCACGGGGATGCCGTTGGCTACCGCATGCGCACGCTGAATGGTGATCCAGGCTTCTCTCTGGCGGTCTTTCTCATCTTGCGGGTCGTCGGGATTCCATCCGATTGCTGTGGGGTAGATAAGCATTTCCGCGCCTTTCATTGCCATGAGACGCGCGGCTTCCGGATACCATTGGTCCCAGCATACCAGGACACCAAGACGACCAAGAGATGTCTTTACAGGCTCAAACCCGAGGTCGCCCGGAGTGAAATAGAATTTCTCATAGAATCCGGGATCGTCCGGTATGTGCATTTTCCGGTATTTCCCTGCAAGGGATCCGTCAGAATCAAATACCATTGCCGTGTTGTGGTACAGGCCGGGAGCCCGGCGCTCAAAAGCGCTGGCTACTATGACCACATTATTCTCGGCCGCCACAGCGGAATATATTCCGGCAAATTCATCCGGATCCACAGCATAACAGAAATTCTCGACATCTTCACATTGGCAGAAATACAGTGAATCGTGTAATTCTGACAAAACAACCAGATCCGCACCTTCATCCGCGAGATTCTCAATAGCGGCTATGTTGCGTTGCCGGTTGAAATCGACGTCGGAGCTGAAAGAGTGCTGAACCATACCTATCTTGAGCCTGTTCATATTTCTTATCGGGTTAGAGGTCAAATAATACTGGATTGAAGAGATTCCTGGGGATCTGCATCGTAGCGCAATGCAGCGATCCGTGTTGTCTCAGAAGAGTGAGGCATTCTATTCCCACAACTTTGTAGTCAGGGAAGGCTATCCTCACGGTCTGCATCGCAAGCATATCGTTATGCGGTTGATTGTAGAGAGGCATGAAGATAACCTTATCGGTTATGAGATAATTTGCGTAGGTGGCAGGGAGTCGGCTTCCGTCTTCATTGTATACAGGATCCGGGAACGGTAGCTCAATAAGGTTGAAAGGTTCTCCCATAGAGTTCCTGAACATTGATAGTTGAGCGCGCATTTTGAGAAGTTCCTCGAAATGTGGGTCATCCATGTTCCTGCATCCGGTGAAAAGGATGGTGTTGCCTGGAGCCATCCTTGCAAGCGTGTCAATGTGTGAATCCGTGTCATCGCCTTCAAGAGCACCATAATCGAGAAAGAGGATATGGGTTGCTCCGAGAAGGTCTGACAGGTGTTGAGCGGCTTCATGTTTTGAGAGGCCTCCGTTTCTATTGGGAGAGCACAGACAGCGGGTGGTGGTCAGGACGGTGCCTTCCCCATCGGTCTCCACCGATCCTCCTTCAAGAATGAATGATCTTTCATTGCGGTAGACTGACTGGTCAAAGACGCATTTCTCGTTAAGTCTCAGATTGACAAGGTTGTCGCGGTCTGAAGCAAATTTAAGGCCCCAGCCATTGAAGCCGAAATCCAAAGCCCTGAGCCTATCGTCCTTGATAACGGATATAGGCCCGTAGTCACGGGTCCATGTGTCGTTATACGGCGTCTCGACGAAGGAGATTAACTCTTTGCAGCATTGTGGAAACAGATTCATCGCCTCGGATGCGTCATGACAAAGTAGCACCACTCGTATGTTTTCGGCGGTAAATGCTTTTATTATTCTGACATATTGATCGCGCGCTTCCGACAGGATATAATTCCAGTCTGTATCTTCAGCCGGCAATGCCATGAGCACAGCCTCCTGAGGAGTCCATTCGGGTAGAAACACTCTCATTATAAAGCTTTTTGTTTGCGGGTTATAAAGGCAATACGTGCATGTGGTATGGGCATAGTTTGGAAGATTAAACTTCCTCTATGTTATAAGACAAGGCGTATCGTTCTGCAAAATTAAGAATAAAAGTGCAGCAATGACTATAAATTAACGACAAAAATCAACAAAAATTCGTAAATTTGCGCATCTTTAAGCGATGCTGAATAGAAAAGTAAGAGTGGATGGGATGGCAGACCGGACAAAAACAATAAACAATAGTATAAAAATGACAGAGAAAGCATATATTCCCGATACAAAAAAGGAATTCTCCGAAATGACCGCAAAATGCAAGGATATATTTGTAAAGAAACTTCATGACTATGGTACATCGTGGCGTGTGATGCGTCCGTCGAGCCTGACAGACCAGATCTATATAAAAGCGCGCAGGATACGCTCGATAGAGGAGAAGGGGAAATCTGCGGTCGACGAAGGTATTGAACCGGAATTCATAGGAATCGTCAACTACTGTGCAATCGCCCTCATACAACTTCGTCTCGGATCCGGCAGTCAGATATCTCCTGAGGAGGCTTCAAAACTTTACGATGAGTCAATCTCTCGTGCCACATCGCTGATGCTTGATAAGAATCATGACTACGATGAGGCCTGGAGGCATATGAGAGTGTCAAGCTTTACGGATATAATACTCCAGAAGCTCCTGCGTACGAAGGAGATAGAAGATCATGATGGCAAGACATTGATAAGCGAGGGTATTGATGCCAACTATATGGATATGATCAATTACTCGCTTTTCGCATTGATAAAGCTTAATTATGGAGAATGAGCGACTTGTGGTCAGATCTTCCCGAAACAGACGTATTACCGACGTTGTGACGTGGATACTCCGTATCAGTGTCGGCAGTGTCTTCATATTCTCCGGCTTTGTGAAGGCAGTTGATCCATGGGGCACTCTCTATAAGGTAGATGCCTATCTTTCGGCACTATCATTGGATATCTGGCCAAATCTTGAACTTGCAGGCGTTTTCGCGCTATGTGCCGCAGAGTTTGTTGTCGGTGTCCTGTTGGCCGCCGGGTGTCTGCGCCGGTCTATTGCTGTGGTTATCCTTCTTCTGATGGCGATCATGCTGCCTTTGTCTTTGTGGATTGCCATATCAGATCCGGTTGACGACTGCGGATGCTTTGGCGACGCTCTTGTCATCAGCAATTGGGCTACGTTTTGGAAAAATGTCTTTCTGACACTTGCAGTGGTATGGCTTGTGATATACAACCGTCGTTGCCACTGGCTCATCACCCCCGCTTTGCAATGGATCTCCATATTGTTGAGTTCCATATTTATTCTCGTTATTGAGATATATGGTTACGGAAGCCAGCCACTTATTGATTTCCGTCAATACAGACAGGGTGAGCCTATAATCGATCAGGAGGAGATGGATTCTTCCGACACCGCTTTCAAATTCATATACGAGAAAGAAGGCCAAAGGGAAGAATTTTCAGCAGATGATGAGCTTCCGGATGAATCGGAAGGATGGGTCTTTGTTGATAGAAAAGAGATTCCGGTATCCGGGAATGTATCAGACAACGTTGAGGAACATAAAAACCTTAGAATATATGACAGGGAAGGGAGTGAAGACTTGACGGAAGAGGCTATTGACAACGAGGGTAAGGAACTTCTTGTAATGATTCCCGATCTTGCGCAGGTCTCGCCGGCCACTACATGGAAACTGAATTCTCTTTATGAATGGTCGGTGAAGCATAATGTAAGGATGGTCGGCATCGTATCCGGATCGCTTAGTGAGATAGAAGAATGGGAAGATCTCTCCATGGCGAGTTATCCGATCTATACCGCCGACGATACACAAATAAAAGAAGTTGTCAGAGGCAATCCCGGTATTGTGTATCTCGAGGCCGGAAAAATAATCTGGAAAAGTACCCTTTCCGCGATCAGCATAGATGATTTCCTTTCTCCCGACACAGCGGGTAGCGCCCGTGAGTTTGGCGTAGACAATGCCGGCATCCTAAGACATTGCACATCTCTTTATGTGATAGGGATGCTGGTATTGGTGTGTTTGTCGTTTGCCCCGTCACTACGACATATCATTCATGGTGGTAAGGCTCGCCGCGCAGAATCGTCATCGCCCGATACACCTGCTCAGTAAAAAAAAGACGTACCATCTCATGGGTGAAAGTCATCCTCGAGATCGACACCTTCGCATCAGCACGACTGTAGACATTTTCTGAAAAACCATAAGGGCCGCCTACCACAAAGACGGCTCTTTTTTTGCCGGAGGCCATAATCTTCTCAAGGGCGGATGCAAAATCTGACGATGTGTATTCCTTGCCGTGTTCGTCAAGAAGAATGCAGTGGTCGGACGGGGAAAGGAAATCAAGAATGGCTTCCCCTTCCTTGATTTTCTGTAATTCGGGGGTAATGGCGCGAGATGTACGAATGTCGGGAATCGATACGATACGGTAAGGTATGTATCGTTTCAGACGTTTAAGATACTCGTCGATCCCTTCCCGGATATATTTTTGAGTCGTTTTGCCTACTGTAAGCAATAAAATCTCCATATTTTTTTGTAATTTCGCATGAAAAAGAAATTCCACACAAAATTAAGAAAAATAATGGAAACAAAAGAGCAGCTCATAGAGCAATTGCTTGATCTGGCATTCGCGGAAGACATAGGCGACGGCGACCACACCACATTGTCGACAATCCCGGCTGAGGCGATGGGACGTTCGAGGCTTCTTGTGAAGGAAGCCGGTATCATCGCTGGAGTTGAGGAGGGAATCAGGGTGCTCCATAAGGTCGATCCATCAATCAAAGTTGATGTCATGATCAATGACGGTGAGAGCGTGGAGCCCGGAGACATCGTCTTCGTGGCGGAGGGCCCGGTGAGATCTCTTCTCGTGGCTGAGCGCACGATGCTCAACATCATGCAGCGCATGAGTGGCGTGGCTACCATGACACGCCGCTATCAGGATGAACTCAAAGGTCTGCATACAAAGGTGCTCGATACGCGTAAGACAACCCCCGGAATGAGAATCATGGAGAAAGAGGCAGTAAAGATCGGGGGAGGGACTAACCACCGGATCGGTCTTTTCGACATGATACTAATCAAGGATAATCACATCGATTTTGCCGGGGGCATAGAGAAAGCTATTGAGCGCGCGAGGGATTATTGCAAGGCAAACGGCAAGGATCTGAAAATAGAGGTTGAGGTCCGTTCTCTCGACGATATAAACAGGGTTTTCGCAGCTGGTGGCGTAGACAGGATAATGTTCGATAATTTTACTCCGGAACTTACCAAAGAGGCGGTGAAACTTGTCGGCGGAAGGTGTGAGACAGAATCGAGCGGCGGCATCACGTTGGAGAATCTGCGTGCATATGGCGAAGCAGGCGTAGACTTTATCTCTGTCGGCGCTTTGACCCATAGTGTAAAGGGGCTTGACCTATCGTTCAAAGCTTTCTGATCTCTGAATGGACAGAAATGATAAACTCCGCGACCTTGACTTCGGTAAATTCGCCGAAGCCAAGGCTGTGGAGTATTATGTGGCCAATGGTTACGCGATAAGGGAAAGGAACTGGCGCTGCCGACGTATAGAGATAGATATCATCGCCCAGACAGATGATATCATAGTCTTTGTAGAGGTTAAGGCGAGAAGCGGCCGACATATGGATGCGCTTGATGCTGTGACCCCGGACAAAATGAAAAGGATGGCACGAGGGGCTGACATCTACTTAAGGATGCAACCGGCGGATTTTGAATACCGCTATGACATAGTCACACTGACAGGAGATTTCACTGACTACAGACTTGAGGTATATGAGGACGCTTTCCTCTCTCCTCTGATGTAGCGTATTTTATTCAAATCTTAAGGGAAGATACCATTGAATAATTCCGGTAAACCATATCCTATGACAGAACTTACCGACATAATAGATCCCGCCAACGAGGAATTCCGGAAAGCCTGCGATATCCTGCGTCTTACAGACGCCAATTTATTCTTGACGGGTAAAGCCGGTACGGGTAAATCAACTTTCTTACGCTACATTTGCAAGCATATTGATAAACAGTTTGTGGTGCTTGCGCCCACAGGTGTCGCCGCGGTCAATGTCGGGGGCATGACAATCCATTCCTTTTTCCAGATGCCGCTGCGTCCGGTGCCTCCGGATGATCCGGAATATTCTGTGTCTGCTTTCTCCAAAAGCGGTAAATTTTCAAGGAAGAAACGGAAGCTCCTATGTGAACTTGAGTTGATAATAATAGATGAGATATCAATGGTCAGACCTGATACCATTGATTTTATCGACCGTCTGCTGAGGGGTGTGAGAAGAAAGCCTGGATTGCCTTTCGGAGGAGTACAGCTCCTTCTCGTGGGGGATATTTTTCAGCTTGAACCGGTAGTAACACCTGATACGAGAGATATACTCGCGAGGTATTACCAGGATTTTTTCTTTTTCAACGCCAATGCATATAGAAAAGCTGAACTCGTCTCTGTCGAATTGAAAAAGATCTATCGGCAGTCGGACGCGAGTTTTATAGAATTGCTCGACAAGGTTAGGTTGAACCGTGTCACAGAAGCTGATCTCCGCTTGCTCAATTCTCGTGTGGAGCAAGACAATATGCAGAAGACCGAGGATAAATTCGGTATAATACTCGCTTCGCGCAAAGATGCGGCGAATGCAATAAATTCAGAATGTATGGAGCAGCTCCCGGGAAAGGAGTTCGTCTTTGAAGGTGTGATAGAAGATGATTTCCCGGATAAATTACTTCCCACAGAACTTAGCCTGACCCTTAAAAAAGACGCTCAGGTCATGATGATACGTAATGATAAAGACCGACGTTGGATCAACGGCACTATTGCAAGGGTTAAGGAAATATCAGAAAAGGAGATATTAATAGAATTTGAAGACGGCAGAGTGGAGAGAGTGGATCAGGAGACCTGGGAGAATATAACCTATACTTACGATGAGAAGGAACGTAAAGTAAAGGAGGAGGTGCTTGGCAGATTCATTCAGTTTCCTCTCAAGGCTGCCTGGGCACTTACGATACATAAAAGTCAGGGGCTGACATTCAACAGTGTCACTATCGATATGGGAAGAGGTGCGTTTTCTGCAGGACAGACGTATGTGGCGCTTAGTCGGTGCAGGAGCTTGGAAGGTCTTAGATTTGTCAATCCGATAAGGAAATATGATGTTATCGTCAGTCCGGGAGCAGTGTGTTTCAGTAAGAATTATAACGATAGCGCAGCAGCTGACCGCGTCATACAGGAGGCCAGCGCACATAGACTCTCTCTGGAGGCTATCAAGCAATATAGAGGCGGTGCATATAAAGATTCTGTAGAGACGTTATGGGAAGTCGAAAGCCTTGTAGGAGCCTTCTCGAAAAAAAGTGTTAGACGTCTTATTTCAAGATTTTTGTCGGAGACAGACAAACTTCATGCGAAAATAAAGGAGCAGGATGAGTTGCTCGCCACTTTATCGGATGAGTTCTGCTCAATGGGTTTTGAAATCATGGAAAGAGATGCCGATTATGATGCCGCACTATCTCAATTTGAGAAATCTCTTCGCATTTATTCTCAAAGTCAACGAGCTTTGCTTGGAAAGGCGATCGCACAGGTCGGGAGGGGAGAGCGTAAAGAGGGTTATCGGATACTTGATGGAATAATCAAAGGGAGAGGAGAACGGTATTATGAAGCATGTATGACAAAAGGTGATTTTCTCGCGGAAGACGGCGACCTTTCTAATGCGGCACTTAATTATCAAGCGGCGGCAAAATGTGATAATGGCAATAGAGAACCCATAATGAGGCTTGTGGAACTTTATGGTGGCGCCGGTATGGATCAGACGGCAGATATGTGGCGAGAATGGCTGGATATGAAATGAGATTGCGTTCTTAACATTTTTTTGCGTACATATCATAAACCTTACGGTGATTATTTGTCTTTTTTATAAACGGATTATTCCCCATAACATTTAAAAGTCACCGCTATGAGACCAATTGTTACATCATTGATTCTCTCTCTTTTTCTCTCTATAGGTACGAATGTGGCTTTCGCCGACCGACACAGAGACCACAGAGACCGTGACCGTCAGGAACAGCGTGACCGGAATCACCGCAGCGATCGTCATTATGGAAATTCAGTTGCCCGTCCTGGAGACAGGGGCGAGAAGAGACATAAGGATAAATACATCGACCGACGTCATGACAACAGAAAGCATGACAAACGCTATAGACCTGTCAACGGCTATCGTCCCGCTCCTCCTCCTCAGCACTATCGTCCGGTGCCTCCTCCTCCTCCGAGAAGATATGGCCCGGTGCCTCCTCCACCTCCACCACGTCTTGCTCCGATGGTGAGATACGCCACAAGAGGATGCCGCGATGTGGATGTATGGCAGATAGATTATGACACCTACATAGTGAGATATCGCAGAGGCAACCGGTTCTACACCCAGCGGATCTATCCTTATCGCGATGTTTATGGCCCGCGTAATACTATTTCTGTAAACTGGACTCCATCTGATCCCTGGGTTGCAGTTCCTTCGATCCATCTCAATATTAATCTTTGACCGGATTCCGGCAGGAAAATAAATAGACGGGGCTGTCAGTTATTTACTGGCAGCCTCGTCTGCGGTTGGTAGACCTATATAACATTTCACTATATTGCTTCGTTCTATTATATAGGTCTTTCGTGATCACCTGCCGATATATGCCGGCTTATATGATGATCCTTTCGTGATTGCAGCGACTCGATGCCTCCGCGCATACGGTGCAACCGTAGTATAAAGCCTTTTTTTCAAAATAGCAGATGGATAATAAGACGATAGAAATAAAGGGAGCGAGAGTAAATAACCTTAAGAATATCGACATATCGCTTCCTCTTAATAAATTCATAGTTGTGACGGGAGTGAGTGGTTCCGGTAAGTCCTCGCTCGCTTTCGATACTCTCTATGCGGAGGGTCAGCGTAGATATGTTGAGAGCCTTTCGGCATATGCGCGCCAGTTTCTTGGGCGTATGGCCAAACCTGAATGCGACTATATCAAGGGTCTTCCCCCGGCGATTGCCATTGAGCAGAAAGTTAATACCCGTAATCCAAGGAGTACAGTCGGAACATCTACTGAGATATATGACTATCTACGTATGCTTTTCGCTCGGATAGGTCATACTTTCTCGCCATTATCCGGTAGAGAGGTAAGAAAACATTCGATCGAGGATATTGTCAAGGCGGCATTTGCCTATCCTGAGTCGACAAGAATTGCAGTTCTTGTGGATATCAATGTCGCGGAAGGGAGAACTTTCGAGCAACAGCTTGAGATATACATGAAAGAGGGATATTCACGTCTTGAAAAAGAAGGTGACTTTTATGACATCAGTGACGTGCTTGCGGGAACACATCCTTCGGGGACGGATGGATACCGTCTGTTGATCGACCGTCTTGCTGTCAGGGATGACAAGGATGAGATATCCCGTCTCACCGACTCGATAGAGACAGCATATTATGAAGGCCATGACCAATGCATAATAAAGGCTTGGACTTCCGACGGCGTACATGAGCATTGTTACTCGCGAAAATTCATGGCAGACGGCATGGAATTCAGAGAGCCAAACGATCTGATGTTTAATTTCAATAATCCATACGGAGCCTGTCCGGTATGTGAGGGTTTCGGCAAGGTGATGGGAATATCGGAGGATCTTGTTGTCCCTGACAAGTCTCTTTCCGTTTATCAGGATGCCGTGCAATGTTGGCGTGGGGAGAAAATGGGGGAATGGAAGAAGCATCTGATCCATCTCGCACCAAGATTCAGTTTCCCCATACATACTCCTTACTCGGATCTTACGGCTGAGCAGAAAAGTTTCCTGTGGCACGGCAATCATGCATGGGAAGGTATCGACGGTTTCTTCAGATGGGTTGATGAGAACCAATATAAGATACAATACCGTGTCCTGAAGGCGCGCTACAGAGGGAAAACACGTTGCCCGGAATGTCATGGCTCCCGTCTTCATAAGGATGTGGAATATGTGAAGATAGACGGACATACAATCACAGATCTTGTAAGAATGCCGATTTCTTCTCTTCGCAGGCTTTTTGCAGAGCTGAATCTGTCGGACACCGACAGGGCGATCGCCAAACGTCTGCTGGTTGAGATTAATAACCGTCTTGAGTTTCTCGACGAAGTCGGACTTGGATATCTCACACTTGATCGTCTGTCGTCAACGCTATCCGGCGGAGAGAGTCAGCGTATAAATCTCGCCACCTCACTCGGATCATCGCTTGTCGGGTCGATGTACATACTTGATGAGCCGAGTATCGGATTGCATTCGCGCGACACGCAGAGACTGATATCCGTGCTTCGTCGGCTCCAGCAGATAGGCAACACCGTCATTGTGGTGGAGCATGACGAGGAGATCATGTTTGCGGCCGACTATATTGTCGATATCGGCAAGGATGCGGGTCGTCTGGGTGGAGAGATTGTATATCAGGGTGATCTTAAGAAAACTCTTGAGTCGGGAGAACCTTCCGATTCATATACCGTAGATTATCTTAGAGGAGTAAGAACGATCGACTATTCTCCTCTCCGACGTCCATGGAAAAGGTATATCGAGATAGCCGGCGCACAGGAGAATAATCTTAAGAATATTGACGTGCGTTTCCCACTTGGCATAATGACAGTCGTGACTGGAGTCAGCGGTTCGGGCAAATCCACACTTGTGAGAGAAATACTGTATAAGGCTCTTGCCAGGGAACTCGGCGAATCGACTGATGCTCCGGGAGCATACCATAAATTGTCAGGCGATCTACGCGATGTCAAGGCAGTGGAGTTTGTTGACCAGAATCCTATCGGAACTTCCTCGCGCTCTAATCCTGCAACATACCTTAAGGCTTTCGACGAGATCCGTAGGCTTTTCGCTGACCAGCAACTTTCCCGACAGATGGGTTTCACACCCTCATTCTTTTCATTTAATGCCGAGGGTGGCAGATGCGAGGAGTGCAAAGGGGAGGGATCGATAACGATTCCCATGCAGTTTATGGCTGACATAAAAGTGGAGTGTGAGGTCTGCCATGGTAAGAAATACAAGCAAGAAGTGCTTGATGTGACTTACAGGGGAAAGAATATCTATGATTTCCTTGAGATGACCATACGTCAGGCCATAGAGTTTCTTAGCGAGAATCCAGGAAGCCAGGAGAAAAAGATTATCAAGCGACTTCAGCCTCTAATGGATGTCGGGCTTGGATACATTAAACTCGGTCAGAGTTCATCCACACTTTCCGGTGGGGAGAACCAGCGAGTCAAGCTTGCATATTTCATATCCCAGGAAAACCTTGACCATACACTTTTCATTTTTGATGAGCCTACCACAGGCCTTCATTTCCATGATATCGCCACGTTGCTTAAGTCGCTCAATGCTCTTGTGGAGAAAGGTCATACCGTGATAATAATTGAACATAACATGGATGTCGTGAAATCGGCAGACTGGGTCATTGACATAGGTCCGGAAGGTGGAGAAGGAGGTGGCACGGTGGTTGCCGAAGGGACTCCTGAGAAGGTGGCGGAATGCACCGCATCATACACAGCAAGATACCTTAAGCCAAAGTTGATTCATTTGTGATGACAAAATACTCAGTATTACCCAAATTCGCCTTATCTTTCGTGGTTTTAGCATCCATCGCAGGATGCGCATCCTGCCGCGATGGAAAAGATGACAACGGGCATGCCATGGCAAGACAGCTTTTCATGAAAAGTGTCAGCCTTATAAGAACATATACCGATAGTATCGGGAATGTGTCGGATTCTGCATCATTCCAAAGGATGACACGCGGATTTGAAGACAATATCGTAAAAGTGAATTTCCAGTTTCCACCCGATACGGATTTGCGTATGACTCAGGAAGAGAACGATTCCCTGATAAATATGCTCGACAGTCTTGTCTCTGTCATACATAAGAAAGAGAAAGAACTCGGGAAAGCCCTTGCCGCAGATTCAATCCGGACGGATTCCGTGAAACCTTATATCGCAATTCCTGAAACGCGTGCATCATCTTCCCGCTCAGGGATTGTATTGAAAGACTCTGTGGACAATTGACATATCTTTTATCGTTTCTTCTTTTCTGACGGAGAATGGAATGACGAGGAATATCCGTCATTGCGTCCCGGATGTCCTTGTGTAAGCTGTGACGCCAACCTGACTACGGATTTCCCAACTGAGTGATTAAGCCTGTCGAGCACCTCCATAAGAGCCGGGGCCGAGTCAGTCCGATCCTTTCTTGATGTGTCGTCGATGCTGTCGAAGAGCGAAGGCACGACCGATTTTACCGGTGTGATATCCGACAGTATTACGCCGGCTCTCTTATATGCGACATCAGACGAATAGATTTTCTTCAGGCATTCTATAGCTGCGTCTACGATCACATGGGTCAGATCTGTCGGCGTTTCAAGCGTCACGGATGCTTCAGGATAGTATATTCCTCTTTCTGTATGGTATCTGTTAGTTCTTAGAAATACACTGATACATCTGCACACTCCGTTCATAGCCCGCAGACGCAATGCGCAGTCCGCACCATATATTGCAATCCTTGCTTTCAAGAAATTGAAATCGCAAATATCGCGTGGAAATGTGCGTGTCTCGCTTACGGATTCCTGGAGCGGGCGTTCGATGCTGTCGAGGTGGATACAGTCGACTCCATGGAGCTCAAGCCAGCTTCGTTCTCCACTTATTCCGAGCAAATCTCTTATTTTGGATTGTCTTGTTTCAGCGAAGTCACCTATTGAAAAGATGCCGCATTCATACAATTTTTTAGATATTCTCCGACCAACTCCCCAAAGCTCAGATATGGGAAGTGAGTGCAGTAAAGCCTTTATCTCATCGCTCTCCGAAAGTATACTGACTCTCTTTTTCCGTTTCTTTCCAACCTCAGTGATTATCTTTGCAAGTGTCTTGGTATGTGAGAATCCTATGGTGACTGGAACTCCGGCGAGTAAGAGACAGTCGTCACAGATCCTTTCGCCAATTTCGGCAAGAGATCTGTCGGGAATTCCATCCATACATAGAAAGGCCTCATCCACAGAATAGTCAAGTGTGCGAGGCGCATATTTCCGGAATATATCATGCACTTTAAGACTTATCTCCCTATAAAGCAGATGGTGGCCCGAGATTGCAATTAGCGCTCCTGAATCGATTAAGCCGCGTATCTCGAACACCGGTTGCCCCATTTTGACACCGAGGGCCTTCGCCTCATTGCTTCTTGCCACAATACAGCCGTCGTTGTTGCTCATCACTACAACAGGTCGTCCTTCAAGTGAAGGATCAACCGTTCGCTCACAGGAGACGAAAAAATTGTTGCAGTCTGCAAGTCCGATCATGGGCGGAATGACTCTGAGAATTTATACAGGCCATCGCGACATTCCATGAATCCTTCGTTGCATAGGAAGGCTACGGCAGCCGCCACTGATTCCTGATTCCTGCCGCAGTGTCTTTCCAGGGCCGGAAGGGTAGTTCCCTCCGGATGCGTCTGTATGAAGGAGACAATGTTGGCGACAATTACATCCATAGTCTCGGCAGGCTGATTGTGATCGCATTTCTTTTTCCGGCATATATCGCATTTCCCGCAGTCACGGGAATCTTTCTCCCCGAAATACGCGAGCATCTTTTTTACACGGCATCCCTTTTCTCCATATACATATTCCAGAATAGACTCTGTGCGGAATTCCATGACACGTTTCCTGTTTTCATAGATATCTTTCCCTATCAGAATTGACGAGATTTCCTCTCTCGCAGTCGGAAAATATATCATGGGAAGGCTGGAACGAGGTATGTAGCTGACAATTTTTTTTCTTGAAAGATCGAGAAGTGCTTCATAGACGGAGTTCTCGGACATAAGGGAACGTGTGGCGATCTCAGGTTCCCAGATATAGATATAGTCGGAGAAAAGACCGGTGTAAAGACGGAGAATTATCGAAAGCACTTTCTCAGTGCTTTCGGAAAGATCATGTATGTCATACAGTTCTTCACGTGAGCAAAGTATCATTACACGCGAGCGGCTGTCGGGATCCTCGATAAACTGAAGATAGCGTGCCTGAGAAAGAAGGCGAAGTGAGGAGCGGCAGGTTTTCTCCGGAATAGAGAAACTATTGCAAAATTTCAAGATATCGAACTGTTTCACAGACTCGTAACCCTCGCCGACGCTTACATGAAGGAAATTACAGATACGTTCGTAAGTCTTCTTCACAACTTTGCGTTCCGGGAAAGCCTCTGTGATGCGTCGGTGCATGGTCGCACGATCGTTTTTAGAGGCGAGAAGCACAGCATAAGAGGGTAGGCTGTCTCGTCCGGCTCTTCCCGCTTCCTGATAATATTCTTCGAGAGAGGGTGGAATATCATAATGGATCACGACTCTCACGTCCGGTTTGTCGATTCCCATTCCAAAGGCATTTGTGGCTACCATGACCCTGACCGCGCCGCCCTGCCATACGTTCTGACGTTCCTCCTTAAGTTTGAAATCAAGTCCGGCATGATAGAATGTCGATGATATATTTGCAGATTGCAGAAAATCGGATATCTCTTTACAACGCTTGCGACTCCTGACATATACTATCGATGACCCTGAGGTCCGCGAGAGAATATGAAGCACCTCATGTATCTTCGATTCCGTTTTTCTTACGATATAGCTTATATTGTCGCGAACGAAACTTTTTCTGAATACGCTATGGTCTTTGAACTTGAGCTGATGGCAGATATCTTCGGCAACTTCCGGGGTTGCTGTGGCGGTCAGCGCAAGGACCGGCACCCTTGGTTTAATTTTTCTAAGTGATTTTATCTCAAGATAGGAGGGTCTGAAATCATATCCCCATTGAGAAATGCAATGGGCCTCATCAACAACTATGAGGCGTATGTCGAGTTGACGTATCTCAAGCATAAACCGGTCGTTGCGCAGACGTTCAGGGGCAATATAGAGAAATCGTGCTTTTCCATTGACAAGTTTTTCCCAGGCTGCCCGGTTTTCTGACGGCGACATTCCTGCATGAAAATACACAGCTCTGATCCGTCGACGCCGGAGATTGTCGACCTGGTCTTTCATAAGCGATACAAGAGGAGTGACCACAATCGTGGTGCCTACGTCGAAGTAAAGACCCGGCACCTGAAATGTGATAGATTTACCACCGCCGGTGGGCATGAGACCAAGAGTGTCTTTGCCGTCAATGACTGAATTGATTATATCCTCCTGAAGAGGTCGGAATGAATCATAGCCCCAGTATTTTTTCAGTATTTCGTGAATGTCCATAATTTACAGCGGATGAGAGAGACTCTTCCGATAAAAGAAGAGGGAATATGGATAAGGGGAATGAACGATCAGCCTTCCGACGGACGGATGTCGCGGATCATCAGCTGGACGGAGTCAAGGCTGTTGGCATGTTTGGTCTGCTCGATAGTATAGCATATGTCGATGGGCTTATGTGCGTGGATATGCTCGAAATAAGGAGCCATGTTGAAAGCTATGGCATTGATCACGCGGCTTGTGCTGTTGTCTTCAAGTTCAAGTTTGATGTGCTCGAGATTCTTGCCGACCAGTTTGCTTGTGCCAAAATCAAAGACGTTACGCGAACAGAACACCGGATTCTGGTTGCCCGGGCCAAATGGGTTGAATTTCTTAAGATACGCCACAAGTTCAGGAGTTATGTCGGCGAATTCTATCATGGCGTCGATCTCGATCATTGGCGTAAGCTGGTTGGGCTGTATATGCGAAGACACATATTCCTCGAAACGCCGACGGAACTCGGGGATATTCTCCTCTTTTAGGGATAGTCCTACGGCATAGGTGTGGCCACCGAAATTTTCAAGGAGGTCGCGGGTCGAATTAACCGCTGAATATATATCAAATCCCTGTACAGACCTTGAAGAACCTGTGGCAAGGCCATTGGAGTATGTGAGGACCACGGATGGTTTATAATACAGTTCGGTGAGGCGTGACGCCACAATGCCGATAATGCCTTTATGCCAGTTCTTGTCGTAGACCACAATTGAGCGGCGATCGTGTATTATATTGACATTATTTTCGATAAGGGAATTGGCCTCTTCAGTGATCTTTTTGTCAAGTTCTTTCCTGTCTTTGTTATATTGATCGATGTCTTTCCCTTTCTCATAAGCGTCGTGGAGATCGCGGCATACGAGAAGGTCGACTGCCTCTATGCCGCTCTGCATGCGTCCGGAGGCGTTAATGCGTGGCCCGATCTTGAATATGACATCGCTGATGGTAATATCCTTATTGGTCAGCTTGCAAAGTCGTATTATGCTTCTGAGTCCGAGATTCGGGTTGGAATTTAATCTTCGCAAGCCATGATAAGCCATGACACGGTTCTCTCCAATAATAGGAACAATGTCGGCGGCGATGCTTACCGCCACGAGATCAAGAAGAGACTCGAGTTCATTGTGGTTTGTAAGGCCGTTGCTCATGGCGAAAGCCTGCATGAACTTGAATCCGACACCGCATCCGGAAAGATGTTTGCAAGGATATGATGATCCGGGCATCTTCGGATTCAGGATGGCCACAGCCGGCGGAAGTGTCTCGTCAGGCACATGATGGTCGCATATTATGAAGTCGATACCTTTTTCTTTGGCATACGCAATCTCTTCTATTGCTTTTATTCCGCAGTCGAGTACAATCACGAGTTTGACATCGTTTTCAGCTGCGTATTCGATGCTCTTCAAAGATATGCCATATCCCTCCTCATACCTTGTCGGTATGTAGTATTCGATATTGCTGTAGTAGTTCTGGAGATATTTGTAGACTAAGGCAACGGCGGTGGTGCCGTCGACATCATAATCGCCATACACCATGATTCTCTCTTTCGCGCCCATGGCCTTGTTGAGACGGTTGACGGCCTTGTCCATACCTTGCATCAGGAAAGGGTCGTGGAGGTCGGATATCGACGGACTGAAAAATGCCTGGGCTTCCCGTGGTGTTGTCACTCCTCTTCTTATCAGCAGCTCGGCGATAGGATTGGCTCCTCCACAATTCTGGAGGATTTCATCGGCCTGCCCTTTCTGCTGCAGGGTGAGAGGTTGATAGTTCCATTTTGTTATCATCGCTGACAGGAAAATCTTTTTGATAACGCTCCGGGTGTGCTCTCTGGAGCGGATGTTGTAAGGTTAACGCTACGTGCGTCGCCACGAGAAGGGAGAAGTGGAGTGCAAATATAGCAAAAAAATGTATGCTGAGCAAATATCCTGCATCGCTCATCGTGAGATTAAAGTTTTTTTAAGTAATTTTGCACTGATATTTGGCAGCGTCAAATGCTCTCGGATAGTGGACATGACAGTTGCCGGAATCTGATTGAACAATGGAAAAAAACATAGATATCGACGGCATTACGATACATTATGAGGAGACCGGGCCGGAAAACGCACCGACGGTCATCGTGATGCATGGCTGGGGCTGTGACCATACCACCGTGGCCAGCATAGCCAGAATCCTGGAGAAAGGAATGAGGGTGTTTAATGTTGATCTCCCGGGGCATGGGCAGAGCGATGAGCCTGCCGGAGTGTGGGGTGTGGATGATTTCACCCGGTTAATGGAGAAATTCATCGAGCGTCTCTCATTAGACACTCCTTCGCTTGTAGGACACTCTTTCGGAGGGCGTATAGCTATTCTGCTTTCATCTCGCAATAAGGTAGGAAAAATACTTCTTGTTGATGCGGCTGGAATCAAACCAAGGAGAGGACCGGCATATTATTACAGAGTATATTCATTCAAGGTAGGGAAGCTCCTTTGCCGCATTTTAATGGGTAAGGATAGGAGTAAGGCTGTAATTGAGAGGTGGCGTTCACGTAAAGGATCGGCCGATTACCGTAATTCTTCCCCTGTTATGAGAGCGGTGATGAGCAAATGTGTGAACGAGGATCTAAAACATGTCATGCCAGCGATAAAATCTCCGACATTGCTTGTATGGGGTGAGAACGATACTGCCACTCCTTTATCTGACGCTAAGACTATGGAGAGGCTCATACCTGACGCAGGTCTTGTAAGTTTTCCTGAATGCGGCCATTATTCTTTCCTTGACAATCCATTTGGATTCAAAGCGGTTGTGGAGGAGTTTTTCAAGAATGAACTGCGTCACGAGACAGCACGCTGAGCGCGGCAAGAGGCTATAAATAAACGGATACTAATAATTTCATTGACATGAATGTTTATCTAATTGTAATCTATGTGATCTGCGGCATATACATGACGCTCAATTTCAAACATGATATACATATGCTGCAGCAAAACAGTTATCGGCTCGACAGATACTGGCGATATCTGAAAAACGATATGGGAAGTACGTGGCGCCTTGTGGATGTCGCAATGCTTTTTCTGGTTTTTTCAAACCTTCTTGATCTTCGTCTTTCGCTTCTTGTCGTGGCGATGGTATGTGTCACGAAAGTGTTGCTCATATTCCGTAAGAAATTCAAGAAGCCACTTGTGTTCACAAAAAGGGTTTGGCGAATTTATTCAGTGACTGTTGTGCTTGCGCTGGCGGTATATATAGGTGTGATTGCCGTTTCATCGTCCGCATCCCGGCTTTGGGGTGGATACAGCGCTCCTGCCGTGTCGGTCGGGATCCTTCTCCTGCTATCTGTTTTTTCCTGGGCCGTGGTAATGTTGGCCGTTGTGATTCTAAAACCTGTGGAAGCGATGATCAATCGCAGATACCGCAACGAGGCTGTTGCCATACTCAAGTCAATGCCCGATCTTACAGTGGTGGGTATAACCGGTTCGTATGGCAAGACAAGCACAAAGCATTATCTTGAGCGTATTCTTTCAGAGAATTTCGAGGTGCTTATGACGCCCGGTTCGTTTAATACTCCTATGGGAGTGATCCGTACGGTAAGGGAGATGATGAAGCCTTATCATACTGTGTTCATATGTGAGATGGGCGCCAAACAGAAGGGAGATGTGAAGGAGATTTGTGATATGGTCAATCCGAAGATGGGCATTATCACTGCGGTAGGTCCCATGCATCTGGAATCGTTCAAGAGCATGGAAAATGTACAATCGACAAAGTTTGAGCTTGCAGATGCATTGCCTTCCGACGGACTGATAGTCGTAAACAATGATTTTGAATATTGCGCGTCGCGCAGCGTAGGGAATGTGGAATGTCTGAGATATAGTGTTGAGCTGGAGAATAAGAAAGAATCGGATTATCATGCTGAGAATATAAAATACTCTCCTGAGGGTACATCTTTCACAGTAAAGGGACCCGACGGATTCGAACTTGCGCTCACCACCCGATTGGTCGGGGCTTGCAACATTTCGAATCTTATGGGGGCCGTAATTATAGCATTGAGGCTGGGAATGCCGGCAGGCTCAATAGCGAGAGCCGTCGCGCGTATTGAACAGGTGGAGCATAGACTCAGTATCAAAAGGACTCCCGGAAATGTTACAGTGATAGATGATGCCTTCAATTCGAATCCCTCAGGATCCAGGATGGCTCTTGAGGTTCTTTCGGAATTCAGGAACGGAAGGAGGATTGTCGTCACTCCCGGCATGATAGAACTCGGTGACAGACAAGCTGAGCTCAACGAGGAATTTGGCAGGCATATAGCGAGGAATTCAGATATCGCAGTCGTTGTCGGTCAATATAACAGGGAGTCGATCGTGAAAGGTATAAAGGAGGAGGGATTCGATCTTGAGAACCTTTACGAAGTAGCTTCATTTAATGAGGCGCAGAGCGTGCTTGCAGGTATCATGAAATCTGGCGATACTGTGCTTTATGAAAATGATCTCCCGGATTCATTCAAGTGACGAGGCAACCCTCTGGATATAAAACAATGATCCGGCACTCTAAGCGCAAGCAGTGCCGGATCATTGTTTTTTTATATCGTTGCAGGTCATTCGGCATGTGCTACCGGATTTAGAAGTTTATCTATTCTTTCCTGTACTGTAAGTGTACCATCGCCTTGAGGAAGAGGTATGCCATAGAAACGGCTCTCCTTTCCGATCGCCTCAAGATCGAAGAAGGGAAGCTTATCAGATGTGATAATCTCCTGGGCAAGGATTGTGTAGGGATTATCGCATACCTTCTCGCCTAAGGCTGTGAGGGTATCTGATTCGGCAATGTCCGCCAGAGGATCAATTCTGTAGAATAATGCCCCGAATGATGACCTGACAACGCTTAGAAGATAGTTTCCCGCTCCTGCGATATTTACGAAATCAAGTGAGGAATCATTTCGGAAATTCCGGCTTTCCCTTCCTGAAAGGAGGGAGAAGGAAGAGAGAGGAGTTTTAACGATGTTTCCGTCGGAATAACATAAAACAAGGAATCCGTCTTTTTCCCTGTCAAGCACAGCGAGTGCAAGACGGCAGCCAGGTTCATAATCGAGATAAGCGTCGTCGGGAGAATATACGATTGTATTATCGTTGTTGAAATAAAGGAAGAAGGCAGGCGTCACGAAATTAAGCTCGTAGGAATGTAGCACATTCATGCGATGTCTCCCTGTGGATATGGCAGGGATATCCGTTGTGGCATCCTGGGGCATGTCGGGTCTATCGTCTGTTGGTGCCGGTATGTCGACGATCTCTTGTGGTGTGGAATCGCCTGATGGCATTGGTACCTCGAGAGCATCCGTTGGATTGCCTGAATCCGCGGTCTGATCGCCAACTCCCCATATCTTCATCAGTAGTGCATAGTTGTGGCTTCGGTTCTTTATGAATTCATCCCTCTGTTCGTCAAGACGCGGTTTTGTAGTTGAGCTGGATCTTACGTAAATCACACCTTCGTATTCCACAGGCTCTTCCACGGGAAGCACCTTAACCATTATCACGCCTTTTTTCGATTCAGGATCTGACTGGATTTCCCAATGGTCTTTGGCATGTTTTGGCATTACCCTGTCAAGATGATTCTGCAGCTCAACAATCATCGCGTCAATGGTTGCTTTCTGTCCGTGGGCTTCCCGGTATGCCAGATCGTCATTGAGCCCGTTCTCATATCCAGAATCGTTTACTCCTATGAAAAGCGTACCTCCGCGGGCGTTCATGAATCCACAGATGGTATGTACTATCTCAAACATCTGCTCTTTGACGTCAGGCCGAGAGCCTCCGTGGGTGGAGTATATCAGGCTACTCTTGAATTCCACGGTCTGCGACTCGTCGCCGTAATATTTGGAATCGGAGAAAGTGCTGTTGACATTCAGTAATGTCGAGATCTCTTTCATCACCTCTTTTCGTGTTTTCTCCATCTCCCGAGGCATCATATTATAGGAAAGCACGAGCGACGCCAGTTCCCTTTCGGTGTCGTTGCGGGGCTTTTTTCTAAGATTCCAAAGCCATTCGGCATTCTCGTTCATGTCGAGATTGGCCACTATTCTCAGCCTTGTGTGAAGGCGTTCCAGCAGAGGCGCCGATATGACTTTTCCCTCACATTGTTCAAGCCATTCGATATTTACCTTCTGGTTTCTTCCGAAATCCTGAAGGAGCATAAGAAGTTCCATGTGGGTGGATATCTCTTTCAGGAGCTGCTGGTTTTCAGCTATGCGGCAGAGTATGGATGCAAAACCGAGATAATTGAACGCCATGGTATATTCTTTTTCAGAATATGCGAATCTCTGATACATGTAAATGATTTCTGTCAACTCATCTCTCGACATCACTTCCTCTATCTCCACGACTTCCGAATTGATATCCATCTCATTGTCGGCAGGTTCCCCGATTCCTTGCATAAGGTTTGACAGACAGTTCTCTTTCTTTATCATCAATGGAAGGTTCTCCTGATTGTCAGACATCTCTCCTATGAAGAACTGAGTCAGGCCGACTGAATGTTCAGGTTCTACGTGTCTTATCCTAACAAGCATCCCCTCAGAGAGTCCATCTGTAGTCTCATCGCATATCACTTTATAAGTGCATCCTATCTCTGAGAGGCAGAGCCAGCAATTGTTGAGACGGTCGAAATGTGTCACGATACAGGCGCTTTCCTCACCGGGCCATGAATTCTCAAGCAGAAAATCCTCTATCTGTGATTTCATTGAGAATTCCATTCCATCGTCTTTTATGATCACAATGGCAGGAAAGAGTAGGGGAGCACCATTGCTGTCCTGAGCAAAACGCAGCGATCCATTATAGTTGCAGGGAATGTCGCGGTATGTCAGCCACCCGAGCATGTGCAGTGAATCACAGGGCATCCATCCTTCTCCGAAATAGAGATCATCGCAGATGGTGCAATGAAATTGTAGCCGTTGTTTCTCCTTTCCCGTATTAAGTATTCTGACATCATCAATGAATACCCTTACTTCCTCTCCGTTATAAGGCTTAATTTTTGTAATTTTTTTCCCGGCAGATTCCTCCTCACCGAAAATCGACCATGCCACATCATCCCAAAGTCTGCGATAGATATTGAGGTCTTTCGGTTTCTTGCCAATCTGCGCTTTAATATCGTCTGCGAGGGAGATGCGTGGATGTAGCCATTCAACAAGAGTGTTTGGGATGGCTGTCGTTTCAGGATCCGCTCCTCTGGCTACAATATGTATGTTTCCTTGCCTGAGATTTATGGAAGCTTTTGAGGTGGTGTATGTTTTTACAAGATTATTCCTCTCTTCTCCGGCAAGGTAGGGATGGGATGATTTCAGCATCAGAAGAGTAGGATGCTCCGTGTCGTTCCAATTGAATTCTGCCGGTCTTTCAAATCCGAGAATGGAGTCGATCCCTTTGTCGAGGAGATGACGTATGTTTTGGGGATACAGATACGAGATGTATCGGTAGAGCATGGCGCGGTTCACAGGGAGATCCACATCGTCTGAATCTGTGGCAAGAATGCTCTGCACTGCTATGGCGAGAATTATACGGATGATTGTCTTGTTGTCGTCTGCCGAGTCGTTGGTAGGAAGCATGTTTATCAATCCGGAGTTCTCTTTTATGAAGATCTGGAGTTGCTGCACGAGTGCGCCTCGGAATGGCTCGCTTTGCCAGTTTGAAAGTTCCCAGTTATGCAGAGCGTCGAAAAGTTCGCCCATCCTGGAGTTGATTAACTCAGGACGCAGTTTAAGGATCGTCATCATTATCCTGAACTGGCGTGATGGCTTGTAGAGATAACCGGCTTCCTTTAGGCGCCCAAACATCTGATCGATATAATCCTCGTCTGTTTTGTTGAAAATTTTCGAGGCGGCCTGTCCATATTGATCGAACAGTTCAACCTGATCTGACAGTTTAGATTGTAAGATCTGCCTTTGGTCGGCATTACAGTTTCTAAGGAAATCCGATTCTTCAAGAATATACAAGGCAATTCGGCGCGCAAGCATCATTCGATTGACAGTCTTTGACAGTCTGCATCTGTCATCTTTACTTTCTATGAGACGGTCAGTTATGTTTGACGATGTTGCATGTAAAAGCTCAATTATCCATGAAGCGTCACCTCTGTCATATTTCTGAAGGCAAGAATGATATTCCGGTAGTGAATCGAGGAGTTTCCGGTATTGTGTGTCGAGTATGTTTAGTCTTTCGAGTGATGGAGAGATTCCTGCTGCGTTAAGCCATCCTTTAATATCGATGAATTCCAGCGGAAGTTTTGTAGTCAGGGTGCCTACATAAGTAAGATTTACATTAACCCCTCTGATCCTAAGGACCTTACATTTCACGCGGTTGCCTATCGAAAGTGATTCTGGCGCATTATATAGCCTGAAGCAGAGATCATGCTCATCTTCCAGTTCGTATACTTTTGAAATATCAGTCTTTATAGCTTTAATTTTGAAATCATAATCTTCACCTTCCTTATAAAACTCCTTGATGAAAACAGAAATGTCTTGTCCGAGAGTGAGAGGGTCGGTGGATTTCACATAACAATCTATAAAATCAGGAATGGGAAGGCCATGTTGGAATTTGAATTTCTGCAAAGAAAATTCAATACCATCGTCGGTTGCAATCTTATAGAATTTCCTTGATGATTTGTTTTTAATAACATCGAACTGGTATGTCCGGCCTTGTTTAAGTTCGGTAGATAGCATATTTGTAAAAATGTTTAATGAATAATATCAAGTTTTGACGGCCGCATACAATTTACATGGCAGATATTAAGGCTGAATAATAAAAAAGCCTAAACATGAGAGCTGTAGGATATATTACAGGCACATCAAGGTTTGATAGCTACAAATTTAATAAAAAGAAATGAAAATTAATAAGGATGGAATAAAAAAATATTGGAAAAATGAAAACAGTCGATGTTATTTAACATAATATAGATTATGTGTGAATAGTGGGAGGTAGATGGGAGAGCCCTGAGCTATTCTTTTTTCAAATTATTTACAAATATAATATTGCAGCCACGGTTCTTGTATTTATTCCACCACCGGCATATGATAACGGCACCAGGATGTGATGTTCCTGATGCCGTTATCATAGTTTTTTGTCAGTCGGTATCTGCACGTTGCTTAGTTCGACGTTTCTGAGGTCGTGAGGAAGTTTGTGTTGACTGATTTCGGGCACTTTCTTGAAGTTCTTTTTTCAAGAATACAGCAGTATGTGTATTGGTCTCTGCAACTTCTTCCGGAGTGCCTTGAGCTATTATAAGTCCACCGTCCCTACCTCCTTCCGGACCGAGGTCTATGACATAGTCGGCAGACTTTATCACGTCGAGATTATGCTCGATGACAACAATAGTATTGCCTTTGTCGGCAAGACGGTTTATAACTGCCAGAAGAACGTTTATATCTTCGAAATGAAGACCTGTGGTCGGTTCGTCAAGAATGAAAAGAGTCTTTCCGGTGTCTTTTTTTGCAAGTTCGGTAGCAAGTTTGACCCTTTGATTCTCGCCGCCACTCAAAGTGCTTGATGGTTGTCCAAGTTTGATGTATCCCAGCCCTATATCCTGTAGTACCTTGATTTTCTTTAAGATTGACGGAACATGCTCAAAAAAATCTACAGCCTGGTTTACTGTCATCTCGAGTACATCCGCGATTGATTTCCCTTTGAACCTGACCTCAAGGGTCTCGCGGTTGTATCGTTTCCCGTGGCATGTCTCGCAGGGCACGAGAACATCGGGAAGGAAATTCATCTCGATGGTGCGGTAGCCGTTTCCTTTACATGTCTCGCATCTTCCTCCCGATACATTGAAAGAGAAACGCCCAGGTTTATATCCTCTTATTTTTGAGTCGGGAAGTTCTACGAAGAGCTTGCGGATGTCGGCGAATACGCCGGTATATGTGGCGGGATTGGAGCGCGGAGATCGCCCGAGTGGCGATTGGTCGACTGTCACGACCTTGTCGATATTCTCAATGCCCGACACGGAAAGATATGGGAGAGGCTCCTGGAGCGAGCGATAGAATTTCTGGCTTAACAGCGGATGAAGTGTGCCGTTGATAAGTGAGGATTTACCGCTACCGCTCACACCTGTGACGCATATGAATTTACCCAAAGGAAGCTTGAGGTCAACAGATTTGAGGTTATGTCCGGAAGCACCTTTTATTTCAAGATATTTCCCATTGCCTTCACGTCTTCTGTCAGGTATGGCGATAGAGCGTTGTCCGCTGAGGTAGGAAGCGGTCAGGGTATGTGTTTTCTTGAGATCGGCAACTTTGCCCTGGAAAACCACCTCTCCTCCATGACGACCAGCACCGGGACCAATATCGACAATATAATCCGCCTCCTCCATAATATCTTTGTCGTGTTCTACGACTATAATCGAGTTGCCGGAATCCCTTAACTGTTTTAGGCTGTTGATTAGCCTTACGTTGTCGCGTTGATGCAGTCCTATCGAGGGTTCGTCGAGTATATAAAGCACATTTACCAGTTTTGAACCGATCTGAGTGGCGAGCCGTATGCGTTGGCTCTCTCCGCCACTCAGGCTCGCGCTGCTTCTGTTGAGCGAGAGATAGTCAAGTCCGACATCAAGAAGAAATCTAAGTCTTCCATTGATTTCTTTGAGCACCTCATGTGCGACTACTCTCCTGTCAGGTTCTATCTTCTCTTCAAGCGACATCGACCATTCATAAAGTTCTGAGATATCCATTGATGCGACATCTGCAATGTTTTTATTATCGATAAAATAGTTGAGGGCGACTTTATTGAGGCGTTGTCCGCCGCATTCAGGACAGACCGCTGTGGAAAAGAATTGACCGCTCCATTTATTGGCTGAAGAACCGGCGTCTTCAGTCTGTTGCATCTCGATATATTTTACCAGACCCTCGAAATTGCCGGGATAATATGTGGTTGAAAGTGTCGCATTCTGGATATCAAGTTTCTGATCAGTGCCGTTCATGATATCATCGATGGCTTCCTGAGGTAATTCTTCGATTGGAGTCCTGAGTGTTTTCCCGTACAACTTGCATATAGCCTCAAGCTGCCAGAATATCAGGGAATTTTTGTATTTCCCGAGTGGCGCGAAACCTCCCTCATATATTGAGAGGCGTTTGTCTGGAATAACTTTGTCTTCGTCTATGACATTCACAGTGCCGAGGCCCTTGCATTTCGGACAGTACCCCTGGGGAGAATTGAAGGAAAAATTGTGTGGGGCGGCCTCAGGATATGATATCCCGTTCTCAGAATCCATAAGGAGCTGACTGTAGTGGCGCACGCTGCCTGTCTCCATATCGAGAACCATCATCTGCTTCCCTCCTTGTCGGAGCGCTTCGTCTACTGTCGATCTCAGTCTCTGTACGTCGTTGTCTTTAACCCGTAGGCGGTCAACAACAAGTTCAACCGAGTGAATCTTATATCTGTCGAGTTTCATACCGTAGACGAGTTCTTTTACCACTCCGTCTATTCTCACATTAAGGTATCCTTTTTTCCGGAGATTCTCGAAAAGTTCTTTGTAGTGTCCTTTCCTGTTCTTCACAAGTGGAGCAAGAATCTGTATTTTCCTGTCGTTGTATTGATCAAGAAGAAGCGATATTATCTTGTCTTTCGAATACTTTACCATCGGCTTACCGGATATATAGCTTCTTGCCTCGCCAAGACGTGCGTAAAGAAGACGAAAAAAGTCGTAAATCTCGGTTGTCGTGCCTATAGTGCTTCGGGGATTTTTGTTTACTGTTTTTTGCTCAATACTTATTACCGGACAAAGCCCGGTGATTTTGTCTACGTCAGGACGTTCAAGCGATCCAAGCATATTGCGAGCATAGGCTGAGAATGTCTCGATATAACGTCTCTGTCCTTCAGCGAATATTGTATCGAATGCGAGTGATGATTTCCCGCATCCGCTCAGTCCGGTCACGACACTTAACGTATTATGAGGTATCGTGACATCTATGTTCTTTAGATTATGTACGCGAGCTCCGTAAACATCTACGGAATCGGTTGCCGAATATATATTTTCCATTTTTAGTTTCTGTAGTGGTTTATCGATGTGCCAATTTGAGAGAATTTGTATTCAGATATTGCCGATAAATACTATGTGTGGTCATTGTCAGTTTATTTTTCTATTGATAATGTTTATATCTCCGCTCTTCTTATAACGTCTGCCATCAGCCCCGGTTGCTTTCACTATATAGAAATAGACTCCTGGGCCGACAGTTTTACCATTTTTTTTGCCGTCCCATCCGGAGGCGGGATCTGAAAAACGGTATATCTCGTGCCCATGTCGATCAAATATGGAGCATTCGAAATCCAGGAGAGATCTGTATGCCACTTTCCACACATCGTTTATACCATCGCCATCAGGAGAGAATGCATTTGGTATCTTCAATTCTGAGGTGCCAATACATATAGGAAAAGTATTGGATATTGCCTCACAGGAACCATCGCTGTTGCTTGCCGAAAATCTTACAAAAGTTGTACCTTCTTTTGTAAATGAATAATCGATCTCACTTTCATGAAATCTATGTGTTATATCCTCGAAATTTTCATCACTCGAGAATTGCCATTCAGTGTATGTGGCGGCATCTGTGGCATAGCCCTTGAATGTGACATCGAATGGTGCTGATCCTCCCATAAAGTCGGAGTTGTCGGATATTGTGTTGGAAGTGTCATACTCCTTTTTAATATGTGGTATTGCTTCGGAATGTACTTCGATCGAATTGGTAATTATAGGTTCACTTTCTAAAGATATTCCGAGTCCCCATTCTCGGAGAAATCTGTCGCCGTTTATAAAAAATGTCGTGTTGCAATACACCGGGGGTGTGATTGTTATTCTGTCGGAAAATGACGGAAGGAATTTGTTTTTCTCGACCTGTATATATCTTGAAGTTTCACTGTCGAATTCAAGGGTATAATAGACAGATTCTATTTCTCTTGAGATGATCATCCTTCGTCCTAATATAGTATAATATATAATGGGAGCTCCATTCCCGGAAATCTTTATCACAGTTGCATTACAGTCGGAGGAATCTGAAGGAGTAATAGATTCCATCGACAGTGGATTATCGCTATAGTTAATTATCCAAAACCGATAAACTTTGTTATCTTCTTCAATTATATATCCTGAATCACTATTTAATATATTTACAGTATATTTTCTGTTATCTTTTGTGATATTATCTATCGGTGTCATGAACGAAATTCCCCTATTATCGAAAGAATAAAACCGTACTTCTGATGTAGATTCCGATTGATAAGTGAAGCTGACTCCTGTCGTATTTCTTAAGACAAAAACGACATCTAAACCTGTGTCGATATCTGGAATGATTTCTACGGGATTATGTTTGTTTCCAGAGAAGCTCACTATATTCTCAGCTGTAGCCGTATCGTGGATAATAGATATGGAAGTGAACAATGTCATTATGCCGAATAAACATCTGCGGTTTACTTTTGCCATTCTATATAATGAAAAGATCTGCATCTTGAATTACAAGTTAAATGTGATTCTGATGCAGATCCTGATCATATGCTGTAGGCACCCATAATGGATATCAAGAGGAACGGCGACAGAACCATGCGCCAATGTCACATCTATTGATAACGATTGGATATGGCTGCTTATTGTCTTGACTTGGGTAATGGAAAACCTATACAAAGAGTCGAAAATGATTAATGGTTCTTTGGATAGAAGGATTCAAAGGTTGAATCATCATAATATATAGTAATCTGTACCACTTTGCGAGTTTTAGGTATATAATTTTCTATTTTGTTAAAATTACAGAAGTTTTTGCCAAGATCGTTAACGTTCTCCTCCATAAGATGTTGAGGGGTGTTTTGACCTTGATTAAGGCCGTTTTCCTTCTGCTTTATAAGATGCGGGCGTGCGGTCGTACGGAAATCCGGATTCTCAGAGCCATTTTGAGAGGTTTCATCAGAGCTGTTACGTTTGATGGAGACGTTTTCTCTCTCAGTTGGGCCGATTATATTGAAGTCATTCGTATCATCGATGCCAGCGCATGCTTCTTGTTCATCTGGATCTGGATCTGGATTTGAATCAGAAGGAGGAGTGCCTAACCACATATCACCTTCGTTGAAAAGAAGCCACATAATAGAGAGAGAGGGATACGCTTTATGAATCTGCCCAATTATTATATCGCTGATCTTTTTATTTCGTCCTGTAAGCATCTGAGAAAGGGTTGCACGGGATATTCCACAGTTTTCTGCGAAAACCGAGTTGTTTATCCCTAATTCCTGAATTAGGAATTTTAGACGAATTGCGATATTGTCTTCCTGCATGGCTGTTTAGAATCTTAAATTTTATCTTTGCAAAAATACGAAAAACAATTCAAAAAAACAAATTTATAATTGCAAAATGTTATGCAACTAAAGATGAATTTGCAAAAAGGAATTGTATACAAATATAGACTGCTGTTTAATTTACTTCTTTATATAAATAAGTGTTTTCAGTTGATTATCCGAGTGTTTGTATCGACTTTAGAGGTATTATAGTTGGAAAGCTTATATTTTTGGTTTATATTCCACAGCCTACATTAAGAATTAATTGCATATAATTGTAATTTAGTGATTTATGTATTATGTGAATGTATGTTAATGCAATATTTTTACATTTGTGCCAATAGTGTTTGGTATTGTGAAATGCAAATCCGACATCGTTTTTGTTGTAGAATTGTTGATGCTAATTCTTGATAAATTTGATATTGTATCAGATTTTGTTGTGATTGATTTGTTAAAGTTGCAGTTGTTATCTTAAAAATGTAAATTTGCCCCCTCCCCTCTCCTATTAAAAACGATATGTGAGAAAATAGAACAATTTACATTTCGCTTAAGCTGATAGAATAATACGCCTATATGCATTTATATAGATTGCTGGATTAGCCAGATCAAAAAGATATGATTTTTGCTTCCCACTAGGCAGAGTTAGCCACGCACTGGAATCTCGTTGGGGTTATTTTTGCAGATTAAGGACATAATGCATTGAGATGCAGCAGCATGATGTGATTTTATTTTTTGTCCGTCAAACTGACAAATAGTAAAAGCTATGCTTTATGTTTATTAATAAGTCGGTGATCCTAAGATTGCTGTAATGAAAGTCTGCAAATGTCTGGGGATTCAGATTAAATATAATGGACTAACCTTGTAAAATAAGAAGGTTAGTCCATTCTTAAATGGTTGGATAAATTTATTAGAATAAGTCTAAATTGGATTTTAACTAAAAAAGTGTCGGACTTAAGGTAACTTAAGACGATATTTGGGATTCGGATGAAACGCTATGAGTCAGTAATCATTTAGTCCAGAAGAAGCGACATGTTGAGTGTCAATCTGGGTATACCGAGTGCATCCATTATTAGATTGTTGCTATCTTTTTTTCTAAATAGAATTTCAGTCAGATCTTGCTTCTTAAGAATTGTATACCTTGAATTGTGTCGCCATTTGTCGATTTCTGAAGCTGGGATGGTTTCGAAATTTGTAATACCACTGTCTGCATCGCATTTCAGATAATTTCCCTCTTCCTCCACATCTTTCACGAGAATCGAAAATTTGCAATCTTTCCGCCATTCGGCCAGGATTTTTAGAATCTCGCGATAGTTCAGAATTCTGCTCATACCATATGGTTTGGCATGGCGGTTGACATCATATATTCTTTCCGCCACACCATATGACCCCCCTAACATGCCCCCATCCGGATTCGCAGCTCCATACACCTTCGACCATAAGATTCTTCTGTCGGTTTCTTCGGGATAGCATTTCACACTCATCGAAGATCCGGGATACTTTTTCTTGGTAGCATCAAGCAGACGGAAATATGAACAATTGTCATCATGATATAGCTTGGGTATAATTATTCTTTTACGTTCATCAAATGTAATGAATGCAACTCCGGTAATCTTGTTATCAGGAGTACGACATACTAAAATATCACCTCCGGATATTGCGTTTTCTTGAAATGTAATAGCGATATCTTTACCCGAATGAATAAGTGAAAAAAACTTGAATCCACTTTCCTCATATCTCTTAATATATTCGATAGTCTCCTTTACTATTTCGGATTTATTGATTTCAAGTTTATCTACAAAAAGGCTTTCATAATATCGCGTTTTAAGCGCGATTATTCTCTCGTCTTCTTTACTAAGTATTGACTGATAATCGTTGTTAAAATCATGTATGTCTGTATAACGATCTTCTACAGTATACATAGAGTTAGAATATCCTTTTCCGAAGTAGTATTTTCTTAGTATGTCAGATGCAGGAACCAGGAATGTTATATGAACCCCATCTGTATATGCTTTTGTGTTTATTTTTCTCATAAGGTTGTCCATAATTCCTCGATGTCTGTATTCTTCTAAAGTGGCAAGTCCGCATAGATAAAGTCCCTTTATATTCTGTTTCCCGTTTCCGAAAAAATATGGCACTCCCAAAAGAGCGGAAATCAGTTTTCCATTCTCTTCATAATATTCCAGATATTCTGTATTGAAATAGTTGTCAAAAATCAATGATATATATTCGTCTGAATCATGAAAAGTAGTTTTCCATAATTTCATCATTTTGTCTTTGAGATCTTGAGTGTCCATATATATTTTTTTAATTGTTAGTGTTATGAAACTTTTAGCTATATCTTTTTCAATTGTCAAATTTATAGTGGAGCAGTTTTGTCGCTCCGGAAGCCGGGAGGACAAAATAAATCAAGACTCCTACTTATTGAAACAAAGATAGTGTTAATTATTCTGATTTGCAACACGCAAGGAGTATTATTTGCAAAAAAAGATCTTCAAGGAGAGATATATAGAAAAAATTAATTAATTTTGTAGGAGGATAGGCTGATTTGGTGCCTTAGAATAGTATCGCTTTGTCGGTCGCATTTATTATAAGACACCGATCATTCTTCAATAAATTGTTTCGATTAGTAATCAGAGTAACACACATCAATGAATACCAAAACAATACTGACCGCGGGCATATTGGGTCTATTTGCTTTCCCTATGTACCCCTGGGGCCAGAAGGGCCATGACACAACCGCCTTTATAGCGGAAAACCATCTGACTCCTATAACCAAGGCATTATGTGAGGAACTGCTCGACGGCAAGTCAATCGTGTATTATGCCAATTGGCTTGACAATGCCTCGCATACGCCGGAATATGCCTATACAAAAACTTGGCATTACAAAAATATAGATGCCGGCGTAGCTTTCGAAGATGCTCCACTTCTTCCTACAGGGGATGTTGTGAGAGCCATAGAGGAGCAGGTAAAGATACTTCAGGACAGAGATGCTACGAGAGAGCAAAAACAACTTGCCTTGAAGATTGTTGTTCATCTTCTTGGTGATATTCATCAGCCTATGCATATCGGTCATGCCTCTGATCTCGGGGGTAACCGGTGGTCGGTTAAATATTTTGGGAAAGATTCCAATATCCATTCCGTATGGGATTCCTCTCTGCCGGAATCAGCTCACAAATGGAGTTATACGGAATGGCAGCAGCAGATAGACCGGCTGAATGACGAACAGGAGGATTTCGTGGTCGCAGGTGGTACCCCGGCAAAATGGGCTAAAGAGACTTTCAATATTTGCACGGAAGTCTACAACAGGACTCCTGAGGATTCAAAAATCAGTTATGATTATGTGGCTGGCTGGGCTCCTTTTGTCGAGACACAGTTCCTTAAAGGGGGGCTGCGTCTCGCTGACGTGCTAAACTCCATTTTCGATTCGCAATATAAGCCGAAAAATTCATTCATAAAGAAATAAATGTCTTCTGTAAAAGGAGAAAACGAATTCATACCGCTTAATCTTCCCCCGGCCCAGTTGCGTCTGAGCCGGGGCAATGGTGTTATAAAGGTATTCGATCGCTTGAGAAAAAAACATGTCGTACTTACTCCGGAGGAATACGTCAGACAAAATTTCATAGCATGGATGATAGATTATCTTGCTTATCCGTCATCATTGATGGCAAATGAAATAGGAATAAATCTTAATGGCACTAAAAAACGATGTGATACTGTAGTGTTCAATCCAGACGGCAGTCCTTTCATGATAGTGGAATACAAGGCTCCCGATGTGGAAATCACCCAGCAAGTCTTTGATCAGATTGTGAGATACAATATGGTGTTGCATGCAAGATATCTTACGGTGACTAACGGATTGAGACATTATTGCTGCCGTATGGATTATGCCAACCGCTCATATAATTTCTTACCCTCCGTGCCAGTATATTCCCAGCTGGAGCGATAATTAATCCTGTGTCTCCATCACACCGTGTTCTCCGAATCGAATATGTCATCGAGACAATTGAATAATCTACTTCCGAAAGTAAGATTTTTTTGCGTGAATAATGTTATTTATTTATGGGTTTTGACACGATATTTTTCACAGAATATTGGAACAATATTCTGTCATACTTCAGATACTGAAAATGCAAGAATCACCCAACTATAATTATCTTGATCTTCTCAATGATCAACAGAGAGAAGCCGTGGAGTATAAAGATGGACCATCGCTTGTCATTGCCGGCGCAGGGTCTGGGAAAACCCGTGTGTTGACCTACAAGGTTGTAGATCTTCTTCGCAACGGATACGAACCTTACCGCATTCTCGCTCTTACGTTCACTAACAAGGCTGCTCGTGAAATGAAACAGAGAATCACGGAAATTGTTGGTGACAGAGTCGCATCGCGTCTCTGGATGGGCACGTTCCACTCTATTTTTCTCCGTATATTACGCAGGCATGCGGATGAGCTTGGGTTCCGATCAGGCTTTACAATCTACGATACCGCCGATTCGCGTTCGCTGATCAAGATGATTATCAAGGATTATGGGCTTGATGAAAAGATTTACAAGCCTGCTACTCTCGCATCCGTTATATCTAATGCGAAAAACGCCATGATAATGCCTGAACAGTATATCCAGGATCGTGACAATTATGAAGCAGACCGGAAAGCGAAAAGACCTATGACCGGAGAGATCTTTAAGGCCTATTGCGAGCGGTGCCATATCGCGAATGCCATGGATTTTGACGATATTCTGGTGTACATGAACATGCTGCTGCGAGATTTCCCCGACATCTGCCGTCATTATCAGGAGTTTTTCCGCTATATACTTGTGGATGAATACCAGGATACGAATTTCGCACAACATTTAATAATTTCACAGCTTGCTGGGAAGCAGAACCGTCTATGTGTGGTTGGCGACGACGCACAAAGTATATATTCTTTCCGTGGAGCCGACATATCCAATATACTTAATCTTGAAAAAAAATATCCAGGTCTGAGGATTTTCAAACTTGAAAGGAATTACAGGTCTACGCAGAACATCATCGACGCGGCGGGAAGTCTGATAGCGAAAAACACTCGGCAAATGCCCAAAAACGTGTATAGTGAAAATGAAAAGGGCGACCGTATAGATGTTGTAAAGACATACAGCGATATGGAAGAGGCTTTCATGGTTGCAAATATGATCAACCAGTCTAAGCTTATTGGTCATGACAGTTATGATGATTATGCTGTGCTTTACCGCACCAACGCGCAGTCGCGTGTGCTTGAGGAATCATTGAGAAAACGAGCGATCCCCTATCGTATCTATGGCGGACTATCGTTTTATCAGAGAAAAGAGGTCAAGGATATGGTGGCTTATTTCCGTATGAGCGTAAATCCCGATGACGACGAGGCACTTAAACGAATCATCAATTATCCTGCCAGAGGCATTGGAGAGACAACCATGAAAAAACTTCATGCACTTGCTTCAGCATCTTCATCAAGCTTATGGCAAGTGATATGCAATGCTGATATGAAAGCTGGCGGCCTTAATGCCGGTACGATTGCGAAGCTGAATAATTTCAGGGAGCTCATCCAGCTCTTTATAAATGACAACGACAAGGGTGCAAATGCATATGAACTGGGTCAGCTCATATACAACCGTACTGGCCTACTGACTTTACTTGCCCATGATTCAACCCCTGAAAGCATAAGCAGGCAAGAAAATCTTTCAGAGATTCTTGCCGGACTAAAGGATTTTGTGGAGCTCCGCGAACAGACCGGTGAAGGCGATCAGGATATGAAATCATTTCTGTCGGAGGTTATGCTCGCTACGGATCAGGATCAGGCTGATGACGATGATATGCCAAAGGTGACACTGATGACCGTACATGCTGCCAAGGGCTTGGAATTCAAACATGTTTATATTGTGGGAGTCGAGGAAGATCTTTTCCCTTCCGCAATGAGTCAGGATTCTTTGGCACAGGTTGAGGAGGAAAGGCGTCTCCTTTATGTTGCCATAACGAGGGCAAGGACAACGTGCACGCTTACCTATGCCGGGAGTCGTTTCCGCAACGGCCAGACGGTAATGACCAGTCCTTCGCGTTTCCTAAGCGACATTGACACGAGATTCCTTCATCTGAAGCTTTCGAGCAATATGGCCGGCGAGCCATCACCTTTCATAAATCCTGTCGCTAACTATACGGCACCATCTTTCAAAAGAAATAATGTCAATAATGGGAAATATCATCATCCCTCAGGTTCTTTGTCTCGTGGCTCTTCGGAAACCCATATGAGCAGGATTGGAGGCTTGCAGAATATGTCTTCCATTAAGCCACAACATAGCTCCGATGAACTCAATACGGGCATGTCGATACGTCATGACAGATTCGGGAAAGGAACTATATTGAAGATCTCTCAATTGTCGGGCGAGGATATGATAACTGTTGATTTTGGTGTTGTCGGTATAAAGAAACTTCTGCTTAAATTTGCCAAATTTGAGATATTACAATCATAAAACCACAGTAAACTTTACATATATATGATTCCAACTCCATATTATATAGTCTATGAGGAGAAGCTCAGGAAGAATCTGGAGCTTATAAAGGATGTCGCCGAGAGAGGTGATGTTGAGATAATCATGGCATTTAAGGCTAATGCTCTTTGGAAGACTTTACCAATAATCGGGGAATATGTCAGGGCTTCCACTGCGAGTTCTCTCAATGAGTTGAGGTTGTCTCTTGAGTATCTTGGCGACGAAGTCCACACTTATTGTCCTGTATACACTGACGCTACATTTCCGTTGTTTTTAAAAGGGAGCACCCATATTACTTTCAATTCGCTCGCGCAATTCCATAAATATTATCCCCTTGTGAAAACATATAACCTTACGGCTCCAAGGAAAGTATCTTGTGGACTCAGGGTTAATCCCCACTGCAGCGTGATAGAAACAGACATATACAATCCCTGTATCCCAGGCAGCCGATTCGGTGTGAACGCATCTGATCTGCCTGCGGAATTACCGGAGGGGCTTGACGGATTTCATTTCCATGCCTTATGTGAGTCGTCAAGCTATGATCTTGAGAAAGTACTTGATGCTTTGCGTTCACAGTTCGGAGGCTGGTTGCCGAAGCTTAAATGGTTGAATATGGGAGGAGGTCATCTCATGACTCGTGAGGGATATGATACGGGGCATCTAATATCTCTCATGAAGGGTTTGCATGAGGAATTTCCGGATATGAAACTTATAATGGAACCTGGCAGCGCATTTACATGGCAAACCGGAGACCTTGTCACACAAGTGCTTGATGTAGTGGAGGACGCAGGTATAAGGACTGCGATTATCGATGCCTCGTTTGCATGTCATATGCCGGATTGCCTCGAGATGCCTTATCGTCCCGCTATTGCGGAGGCTGCTTCCGATACAGATAATACTGCGATTTCTTACAGACTCGGAGGTAATTCCTGTCTCAGTGGTGACTTTGTAGGCGACTGGAGATTCAGCGAACCACTTGAACCAGGTAAAAGGCTGACGCTTCTCGACATGAATCACTACACAACCGTGAAGACAAACATGTTCAATGGCATACAGCATCCGTCAATATGGTTCAAACCTATCAATGGAGATCCGGTGTTGCTCCGTGAATTCACCTATGAGGATTATCGAGACAGGATGGACTGATAATGACAGAAATCATACATGATATGGCTGGCATGCGCGCCGTCATGGTATTATATACCCTGGCGGCGCGCATGTTGTCGTATTGGTGTTGTCAGAAAGAGATGCGTCCCTTTTTAGCTTGATCAACCATTTTCTGCCCTGGCACAAGATATATCTCAAGACGGCGGTTTTTATCGCGGTTGTCCATCGAATCATTGGCGCGCAGCGGCATGCTGTCTCCAATAGCGTATGAGAAAAGATAACGTGTGTCGGAACCGGAGTTTACAAACCAGTCGAAGACTGTGTTAACCCTGTCAACCGTCAGTTGTTCCCTATATGCTTCATTGCCGGTGTTGTCGGTATGCATCACAAGCATTACGCGATACATGTCGGGCTCCTTGAGATATCTTCTTATGGGCGAAAGATAATCGGATGCTCCGGTTTTTAATTCAGTCATGTTCGGGGCGAACAGCAGATGAGCGGGAATTGTGATCAGAAGCACTTCCTTATTCCGGTAGGCTTCCACTGTACATTCTCCTTTTGGATTATATTTTCCATTGAGAAGGCGTGTCTTTCCCTCTTTCGTCTGGAATTTCTGAATCAGCGGTGATGTGGAGCCTGTCTCAACTGAATTCAGCATCTGAATGAAATCAAGGTTATCAAGTTCGCTGATTCTTGCATTTTCAGTGCCGGGTTTATCTTTTGGCGCCTCTGCGCGGGCATAAGGCTGACTACATATGGCTGTCAGCCCTAATGCGGCTATGAACACCGACTTACACAAAGTCTTCGAGAGATTCTTCATAATTGAGTTCAGCTTTGACTATTTTTTCTATATCCTTCGGATCCATCATCAGTTCATCATCGTTTTTGATCTCTTTCTTGACATATTTTGTGAGGTCATCCACATCGAGAACTTCTTCATCGGTAAGTTCCACGTTTAATGAGAGAAAACCGTTTTTCTCATAATAGTCCCAGATGATATCGATCACGCAGAGAATTTCATCATCATCATATTTCGCATTGACATCTTCCGGAAGCTCTTGTCTTATGAATTTCACAGCATCGTCTTCATCGAATTTGTAGTTTTGATCATCCATGTTTATAATATTGTTTTGTGAATGATGACTTTTCCCCGGCTTTACGCAGGCGTAATGAATCCCATTCAGTCATTATCGCCGACGTTGCTTTCCGCCTTGCTGTTAAGCCCGATAAGGCCTTCAGGGAGTGTCATCTTAATTGTTTGGTTCTCATCGTCGACATCTGTTATAAAAGCCTCAACCGCGGGAATGAAGACTTCATCTCCAGCCGGAGTCTCGACAATAAAAAGAGCATTGGGCGTTGAGGTGTCGAGAGCAGATACTGTCCCAATCACACTCCCGGTCTCTGCTTCTACTATAGAATATCCGGCAAGATCATCCTCATCCAGCAGTTCCTCTTCGTCCAGGTCAAGAAATGGTGCGAGCCTGCTTTTCTCCGCGAAGATAGTTTTATTGACAAATGTTTTTGCTTCTTGTTCGTTCTCTATCCCGTCGATTGCGATTAAAAAGGAAGTTTTCCCTTTTGGACGTATCCCGCTAATGAAAAACGGAACAAATATACCGTCTGTCTCCACGATAGCCGCATTTCCCTCAATGAAATAATCCGGATCTATATCGAGTATCGCGTTCAGCTCCCCTTTCAATGCATGGGTTTTCTGAAACAACCCAACTGCGGTGATTTCGCTGGCTTCTATCATTTTAATATTATGTTAAATAGGGTTGTCTTCTTGAATTGTTCTTGAAAACAGTCATTCATCGATTCTGATAATCTTGGCTCCCAGACGGTTAAGCCGTTCGTCTATCCTCTCATATCCCCGGTCTATCTGGTTTATGTTCTGGATCCTGCTTGTGCCTCTGGCGCCGAGGGCTGCGATAAGCATCGCTATCCCGGCTCTGATGTCGGGAGATACGAGATTTGATGAATGTAGAGATCTGAACTTGCCGGAACCTATCACTACTGCCCTATGCGGATCGCACAATATGATGCGTGCTCCCATGTCGATAAGTTTATCGACAAAGAAAAGTCTGCTTTCGAACATTTTCTGGTGAATCAGCACACTTCCCTTCGCTTGAGTGGCTACAGTCAGGAATATACTCAGAAGATCCGGTGAAAGCCCCGGCCAGGGTGCATCAGCGAATGTCATGATCGAACCATCGATGAACGGATCGATTTCATATATATCCTTTTGGTTTATCCTGATATCATCGCCTATTGTCTCCAATTTCACACCCAGGCGTTCGAATGCCGAAGGCATTATCCCGAGATCGTTAATCCCGACATTTTCCAACAGTATATCGGATCCCGTCATGGCTGCCATGCCGATGAAACTGCCCACCTCTATCATGTCGGGCAGCATGCGGTGTGATGCCCCTCCCAAAGATTTCACCCCCTTTATTGAAAGAAGGTTTGAACCGATCCCTTCTATATGGGCACCCATTTTATTGAGCATGCGACATAATTGCTGTATATATGGCTCGCACGCAGCGTTGTAGATTACTGTTTCTCCCTTAGCAAGCACGGAAGCCATTATGATGTTGGCAGTGCCGGTGATGGAAGCTTCGTCAAGCAACATGTAGCAGCCACGAAGCCCCTCTGCAGGCGTACTTATATGATAGCAGCAGTCTTCCGGATTGTAATCGAATGTGGCGCCAAGTTTGCATAGGCCAAGGAAATGGGTATCAAGCCGGCGCCGTCCTATCTTATCGCCTCCGGGTTTGGGGAGTACTGCCTTACCGAAACGCGTGAGCAGCGGACCGATTACCATCACTGAACCTCGCAGAGACTGTGCTTTTTTCCGGTAAGTCTCAGATGAGAGATAGTCAAGATCAATATGCCGTGCCCTGAAACTGAATGTGTTGTCGGCCATACCCTCAACTTCAACCCCCATCTCCTTGAGGAGGGCTATCAGGTTACGTATATCGGCAATATCAGGCACATTCGATATTATGACTTTCTCAGAGGTGAGCAATGTTGCGCATATCACCTCGAGCGCTTCGTTTTTGGCGCCTTGTGGCGATATCCGTCCTTTGAGTTTGTGCCCTCCTTCAACAATGAATGTGCTCATGTTTATTTGTTTTTCTTTTTCTTGTTCTTTGTTGCCGACGTGGAGTTGTCGATATAGTCGTTCAGGCGATATGTGGCCGGATCGATTATGATCCTGCCATCGGACATTTCTGCGATATCCGCGAAAACTCTGCTATCGGTTGCGTTTTCAGGATTGCTCGTCACAAGAAGTTTTTTCATTTGGTTTGCGAGCAGGAAGATCAGCTGATCTTTTTCCACACAATTTTCCATGTCTGCAACGTTGTGGATCATGGTCTGAAGATTCTTGCCATACAGACGGTATTTGTAGAACTGGTTGTTGTAAGGTATTTTTTCAGTGGTTCTTGCCAGTTCTTCTTTACGGATCACTTCACATGGAAAATCTATGTCGAGTCTGAAATCCGACATTATATTTATGTGGTCCCATATCTTTCTTAAATCACCCCCCTCTCCGACTATAGAAGGAAAAAGTCTTGCCATCACATCGGCTATGGTATGGGCGCATCTTGTTCTTTCCTCCCGGTCTTCGATCGTAAGGCAATGATCGATCATTCTCTGAATATTTCTTCCGTATTCCGGAAGTGCGAGCTTCGGCTCGCTGACGTTATAGGGAATCATCTGTAATTCTTTTAATTGTCAATGAATGGTTTGAGTTAAGGTTTGTCTTCTTGCAGGAATGTTTTTTCAACACCCTGCTTCGAGTACTTTGTTTTTTGCTATTGTGGCTTGATACTCCTTGAGATAGTTGGGAGTGGAATAGGCCACATCTATAAAACGCTTTTCTCTGAAGTATTTCTCTGAAAGGGCAGTCATATCGCGTGCATGAGGCATAAGTTTGCCAAGCCATTCGGCATTGCCGGCACCATATACATCTCTGAATTTGTCGCTTCCGTCGCCGATGAAGACCACTTTACGGTAGCCATGCAGTTCTTTGAATGAATCTGGGTTCAGGATCTCAGCTCTTTCCGGAATTATAGCGTTAAGTGCAAAATCATATGCTCCCACGTAAGCCTCCATCCTTCTCGCGTCGATCATTCCTACGAGAATCTCATCGCCTTCCCATGCCATATTCCTGAACATGGCCTTCACTGCGAGAAGCTGGAGGGTTGAGATCCCTATCAAAGGAATATTAAGACTGAATGCCAACCCTTTGGCGAATGAAAGCCCGATACGAAGTCCTGTATATGAACCGGGGCCGAGGCTTACAGCCACGGCATCCAGGCTCTCCTCTTTCCTTTTTAGCTCCTCCATACATCTCTCTGCGAAGGGTGCGAGCTTCACTGCATGGTTCATGCCTTCCGTATCTTCAAGCTCAAATTCCACAGCACCATCTTTGGTGAGTGCCACGCTGCATACGCTGGAAGAGGTTTCTATATTGAGTATTGTTGCCATCTTTATTGTTTTTTCGATATTTTGGAGTAATAGGCTTCCACACATCTTTGGCCGTCGATGGCGGCTGAGACTATTCCACCGGCGAAGCCGGCTCCCTCTCCTGCCGGGTACAGGTCTTCAACTGAGATGTGCGAAAGGGTTATTGGATCGCGGGGAATACGTACCGGACTGGACGTGCGCGATTCAAGGCCTATCATGACTGCCTCGTTGGTGAGAAATCCTCGGCATCGACGGTCGAATGTCTGAAATCCCTCTTTCAACCGACTGGCAATCTCTACAGGGAGAAGACTGTCGAGCATCGCAGCATGTATGCCAGGGGCATATGAAGTCTTTGGAAGTGATTCTGATTCTTTCCCATCGATGAAGTCCTTCATTCTTTGCGCCGGGGCATTTATGGATTTGCCGGAGCTTTCAAAGAATCTCCGCTCTACCTCCTCCTGCAGGGCAAGCATTTCGAGGGAGCCCGCGTAAGAAAATCCGTCGATGTCGCCAGGGCGGAGTTCCACCACCATCCCTGAGTTTGCCCACCGGCTTGAGCGTGCTGAGGCCGACATGCCATTGACCACTGACTCTCCGGGTGCTGACATGGCAGGAACGATCACACCTCCGGGACACATGCAGAATGAATATACGCCTCGGCCGCAGGCCTGGGTTACGAAGCTATATTCCGCGGGGGGGAGAAACTCTCCTCTCCCATCACGTGAATGATACTGAAGTCGGTCGATAAGATGCTGTGGATGTTCCAGACGTACCCCCATGGCTATTCCTTTCGCCTCCATAGCTATGCCTTGTTGGTCAAGGAAACGGTAGACATCTCTCGCGGAATGGCCTGTGGCGAGCACAACCGGGCCATTGAATTCCTTACCGTCAGCAGTCCTGACTCCAACCGCGCGATTGTCATTGATAAGGATTCCGGTCACTTTTTCCCCGAATAACACAGATCCTCCATATTTGAGAATCGTCTGCCGTATGTTTTTAATTACGCCCGGAAGTTTATCACTTCCGATATGAGGGTGGGAATCAATCAGGATATCCGGAGAGGCACCATGCTGATGAAGCAACTGAAGTATGTTGTCAACATTGCCTCTCTTTTTGCTTCTTGTGAAGAGTTTGCCATCGCTGTAAGCTCCTGCACCACCCTCACCGAAGCAATAATTGGACTCAGGATCCACCTGTCCCTCACGGCTAATGCGTGCTAAATCAAGGCGACGTGTATCGACGTCATTGCCTCTTTCAAGGACTATCGGCCTGAGTCCGAGTTCCAATGCCTTAAGGGCGGCGAAGAGGCCGGCAGGTCCGGCTCCTACGATAATGATATTGGAAACGTTGTCGGGCAATTTCCGAAATTCTATTGGCGTGAAAGGAGCTTGTATGGTCTTGTCTTCTCCTGTGGCGATCCTGAGAGTGAGATTGACCATCACTTTTTTTTGCCGGGCGTCGATTGATCTCCTCAGTATGCGAAGACAGTTTATTTTATCGCAACTTGTTCCGAGTTTTGCTGCCGCGGCGTTCCTCAGCAATGCTTCGGTAGCTGCCGTCTTGGGATCGGTCCTCAAAGAAACGTCTGTTATCATCCTAATGGTTATGTCTGGTTTTATCGCCTTTCTAACAATAGGTTTCAAGAGAATGTCTTAATATCGGCACGGCCTTCCTTGCAGGCATTCCCGTTTCGGTTATTCCGCTTTCTACGGAGCGCAAACTCCTGAAAAACCTTTTTGGAAGTGCAAATATACCTCATTATCTTTTTTTTTCCTAATTTTGCGTCAAATTTCTTATTAGGTATGAATATGAATACACCATTCTCTAATGTCAAGGTCGGTTTCTTGTTTGATCTGGACGGGGTCTTGATTGACAGTGAAAAGGAATACTCGAAGATATGGGCACAGATCAACCATGAATATCCTTCCGGAAAAGATAATCTTGAGGTCGTGATCAAGGGTTGCACTCTTGACAAGATCCTTGCCGATAATTATCCTGATGCGGATATACAGAAAAAGGTTACGGAGAGGTTGTATGAGCTTGAGGGAAAAATGCGCTACCGTTACCTGCCCGGAGCGTTTGAGCTTCTCCGAAGTCTCAAGGAGAGGGATATGCCGGCGGTTATGGTGACGAGCAGTAACGACGATAAGATGGCCCATCTTGACGAAGAGCTTCCCGATATAAGGTCATATTTTACATATATTGTCACTGCAAATCAGATCACTAAATCAAAACCTGATCCTGAAGGTTATATCCTCGGGGCAGCCAGAATTGGTCTTCGGGCTACAGATTGTATAGTGTTTGAGGATTCTATTCAGGGTGTCACGGCAGGACAAAATGCAGGCGCATACGTGGTAGGTGTGGCAGGTACCAATACATCAGAGGCATTACAGCCTTTTTCAGATATGGTTGTCGATTCACTCATTGATATAGACGTGGATACTTTGATCGGATCTCTCCTAAGGAAAAAGTCGGAGAGGATGGAGTTATGAACGGCAATATCCCTTTGGCGGAACGGCTGAGGCCATCTTCGCTCGACGACTATATAGGGCAGCGTCATCTCGTGGGCGAGAACGGAATAATCCGCAAGATGATAGAATCCGGGAGAATAACCTCTTTTATCTTATGGGGGCCTCCCGGAGTAGGCAAAACAACCCTTGCGAAAATCATAGCTGCTGCTACGGAGGCCTCTTTTTTCACGCTCAGTGCAGTTACATCGGGAGTGAAGGATGTGAGGGATGTGCTCGAGAAATGCAAGGCTGAGGCCTCAAGCATGTTTACAAAAGTGCGTCCGATCCTGTTCATCGATGAGATACACCGTTTTAGTAAGAACCAGCAGGATTTCCTTCTGGGCGCAGTGGAGCAAGGCATCGTCACACTTATAGGTGCAACTACCGAGAACCCTTCTTTTGAGGTGATCCGTCCGCTTCTATCGCGCACTCAGGTTTATACGTTGAAGCCACTTGATATCGAAGATATGGAGACTTTGCTCAGAAACGCTCTGACCCGGGATCCGGTATTAAAAGAGCGGGATGTGAGGATAGTTGAAAAGAACGCTCTCTTCCGGTATGCGGGCGGTGATGCCAGGAAGCTGCTGAATATACTTGACCTGCTTGAACAGTCGACTTCTTCAGGGGAGACTGTGGTGATCGACGATGCGACTGTCACAGAAAAGCTTCAGGAGAATCCGATGGCTTATGACCGCAATGGAGAGCTCCATTACGACATCATATCGGCATTCATCAAATCCATACGCGGAAGTGATCCGGATGCGGCTGTATATTGGCTTGCGAGGATGGTCATGGGTGGCGAGGATCCGGAATTCATAGCGCGTCGTCTTGTGATTCTGGCATCGGAAGACATCGGATTGGCGAATCCCAATGCCCTCCTTCTCGCCAATGCCACATTCGACGCACTACATAAGATCGGTTGGCCGGAAGGGAGAATTATCCTGGCCGAGTGTACGGTCTATCTTGCAAATTCTCCCAAGAGTAATTCGGCATATATGGCTATCGCCGCTGCTATGGAAGCTGCGGAGAAAACGGGAAATCTTCCTGTACCGCTACATTTGAGGAATGCGCCGACTGCCCTTATGCAGGAACTCGGGTATCATCAGGGTTATAAATATGCCCATGATTTCAAGGGTAATTATGTGGAACAGCAGTATCTTCCGGACGCGCTTGTTGGCAAAAGATTCTGGAATCCTTGCGATAATCCACAAGAGGCCCGCATGTGGCAACGACTTAACGATCTTAAGTCGGGAAATTGAGTTGATTTTTGTGTCTATTTGTGTCATTTTGCTATTTTAATATGTTTTATAATGGTATTTTGAAAAAATGACACTAAATACTCAAATTTTTAACGAATTATTTTGTCATACGGACTAAAACAATTAAATTTGCCTCCGGATTCAAACTCGGAGGCAAATTTATCCCGAATCTGGATCCGGAGTTTAATTATAACTTTTAACAGTCATGAAAAAGCACAATTTCTATGCTGGCCCAAGTATTCTCAGCCAGTATACTATTGACAAGACAGCCGAAGCTGTCCGTGATTTTGCCGATATGGGTCTCTCGATTCTTGAGATATCCCATCGCAGCAAACAGTTTCAGGCAGTAATGGACGAGACTGTGGCTCTATTCAAGGAACTGCTTGAGATCCCTGAAGGTTACAGCGTGCTCTTCCTGGGAGGAGGCGCAAGTCTCCAGTTCGCCATGGTGCCCATGAACATGCTTGCGAAGAAGGCCGCCTATCTCGACACCGGCGTTTGGGCAAGCAAGGCCATAAAGGAAGCCAAACTCTTCGGAGACGTCGACGTCGTGGCTTCTTCAAAAGATAAGAATTATACTTATATCCCGAAAGGATATTCCGTTCCCGACGATGTAGATTATTTCCATTATACATCTAACAATACAATATATGGCACCGAGATCCGCAAGGATCCCGATGTGAAGGTTCCTTTGATCGCCGACATGAGCTCTGATATCTTCACACGTCCCGTGGATGTAGCCAAATATGAGCTTATATATGGTGGCGCTCAGAAGAATCTGGCTCCTTCCGGAGTGACGTTTGTCATTGTGAAAGATGAGGCTCTTGGTCATGTTGATCGTGTGATCCCAACAATGCTTGATTACCGCACACATGTGAAGAAAGGTTCGATGTTCAATACTCCTCCGGTTCTTCCCATATACTCCGCTCTCCAGACTCTTAAGTACTATAAATCGCTTGGCGGAGTGCGTGCGATAGAGAAACTTGACATTGCCAAAGCCGATTGTCTATATAGCGCCATAGACTCAAGCCGGATGTTTGTCGCTACCGTTCCTGGCCATGAGGATCGTTCAATAATGAATGTCTGCTTTGTCATGAAGCCCGAATACAAGGAACTCGAGGCATCTTTCATAGAATTCGCGACTGAGCGTGGCATGGTAGGCATAAAGGGACATCGTGATGTTGGAGGATTCCGTGCATCACTTTATAATGCACTCCCGATGGAAAGCGTTGAGGCGCTTGTGGCTTGCATGAACGAATTTGAAGCTAAACATTGATTGTCATGAAGATACTTGTTTTCACAGAGAAACCCTTCGCTCCTGCAGCGGTAAAGGCTATTGCCAATGTGGTTAACGCCTCCGGAAACGAAATGGAGCTTGTGGAGCGTGGCACCCGCGCCGATCTTCTTGAAGCCGTTAAGAACGCGGATGCTCTTATAGTTAGAAGTGATGTGATCGATGCTGAGGTAATGGACGCCGCTCCTAATCTGAGAGTTATCGTCAGAGCCGGCGCCGGATATGACAATATCGATTTGGGAGCTGCCACAGAGCATCATATCTGTGTCATGAATACTCCTGGACAGAACTCGAACGCAGTTGCAGAGCTTGTCTTCGGTATGATTGTCATGATGTGTCGCAACCATTACAACGGTACATCAGGTTCTGAGCTTAAGGGAAAGTCTCTTGGAATATATGCATTCGGTCAGGTCGGAAGGAATGTGGCCAGAATTGCAAAAGGATTTGGCATGAAGGTTCAGGCTTTGGATGTGTTCGTGCCTGATGCTGTCATGGAAGCCGAGGGAGTGTCGCCTGTGCATGATGTTAATGATCTCTTTTCACAGAATGACTTCGTCTCGCTTCATATTCCGGCAACTCCGCAGACTAAGCGTTCCATCGGATATGATCTTGTGATGAAGATGCCTAAGAATGGAGTGCTCATCAATACTGCCCGCAAGGAGGTCATTGATGAGGAGGGCCTGATGAAGGCTTTGCAGGAGCGTCCTGATCTCCGCTACATAAGCGACATCAAACCCGACAAGGCCGAGGAATTTGAAAAAGAATTCGCTGCAAGAGTATTCTTTACGCCTAAGAAGATGGGTGCTCAGACTGCCGAAGCCAATTTCAATGCTGGAGTTGCTGCCGCGGAACAGTCGATCGCATATCTTAAAGATGGCTGGAATAAGTTCCAGGTAAACAAATGATTCTTTCCCGATACTCTATTGTAGTTCAGGAAACGTTTTGATCCTATATGTCCCGGGGACGCCGTTGGTGTCCTCGGGGCTTGTTATAATCACTATATGCTGATGAATGAATTTAAAGAAGATATTTCCGTATCAAAGGGAATGGTTGCGATCTCCCCTATTATTGTCTTTCTTCTGGTATATCTGCTGACATCCATACTAATCGGTGATTTTTATAAGATGCCTATAAGTGTGGCTCTCCTGATAGCATCTGTATGGGCCGGAGTCTTCATGAAAGGGAGCCTTTCCGAGAAAATCGAGATATTCTCAAAACAGGCCGGATCATCGAATATAATGTATATGGTCTGGATCTTTATTCTTGCGGGTGTATTTGCCGCTATTGCAGAGAAGACCGGTGCAGTTAAGGCAACTGTCGATTTTGCTCTCCAGTCTCTCCCTTCTTATCTTATTGTGCCCGGATTATTCATCGCCACCTGTTTCATATCCATGGCTATCGGCACTTCTGTCGGCACTGTTGTGGCAATTACTCCTCTTGCGGTAGATCTTGCCGCAGGAACAGATTCTCCGGTTGCCTTTTATGTCGCAATTGTGCTCGGGGGCGCTTTCTTCGGCGATAATCTGTCGTTTATATCTGATACAACGATTGCGGCCACAAGAACCCAGGGATGTGACATGAGGCATAAATTTCTTGCAAATATAAAGATTGTATTTCCTGCTGCATTGGCGGCCTTGGGATTATATTGCTTTATGTCGCCTGAGACGCGCCCCGTGGTTGTAGATCATACAGTATCCTACTGGCTCGTTATTCCGTATCTTGTTGTCATAGTTTCAGCGCTTGCCGGTGTCAATGTCATAATAGTGTTGCTTGCCGGCATCTGTGCCACTATAATTGCCGGTATTTGTCTTGGAATGTCTTTGATCGATATTTTTACCATTGCCGGAGATGGAGTGGGCTCTGTCGGGAATCTTATAATTATAACACTTCTTGCCGCAGGTATGCTCGGAATGATCAAGAAGGCAGGTGGAATTGATTTTATCCTTAAGGTTCTTGGGCGTAATACAGGCACTCAGAGGGGAGCACAGTTATGCATAGTTCTTCTTGTTGGAATCGTGAACCTTTGCACAGCAAATAATACAGTGGCTATAATCACTGTAGGTTCAATGGCCAGGAAGATTGCATCGGCCTATCATATTTTACCGAGAAAGGCCGCTTCTCTTCTTGACACCGGCTCATGTGTGGTTCAAGCTTTGATACCATATGGGGCCCAGACCCTTATGGCTACTTCCCTGGCCGGAATCTCGCCGGTAGCTCCATGGCCATATCTTTATTATCCACAGATCCTGCTTCTTTGTCTGGGCGTCTCTATACTTTTTACCAGGCGCATACGGGCATAGTATAATACTTTTACATTGCTATATCTTCTGGCAGAAAAAGAAGACCTCCCCGCTTCCTGACTGGATAGTGGAGAGGTCTTTCCCTTTTATATCAATGTATGATCATTTCTTAGGCTGAATACGCATTGTGACGGAGTACTCCCCTATCTCCGGGGCTCCTTCCGGAAGTTGTTCTTTGTTCTCAACTATTGTAAGAGGAACATTGATGGCGGCATTACTTATAGATTTGTCGACCTGCAGTACTGTCGCAGTTATACCGAAGTTATAAGTACGTGCCGGAAGATCCTCAGTAAGGAATTTTGTGGTGAATGGGGCGAGAATCGGATCAGTCATTATCGGCATATAATCCAGGAAATATCTTACTCCAGTCACAGTAGCGGCTTTACCGTTATCTATAGGTTTCACACTCACTCCGTCGACTATGACGGTGTCACCTTTCACAGCATAGAATCCTTTCTCGTATTGGGTTACATTATCGAGAGTAAGGGTGAAATCTACTGCGGGTAGATTATCGTCGTCATCGCAGGCCGCAAAGAATGCCAGAGGCAAAAGGAACAACAGATAAAATAATTTTTTCATAATTAATAGTTTTTTAGGATTTTATATAAAAATAGAATTTTTAATTTCCTGTGGTCTTTATTTTTTATGTTATAAACTAATAACGTATGAAAAAAAATATGGTTGAACACATCGTGACGAAAATTTGGGGCTGTGACATAGGATTGAGCATACCTATGTAAATATTGACGAAAAGACGCATCCACCCGCGTGGATGCGTCTCTCCGTCAATATCAGCTGCAATGATGTGTCACTTATAGGATACAGGTCAGTCAAGTTTGTGGATAACAAGGCCAGAGCGAAGTTTTGGCTCGAACCATGTCGTCTTGGGCGGCATGATGTTTCCACTGTCTGCAATTGCTATCAGTTGATCCATGGTCACCGGGTATAGGGCGAGCGCCATTTTCATCTCCCCGCTGTCGACTCGTTTCTGCAATTCTCCGAGTCCGCGGATGCCTCCTACGAAGTCGATCCTTTTGTCACTGCGGAGGTCTGTGATGCCAAGAATGTCTCGGAGAATAAGATTGGAAGATACTGTCACATCAAGGACTCCAATAGGATCCTTGTCGTCATATGTTCCAGGTTTGGCAGTTAGCGAATACCATGCTCCGTCAAGATATAGAGCGAAATTATGTAGGCCGTTGGGTCTGTAGATCTCCTTGCCTTTCTTCTCAATCACGAAGTTCTCGCCTATCTTGTCGAGAAATTCTTCCGGAGTAAGTCCATTCAGATCTTTTACGACACGGTTATAATCGATGATCTTCAGATGCGATGCCGGGAATGCCACGGCCATGAAATAGTTGTATTCCTCGTCTCCTTTATGGTTGGGATTTTGTCTGGCTTTCTCTGCCCCTACGAGCGCGGCTGCTGCCGAGCGGTGATGCCCGTCGGCAATATAGAGGTTCGGTATCTTTTCGAATTCCTTTGTTATCTTCTCGATCGTAGTGTCATCTTCGATTGTCCATAGAGTATGGCCGAATCCATCAGGTGCTACGAAATCATACTCCGGCTCATTTTTTGTGACCTCGGATATGATTTTTTCAAGCTCGGCATTATCGGGAAATGCAAAGAACACCGGCTCGATATTTGCGTTGTTGACCCTGACATGCTTCATGCGGTCTTCTTCTTTGTCTCTGCGGGTCAGCTCGTGTTTCTTGATCCTTCCCTCTGTGTAGTCGTTTACCCATGCGCCGACAACGAATCCGTACTGAGTCCTTCCGTCCATTGTCTGGGCGTAGATGTAGTACTGTTCTTTATCGTCCTGTACAAGCCATCCTTTTTCCTGGAATTTATGGAAGTTTTCTACGGCTTTTTCGTAAACTCTCGGATCGTGCTCGTCGGTGCCTGGTTCGAAATCTATTTCAGGCTTGATGATATGGTAGAGTGATTTTTCATTCCCTTCCGCTTCCTCACGGGCTTCCTGGCTGTTGAGAACATCATAGGGACGAGACACCACCTCTTCTACCAAAGCTTTGGGAGGGCGTACGCCCTTGAACGGTTTGACTTTTGCCATGGCATTTACATTAAGATTAAATTTGGGGGTTATTATTGTTGTCCGGGCAATTGCCGGCAGGATGTCGGGCGACTACTGCCTTCAATGCCCTTTTGCATTTGTCACAGATTCCGTAGATACATGTAGAGACATAAGATGGAGTGAAATCCGGGAATGTCATCATGGATAGGCGACTGTCGATCTCTTCCAGATCTATTTCCCGAATGTCTCCACATTGTGTGCATATAAGATGACTGTGTGTGGCGCACGACATCTCATATCTTGCCTGATGCGTGTCGAAAAGCAGTTTTCTTACGATACCGCTTTGGCAAAGTAACTCCAATGTGCTGTAGATAGTCGCTTTGCTGACATGATACCCTCTACTCTCGAGATCGTGGTAAAGTTTGTCTACATCGAAATGTCCTTTGCACTCATTCGCACAACGAAGTATCTCGAACCTTTCAGGAGTTTTCCTCATATGGTTCTCATTCAGGAAAGTTTTGAACTTTTCCATTATCTCATCGTGTGTGTCGGTTGTCTTAGGCATTTCTCAGGAAATTTCTTTCTCCTGAACAGTTCGTTCAGGAATCGGCATCGTCTTACAAGATGATGGCGTCATACATGTAGATGTGCCAACTTCGATGCAAAGATAGGGAGTAAACGTGAATAATCCAAATTAAATTCTGTCAAAATGCGAATATGGTGTTTTATATTGTCTGTGTGGTCAAACGCCATACATATAACTCTCTCCTATTATTGTTTCCTTTCCTAAACGGCGGTTTATTGATTACACTTAAACCAAACGACGTTTAAAGTCGTTAAAATGAAAAACCATTTAAATCCGATTTGATATGAAGAAATACAGATGTCAGGTTTGTGACTGGATTTATGATCCTGCAGTAGGTGACCCCGAAGGGGGAATAAAACCCGGTACCCCCTTTGAAGATATACCCGATGACTGGGTATGTCCTGTATGTGGTGTAGGAAAGGATGACTTTGTAGAGGAGCCGGATTAAGAAGTTATGTGAAAATATATTTTTAACATCCTCTAAGTTTTGCATCTTTCCCGGACACTGCTTTTAAGCAAATAAATCATCCGCCACAGGTATTTGACCCAACGCTTCTTTTAAAAGGAGGCATCGCGGTTGTGAATTGAATTACGGTATTTGACTTTTTTCGGTCTGATACCGTTTTTTTTGTTTCTTTCTACGGAAAATACTAATTTTGTAAGGTAAAAACCGCTTATGTATGCGGTCAATGCACTTAATACCTTACAAATGTATGCCAAGATTTGTTAAGTCAAATAGAAGCAAGGCCTATTTGCTTATTCTTGCTCATCTGGGAGCTCTTATAACCGTTTCGGCATGGGCTTGCTCTTTCCTGAGTTCCAAAGTTCTGATGGAGAACGGTGGATGGACACCTGTCGAAACCTATATCTACAGATTTACCGCCGCATATTTGCTTCTGCTTGCGTTTACATTCCGCCAGTTGTTCGCTCATAATTGGAAAGATGAACTTCTCCTCCTTTTATGCGGTCTTTGTGCGGGTTCACTCTATTTTATTACAGAAAACTATGCGCTAAAGTATACTTCGACCGGCAATGTTTCCCTGTTGGCTTCTATTTCGCCTATATTCACAACTGTGCTCATGTCTGTGATCTATAAGACAAGGATGCGTCCTGGAGTTGTGGTTGGCTCGATTGTCGCTTTCGCGGGAGTTGGATGCGTGATATTCAGTCATGGTTCTGGCCTTGTATTCTCTCCTACAGGAGATTTGCTTGCCTTAAGTGCAGCCGTATCATGGGCGATCTATACAATTGCTGTGAAGAGGCTTATACCGCTATATAATTCTTTCTTCATAACCAGGAAGCTTTTCTTTTACGGCGTCATTACCGCTCTGCCACTTCTTTTTTTCCAGAATGCGCCTCTTCGTGTCTGGATTTTATTTGATTTCTCGCAGCCGCAATATATTCTCAATTTCCTTTTTTTGGTTATGATGTGCTCGGTCTGCGCGTATCTTATTTGGAACGAGGCGATGAAGATTCTGGGGCCGGTGACCGCTAATAATTATCTTTATCTGCAACCACTCATTACAATGATCGTAGCGTTCTTTGTTTTCGGAGAGAAAATATATATGCTCGGTTATATAGGGTGTTTCTTAATAATCGGAGGTCTCGTAATATCCGACAAACTGAAGATTGGAAAAGACTGACATGAACTTTTTGAAGTCGTGTTGATTTCTAATAATGTAACATCGTCTTACAATATCATTGACCTACATGACTATCCGTACACGATCTTGTGGAAGGTGTTATTTCGTATTGAAAATATAATTTATTATGATGAAACCAGAATATCTCTCTTTCCTGCAGAATGCGATTGCCATGGCACGTGCGGCTGGCGATATTCAGCTTGAGTTTTTCAGAACGACTCATCTCGACACTCATATCAAGCAAAACGACAGTGATGTTGTCACAGCTGCCGACAAAGCATGCGAGAAGCTAATCAAGGATATGATTCATGAGAAATATCCGGCCCATGGCATAATCGCAGAAGAGTCGGGATCGGAAAATGCTGACCGGGAATGGCGCTGGGTGATTGATCCTCTCGACGGCACCACAAACTTTAGTCAGGGACTCCCTGTTTTCTCAGTTTCAATCGCGCTTGAGCATAATGGGGAGGCTGTTGTTGGGGTTGTGTATGCCCCCTATATCGGTGAACTTTTTCATGCCGTGAGGGCGGGAGGTGCTTTTCTTAATGGGAAGAGGATTTATTGTTCACATAAGCTGAGGCTGTCAGAAGCAGTAGTGGCTACAGGGGTGCCCTATGACAAACTTACAAATCCTGATAACAATATTAAGGAAATTACCTCCGTCATTCCTCAAGTCAGGGGAGTTAGGCGTCTTGGGTCGGCAGCTGTCGATCTCTGTTATGTAGGTGCTGGATTCTTTGATGCCTATTGGGAACTGAATATAAACAGATGGGATGTGGCCGCCGGTATGCTTGTGGCCTCGGAAGCGGGAGCGAAGGTATCTTCTATCAGGGAGAACAGGAATTATTCTATACTGGCTTGTGTTCCCGGCATTGAGGCACAGATGAGATGTCTGCTTGGCAGCGACTGCGCCGGAAGTCACTTGTAACTTTGAATGCCATGGTTTGAATAAACAGCGATTATTGTGCTCAGGTGTTACGGAATTCCTTCGGAGACATGCCCACAACTTTCTTGAAATACTTGCCGAAAAAGGACTGGGAGGGGAAATTCAGTTTGTCTGAAATCTGTTGAACGCTTAGGTTTGTGGACTTAAGAAGTACTTTTGCTTCCAGAATCACGTATCTTTCGATCCATTCGACAGCCGTGAACCCTGTAAGCGTTTTCATGGTACGTGAAAGATGCTTTGTCGTGATTCCCATCTGTTGCGCATAGAAATCAAGAAACCGTTGCTCCTTATAATTGTGCTGCACAAGGCTGATGAATCTGTCTGGGATGCGGTTGTTGCCTTTGGGAAGTTTTTCTGCAAGTGGCGAATAACATTTGTGTCCTGTATGATAGAAGAAAGAAGATATTGCTAATACCTGTGCCTGATATGCATATGGGTTCGCAGTGTCATTGGAGATATCGAGCATAAGTTCTATATGCCTGTTGAAGCTCTGCACGAGATGATCCGGAATCTTGACAGCGAATTGTTGTGTGGAGAAGGCATAGATATGGAAATCTTTCATTCTCATGAAGAGATTATCGGTGAATCTCTTTGACATCACCATGCAGCTGGCATCGAAATCATTGCTAATCTCCCTGATTTGGAGAATCTGTGATTTATGAATATTGACAAGGCTCGGTGCAGTGATCACATATGTCATAAGGTCAAGATCAACGATACAAGTGCCGCGTCTTACATATACATTGACCGATGCGCTAAATTTAAGAGGCGTGTCATGTCTGTCTGGCAGCATATGTTTACCCACATGATCGAGAACCCAGAAATCGGATGAAAGAATGTTTTCTACCCGATCATTCAGTCTAACATCGTATTTCAATAATTCATCAGTCTTAGCTGATATTCCGTTTCTATCCATAGCTTCTTCACTTTATTATTAGTGCTGTCTCCTCAACTTTACAGCAGATTAATAGTTATTAGATTAAGAGTATGAATATTCTTAATACTGTTAATATGTCTGAAATCACCATATACCTACTCCTTATCAGTCTGCTGGCCGGATTCTGGCTTTGGGAGCTTTGGCTTTCACGAAAAAAACTATTTCGGAAACGCACGTCTGATGCAACGGTCTCAGACAATCGTGTGACGGCGTCAAATATCGGGGAGATACGTTATAACGAGATGTCGCTCAATCTCTCTTCCCTTTTGAAAAGGCATGCAGATGATGGCTTTATCACGCTTACACTCTGCCCTGCCGATCTGACCTCTGACTGCAGACGGGTGCTTCATGATCTGGTCCCCGGTGATCGGTTGTGCCTTTGCCGTGAAATTTCGGGCGGCTGTGTAGGATTCAGTGTATTCCATACAGGACGTCTTGTCGGAATCATATCGCGGAGTGATTCGGCAAAAGTCGATGAAATAATGAAAGAGTCGGTTATAACGGGAGTGTATGTGTGGCGGCAGAACTGTTTCGGAGAATGCGATTTTACGGATCTGGATGTAGTCTTGTTTTATAATGCCCGCGTGATATCGCCATGCTCTAATTATATGTCGCCATATAAACTTGAGATCGATGGTGTGCATCCGTTCACTCTCTATCAGAACTGATTTCACTTGACTAAACAAGTATGATATTTTCATTCCGTCATGAATCCTTTCTCTTTGAGAAGATTTATAAACGAAGCCGATACCTTTTCGTTGGTTGATTTCGGATATCGTATATCTGTGAAAACTTCCGCGAGACTCCGTTTATCATTCTCCTTAATGAAAACCTGGTTTGCAGGATCCTCATCTTTAGCCTTGAAGAACTCTTTCGTATCTGATATGGTGTCGTCGCGATATTTTTCTTCATGTACAATTGCTTTGAGTGGGAGCCTGTCAGGTTGCCCGTCCGTCTCTGCAGGGTAGCCTAATGATATAGATGCGACGGGAACTACATGGTCGGGGAGATTGAGAAAATCTGAGATTTCCTTTGCGTTATAGTTTACAGTTCCCAGATAACAAGTGCCGAGGCCGTTCATTTCTGCTATCGTGACAATCTGCTGCGCATATATCACAGCATCCGTTAGCGCCATTATAAAAGAATGAAAGTTAGAGTATCCAGGTCTGGCGCCGCTTGCCTCACACCATTGGCAGAATCTTTTGAAATCTGCACAGACTGTCAGGATAGTATCACAACCGGTTGCAGCCGGTTGGTTGAAGTGATATTGAGCGAGTTCCTTTTTTCTTGCCGCGTCTTGGGTTACTACTACGGAATATAGTTGCATGTTTCCACACGTCGGGGCTCTCATCGCTTTTTCCAGAATTGAGTCGATGGTTTCTTTGGGAATCTTTTTGTCTTCATATTTCCGGATTGTTACCCGGTTTGAAAAATAATCTTTCATTTCCATATGCCAAAAATATCGTCGATTGGAAGCTAAAAAACAATCCGAATCTCCAAGAAACTGATTCGGATTATGCAAAGATAATATTTTTTTTGCTAAATTTGCACTCTGCATGGATTATTAATATGGATCTATTGCCATCAACATGATTCATTTGACCCTTATATTTAGTTTAAATGGCTGAGAATTTAACATATGGTTTCGATGATGCATTCGCGGCGTCGGTAGAGTATTTTAAAGGAGACGAACTTGCCGCCAGAGTGTGGGCTACAAAATATGCCCTTAAGGATTCTGACGGCAATTATTACGAGAAGACTCCCGATGATATGCACCACCGCATCGCATCCGAGATTGCCCGTATCGAATCGAAGTATCCCTCCCCTATGTCGGAAGAAGAAGTTTTCGATCTTCTGAGGAATTTCAGATATATAGTGCCCCAAGGAAGTCCTATGGCCGGAATTGGCAATCATTATCAAGTCGGATCTTTGTCCAACTGTTTCGTTATAGGGCTTGATGGTGGACCTGACTCTTATGGAGGCATTGTCAAGATAGACGAAGAACAGGTGCAGCTTATGAAACGTCGTGGAGGCGTTGGCCATGATCTCTCCCACCTTCGTCCGAAGGGTACTGCTGTGAAGAATTCCGCACTGACATCCACAGGGCTTGTCCCTTTCATGGAACGCTATAGTAATTCCACAAGGGAGGTTGCACAGGATGGCCGTAGAGGCGCTCTGATGCTGTCTGTAAGCATACGTCATCCGGATGCCGACGGTTTTATTGATGCCAAGATGGTGCAGGGAAAGGTGACTGGTGCCAATGTATCCGTACGGATAGACGATGATTTCATGAATGCCGCTATCAATGGCACCCCATATGAGCAGAGATTCCCTGTTGACTCTGACTTTCCTTCGATTCGTCAGGATATAGATGCTGCCGCATTGTGGAGAAAGATTATACATAATGCATGGAAAAGTGCTGAGCCCGGTGTCCTTTTCTGGGATACTGTCGTGAGGGAGAGTGTGGCTGATTGCTATGCTGATCTGGGTTTCCGGTCTGTTTCTACCAATCCTTGCGGAGAGATACCTCTTTGCCCTTACGATAGCTGCCGTCTTGCTGCAATTAATCTCTACAGTTATGTTATCGATCCTTTCACGCCCGAAGCGAGATTTGATTTCGATCTTCTTCGTCGTCATGCAGGCTATGCACAGAGGATTATGGATGATATCATTGACCTGGAGGCAGAAAAAATCGATGTCATTATTGACAAGATAAAATCCGATCCGGAAGTTGCTGAGGTGAAACAGACTGAACTTAATCTTTGGAAGAAGATTAGGGAGAAGACTCTCAGGGGACGTCGCACCGGATGTGGCACTACCGGAGAGGGCGACATGCTTGCAGCTCTCGGTCTGCGTTATGGCACAAAGGAGGCTACAGATTTCTCAGTCGAGGTGCATAAGACCCTTGCCGTGGCTTATTACGGAGCTTCTGTGGATCTGGCCGAGCAGAGAGGTGCGTTTGAGATATACGATGCTCAGCGTGAAAGGAACAATCCTTATATCGAAAGATTGCGCGAAGCCGCTCCGGAGATGGTAGAAAGGATGGAAAAAGTCGGACGTAGGAATATTGCCTGCCTGACTATTGCTCCTACTGGAACTACATCTATAATGACGCAGACCTCTTCCGGTATCGAGCCGGTCTTCATGCCCGTATATCAACGTCGCCGCAAAGTCAATCCCAGCGATGAGAATGTCAGGATTGATTTTGTAGATGAAGTTGGTGATTCTTTTGAGGAATATGTTGTTTATCACCACAAATTCCTTGAATGGATGAAGATAAACGGTATTGATGTGAAAGACAATCTTTCGGCGGAGGAGATTGAGTCGCTTGTAGCGCAGTCTCCATATTATAAGGCTACCGCCAACGACGTCGACTGGCTGGAGAAAGTCAGGATGCAGGGTGCCATACAGAAATGGGTGGACCATTCCATAAGCGTGACTATCAACCTTCCTAATGATGTGTCTGAAGAGCTCGTGGCAGAACTGTATGAGGAGGCTTGGCGCTCGGGATGCAAAGGCTGTACTGTCTATCGCGATGGTTCCCGCAACAATGTGCTGGAGGCCGTGCAGAAGAAGAAGGAAACAAAGGATGGGGAAGTCTCAGCCAATGAGCTGATTCATCTTCCGGAGCATGTGGTTAAACGTCCGATTGAACTTGATGCCGATGTGGTGCGTTTCCAAAATAATAAGGAGAAGTGGATCGCTTTTGTCGGTCTTGTCGATGGCAAACCGTATGAGATCTTTACCGGTCTCGCTGATGATGAAGATGGCATCTTCTGTCCCAAACGGGTTAATCATGGTAAGATCATCAAGGCTATTGATGAGAACGGGCGCAAGAGATATGATTTCCAGTTTATTAATAAGAGAGGCTATAAGACCACTATAGAGGGACTGAGCGAGAAGTTCAATCCGGAATTCTGGAATTATGCTAAACTGATTTCCGGTGTGCTTCGTTATGGTATGCCAATCGATCAGGTGCTTAAGCTTGTCGGAGGTCTCGAACTTGATTCGACCAGCATAAACACTTGGAAGAATGGTGTGGAGCGCGCCTTGAAGAAATATCTACCCAACGGCACTGTTGCCAAGGGACAGAAATGTCCAAACTGTGGATCGGAAACGCTGATATATCAGGAAGGATGCCTTATCTGTACCACTTGTGGCACCTCGCGTTGCGGATGACAGACATTTTCGGTTCCGGCCGGATTAATCCGGCCGGAACACTATATTGATTTTTTGAAATAACTAAATAAATTTCTCACATGAAAATCTCGTTCAGTCTTAATTATCACACCCAATGGGGAGAAGCGCTCTATCTTTGCGGCAATATCCTCCAGCTTGGGGCAGGAGATGCGAGAGAGGCCGTGGAGATGAGATTGTCTTCTCCCGATACCTGGATTTATGAGCTTGAACTCGATGAAATGCCGGGTAGCTTCGACTATTATTTTATTGTAAAGGCGCCGGGTAAGGAATGGCGTTTTGAATGGGGCAAACCCCACAGATTCGAGGCGTCGGGAGGGGCTGGAGACGTTAAGATATTTGATTCCTGGCAGGATCAGCCCAACGACAAGCCTTACTATTCCTCTGCTTTCATCGATGGCATATTGCTTCGCCGGTTTAAGGATCAGCCTCTGATGCCTCTGCCGGGAACGCTGCAGCTGCGTGTGAGTGCGCCGATGGTTATGCCAGATGAGGCGTTGGCCATGGCAGGCGAGGGTGATATCCTCGGTGACTGGGATCCTGCAAAGGCTGTGCTTATGAACGACTCTGCTTTCCCGGAGTGGACTGTCAACCTTCCCTTGTCGGAATTTACTAAGCCCTTCCAGTATAAGTTCCTTATAGTTAAGAAGGACACTCGTGAAGCTGTTGCCTGGGAGACGATCGACAATCGAATCTGCGGTTTTGTCAATGAGGATCCGGAATGCCGCATCATTGTTGATGGTCTTAGATTTGCCAGCCCACGTAATGATTGGAAGGGTGCCGGAACGGCTATTCCTGTATTCTCAATCCGCACTGAGGATGATTTCGGAGTTGGCGATTTCCTTGACATTAAGAAGATGGTAGCCTGGTGTCGTAAGACAGGCCAGAAGGTTTTGCAATTGCTTCCGATCAACGACACTACAAAACTATGCACGTGGGTTGATTCCTATCCTTACAGCGCGAATTCCTCTTTCGCGCTTCACCCCATGTATCTTCGTCCGGAAGCCGTTGGTGTCTTAGAAAATGCTGAACGCAGAGAGCATTTCCGTAAAATTGCTGCTGAACTCAATCAGCTTCCTCAGATTGACTATGAGGCCGTCAATAAGGCCAAGAATGAATACTTCCGCGAGATTTACGCTCAGAAAGGGGAGACAGATCTTAGATCTGCTGAGTTTGCCAAGTTCTTTTCCCACAATGAAAGCTGGCTTAAACCTTATGCGGCCTGGAGGGTGCTTCGTGATGAGTACAATACGCCCGACCACAGCCTTTGGGGCGAGTATGTTGAGTGTACTGCATCGAAAGTCGATGAGATATGCTCCAGATTCTCCGACAAAGTCCGTTTCCATTATTTCCTTCAGTTCCATCTTGACCGTCAGCTTCGCGATGCAAGAGACTATGCGCATCTAAACGAAGTCGTCTTAAAGGGGGACATACCTATCGGAGTCAGTCGGTTCAGTGCTGATGCATGGCAAAATCCGCGTCTGTTTAACATGGATTGCCAGGCTGGGGCTCCGCCTGATGATTTTTCAGTACTCGGACAGAACTGGGGCTTCCCCACATACAACTGGGATGAGATGTCGCTCGACGGTTTCCGCTGGTGGAAAGAGAGGTTCCGCAAGATGGCTGAATATTTCGATGCGTATCGTATTGACCATATTCTCGGATTCTTCCGTATTTGGCAGATTCCGATGGATGCCGTCCATGGGCTGCTGGGATACTTTAACCCTGCGCTCCCCTATTCTCCCGAGGAACTTCGCCACAGCTATGATTTCTGGATTGATCCTGAAGTTCAGACAAAGCCTCTTATCCTCGAATGGATGCTTACTGATTTCTTCGGTGAATATACCGATGATGTCAAGAAGACCTATCTTGACTCTCTCCCGGAGGGTAGATACCGTTTGCGTCCGTTTGTCGATCCACAGAGGAAAGTCATGGATTATTTTTCGTCTCTTGAGAATACGGAGAAGAATCAAAGAATTTGCAATGCGCTCATGGGACTTATCGATGATGTGCTCTTTATTGAGGATCCATATCATAAGGGTCACTATCATCCCCGTATCGCCGCACAATTCACATACCAGTACCGGGTGCTGTCGGATTATGAGAAATGGTCGTTCAATCGTCTCTATAATGATTTCTTCTACCATCGTCATAATGAATTCTGGTATGGTAAAGCTATGTGGAAGCTGCCGCCTGTCATCGACTCAACCGGTATGCTCACGTGTGCTGAAGACCTCGGCATGATTCCGGATTGTGTACCTGAGGTCATGAGGCGTCTTGAGATCCTGTCACTTGAGATTCAGAGAATGCCAAAGGACCCTGCTCTTGAGTTTGGCGATACCTGGCATTATCCTTATTTCTCAGTGTGCACCACTTCCACTCATGACATGGGTGGCATCAGGGCCTGGTGGGAATCTGATCGTGCTGTGACTCAGAGATTCTATAACAATGCTCTGCATCAGGCCGGAGAGGCTCCCTATTTCGCAGAGCCCTGGATTTGCGAGAAGATACTTGATCTCAACCTTAAGAGTCCTTCGATGTTCTGTATCATCCCTCTTGCCGACTGGCTTTCTGCCGATGGAAAGCTAAGGCGTGAGAATCCTCACGATGAGCAGATCAACGAACCTGCCGATTCTCACCACTACTGGAGATACAGGATGCATCTCACAGCTGAGAGCCTGATTTCTGCCGACGAATTCAATAGAAAACTTTATGACGCTATAAAGTCGTCAGCAAGGTGAAGATATTGACCAAGTATTTCTCCATGTGCTGACAACAACACAAAGATATCCCCCGGAACTGTGATCACAGTTCCGGGGGATATCTTTGTGTTGCATCATTCTTATTATCTGGTTGCTCTTGCTGCAGAAAGTATGACCTCGCTCACTGTAGGATGACCGAAGATAATATCTTTCAGTTCCGGCAGTTTAGTGTCTCGGTTCATCATATCTGCACACTGCTGTGCAAGGTCAGCCGCCTGCGCTCCCATGATGTGGGCTCCGATAAGAAGACCGTCCTCCTTGCGGAAGATAAGTTTACAGAGACCGTCGGGTTCTCCCAGGGCAAGCGCCTTACCGTTGGCCCTGTAAAAACTCTGTCCTATCATGATCTCCATACCCTCAGCCTTACATTGTTCTTCAGTTTTTCCTGCCATGCCGCATTCGGGGACTGTGAACACTGCAGATGGTACGATATCGAAACGTATTCTGTCGGTTTTCCCTTCTATGGCGTTCAAGGCTCTCTGCCCTTGGAATGACGCCACATGGGCGAGCATCATGCGTCCGTTGACATCGCCGATGGCGAATATGCCTTCAGCACTCGTGCGCATGTTATCATCGACAGCAATCCCTTTGGGTGAATATTCCACACCTGCAGCTTCCAGATTAAGACCATCCACACGCGGAGCACGTCCCACGGCCATAAGAAGATCGGAAGAGATAATCTTTTCCTCTTTACCTTTAATCTCGTATGTGACCTCGATCTCATAGAATTCATTTTGACGTATCTCCTTGGCAGCCGCCCCGGTGATAATCTTGATTCCTTTCTTAGACAATGTCTGCTTCAGACGCTTGGCTATATCAGAGTCGAAAGGAGGAAGAATCTGTTTCATGAACTCTATGACAGTGACTTTAGATCCGAGATTATGGAAAATCGAAGCGAATTCCATTCCGATTACACCCCCTCCTATTATGGTTAGAGATTCAGGAATGTATTCAAGATCAAGGATCCGCGTTGAATCCATCACGCATTCGAGGTCATGGCCGGGTATGGGCAGGGATTTTGATTTGCTCCCTGTCGCTATAATGATCTGATCGGCGGTATACTCCTCTTCTCCAGCCACAACTGTCTTGGAGTCCTTGAACGATGCCATTGCATTGACAACGTTTACTTTGGCCTGACGGAGCATGGTGTCGATGCCTCCGCGCAATGTCTCGGTCACATTCTTCTTTCTTTCGATTATCTTGTTGAAATCGATTGAGAACGTGAAATCGTCAATGCCATACTTTTCCCCCTCCTTGAAGCGGGCGATGATTTCTGAATCCGTGCAAAGGCATTTGGTCGGTATGCATCCCTCGTTTAGGCATGTGCCTCCAAGCTGGCCACCGTTGAAAAGGGTAACGCTTTTCCCTGTGGCTGCTGCTTCAAGCGCTGTCTCGTATCCTCCGGGACCCGCGCCGATGATTATGAGATCACTTTTCATGCCTCCTTGTTTTTCAGAGCCCTGTAGTTAAGCACCGGATTCTTGGCCGCTCCAGTCTCGTCGAGTTTTCTGACAATTGTAGTGAGAGGAGCGTCGATGACAGCCTGCGGATTTTCCTTAGCCTCCTTTGCAACTTTGTGCATCACTTCGATAAACTCATCAAGAGTCTCTTTGCTTTCGGTCTCTGTCGGCTCGATCATCATAGATTCGTGGAAGAGAAGCGGGAAATATATTGTCGGAGCATGAAAGCCGTAGTCAAGCAGACGTTTGGCCACATTAAGTGTAGTTACACCTGTCGACTTGTCTTTTAGACCGTCGAATACAAACTCATGCTTGCAGACACCTTCTATGGGAAGGAGATAATCATCTTTAAGATTCTCTTTAATATAATTTGCGTTTAGGGTAGCGAGCGGCCCAACATTGCGGATGTTCTCTTTTCCGAGTGTGAGAATATAGGCATAGGCTTTCATCATGACTCCGAAGTTGCCAAGGAAAGTGGAGATATTTCCGAGACTGTCATCTCCATATTCCACATGGAATTTCCCTTCCGCATCTTTTTTTACATGCGGGTTGGGGAGATATTTTACCAGATGTGACGCCACGCCTACCGGACCGGAACCCGGACCTCCACCTCCGTGAGGGGTTGAGAATGTCTTGTGGAGGTTTATGTGCATAATGTCGAAACCCATGTCGCCGGGACGAACTTTTCCGAGCAACGGATTGAGATTGGCTCCATCATAATAAAGCAGTCCTCCGGCCTCATGCACGAGTCTGGCGATTTCCAGGATCTCTGTCTCAAACATTCCGAGTGTGTTCGGATTAGTCATCATGATTCCTGCGATGGTGTCATCGAGAAGTGGTTTTAGATCCTCCACATCGATCGAGCCATTGGGCTTTGATTTCACTTCAACTACCTCAAGGCCTGCAACCATAGCCGAAGCCGGGTTGGTGCCATGAGCAGAGTTGGGCACAATGACTTTCGTGCGTTTGAGATCGCATCTGCTCATGTGATACTGGCGCATCACCATGAGTCCTGTAAGCTCCCCGTGTGCGCCCGCATATGGATTAAGCGTGAACTCCGCAAGTCCGGATAGGTTTGCGAGCATGTTCTGTAGATTCCAGTAAAGCTCAAGCGCGCCTTGCGCCGATTTCTCATCCTGCAGCGGGTGAAGAGATGTGAACTCAGGCAGAGCTGCAAGCTCCTCGTTGATCTTCGGATTGTATTTCATTGTGCAGCTTCCTAATGGATAGAAACCTGTGTCTACTCCGAAGTTCTTGTTCGAAAGGTTTGTGAAGTGGCGCACCACGTCAAGTTCGCTAACTTCGGGAAGTTCAGCAGGTGTTTCCCTCAGGAGGTCAGACGGAATGGCCGACAGACCGTCGGTTGCATAGTTGTCGGCGGGAAGCTCAAAGCCCTTGCGTCCGGGTTTTGAAAGCTCGAATATAAGTTTGTCGTATGTTTTCATTTCTCTATCCTCCTTTTATTCTTCTACCATTAGGTCAACAAGTTTGTCGATCTCCTCTTTCGTGCGTTTCTCTGTCACAGCGAATTCAACGCGGTTATTATCAAGTATTATTCCGCCCATGATACCGTTCTCGAGCAGACGGGTATTGATTTTCTCCATATCGAGATCTGTCTTTACCACAAACTCCTTGAGAAATGGTTTGTCGTATGCTTTTGTGAATTTGCCGGTAGCGAGAAGACGGTCATACAGATAGTGGGCACCGTCGCAGGCGAGTCTGTTCACCTCTTTCATCCCCTCTTTGCCCATCAGTGAGAGATAGACTGTTGCGTAGAGTGCCATGAGGCTCTGGTTGGAGCAGATGTTGCTCGTGGCTTTCTGACGGCGGATGTGCTGCTCGCGGGCCTGGAGCGTCAGCACATAACCTCGCTTGCCGTCGGCATCTTTCGTAGCACCGACCACGCGTCCTGGCATTTTGCGGAGCATTGAGGTGGAGCAAGATATGAATCCTAGATAAGGACCTCCAAAAGATAAAGGCATCCCGAGAGTCTGGCCATCGCCACATGCGACGTCTGCCCCCCATTCCTGCGGGGTGCGTAGCACAGCGAGAGCAGAAGGATCGCAATACATTGCGAGGAAGCCCTTGGCTGAATGGATTGTATCGGCAAGGCCACTGAAATCTTCGATAATGCCGTATTTGTTGGGCTGTGGTACGATGACTCCGGCTACATCCCCCTCTTCCAGCATTTTTGCAAGAGCATCGAGATCGGTCACTCCCTCTTTCTCCGGTATTATGTCGGTCTTTACGCCATGGAATTTCGCATAAGTCCTGATCACGTCCACAACCCTCTCGGATAAAGTCGACGAGATGATCACCCGATCTTTTTTCTTAGCAGAGTTGACCATCATGAACATTACTTCAGCCGCAGCCGTAGCGCCGTCATACATCGAGGCGTTGGTGGCCTCCATGCCCGTAAGCTCGCTGATCATGCTCTGATACTCGAAAATATACTGGAGTGTGCCTTGTGAGATTTCAGGTTGATAAGGAGTATAGGCCGTGTAGAATTCGCTTCTGGAGAGAAGATGGGCCACTGTTGAGGGCGAGTAGTGGTCATATGCCCCTCCACCTGCGAATACAGTCAGTGTGGTATTTTTCTCACCGAGTTCCTTGAAGTGTCTGCGCAGCTCTATTTCCGACATTGCCGACGGGATATCATACTCTTCTTTGAAAATCACCTCCGCCGGGACATCGCTGTAGAGATCATCGATAGAATTGACGCCTATTTTCTCGAGCATTACCCGGATGTCGTCTTCTGTATGCGGTAAAAATTTATTTGCCATGTCTGTCTTTCGATAAACAACGGAATGCATGTCCTGCTATCACGGAAAGTGATAGCAGGCGCATGCATTCTCTCGGTTATGAATCCTTTTTATTCCTCGCAGAGTTTTGCATATGCAGCCCCGTCGAGAAGGTTGTCGATCTCGCTTGGATCAGACATTTTCACTTTCATGATCCAGTTGGCGTAGGCATCTTGATTCAAAAGCTCCGGCTCGTCCTCGAGTGCCTCGTTGATCTCGACCACCTCGCCGCTTACAGGCGAGAGAAGATCGCTGGCAGCCTTTACCGACTCCACGGCTCCGAAATCCTCGCCCTGCGAAACCTCGTCACCGACTTCCGGCATATCGACATATACGATGTTGCCGAGCGCATGCTGCGCATAGTCAGAAATCCCGACGGTGGCGATATCTCCGTCTACTTTTACCCATTCGTGTGACTCCGCATAGCGGAGATCGTCTAAAATCTTGCTCATTGTTATAGTGTTTTAAATTGATCTTGTTTTATAGGAGTATTTCCATCGCCTTGGCGATGTCCTGATTCCGGAATTATTTCTTATAGTTCTTGTCGTAGAAGCGTTTTTTCACGACAGTGGCAGGGAAGGTCTTTTTACGGATTCTAACCTCCACCTTGGTGCCGAGTTTGTCGTATGGCTTCTCGACCATAGCCATGGCCACGCTCTTGCCGGTGGATATTGACCGGTAGCCGGTTGTTATCTCTCCGACTTGTTTTCCGTCGACCTCAACAGGATATCCGTGGCGTGGGATAGCATTTCCTTCGAGCTCAATGCCGATAATGCGGCGTTTCACGCCCTCGGCTTTCTGCTTTGCGAGCGCTTCCTTGCCTATGAATTCGGGCTTATCGAGTTTCACAAACATGCTTAGGCTTGCCTCAATCGGAGTGATGTCAGCACTGAGCTCGTCGCCGTATAGCGGCAGTCCAACCTCAAAACGAAGTGTGTCGCGGCATCCCAATCCGCATGGCTGGACACCTGCATCCATCAACTTGTCCCAAACCTTACGGGTATAGTCATGGCTGCCATATATCTCGAAACCATCTTCTCCGGTATATCCGGTGCGGCTTACGATTATCTCCTCTCCATCGGTCTGGAATGTCTTGAAATTGTAGAACGGTATATCTTTCACGGGCAGTCCAAGCACTTTCTCCATTGTCTCCTCGGCTTTGGGGCCTTGCACGGCTACTTCTCCGTAATAGGGACTCTGATCTTCAATCTCAACGTCGAAGCCAGCCGCGTTGCTTTTGATCCAGTCAACGTCTTTAGCTATGTTGGAGGCATTGATCACAAGGAAATACTCATTATCGTTAACCTTGTATACGAGAAGGTCATCTACTGTTCCACCGTTATCATAACACATCATGCCGTAGAAAATCTGCCCGTCGGGCGCTCCCGTCACATCGTTTACGAATATGTGGCTTACGAATTTATAGGCGTCAGGGCCTTTCACTCTCACCTCGCCCATATGGCTCACGTCAAAGACTCCGACCTCGTGGCGCACGGCATTGTGCTCCTCGGTGATTCCCTTGTACTGGATCGGCATGTCGAATCCGCCGAACGGCGACATAAGCGCTCCGAGTGCCACATGGCGGTCATGAAGGCAGGTTTTTGTAAGATTTTCTTCCATTTGCAACCTTTGAGTTAGTTATTGTTAGCTTTTTTTACGTCTTTTGCCAGACGTCATGGCATTAAGAGATAAGGATTCAGGGTTTGTCTCTGAATTTATGTCCAAAGTTAGCAAATGACTTTTTATTTGCCAAATTTTTGTAGTCATAAATTTTAGGTTGGCGTATGTTTTTTATCTCCGCTCTCTCTTTCCATGTATTCTTTCATACTAATGTTGGAGTTTTTGGTTAATTTTGCATTCTCATTCGCATTGATTATGAATTATCCCCTGTTTATAGCGCGCCGACTTTCCCTTTCGGCCGGGGGCCGGAAGAAGGCGCCCGCAGTCGCAGTAGCAGTCGCTGCTGTGGCGCTCTCAGTCGCGGTTATGATGGCGTCAGTTGCAATCGTGCTTGGATTCAAGAAAGAGATAAGAGACAAGGTTGTCGGATTCAATGGCCACATCACTCTCTATGCCTCTCCTTCAACTCCCGACGAAGAAAACATCGTCACAATGACTCCCTCTCTGAAGAATGAGCTGGAGTCTTTGCCTTTTGTCACAGATTTCTCCCTTCAGGCTGCCATACCGGCTATCCTTAAGACCAGATCGGATTTCAAAGGTGTGTATATGAAGGGACTTGCAGATAAGGCCACCGAGAGGTTTATTTCAAGAAACATGGAGCAAGGTAAGGTTGTTGATTTCTTAAATCCCGACAATAAGAATAAGATTGTGGTGTCGGCTAATGCCGCCCGCCAGCTTGATCTGCATGTCGGCGACAAGATTGACACGTATTTCATTAGTGATGAGCTAAGGGTTCGTCGACTTGAAATCACCGGGATATTCAATACTCATTTCAATCAATATGATGATCTCCTGATTTATGGTTCGCTTCCCCTTGTGCAACAGATGGGGCAGATAGATTCGGATCAAGGCACGTATATACAGGTGTTCACCGATGATTTTGACAAAATTGACGATTATACGATGCGACTTCAGCAAAAGCTCAATGAGGCTGTGGCTGATGGCCGCATCTATCGCTTCTACAAGACTGACAATGTGCTAAGCCAAGGCATAGGGTATTTCAGCTGGTTAAGTCTTCTCGACACCAATGTTGTTGTGGTGCTTGTGCTTATGATGATTGTCGGATGTATAACTCTCATCTCCGGGATGTTGATCATAATTATAGAGAAGAAGAGATTTATCGGAACAATGAAGGCCCTTGGTGCTCCAACCGGAAAAGTACGGAAAGTATTTGTGTATCTCGCTGTAAGAATAGCCCTGTGGGGAATCTTGATAGGTAATCTTATTATGGTGACCTTGCTTGTAGTGCAGGAGAAGACGCATATCGTACCGCTTGATGCCGAATCCTATTATATAGATTTTGTGCCGGTGAGCCTTTCTCCTCTTCATATAGTTCTTCTTGACGTCGGAGTCGTTGTGATAACTTACTTTGTGCTTATTCTCCCTTCAAGGTTTGTGGCGCGTATATCCCCTGCGGAGACCATGCGCTATGAATAATCTTTCTTGCCAGATTTTTCTTTCGATACAATCGTTCTTATTATTTATGCTTACACATATGGTATAATATTATGTGATTGACAGGATATAGATGAAACTTTTGCAGGTTAAAAAGTGTTTATCAATCAGAAACCATATTGCAGCATGCCCTTGCAGGTCATAGAGCGGTTCCACTGAATGACCGGAAGCGTGATGGACATCCGCATCAGTTTCGATATAGGATTGTCTCACATTTAATCTATATCATATGAAAAAGTTTTTAGCTGAGATGTTTGGCACTCTGTTCCTGGTCCTTATGGCCTGCGGTAGTGCTGTGTTGGCCGGTCCGTCGATTGGAGTGCTCGGAATCGGACTTTGTTTCGGGCTTATTCTTATCTGCCTGTGTTATTGCATCGGCAATATCTCAGGATGTCACGTCAATCCTGCCGTATCGTTCGCAATGTGGATTTCCGGACGTATGTCGGCCAAGGAATTCGGAATTTATGTCATAGCCCAGCTCCTCGGTGCCGCTGTCGGAGCCGCGTTCCTGTTCTGGTTCGTGGAGATGGGCGGTCCGGAGTTTGTATTTGGAGGTACGACTCCCTCTTCTGGTAATTATCTGGCGGCTAATGTTTGTCAGCCCGGTGTTAGCCAAGGAATGGCGCTCTTCGTAGAGATCCTCTTCACAATGGTGTTTGTCCTTGTGATCCTCGGTGCGACTGATCCGAAAAAAGGGGCCGGAAAGTTCTCCGGTCTTGCCATCGGTATAGCCCTTGGACTGGTAAATATTGTCGGGATACCCGTCGACAACTGCTCGGTGAATCCGGCCCGCAGTTTCGGTCCGGCCCTCTTCTCCTCGAATGCTTGGCCTGATTTTTGGGTTATGGTTGTGGGTCCGCTCGTAGGAGCAGCCCTGGCAGTGTTTGTATACACTCTGATATTCCGCCCCACTCCCCAGATCGAGGCTGATATCTGATTTTAACAATATAAGTGATGAGATGAGGAGGCGGGTGAAGTATTTCATCCGCCTCCTGTGGTTTTGCATAGTCCCTTTTAGATTTATTCCTTCATGAGAAAATATTATTCTGACGACAATGGCTATATCGAGAGGAGCCAGTGGCAACATGGATTCTGGCTCTCTGTGACCCGACCCGATGAGGATGACACGCATTTCCTACTCGACAAGCTCCATGTGCCGCCGATGTTTCTCGAATATCTCGGAGATCCGGAAGAACTTCCGCGAGTGGAGCGCGAGGATGACTGGCTGATGCTCATTCTTCTTATTCCTGTGGAATGCTCGGAAGAGGCTGATATGCCATTCAAGACCGTACCTTTCGGAATAATCACAAGGGGCGACGGAATATTGATCACGCTTTGTTATCACGACAACGTGATTGTTGATGATTTTGTGAAGCTATCGCGGAAAAAGTGCATACGCACGGTTAATAAGGCCGATTTTACATTGAGGATTTTCTATCAGACAGCATTCTGGTATCTTCATTATCTCAAGACTCTCACGCGTGATGTGGTTGGGGCGGAGAAAGATCTTAGAAGGAGCGTCCGCAACGATGACCTGATAAGGTTGATGCATCTTCAGAAATCTCTTGTGTTCTTCAATACGGCCATCAAGGGCAACGTCATGTTGCTCGGGCGGGTGCGTACCCTTTTCGGAGACACTGTCGACACGGATCTTCTCGAGGATGTGGACATTGAGCTGCGTCAAGCCGACAGCACAGTGGGAATCTACAGCGATATTCTTGAGAATACTCTTGATGCGTATGCCTCGATCATCTCCAATAATGTGAACGGTGTGATGAAGAGAATGACCGGATTGACTATTATCCTGATGGTTCCCACATTCGTGGCAAGTCTATATGGAATGAATGTCGACATACTCATAGGCCATAATCGGTTTGCGTTCTGGATAATCATTTTTATCGCAGCGGTTCTTACGGCAGCCGCGTTCATCTGGCTAAGGAAGATCAAATGGATCTGAGGCTGTCATGAAGGTCTAAAAATAAAAAACGCTCCTTGTGAAAGGAACGCTACTTGATGTTGATAAATATGAGTGCATCTACGCACTCTCAGAGATAATTGAATGTTGTTTTGTCCTGACGGGACTCTTGTCTCGGAAATCAGCGACGTTCTGCCTCATGGAGATAAAGTTCTGCACTTGCGAGACAGTAGTTGACTGTGCGGTAAACTTTAGCCGCTTTCTTAACGAATCTGTTCATGACAATAAAATTAATAAATGAAACTTATCATTTTTCCTACATGGATTCCGCACTCACCCGGGCAGCTTGAACCTAAAAACCTTTTTACCTTTTTTTATTGCCGGATAGAGGAGAAATCATGTCCGGTTTCCCTGTAGGAATGTCGTTACCTCTGTAAAACGCTGCAAAATTAATAAATGTTTTTGAATTATGTTGTAAAACATATGAAAATTTTTCATAAAATGGCATTTTTTTATACCCGATCACTCGATAGACATCCTTTTTTCATCTGAAAAACATTATTCTTTCATCTTCTTTGAAGCCATTCCATTATTTTTGGCTAATTTTGCATGGAATTCCCGAATTTCAAAAGGTATAAACACCTGTTATGAGACGTTCAGATATCAGACGGACAACAATATATATAATGACATTCGCTGTCATTGCTTTCATCCTCATATGTATATTCACAATACACCCTAATAAGGGCGGCAAAATCGCAGATACCCGTAATACGATCGCGTGGAGCGACACTCTTGGCAATAGTGCCTCGGATATCGTCTCACTAAAACCCATGGACGCCGAGATTGAGAGATTCAGGAATAAATGGGAGATCAAGGGTATATCACTGGCTGTGACGCGTCATGATTCCCTTCTTTATGCCAAAGGATACGGATGGTCGGATATGGAAGCAGGTATAGAGATGCAGCCGACCTCGATGATGAGGATAGCCTCAGCCTCTAAACTTGTGACGGCCACCGCAATTATGAAACTTGTGGAACAAGGGCGCCTGCGGCTTGATTCTAAGGTGTTTGGAGAAAAAGGGATATTGAATGATACTTCCTATACCAACGCTGTACGCGACAAAAGAATTTTTGAGATTACGGTTGACCATCTTCTTCAGCACAAGGGTGGATTTACTCTTGGAGCAGGCGATCCGATGTTTAATACAGCTGACATCATGGAGGTGAAGAAACTCAAGACACCCCCCACCAACCAGGAGCTTGTCGGCATAGTGCTCGGACGACGCATAGGTTTTATGCCCGGAAGCGGAAGAAGATACAGCAATTTCGGATACATGCTTCTTTCGCTTGTCATCGAGAAGGTGACCGGCATGACATATTGGGATTACGTCACAAAAGAGATTCTTGAGCCTGCGGGAGCTTACCGTTTTCGCCCCGCGACGAATTATTACACGCAGCGCCATCCTGATGAGACACGCTATTACGGACCTGACACGGTTAAGATAAAGGAGTTCAATGGTAGCGGACGTATGGTAGACAGAGTGTATGGGGGAAGTAACGTCAACGGGCTCATGGGAGCCGGAGGCTGGGTGACTTCCGCGTCTGATCTTGCCAGACTTGTCGCCTCGATTGATGGAGATCCGGGGGTCAGGGACATACTTTCACCCGGCAGTGTCCGGCTTATGACATATCATGACGGAGAGGATAAGCAGACCCGCGGATGGACTGATTCAGATGGGAAGGGTAAATGGACGCGCACAGGCACACTCGGATCGACGCACACGCTAATTATCCGGTTCCCTGAGGGAGACTGCTGGGTTATGACTACCAACAGCGGTGTATGGACAGGCCATAATTTCAGCCGTGACATGACACGTCTTGTCGACAGGCTTCGGCAGCGTTATTCCGGGCTTTTCCCTGCGAGGAATCTATGGTGACTTTTATGTGATGTCGAGGTTTATATTATCGTATCAGATTCTTACACTCTTTGTATCATTACTTGTGGATACGGATAAAGTTGTTTAACTTTGAGGAAACAATCAATCCGTCACATCATGAGAAAATCATTAATTACAGTACTTGTGTTGTCGGCTTCGCTGTCGGGCTATTCGAAGATCGAACTCCCCGACATCATTGGCAACAATATGGTGCTTCAGCAAAAAGCGGATGCCAAGATCTGGGGCTGGGCCACACCAGGTAGCCTTGTGACTGTTTCCGGTTCCTGGAACGCTTCGAAGAAAGTTACGGCAAAAGCTGACAGTAAAGGCAGGTGGGAGGTTATGCTTCCGACACCGGCTGCATCGTTCACTCCCTATTCCGTCACGATAAAAGGTGATGGAAGCGATCTCACACTTGACAACGTGCTTTCAGGTGAAGTGTGGTTCTGTTCCGGCCAGTCGAATATGGAGATGCCTCTTCGTGGTTTTGGCTTCCAGCCCGTGGAAGGAGCCGGTGAGGCAATAGCCTATTCCGGCCGCTATCCTGGTATCAGGGTTGCAAAGGTGCCAAAAGGTAGAGCCTATACTCCACAGGACAGGACTCCGGGACCATGGAAGGTGAGTCAGCCGTCAACCGCTCGGGAATTTACCGCTCTGGGATATTTCTTCGCCCGTTCGCTTTCAGATATTCTTGGCGTGCCCGTAGGGATCATCGATTGTTCGTATGGTGGAAGCAAGATTGAGGGTTGGCAGAGCCGTGAGCAGCTTGCCAAATATCCCGAATGGAATGTCGACAAGGAGGAGGCTGATTCCACTCTTCAGGATTATGAACGCATCAACATCATGTATAATTCGATGCTTCATCCCCTCATCGGCTATACGGTCAAGGGATTTCTCTGGAACCAGGGAGAATCTAATGTCGGAAGGGAGAAGACATATCCCTATCATCAGAAAGACATGGTGGAAGACTGGCGTGTGAAATGGGGACTCGGAGAGTTGCCTTTTTACTTTGTGGAAATTCCAGGCTGGGATTACGGAAATCCTGATGGCACGGGTGCGGCGCTTTTCCGTGAGTCGCAGCATAAGGCAGCCGAACTCATCCCCAACAGCGCAATAATAAGCACCTCCGATCTTGTCTATCCTTTTGAGGTGAACGATATCCATGCCCGGAAGAAGAGGGAGATCGGCGAACGGCTTGCATTTATGGCGGCTGCGAAGACGTACGGCATTGAGGGAATGCCTGTGGATTATCCCCGCTTCAAATCCATGAAGGTTGAGGGTGATAAAGCAATTATCACACTTACCAATCCGTGGGACGGAATCACACCTTACCGTAATCTCGAGGGCTTTGAGGCCGCGGGTGCTGACCGCGTGTTTCATCCTGCCATGGCCAATGTCAACCTGCAGACAATGGATATAGAGGTGACATGTCCGGAGGCCGGCACGATAGAGGCAGTGAGGTATAATTTCAAGAATTTCGCTGTAGGAAAGATCCATAACAGTCTCGGACTCCCTCTTGTGCCTTTCCGCACGGATGATTGGGAACAATAATTGAGTTCTTAAATGTATTCTTCTAAAGACAATATGGCCCCGCCGAACATTCGGCGGGGCCATATTGTCTTTAATACCGGCTTATCGCTTGATAGAGTTTATGAATTCTTCCATCTCGGGTTTATGGCTTTCGATTGACTGAAGCAATTTGAACTGAGCCTTGGCCCTGACGAGATTGTGCTCCGGATAGGCGGTCTTATAATATGTGTCGCCGTTGAGGTAGTCGGTGAGGAAACGCACGGCCTGCATGTAAGCGAACCTTTCCACTGCATAAGGAAGATTCTCGATCTCCACATCTGTCAGGAAATCTGAGGCCACCTTAAGATAACCCTCTGTGAAGGCCTTGAAAATCTCCATATCGAACTCTACCCTATCCAGATTCCTGTCGTCCTCGTCTCCTTTGTTGGCGGCGGTTCGCAGGAAATCTCCATAATCGGAGAATATGAATGAAGGCATCACGGTGTCGAGATCGATCACACACAGCACCTCCCCGTTTCTGTCGAAAAGCATGTTATTGATTTTCGTGTCGCAATGGCAGATTCTTTTGGGGAGTCTATCTTCGCGGAAAAGCTTTTCGGCGAGGCAGGCATGTTCCGCCCTTTCTATTAGTTGATCGATAAGAGCGGCCACTTCCTTTCTCTTTCCGGCTTTATCGGCATCTATCGCGTCGCTGAATTGCCGGAGACGAAGCTCCATATTATGGAAGTCAGGTATGCTCTCCTCAATCTTGTCGGGGATATCGGATAGCATCATCTGGAATTGTCCGAATGCTTCGCCCGCATGACAGGCATTCTCCGGAGTGATCGATTCCCTGGTCAGTGCGTCATCGATGAAAACCATCACCCTCCAATAGCTTTCGCCATCGAAAAAATACGACTTGCCGGTCGACTTCTCCTTGACAACCTTTATCACCTTTCGGTCAATGTCGTGCTCACCCTTTTTTTCAAGTTTGCCCCGGATGTGGGCCGTGACATTCTCGATATTGCTTTGCAATGCGTCGACATCAGTGAATATATGATGGTTGATCCGCTGCAAGATGTAGTCGAAGGGTGAGGCCGGTCTCGCTGTCACTTTAAAAGTGTCGTTGATGTGGCCGTTTCCGGTGGGAGTTATGTCGCGTTCCTCCACATTAATACCGAAACGCGCCATTATCTCGCTTTTATCCATCACTTGTTTTTCCTGTTTTTCTTTTTATCCTTCTTGCCGTTTTTCTTTTTCAAAGCTTTTGCTTTGAGGTCGGCTGTGAAAGCTTCCGCTTTGGCGAGCGCCTCCTCCTCTTGTGCCGGTGTCGCGAAAGCGTGGCGGTAGCCCTTTATTTTATTCCAGTCGCCACGTGTGAAATCGGGTATGTTTACAGGGGCGCATCCATTGTCCATGGAGAGTGATCCAAGTTCTGCGAGCGAACACCACTCTGCCAGGTCATATACGTCCATATCAAGAGGGAGGCCGTTCTGCAGGCAATATATGAGCCTGCTATCCATAATGAAGTCCATTCCTCCGTGACCTCCGACCTCTTTTGCCATTTCTCCGTATTTCTTAAGGATTGGATGACGGTATTTCTCCTCCATGGCTTCTTTCTCCTTGTCGTCGAGGAAAGAATGGGCTGAAAGATTCTCGATGTCGACTTTCACGCCGGCGTCGGCGAGCTGCTGCTTGCCGACAGCATATCCCTCAATGGGATATTTATTGGCGAATCCTTTTGTGCCTGTAAGCTGATACAGGCGGTTGTATGGCTGTGGAGTCATCACGTTGTGCTGTATCTCGATCACCTTGCCGTTCTCCGTGCGTATCAGGGTCGTGGTGTGGTCGCCGTTCCGGAAATTGTCGCAGACCGAGTCGGCCATCTCCTTTACAAGCTCCTTGCCGTTGAATGAGCGCGTGTCCATCGCCACGAGAGTTTTCATGCGGTCGCCGCGGTGTATGTCAAGAGCCTGCGCCACCGGCCCGAGACCGTGAGTGGGATATACGTCGCCCCGGTGACGCATGTTGTAGTCGAGACGCCAGCCGAGTCTGTCGTTCTCTCCGTTTTTCCAGTAATGCTTCCAGAATGGACTTAGGTCATGAATGTATGCACCCTGGGCACGGACAATGTCGCCAAAGACCCCCTGCTGGGCCATGTTGAGAGTGTTCATCTCAAACCAGTCGTAGCAGCAATTCTCAAGGATCATACAGTGTTTCTGTTTGCGCTCGCTAAGGTCTATGAGATCCCAGCAATCTTTCAGAGTCATGGCGGAGGGGACTTCTATGGCCACGTTCTTGCCATTCTCAAGAGCGCATTTTGCAATTGGTGCGTGATGGAGCCAGTCGGCCGCGATATACACGAGGTCGATATCATCACGCTTGCATAGTTCCTCATAGCCCTTCTCACCGTAATAGACGTCAGCTTCCGGCATAGAAGCTTTGCGGAGATATTTCTGACAACTGTCGGCCCTCTCCTTCTCATAGTCGCAAAGAGCTTTGATCTCTACGCCGGGGATATAGGTGAAACGCTCCACGGCTCCCGGGCCTCTCATACCAAGGCCTACGAATCCTACCCTTACTGATTCCATTGCGGGAAGAGTCAGACCAAGTACGCTTTTCTGTCCGGGTTCACGTTCGGGACTCGTCACCTCTATTGTCCCATTGTTCCATTTCCACTCAGTGCCGTATTCATTGACGGCGGTTTGTGCCATAATGTACCCGCTTGCCGGCATAAGTGCCAGACATGCGGCCAAAGCAAATCCATTAAATATTTTCATGATGCCATTAATTTATTCAAATTTCTGCAAAGTTAAGAAAAAATGCCATTCCACCATATCCTGACAGATAAAATCTGTATCAGCAATTGAAAAACGTATGCTTATGATGAGGTACGGGGCTTGATATGTTGATTTATATGGAAGTTTAACGCCTGGAGGTATTGTGAAATAAAAAAGGGGTGAGACCGATCTGGTATTAGCAGACCGGTCTCACCTCTTTTCCCAGGTTTTCTTTGCCAACGCCGGCCTACCGGCGTTGAGAGCCATCCGCGGAAGTGCCGCCTGATTGTTGTGACGGCGAACGACAATCTCAATCAGAAATTAGCAAGTTGCGATTAGTAATTGTGATTTGCATTTTTAATGCACTTATTTAATATATTACACAATTGGGCACGCAGTTATAATGCTATAATGCTGTTTTTAGCTACGTTAGCTCTTTTGGTTTCAGTAGCTTCTTCAACTGGTTTTATTAGAGTAGAGATTATAGCATTGTGGCGACTGGGGAGGGGGCTTCCGGAGGCCCAATACAGTCGGAGTGATCCTAATCTTATTGTGCGAGACTTTTTTGAAGCGACTGGAAGCAGCGAAGCTGCAATTTTGAATTTGGAAGGTTGAATTTTGAATTAGTTGCGGGTTAGGCAATTAATACTTATTGCTAATTTCAAATTTCAAGTTGCTCATTAGAAACAAGGCTGCCTGTCGTGGGGCATCACTGCCAATAAAAGCTTGCGCTTTTGCTTCGGTCTCGCCGGATGGCTTCCGTCAGTGGGATGCTTTGCCGGTAGCTCCTCCCTTTGGTCGGAGAACAGAACAAAGACTCGTGGTTGCAGTTCTTTTTGGGCGGAGGGACGTGGGACCGAGGCTTGCAGCCTCGGCACGACGGTGCCATCCGGCGGTCAAGCTTTTGCCGGCTGTCTGCGATTCTCCTCGCTTTGCTCGTAGCATACGATACTGAGCAGATTTGACTGCTGGGCTGGCAGGAACCGCGGCATTCGGCCGCGGCACACGAGGCCCGGCAATGCCGGGCTGAGGGAGATTTTCCTCTGGCTGAGGGAGATTTTCCTCTGACGGGTGTTGTAGAATGTCAATGTTCTCGTAATGGTGGCTTCTCAGTGGAATTAGTAATTAGCAATTTTGACTGAATCACTAACTGAATGAAAATTTCTAATTGCTATGCCGCAGCCCAGAGCTACGCAGCTTAGGCGAGCTGTTGTTGCGCCTTTGGGCTTTTGCCGTAGGCTGATGTAGGAGATTTATGTCTCGGATGGTACGTTGGAGCATGATTATGAGACGAAATCATTGTCAGTATAATCAGAAATTTATTACTTTTGCGCTTTAAACATACTCAAATAATCACATGCTCATGAAACCTTTTTTTATATCATTAATCGGGTGTATGATTTCTCCGTGGGCCTTTGCCGACCGTCATGTAACCCCAGATTATGAATGCAGCACTACTGCTGTAATTACTCCGACTGCCGTGGAACGCAGCGAAGATGCCACCAAAATATCGTTTCACGCGGTGTACCGTCCTAATTTCTGGATAAAGGTTGATTCCACTGCCTATATAGTAAATCCGAAGACTGACACACACTATTCTCCATTATCGACCGAGGGACTGGTATTGGGAGAGGAATTTTGGATGCCTGAAAGCGGAGAGACCGACTTCTCTGTCATTTTCCCTCCGCTTCCTGAAGAAGTGGATGCAATTGATTTCATAGAGGGTACATGGCGTATATTCGGACTGCGTCTTGACGGCAAGAAGGCACCGAAAGCGGCTGATGTCGATCCGGAGAAGTGGACAAAAGAGCATGAACGTGACTATCCCGGGGAGCCGTCGCAGTTTTTCAATACTGCCGATGCGAAGATCTCAGGACAAATACGTGGTTATGATTCGCGACTCGGATTTGACAACATACTCCTTTATTACAGCAATCCATTCACCGGCAAACGTGATCCGGTAGCGATACCAATCATGGCTGACGGTTCTTTCAGCGTCTCGGTTCCGATGGCCTCTCCCGGCTATTTCTCCATTTCAGGACTCGGTCCTGAGTATGTCTGGCTAAGTTACTACGCAGAACCGGGCCGTACACTTGATATCCTTCTCGACTGGGACGATGTGTTGCAGACCTCGATCGACCGCATCATGGAGCGTGAAAGCCGCATGGCAAATACTCGTTTCGGTGGTGATACAGGCCATATCAACCGCGAGCTGGCAGCCGCTCCATTTGCGCCGGCTATATCGGTGCATTCGATGGCACATGACAGTGTCCCGGCAACCGCGCTGAAGATTATTCTCGCGGATAACGAACGTTATAAGACAGCGATTGATCGTTATAAAGGATCTTATGACCTCCATCCCGTCACGAAAAAAGTGATGGATGCAAATGCTGATACCGACTTGATACATAACATTCTTGACTATGCGATGTATTATGATGATATGTCTCGATTTGACACTGCTGCCCCGTCATTGAATGAACCACTTGGAATAGATTTTTTTGAGCCAGTGAAAGGATTGTTTGCCAGTGGCAATCCTTGGCTTTTTGCCGGAGAAAGGATGGATATGCTTCCCAACCGGATCGCTTTCTGTCGTATTCCCGACCTGCTTGGAGCAAAAGAAATGCAGCCCTTTACTTATACAGACTTCGGTATCCTTTACCTGAAAGAGCGTGGCGCCAAACTGACTCCTGAGGAGGAAGAAACCGCAGCCTGGCTGGCTGAACGGCTCGGCACAACCGAGTATATGGATATGACAGACTTTTTTAACGCCATTAATCGGTTAAACATAGCCGAGGGGATTGCCAAGAGAAACGGAATGGAAGATTTTCTTGAAGAGTTCGTGAAAATCAATTCCGAGAAAACTGTGACTGACGAAAAGAAATTTGACTATGAAGGTTATAATGCTCCGCGCCGTGCAGATGCAGTCGCCAAATGGACAGGACTCGACAGTGTCCCTCTTCTGTGGCAGAGTGCCTATTGCGCGAGTCTTTGCTCCTATGGAAAGACCAACATCTCCGCACCTCGTGAAGAAACTTTCGCGACCGTAAACCATGCCATAGAAAACAAGATTATCTCCCACCCCTATCTCATCAGGATAATCAACACTTTTTTCGAAGATGCTTACGCGTTCCAACCTTACGACATTCCCGATGATAATCGTGGTCGGGTGCTCCGCGAGATGATTGCTCCATATTCAGGAAAATTCATCCTGCTCGACTTCTGGGGCACCTCCTGTGGGCCGTGCCGTTCCGCAATCGAAAGATCTTCCGAGTTGCGCCAACGTAATCTTGATCATCCTGATTTCAAAATGATATTCATCACATGCGAAGGCGATTCCCCCGAAGAGGCCTACAACAAATATATCTCTAAAAATCTTGTGGGAGAAGCTACACATCGTCTTTCAAATTCCGATTTCAACCGACTTCGCGATCTTTTTAAGATCAGCGGTATCCCCAGCTACGTACTCATCGGTCGCGACGGCAAGGTGTTGAACGAACATCTTAAATTCCACTCACTTTCCGACGCTCTTTCAGAGCATGGCGTAATATTGAAGTGACAGTTGAACTTTACTAAGCCGGCGCGGGGACTGGATAGCCACTTTGAAAGAAAAACCCGGGAATGAGATGGTCATCCCCGGGTTTTATGGTTATAGTTGAGACGAGCGGATCAGTTCTGGTTGAGGATCTCGATCTGCTGACGCACGGATTCCTCGTGGATGGCCTGGAGGACAGTCTTCATGAAATCAGCACTCATGCCCATCTGTACGGCGGCCGATACGCGCGATTTGATGAGATCGTCGTAGCGGTTTTCCTGAACCACAGGCATGGAGTGTTCCTTCTTGTATTTGCCGATCTCACGCGACACCTGCATACGCTTGTTGTAAAGGTCGAGGAGTTCTGTGTCGATGCGGTCGATCTGCTGACGCAAAGCCTGCAGGCTCTCGGTGTTCTGCTCAGAGTTGCGGAGCACAAGCGAGCTGAGTATGATCTTGAAGATCTCAGGAGTGATCTGCTGGTTCTTGTCGCTCCATGCCTCGTCGGGAGAGCAGTGGCATTCGATCATCAGTCCGGTGAACTTCATGTCGAGGGCCTGCTGAGAGAGAGGAGCTATGAGCTCGCGCTTGCCACCCATGTGGCTTGGATCGCACACGATGGGAAGATCGGGCAGACGGCGGTGAAGCTCGATAGGGATGTGCCACTGCGGCGGATTGCGGTATATGCTCTTGCCATAGAAGCTGAATCCACGGTGGATAGCTCCGAGCCGGCGTATGCCGGCGTTGTAAATTCTCTCAAGGGCACCAATCCATAGCTCAAGATCGGGGTTCACCGGGTTTTTCACGAGAACAGCCACATCGGCTCCCGATTCCTTCAGGGCGTCAGAGATCTCCTGCACGGCGAAAGGGTTGGCCGAGGTGCGGGCTCCGATCCACAGTATATCAATACCGGCCTCGAGAGCCTCTTCCACATGCCGGCGTGTAGCCACCTCGGTGGCCACCAGCATGCCAGTCTCCTCCTTTACACGGCGAAGCCACTGTAAACCTTCCTTGCCGATGCCCTCGAAGCCTCCCGGTTTGGTACGCGGTTTCCAGATACCTGCACGAAACACCTTAACGCCGCTCATGGCGAGCTGACGGGCAGTAGAGAGTGTCTGTTCCTCAGTCTCCGCGCTGCAGGGCCCCGCCATCACAAGGGGTGAGCCTACAACGCCCAGACCTTCCACAATAGGTTTTAATCCTTCCAAATTCATATCTTAGAGTTTAGTTTCATCATTTCCTTTATGCGTCGGAGTGCCTCCTCCATCCTTTCCTCAGAAGCACATAGAGATATGCGTATATATCCTTCACCATTGCTGCCGAATATAAATCCGGGCACGAGGAATACCCTCGCCTCGTGGAGGATACGGTCGGCGAATGAAGCACTGTCGCCGACACCCTCAGGGAGTTTGCCCCAGAGGAAAAGACCCTGCTGCGAGGGTGCATAGGTGCAGCCCAAGGCGTCCATGATCTTTTCCGCCACCTTCTTGCGGCGACGGTAGGGCTCGTTCATCTCGTCATACCATGAATCAGGCAGATCGAGAGCCTTGACAGCCGCTTCCATCACCGGACGGAATTGTCCGGAATCGATGTTGCTCTTCACTTTCCTCACCCAACCGACAAATTCCGGATTGGATATGACCATTCCCATACGCCAGCCCGACATGTTGTGGCTCTTACTGAGGGAGTTCAGCTCTATAGCCACATCACGCGCACCCTCTACCTGAAGCAGACTCAGCGGATTGTCGTTGAGCACGAAGCTGTAAGGGTTGTCGTGCACGATAACGATGCCGTGGCGACGCCCGAAGTCAACAAGACGTCTGAAGAGTTCCTTTGATGCAGATGCACCGGTAGGCATATTGGGATAGTTCACCCACATCAGTTTAATCCCACCTTCTGAGGCAATGTCCTCAAGCTGATCGAAATCAGGCATCCAGCCCTTATCCGCGAGAAGATTATAGTTGATGATCTCCGCGCCAAGCATGCGGCTTACTCCGGAATAAGTCATATATCCGGGATTAGGAACGAGCACCTTGTCGCCAGGATTTAGGAAAGCGAGACTAATGTGGAGCACTCCCTCTTTCGAGCCGATAAGCGGAAGCACCTCCGAGACAGGATCGACATCCACGCCATAGTGACGCTTATACCACCTCGCCATTGCCTCGCGGAGCTCAGGGATTCCCCCCGCAAGCTGATAAGTATGATTGCCGGGCTTGCGGGCAGACTCGCAAAGAGTCTCCACCACCTCAAGGGCCGGCATCCTGTCGGGGCCACCGACACCAAGACTCACCACATCGGCACCCTCCGCGTTCATGCGGGCCACCTCCCTCATCTTCGGGGCGAACCAGTATTCCTTCATCTCCTCCACCCTGTGTGAAGGACGTATATCCATATTCATTACTTTTCTACCTAAGCGTTATTAATCGTTATCATGATACGGTGTTGACACCTACCCTCTCCACGTATTCGCCAAGTATGCGCAGCTCATTGGTGAGCGGCCTTACGGCCTCTATGGCCTGGCGGTATCTTACAAACGACGAGAATGTGAGATCTACATAGAACCGATATTCCCACTCACGCCCGACAATCGGGAGAGACTGTATCTTTGTAAGATTGACATCATAGAACGACAGGATGGTCAGCACCTTGGAGAGAGCGCCGTGGGAATGGGGCAACGTGAAGACAATACTTGCCTTGTCGAGGAGTTCCTCCCTGGGTTTCATCTCGCTTGCGAGGAGAGGATCGGCAAGAATGAGGAAACGCGTGTAATTGCGCTTATTGGTCTCTATGCCGCGCTCGAGAATGTCGAGGCCATAGAGATTAGCGGCGAGCTCACCGCATACCGCGGCATGATGAGTGAGATTATTTTTCGCGATCTCCTCGGCGCTGCCGGCCGTATCGAATTTCTCCACCATCCTCATGTTGGGATGGCGCAGGAGGAACTGCTCGCACTGCATAAGAGCCATCGGGTGGGAATTCACTTCCGTGATGCTCTCCATAGTCTCACCGGGGAGCGCACACAGCACATGGCTGATCCTCACGGAATGCTCGCCTACGATCGTAAGGTTGCTCTGGCGCAGCAGTTCATGGTTAGCGAGAAGACTGCCCGCGATCGTGTTCTCAATGGCGACGATGCCGAGCATCGAGGCATCGGTCGAGAGAGTATCGAACAGCGAGTGGAAAGACTCGCAAGGGACAGTCGTGACATCATGACCCTCGAAATACTGGCGCGCAGCCGCATCGTGGAAGCATCCGGCCACTCCCTGAATGGCCACCCTTATGGCTTTTTTAGCGTTCTCCTTCATATATAGTTAATGTTCTTGATCTTCAATTAAGTTCATATCCTCAGGATCTCCCTCATGCGTTCCTCACCAATCCCCCTTCGTGATGCATAGTCTTTGACCTGGTCGGCACCAATAGCTCCGACCATGAAATATCTTGCCGAGGGATTGCCAATATAAAGTCCGCAAACAGACGACGTGGGGGTCATTGCCCCATTCTCCGTCAGACCGACTCCTATATCATCTAACGGAATAAGGCGTGCTAAATTATGAATAAGCGTCTGGTCCGGCAGCATGGGATATCCCACGGCAGGACGTATTCCGGCATACCCCCCACGAAGTAGCGCCTCATCATCAAGATCCTCCTGAGAAGCGTAGCCCCAGAGTCGCCTCCTCACCTCCATATGTAGCCATTCGGAGGCTGCCTCCGCCAGTCGGTCGGCAAGCGTCTGACGCAGCAGCGCGCCATATTCGTCGCCATCCGCTCTGCGGCAGGTAGCCTCATCTGTAAGGAAATGTCCGGCACTAAGTGCGAAAACGCCGGCGTAATCCTCAGGTCCTTTCTCAGGAGCGATGAAGTCGGCAAGCGACAGACAAACACTATTGTCAGATTGCTGGCGTAGCATGGGGAGACATTCGGAGCCTATCCGGATATCGTCGCCGACGGAGAAGGCTTTACAGAACCTCACGACCGCTTTGCCGTCGAAACTGCCATCGGCGGTGAGTTCACGGATCAGATCCATCGCATCATCGTATACCTTCAACGCTTCCATGGCTTTATCCCTGACACTGTCGGAAAGACCGGAAATCCATATGCCGCGGCAAGCATCGCATCCATCATAGGGGAAATTGTCGAGGAAGGGTCCGGAAAGTCTCCAGGCATGGAAAAACATTTTCCAGTTGACAAGTTTGACTATCCTCTCAAGAGGAAGGTCTATGCGAAGGACATTGTCAATACCTGCGGCAGGAACAACTGGCGCATACCCTTGCCAAACGGTCGAGACATGCCGTGTCCGAGCTTCGGAAATCGAAAGAAGTTTATTTGCGTATGCCGAGAAATCCTCCCTGGCCAGCCTGTGGTCCTCGTCTATCTCACGGATATAATCCTCGCGTGTGGCGGGATTGAGCAAACGGCCGGCTATAAGTGGATCGCGGGCTGCATCACTCGCATGGACCACGACACCATCATACTGGGGCGCAATCTTAAGAGCAGTATGGATTCTGGATGTGGTCGCGCCTCCCACAATTATAGGTATAGTCAGTCCGGCCTCACGCATAGCTTTCGCCACATTGACCATCTCCGAAAGGGAGGGGGTGATAAGTCCGGAAAGACAGACAATGTCGGGCTTCTCATGCAGCGCTGTCTCCACGATCTTTTCCGCCGGCACCATTACTCCGAGATCTAGCACCTCGTAATTGTTACATGCGAGCACAATGGAAACGATATTTTTTCCTATGTCGTGAACATCACCCTTGACAGTGGCGAACACGACTTTCCCAGCTTTCTTTCCGGCTATCCTGCCAGACTCCATATATGGCCTTAGCCAGTCGACCGCCATCTTCATTGTCCGGGCAGTCTTCACGACCTGCGGAAGAAACATCTTACCCTCCCCGAATAGGTTTCCGACCCGGTTCATACCCTCCATGAGAGGTCCTTCTATTATCGCAACCGGCGAACCGAACTCCGACAGAGCCTCAGTGAGGTCAGCGTCAAGATACTCGGCCTTACCCCTCACAACGGCCTCAGTGAGCCGTCGCGAGACCGGAACGGAGATGTCGCGTGCCGGCGCGGTCATTGCCGTGCCCTTAGAGTCGGTTTCCCTGGAGGCGTAAGCCGCGAGTTCATCGCATGCCTCGGGGCGACGCGCAAGTACCACATCCTCTATAATGGAACGTAGCGAGGGGTCAATCTCCTCATACGTCACAGAAGATGCCGGATTGACGATCGCCATGTCGAGACCGGCGGATATGGCATGATAAAGGAACACCGCGTGCATGGCCTCGCGGAGAGCGTTCTTACCCCGGAAGGCGAACGAGAGATTGCTCACGCCGCCGCTTGTGCGAGCCCCGGGGAGATTCTTCTTTATCCATTCCACGGCCCTTATAAAGTCTATGCCATAGTTCAGGTGTTCCTCAAGTCCTGTGGCCACAGCCATTATGTTGACATCGAAAATAATGTCTTCAGGATTGAATCCACACACATCCAGAAGCAGATGATAAGCGCGGCGAGACACTTCGATCTTACGCTCAAATGTGTCGGCCTGACCCTCCTCGTCGAAAGCCATGACAATTACAGCCGCTCCGAGTTCACGAATCCTCTTCGCCTTATGGAGGAACGCTTCCTCCCCCTCCTTAAGCGAGATGGAATTGACGATGCTTTTCCCCTGAAGGTTCATCAAAGCGGCCTCAATGACATTCCAGTCTGAGGAATCGACCATTACAGGGACACGGGCTATATCAGGATCGGAGGAGATGTAACGCAAAAAACGGACCATCTCCTCCCGCGCATCAAGGAGAGCGTCATCCATGTTTACATCAATCATCATTGCCCCGTCGGCTACCTGCCGGGCGGCAATCTCCACGGCTTCCTCATACTTCTTCTCCTTTATGAGACGCAGGAATTTCCTTGAGCCGGCCACATTGCAGCGTTCGCCGACGTTCACGAAATTATTCTCCGGCATAATCTCGAGGCGTTCGAGCCCCGACACGCGGAGGGCAGGCGGAATCTTTGCAGGAATGTGAGGAAGCGCGGAGTCGACGAGAGACCGGAGGGCGGAGATATGCGCGGGTGTTGTGCCGCAACACCCGCCTATTATGTTCACTGTAGCTTCATCAAGAATCTTGCGCACATGGCCGGAGAAAATCTCAGGAGTCTCCATATACCTTCCGAGCGCATCGGGGAGTCCGGCGTTGGGATGGCAGCTTATGAATTTGGATGATATCGTCGCAAGTTCCTTTATGAAAGGAATTATCTCCGAAGGCCCGAAACTGCAGTTCAGACCGAGCGACACGACCTCCGGATAGTCGCCCACAGAGGCGGTGAAAGCCTCGAGAGTCTGGCCCGAGAGAGTCCTCCCCGATTTGTCAGCGACCGTGGCTGAGACCATGACAGGGAGCCAGATCCCTTTTTCCGCCATCACATGGCTTGCCGCATCGAGTCCGGCTTTAAGATTCAGCGTGTCGAAAACGGTCTCGAAAAGGAGAATATCGGCTCCTCCTTCAATAAGTCCTTCCGCTTGAGTATGATAGGCATTGAAGAGAGAGGCATAGTCAATGTTGCGCAATGACGGATCAGCCACATCCGGACTCATGGATGCGGTTTTGTTGGTAGGCCCCATCGATCCGGCCACCAGCGCTCTCCTGCCGAACGATCTCAGTTTCGCCTCAACCGCCGCTTCCCTGGCCAGGCGTGCCCCTTCCCGGTTGATCTCCCTGATAAGATCAGGCGAATCATGCAGTCCGTAGTCTTCAAGAGAGACAGCGTTGGCGTTGAAAGTATTTGTCGTAACGATATCGGCTCCCGCCTTGAGATATTCGGCATGGATGGCCTTGATATCTCCGGGACGGGTAAGGCACAGAAGGTCGTTGCATCCGGCGAGTCGCACGGGATGGGATACGAACCTCTTGCCCCGGAAATCATTCTCGGAGAGTCTGAGACGCTGTATCATTGTGCCCATGGCTCCATCGAGGAGCAGGACACGGTGTTTCAATATTTCGCAGAGTTCAGAATACACGTGAAGCAATTTTTTTAACACTGTCGGCCACACTCATAGTATAGAAATGTATGCCGGGGGCACCTTTCTCAAGAAGTTCGCGGGCCTGACGTATACCCCATGCTATACCCGCCTCCTTAATTTCCTCCTCAGTCTTGCTCTCGCGTATGCGAGAGGCGAGTTCCTCAGGGATATCCGTGCGGAATACCTTCGGGAGCACCGTGAGCTGCGATCTTTTGGATATAGGTTTCAGACCGGGAAGTATTGGCACCGTGATGCCTTCCGCCCTGCATCTCTCCACAAAGGAGAAATACTTCTCATTATCGAAAAACATCTGCGTGATGAGATAATCCGCTCCGTTTTCCACCTTCTGCTTGAGATAGCGGATATCGGAATCCATATTGGGCGCCTCCTCATGCTTTTCGGGATAGCATGCCATACCATATGTGAATGGTGTCTCGATCCCGTCGATACGCATATCCTCAAGGCCAATGCCCCGGTTGAAGAGATTCACCTGATCCTGGAGGTCGGTTGCGTGGGAGTGATATCTCGTAGTGTCGGCGAAATCCTCCTGCCCTTTCACATCGCCCCGGAGCAGCATGAGATTGTTGATGCCGAGAAAATTCAGATCGAGCAGAGCATATTCCGTCTCCTCTTTCGTGAAACCCTTGCATATGATATGCGGCACGGGGATAAGTCCGTATCTGTTCTGAATGGCAGCGGCAATAGCCACGGTGCCGGGGCGTTTCACCACACTGACACGTCGCAACGACCCATCCGGGAGAGTCTTATATACGTATTCGCTATGATGGCTCGTGATATTGACGAATTTCGGATCGAATTGCCGCAGTTTCTCGATAATGTCGTAGACCTTGAACACGCTGTTACCTTTAAGAGGCGGAAGGATCTCGAACGAGAATACCGGATTGCGGCTGTCGTTGATTATATCTATTATTTTCATCTTGCATCTAAATGTTACAGTGTCGCCACCGCATCACTGAGGCGCGACATCATAGTCTCGATCACCGTGCGTGGAGATGCGACATTCAGGCGCATGAAACCTTTCCCCTGAGCCCCGAACATCTCACCATCGTTGAGGGCAAGACCCGCTTTATCGACGAAAAGACTAACCAACGCATCGTGGTCAAGTCCAAGCCCGCGGCAATCGAGCCACACGAGGAAGGATGCATCAGGACGACGTGCAATGACTCCGGGAATATTCCGTTCACAATAATCGATGACATATTCAATATTGCCTTCCACATATTCAAGCATCCGGCGACGCCATTCCCAACCCTCACGGTAAGCCGAGATCGCAGCGATGTGAGAGAAGACAGGCGCGTCGCCGAATTCGTTGGCGCCGAGCCAGCCGAAGAACCTCTCGCGTAGCGATCTGTCGGGAACGACAGCGAAGGAACTTACCACACCAGGTATGTTGAACGTTTTTGTCGGTGCTCCAAAAGTTATGCTTATCTCGGCAGCTTCAGGACACGACATGGCGAACGGCACATGACGTTTGCCCCAGTGGGCCATGTCGGCATGAATCTCGTCGGATATCACGATTATCCCTTTGCTCTTGCATATGATGGCGAGGCGCGCGAGCTCTTCCCGGCTCCAGATCTGGCCGGCAGGATTGTGGGGATTGGAAAGGATGAGGAGTCCCCCTCCGGGGAGCTTCTCCAAGGCCTCATAATCCATATGATACCGGCTCTCACCATCTTCAATCAGAGGCACGTTGACGACTTTCCTCCCGTTGGATTCGGGAGTGATTCGGAAAGGGTGGTAGACAGGGGGCATTATATACACCTCATCGCCGGGTCGGGTGAAGAAATTCACCACCATACCTATACCCTTGACGATGCCCGGGATATAGCTAATCCATTCAGGCTGTATCTCCCATCCGTGAAGACGCTTCTGCCATTCGATTATCGCGGGACGGTAATCGTCCGGCTCGCGGGTGTAGCCCAGCACCGGATGATCGAGCCGCCTTCGCAGTGCATCGATAATGAAGGGAGGAGTGGCGAAATCCATGTCCGCCACCCATGCGGGTATTATGTCGTCGCGGCCGAACATCTCCTTGAGTCTGTCGGTCTTTATCGCGCCAGTTTCGCGGCGCTCAATGATCTGATCGAAATTATACATGCTCATGGCGTAGGTTTGACAATTCGTCATAGAATATTTTACAAAGTTAACTCTTTTGGTGGAAACTAAAATAAAAATATTCAAAAAAACTTATTTTTATGCTTGCCTTGTTATCATTTCGATAAATAATAACTAAATTTGCAGTTCTTATACAGGGCGCACCGGCGCCATAATCAAACTACCACGACATATAATGACACAGAAAAAGAACAGCAGGGACAGGGCGGTTTTCGCCACCCGTTTCGGAGCGATAGCAACGACAGTGGGCTCGGCTGTGGGGCTGGGCAATATATGGAGATTTCCATATGAGGCCGGCATCCATGGCGGAGGCGCTTTCCTCATATGCTATATGGCATTTGTTTTCCTCATCGGGATACCGGTGATATGCGCTGAGTTCTGTATGGGACGTCAGACCCGCAGCAACATCTTCGGTGCCTACCGTAAGCTCAGGCCAGGTTCGCCATGGTATCTCGCGGGGTATATAGGCATCCTTGCCTCCATCCTCATACTCAGCTTTTACTCCGTCGTGGCCGGATGGACTGTGGAGTACTGCCTCACGTCGGCGTTCGGCCAACTTGATTTTACCGACACCGCGACCGGACACCGTCAGTTTATGGAGATGACCACAGGCTGGCGCCCGGTGGTCTGGACAGTAGTTTTTCTCCTGTGCAATTTCATCATCCTCATCGGGGGCGTGACAAAGGGTATAGAGAGAGCGTCCAACATCCTCATGCCGCTGCTTTTTCTCCTTCTTGTGTCGTTCTGCATCAATTCCTTTACGATGCCAGGTTTTTATGAGGGTTTGTCATTTCTGTTCTCCCCCGACTTCAGCAAGATCACACCAAGTGTGCTTCTCGGGGCTCTCGGTCAGGCGTTCTTCTCTCTGAGCATAGGACTTGGTTGCATGATGACTTATGCCTCTTATTTCAACAACAACAGCCGTCTCGGAAAGACTGCGATGACCACAGCCCTTCTTGATTCAATGGTGGCTGTACTTGCGGGAATAATCATCTTCCCGGCAGTTTTCTCGTTCGGTCTATCACCAGAGGCCGGTCCTACTCTTGTCTTCGAAGTGCTACCCTACATTTTCAGTCAGCTTCCCGCTGGCGTAATATGGTCGACTCTTTTCTTCCTGCTACTGTTTCTCGCCTCCCTTACCTCGACGGTGTCCATGTCGGAAATATCCATCACCTATTTCTGTGAGGAGAAGAAAATGAGCCGGCAGAGGGCCACGATAGTATCATCGCTACTCGGTCTGGCAGGAGGGCTTGTCTGCGCTTTGAGTTTCGGGCCGCTGAGTCATGTGACAATCTGCGGACAGACATTCTTCTCCCTCTTCGACTATCTCTCGTCGAACATATGCCTTCCGCTCGGGGGGATGATATGCTGCGTATTCGTCGGATGGTTTGTCGATAAAAAAATAATCCGCGATCAGTTCACTGACCGCGGAAAATACCGGTTCCCACTTCTGGGGGTGCTCGTGTTCTGTCTGAAATGGATCTGCCCTATCGCGATTTTCGTGATTTTCCTTAATTCCATCGGCCTACTCCATCTTTGAGACAGGCTATCTCAAGTGGGAGAGGAATCTCCCCGATGTATCAGTCGGGCCAACACTCAGTTTCGGCTGCTATCCCGGGGATGGTGGATTTATGATAGCATGGGTCTTTACCTTCCTTAAGCTGGCTGCGATAGTCACGAAGAAGTATGACGGCATACTTGCCAAGGACGACGATGGCCGCGAGGTTGCATATCGTCATCATTGCCATGGTGATATCGGCGAATCCCCACACGAGATCGAGCGACATGACCGCGCCAAGATAGACGATCACTCCGACAGCAAGACGGTAAATCCGTATAAGAACGTCGTTGTCTTTAATAAAACGGATGTTTGTCTCACCGTAATAATAATTAGCGATTATGCTTGTGAATGCGAAAAGAAAAATGGCGATACTTACAAATATGGATCCATACTGATGATCACCTCCGAGTTCAGAGTCGATAGCCCTCTGGGTAAGGACTATGCCATCGTGCCCTTCAAGAAACATGTTGCTGCACAGGATGATGAAAGCCGTGGCCGTGCAGACGAGAAGAGTGTCGGTGTAAACGCCGAGTGTCTGGATAAGACCCTGTTTCACCGGATGGGTCACATTGGCTGTGGCGGCCGCGTTCGGTGTAGATCCCTCGCCGGCCTCGTTGCTGAAGAGTCCCCTCTTTACTCCCATTATCATACCCATACCCACGGCTCCTCCGGCCGCCTGTCCGACCCCAAAGGCATTCTCTATAATCAGTGTCAGTATCTCGGGGACGCGGGCTATGTTGAGCACTACTATAACGAAGGCGAGAAGAATGTAGGCGATAGCCATCACGGGCACCACGATCTCACTGAACCTTGAAATGCGCTTGATCCCTCCGAAAATGATCACAAGTGTAAGAACCGCAAGAATCACAGCCATCCATTCACGGGGGAAAGAGAAACACTCCTCATATGCGCTCGCAATTGTATTGGCCTGCACTGTATTGAAAGCGAATCCGAAAGTGAGGGTTATGAGCACGGCGAATGTCACCGCCCACCAACGTTGGCCGATACCTTTCTGGATGTAATAGGCCGGTCCGCCCTGATAAGCCTTGTCGCCCTTTACTTTAAAAAGCTGAGCAAGCGTCGACTCCACAAAAGCACTTGCGGCCCCGAGAATGGCGATCATCCACATCCAGAACACCGCACCGGGTCCACCTATCGCTATTGCCGTCGCAACACCGGCCATATTGCCGGTGCCTACGCGGGAGGCTATCGAGATTGCGAATGCCTGGAAAGAGGTCACTGAAGAGTGATGAGAGGCACCGTTACTATCCTGCACACCATATTTTTTCCCGGAGCGCACAAGCAGCCTGCACATCTCCCCTACCATGCGAAACTGGACGCCCCTTGTAAGGATCGTGAAAAGTATAGCCACCGCAAGGAGGGATACAACCATAACATAATCCGTTAGGACGCCGCTGACCGCGGAAACTATTTTTTCAATCATATAAAGCGGTTTTTTAGATTCAACAAACAAGAGTGTGTTTAAATTAACACACGCCAAGAGGGCGTATGAATTTATAGCCCTCTGAAATACCCGCAGAAGGCATATTAATATCGAGATCAGCGGAACATCGCTTCCAGCCGCTGACTGTCGAGCAAGCAGAAAATGCGGTTACCGTTGGGAGTATATGCCGGATCAGGCAATGCGAACAGTTCGCCCACAAGATGTTCCATTTCGTCGCCGGAGAGACGTTGCCCCCCCTGTATCGCGGCTGAGCGGGCCATCATAAGCGCGATACGCGACAGGAGCTCACCGGATGTTGATCCGTCGGCTCCATAGTTCTCCCCTCCCTCACATACGGAGTCAAGAATGCGGAGCACTACATCACGAGCGTCAATGTCTTTCAAAAGAGCCGGTACAGACGTTATCCTCCATCTGTCGCCTTCATCATATTCAAGTGAGAAGCCAAGCTTTCCGAGTTCCTCTGTCACAGCGCCGAGAGCCTCGCGATGTTCCGGATCAAGAACCACCGACTCCGGGAACATCATACGCTGCGACACCTGCTCACCCTGATTGATCTTCCGCAGATACCGCTCATAGAGAATCTTCACATGCGCACGGTGTTGATCGATGATTATAAGGCCTTCGCGGGAGGTGGTTATTATATAACGCATTGCATGCTGCACGCAGAAGGAACTTATTGAAGCTCCATTCTCATCCTCGCTTTCCTCCCCGAAGATACCGTTGGCAGCCTCGGGGGCGGTCTCAGGAGATATATCGACCGCACCTGCCACAGGTGCATCCGACTGAGGCACCGAAGATGGTTGCCGTTCCCCTCCTATGGTATGGAAGCCTCTGGCTCCGTTCATGAAATCTGAATAAAGCGATTCCCAGTCGCGGGGCACAGGGTCACTCTTTGTGTATTGCCGGGCAGGGAAAGGATTGACGGGGAGATCAAAGTCAGATGGAGATTCAGCAAAAGGATTGTAGTCTGCCGTCAGGTCGAGCGTCGGTTTTTCCGGCAATTCTCCGGGAGGCAGTGGATCAACGGGGAGCACGTCGCTGTTGAAATCTATAGACGGGACGGCTCCGTATTTGCCAAGAGCAGCTTTTACCGAGGCCTGGAGTATGGGCCATATCTCCTGTTCGTATTCGAATTTAATCTCGTTTTTTGTGGGGTGTATATTCACGTCGATCGTTGACGGATCGACAGTGAATTTCAAGAAATAGCAAGGCTGGGTGTCGGCGGCGATAAGGGAATCGTAGCAGTTCATCACAGCCTTGTGGAAATATGGATGGCGCATATTTCTCCCGTTCACAATAAGGTATTGGAGGGGATTGCGTCGCCTCGCGTATTCCGGACGCGATATGAATCCGGAGATTTTTATGAGCGAAGTGTCGACCTCCACGGGAAGCATATGCATGTCGAGACTATTTTTCCAAATATCGCCGATACGTTGCTTGAAAGTGCCGGCGCGCAGGTCAAGCACACGGGTTCCGGTATCGATACTCATCCGGATGTTGTTGTTGACTAACGCAAGCCGTTCGAATTCCCTCATAATATTAGAGAGTTCCACACTGTCTGACTTCAGGAACTTACGCCGCGCCGGGACATTGAAGAATATATTTCTCACCATTATGTTGGTGCCCTGTTGGCATGCGCAAGGTTCCTGAGTCTCCACCTGCGAGGCGTTTATGACAAGATGCGTGCCGATAGGTGAACCTTCGGTGCTTGTCTTCATCTCAACCTGCGAGATAGCGCATATAGACGGAAGTGCCTCGCCGCGGAATCCCATTGTATGGAGAGTGAACAGATCGTCGGCTCCACGTATCTTTGAAGTGGCGTGTCGCTCAAACGCCATGCGAGCGTCGGTCTCACTCATACCTTTGCCGTTGTCGACGACCTGTATCAGAGTACGACCGGCATCCTTGATGAAGATCTTAATGTCGGTAGCGCCGGCATCAACGGCGTTCTCCACCAGCTCCTTTATCACGGAGGCAGGGCGCTGAATCACCTCACCGGCCGCAATCTGATTGGCCACGGAGTCAGGAAGAAGTTTTATAATATCGCTCATTTCACCTCCTCTTTAGTCGTTGTTTCCTCCTGACCGGAGCTGGTGTTTGATTGCTCAGATGAGTTTTTTTCAGATGATTCCTCTTCGTTTTCCACGGCTTGTTCGATCTGTTCGGAATTCTCCTCAACAGCCTTCAGATCGTCGGCCATCTCCTCCTCGCTTTTCTCTACCCCGGACAGAGTGACGCCCTCCATAGGATTTTCAGGGGGACGGTTTACCGGCGCCGGACGTGAGGCGGGGAAAGATTTGGGAGTTCCGAAATCAGAGGGAGAGTTGAAATACATCTCAAGTTCGTCGCTGACTTCGCCGAGATTGTCTTCCCATCGCCAGCGGTCGCCGACTCTTTCCCTCACAGGTCGCAAAGCTTCCCACCAGTGGAACTGACGCAGATATTGCTGAGATTTCTTGACCATGAAAAGAGGAGTGACAGTACCGCTGACCTCGGGCCACATCTTCAGTTTTTCCATCTTGCCGCTGTCGAGCAATATTGTCAGGTAGGAACTCTCGGCAGCCACGAGACGGTTGAAAGTGGAATCGCTTTCCTGCGGCAGAAATATCGTCTCCACATTGCCCGACACCTCAAGACTGCGAATTGTCTGGTTGGCGAAACGGGCGAAGAGTTTTTTGCCGGCAAGCTGATTGTAGAAATCCTCATCGACATGTTCGGATAGCATTCCCGACTCTGGCAACAGCGCCCAGTCGGCTGTTGAGTCGTTGAAATGCACGTCGATGCGGTTGCCCGTCACCTGACGCTCACCGCTCCAGACCACAGGCTTACGGAACATATAAAGCATAGAATCCCTCTCTACGATGACCATTGAATCGGCCACCCCCTGCAGATCCTGCTTGAAGAAACGAGCGCGATGATAAGCGAGTGCGATATGAAAATCTTTCGGCACAAGAGGTATGGAGTCTTTCTTTGAAATGGAAGCGGAATCGCCGGCCATTATGGCGAGAGAGTCGATTCCGGCAGGTGATCCGGCTACATAAACCGAATCAGACCCCGGCCTTGGGTGCACGTCCCGCGATAGGTGTACCCCAACCGAGTCAGGTGTTATGTCTGCGGTAGATGGAGAAACAAGGGCAGTTGAATCAAGCGCCATGACCTTTGCCGGCACAGGCGGTTGGGGTATGGGCGGGGTCGTATTTACCTTAGGTTTCTCCTCCTGCGGTATAGCAGCCTGAAGCATGCGCAGGGGCGCTTCGGCGAGAGGAGCTATCACTGAGAAGAAGATATCGTCGAGCCAGATCAGGCCGTCTTCCGCACGGGCGATGATCCGGCCGGCATATTCCGGGAATCCGGAGGCTGTCCAGCGTCGCGAAGCAGCCACCATCTCCTGAATGATATAAGTCTTAATCGTGTCGGCACGCAGAAAGAGAGTGTCGCCCTGCGAATACTCCATCAGAAGAGGATATTCAGTAGACATAGCTTCTTTCGTGGAGTCGTTGTATATGCCGAATCCTCCGATAAGGGTTGTCTTGTGGGCTGTGTCGGTCAACACCATGGGCATGCCGTTCTTGGCAGGGTCGCGAAACATATAAGCGCGGCTTATGCGCGTATGTTTGTCGTAGAGAATAGAGTCTCCCTCCAGGGTAGTGACATTATTGTTGGAGTCGCGGTGTATTATCATAGACCGTGTCAGGAGCTCCGCGTTACCAATATTCGTGTTGTAGACTCCACGATGAGTTATGATAGTGTCGTTAGCTCCCTGAATCTCGGTCTTGCTCTCGATGCGGGCTATGTGGGTATCGGTGTTGTAGTGGAGAGTGTCGGTGAGCATCGTATAGCCGTCTTCATTGTTGACGAGGACTACGTCAGTATAGAAATCGGCGTTTTTAGTGCCGGGAGAATACTCACCATAGAGCGATGTGAGTGTATTTACCTTATCATCGATCGTGCCCCACCGGTTGTACCATCCCAACTCCATGGCGAGGCTGTAGTCGAGACTGTCGGTTGTGAGGGTGACATCGCGGTTTATCAGTTTCACTTTCTGATAAGACGGGCCGTTCTTAAGACGGGCCATACGTTCGTTGCCCTCATAATAAAGCTTGTCGGCATATACAAACAGCGTGTCTCCCTGCTCCATGCGTACGTGTCCGAAAGCGTCGAGAGAGTTTAAGTCCGGATAGTAGTATGCCGAATCGCAAAACATCCACATGCCAGCCTGCCGGAACTTCACATTCCCTTTCACAATCTGGCGCTGGACAGTGTCGTAAGTAGCCACCTTGAAGAGGCTATCGGCCTGTTCGAGGAAAATCTTGTCCTGACGGTATCTATTGGCCCCGGGAATCTCCGGCTTTATCGGCCGTGTAGGCTTAGGGCGAGTGAACGACTCCTCCTTCTGCACCGCCTTTTTCTTACGATCCTGCTGGGCATACGCCTGCATGCCTATATTCACGACAAAACCTGCCGCCACGACAAAGAGCGCGGCGGCATTCATGATTTTTCTGTCAAGAAAGTCTATTTTCATCCTTTTGCATATGCCGCAGCCGGCATCATCTTAATTCACCTCCTTTACCCAGCCCTGGTAATGGAAGTCGCAGTTATCCCAGCCGTCTTCGATCCTGACGTAGGTATCTTTGATTTTTTTCTCAAGCCATTCCTTGAGCACCTCCTGTTTCTTATGGTTTATATACATGTCTTTGATCATGTTATAATCATCGGAGAGGTTGGCCCTGTGGCCCGGTGTACGGCTTGCGAGCTTGACGATGGCTGCTATATCCTTGTTCTTGGCAGCGTCTTTCATCACGAAAGCCTCACTGATATCACCGGGATTCATGTTCTCGATCCTCCTGGCGATTTCCGGGGGGAGCTCCTGCATCTCAAAGCGGCTGCTTCCCTCGTTGACACTGTTCATGGTCTTATTCATCATGAGGCCGTTGTTGTTGCGGGTATCCTTATCCTGGGAGATATACCTCGCGGCTTCCTCAAAGGGGAAAGCCCCGCCGACAATCTCCTTACGGACAGAGTCGAGACGGTTGGTCGACACCCTGAGGTCTTCATCGCTGACATGCGGGGTAAGGAGAATATGGCGAACATTGACCTGGTCGCCGCGCTTCTCTATGAGCTGCATTATATGATAGCCGTATTCAGTCTCCACGATTCTCGACACCTTCTTGGGGTCGCTAAGGTTGAAGGCGACGTTGGCGAACTCGGGCACGAATCGTGCCCTACCGCTGAGGCCGAGCTCTCCGCCCTGCATGGCGCTCCCGGGATCCTCGCTATACATGATGGCGAGCGTGGAGAAATCGGCATCTCCCCTGTTGACACGATCGGCGAAGTCGCGCAGACGGGCTTTGACATCGTCAATCTCCTGACGTGGTATGTTGGGATTGAGCGACACGATCTGCACCTCAACCTGCATAGGAACGTAAGGCACGCTGTCGGGGTCAAGGCTGTCGAAATACTTCCTGACATCGTTGGGAGTAGCCTTCACGTCTTTTGTGAGGTTCTGTTGCACCTGCTGCACAATGGCACCGTTGCGTGTCACCTCGAGAAGACTCTCGCGGAGCATAGGTATGGGCTTGCGGAAGTATTCCTCGACCTTCTCCTTCGATCCGAGCTGCGAAATGAAGAAATTGATCCTTTGCTCCACCATGGCGTGCACACGGCTCTCGGGAGCCTCGATGGTGTCGATCTTCGCCTGATGCAGATACAGTTTCTCAACCGCTATCCTTTCCGGGAGCACACAATACGGATCGCCGGATATCACCTCCCCTTCCGAGCGGAGCTGCTGATAAAGTTCCTCCACATCGGAACGGAATATCGCCTGGTCGCCGACTATCCAAACCACTTCGTCGACAACGTTCTTTTTAGGTCCGGCAGCCAGACAGATGCCCGAGAGGGCGAGCATGGCCATGGCCGGCATAATCATTCTTCTATTTTTCATCTTTCAGATTCTTATTCTCTTTATTTCTGTCGGGAGCCGTCCTTCTGTGAGTCAGCGGGTCGTAGCCCACTGCCTGAAGGCGGTTCTCGTTGATTGCTTTCTTTATGAGTGATCTCACAAGTGCCTGCTCATAGTCTGCTATCTTAGCCTGCTCGAGTATGGCCGATATCCTTTTTGATGCAAACTCGAAAGGAAGTTCGCTGCCGGCCGGGAGATAGTCGCTGACATGCAGGAGATACGTCTGTCCGTCGGCCGATGTCTCGAAATTGCGCGTGGAGGCCAGAAACGCATCAGGATCGTAAAACCGGTAAGGTATCTGGTCGGCGATAAGCGACCAGTCGACCCATTCATCGATGAAATAGTCATACTGGATCGCTTCGCCGATCCAGTTTTTTTCCAGACGGTCAATGCCTGCCTCTGTCGCGCTGAAAACGCTCTCCCTTACATCGTCGATACCGATCGACGATGTGGGTATCTTCAGATAAATGCCTTTTACGAGCGGAGTTTCGGCAATCATCTCGGCCCTGTGGCTGTCGTAGAAGGAGCGGACGGAATCCGGACTTACCTTAAACTGGCGACTGTCTCTCATCCGCTTCATGTATTCCGCCACGATAAGACGATTGCGGTAGGCCTCGACCTTCCGTTCGATATCCTCAATCTCCGGAAGCTTGCTGGCGGCCATGTCGGCAAGTACCATGCCTGCCACCCAGTTGTCGGTGATGCTGTGGAAAAGGGCCACACTGTCGGAGGGAGAGATACCCACAGGTATGCGACGCACCACGTCATCCACGGTTAGCGCGGAATCTCCCATGCACAGCAACACATCAGATCCTGTAACCGCAGGCACGGGATGAGAGCATGCCGAGACAGACGCCGCCACAAAGAGCACAGCCATTCCACGGCTGAGGGAACGGCCTATCCCGCGGACGTTAACCGACCTCGCTGCCCGATTTTTAACCGGGGTTGACGGCGCTTGATGATTAAACGGATGTCTCACTTTATTTTTGCGAATTCCTTTTCGTAGACAATCACTTTATATCTCTCCTTCATATCCCTTATCCATTCTTTTTCGAGCTTGCCATCATCCTTTCCTGAATCGCGGTTCCAGATCCTTGATACGCTTATCTCATAGAGCAGGGTCCCATCGCGGTACTCATCAAGAAGATTCCTGTAGCCTGCGACGTTATCATACAACCAGTCCATCTCAATATCCCTGAGATGGCGCAGGACAGAGTCGCCGGCAGTGTACGGGGATATCTCCCCTCTCCGTGCCTCATCCCTCATTCGGGCGAAGGCGATACTGTCAATCCCAAGGGAATGTTTTGCCGCAAGACGCTCAATCTCGTGAAGCATCACGAGTCTGTGGCGGGGATCGCGAGGATCCTGAACACGATGTAAGACCTCCTCCCGCAGTTCATTGACTCCCGGAGCGGGGCGTGATCCCGTGCGAAGGATGATATGCCATCCGAAAGCGCTTTTCACAGGCTGCGACATCTCTCCGTCAGAAAGGGAGAATGCCGCTTTCTCAAACTCCGGCACCATGTCTCCGCGGCCGAACCATGAAAGGTCGCCTCCAAGGGGAGCCGAACCTACATCGTCAGAGCATCTGCGGGCGAAATCAGGGAAAGCTGACATGTCAGCTTTCAGGAGATTGTATATGCTGTCGATTTCCTTCCTGGCTTCCTTCTCTTTTTCGGGGGACGCACCGGGCGCGACAAATTTCAGGATATGCGAGGCCTTTATACGGCCGGCAGACTGACGTCTTTCCCCGGCTTTCACCACATGATAACCGGCCGGGGTGCAGATCATTTCCGAAACACACCCGTCAGGAAGAGAATAGACCGCTGACTCAAATGAATAAGGGTATCTTCCGGCGGATATATATCCCAGACTTCCACCTTTAGGCGCAGAAGACTTATCTTCCGAATAATGGGAAGCGAGAGTAGAGAAGTCTTCTCCATGTCTTATAAGGCCGATGATGCTGTCGATGCGGTTACGGGCGTGGATGTCCGCTTCCGGATCCTGCTTCCTGAAAAGCATGATATGGCTTGCCTCCACATCTGTCAGACTCCGTTCAGCCTGCTCAGTCACAAAAGACTCAAGATAAACGGAATCCACAAGACAGGGACGGGCAAGTTCCTCGCGGAAGCCGCGCATTTCGTTGAGAAAGGAAGCCGTGGTGTCAAGACCAGCAGCCATTGCATCGGCCACCTTCATACGGAACACCTCGAAGAGGGGAAGGTATTCTGACGGCGACATATGAACCTCCATTGTGTCGGCGTTCTTCCGGTAATAATACTCAAACATAGAGCGCCTCACTTTTTCGGGACCTATTGTCATGACCACAGGATCATCGGCCGCCATGCCCTGAAAGGCAGACAGCGACAAGACAAAGACTGAAAGAAAAGCGCTCCTGGTCATAGACGCGATGCTGGGATTGGAGATTGCATATATCTTCGAAGCGGTTAAGCACGACTTCTTTAGTTAAACGTGTGTGGGGCCATAAAAGTATAAGAGAATATATGAATAGGGCGCCACGGCGGCAAAATCATGCCAAAAGCCGTATGTGCGCCCGCTTCATGTCAGTTGCCCATCTCGGAGAGGAATTTCACCCTCACAAGCCTTATCTCCTCTTCGGTGAACTCGTCGCCGAGTTCCTGGATGGCCGCCTCAAGATCGTCTTCCTGGCTTTCGCGGAAGAAATCCATAATGTCGAGTTCGTGGTCCTCGTCCATTATTTCATTGAGGAAATAGTCGATGTTTATTTTTGTTCCGGCCTCCACGATCTGTTCAATCTCGTCGATCAGTTCGGTGAACTCAAGACCGTTGCTTTCAGCGAGCTCCTCAAGGTCAATTTTCCTATCGATGCTGTGAATGATAGATATCTTCAGCTTGCTCTTGTTGGCCATTGACCGCACGCGTATATCTTCCGGGCGCTCGATCTCGTTCTCATCGACGTGTCTCTTGATCAATTTCACAAACTCGTCGCCGTAACGTTTCGCTTTTCCGGCCCCCACTCCGGGAATATTGGCGAGTTCGTCGATAGTGATGGGATATGTGGTGGCCATTGCCTCGAGGCTCGGTTCCTGGAAAAGCACATAGGGAGGGAGCTGAAGTTTCTTGGCCATCTTCTTCCTGAGATCCTTGAGCATATTGTAGAGCATAGGATCGGCGGCGCATGCGGCGCCCCCCTTGATCTGAGGTTCTATCTCGGTGTCGGTGAAATCGTTGTCTTCCACAATCTTGAAAGATGTTGGCTTCTTCAAGAATTTCTTCCCTTTTGCGGTGACCCTGACGATTCCGTAGTTTTCGACATCTTTCTCAAGATAGCCGGCAATGGCAGCCTGCCTTATTACGGACGCTATCATTTTTTCATCAGCTCCCGACAGACATCCGAATTCCTCGATGCTGTCGTGATGGTAGGAGCGGACCTCGTCGGTGGCCCTACCGATAAGAACGTTCACCAGATAGTCAGGATTAAATTTTTCCTTCAGTGCGATAGCTGTCTCAATGACAGCGCAAAGTTCTTCTGTTGCTTCCACTTGTGTCTTAGGATTTAAACAATTGTCGCAATTGCCGCAATTCTCAGCGTCGTATTGCTCTCCGAAATAATGTAGTAGTATTTTTCTCCGGCATACTGACGATTCGGCATAGCTTGCCGTTTCGGCAAGCAGATGGCGTCCGATCTCCTGCTCGGCAGCCGTCTTGCTCTGCATCAGCTTGTCGAGTTTCTGTAGGTCTTTGTTGGTGTAGAATGTTATGCATCTTCCCTCTCCCCCATCACGCCCGGCACGCCCGGTCTCCTGATAGTATCCCTCAAGGCTCTTTGGAATATCGTAATGTATCACGTATCTGACATCGGGCTTGTCAATACCCATTCCGAAAGCTATGGTGGCCACTATTACGTCGGTCTTCTCCTGGAGGAACGCATCCTGGTTGTCGGAACGGGTCACGGAATCCATTCCGGCATGATATGGCAGCGCTTTTATGTCGTTGAGCTTAAGCGTCTCGGCGAGCTCCTCCACTTTCTTGCGGCTCAGGCAGTATATTATTCCTGATTTCCCGGGATTATTCTTAATGAAACGGATTATCTCACGATCGACATCCTTTGTCTTCGGGCGTACCTCATAATAGAGGTTCTGACGGTTGAAGCTCGATTTGAACACTTTTGCATCGAGCATTCCAAGATTTTTCTGAATGTCGTGCTGCACTTTCGGGGTGGCCGTGGCAGTCAGGGCAATCAGGGGCCTTGTGCCGACCTCGTTTATTATTGATCTTATGCGCCGGTATTCCGGACGGAAATCGTGGCCCCATTCAGATATGCAATGGGCCTCATCGACAGCATAGAAGGAAATCCTGACATTGCGCATGAAAGCCATGTTCTCCTCTTTAGTGAAGGATTCAGGCGCCACATAAAGGAGTTTGGTGCGCCCGGAAAGCACATCAGATTTGACTTGGTCGGCCATAGCCTTGTTGAGCGAGGAGTTGAGGAAGTGCGCCACTCCGTCGTCTTCGCCATAGTTGCGCATGGCGTCGACCTGGTTTTTCATCAGGGCGATGAGAGGAGAAATGACAATCGCCGTACCCTCCGACATGAGGGCCGGGAGCTGATAGCACAGAGATTTCCCGCCGCCCGTGGGCATAAGCACGAAGACATCATCGCCGTCGAGAAGACTGCTGATGATTTCGAGCTGGTTGCCTTTGAACTGGTCGAAGCCGAAATTGTATTTCAAGGCTTCGTGAATCGCTTTGATGTCTGCCATGGTGGTGTGAGGTTCGAAGATTCATATTGTCCGGACATTATGTCCGGGGGTCGCCCGCTTGGGTAGACTTTATTACAAAGTTAAAAAATTTTCACCACATTTCAATTATCATCGCCGAAATTTTTCTGTCAGGGCATATAAAAAAGACTTCCGTCGTGTGGAGACGGAAGTCTTTTATATGTGTCGCGACGCCGGAGCGCCAAGGTGTCAGTTGTCAGAGATCGTTGTTTTCTCGAAGTGGGCCTTCTCAAGCTGTTTCTGCACGTATTGCGCGTCGACAGTGAATTTCTTCACCGGATCTGACGGCACCTCATACATGGCGTCAACCATGATTGTCTCCACAATCGAACGTAAGCCCCGGGCTCCAAGCTTATATTCGACAGCCTTGTCGACGATAAGGTCAAGGGCATCATCAGTAAATTCAAGTTCGACACCGTCAAGCAGGAAAAGTTTCTTATATTGCCTTACGATAGCGTTTTTCGGCTCCGTCAGGATCTTGCGGAGCGCTTTCTTGTCAAGAGGCTCGAGACTTGTCAAGATCGGCAGACGTCCGATAATCTCCGGAATCAAACCGAACGATTTGAGATCCTGCGGCATGACGTAGCGCATGAGATTCTCACGCTGCTTTTTGCGTGCCGATTCATCGTGGCCGTATCCTACCACATGGGTATTCAGCCTCGAGGCGATCTTGCGTTCAATGCCGTCGAAGGCTCCTCCGCAAATGAAGAGGATGTTTTTAGTGTCGACAGCTATCATCTTCTGTTCGGGATGCTTTCTGCCGCCGTTGGGTGGCACGAGCACGGTCGATCCCTCGAGAAGCTTCAGCAATCCCTGCTGCACGCCTTCGCCACTGACATCACGGGTAATGGAGGGATTGTCGCTTTTGCGGGCGATCTTGTCGATTTCATCGATGAATACAATACCCTTCTCAGCTTTCTCAACATCGTAGTCGCAATTCTGGAGCAGACGCGTGAGAAGGGATTCGATATCTTCACCGACGTATCCGGCCTCAGTCAGGACAGTTGCATCGACAATGGCAAACGGCACATTGAGAAGCCTCGCGATTGTTTTTGCCAGCAGGGTTTTCCCGGTGCCTGTCGGCCCGACAAGTATGATGTTTGATTTCTCAATATCGACATCGTCATCAGAGGCAGACTGGTTGATTCTCTTGTAGTGGTTGTAGACCGCCACGGAGAGATATTTTTTTGCTTCCTCCTGACCAATGATATATTGATCGAGGAATTCCTTTATCTCACGCGGAGTCGGGACTGAAGACACCTCCTCATTCGCCTTCTTTTTCGTCGCTTTCCCACGAGACGCGAGCTGACGGTCGCGAGTGTCATCAATAAATTTGATGCAGTCGGTGCAGAGATTCAAGCCGTCGAGCACGGTCACCACGGGATTGGCGGCTGAGTCGACGGTGCCGCACATCGAGCACATCAAGCCCGGTTTCTTAGTAGCCATCTTTTATGTGTAGTTATTTCTCTTCTTTCTTGGGGTTGACAAGCACTTTGTCGATCATGCCATATTCCTTGGCCTCTGACGCGATCATCCAGTAGTCGCGGTCGGAATCCGCCTCCACTTTGGAGAAGGGCTGTCCGGAATGCTCGGAGATGATGCGGTAGAGCTCCTCCTTGAGTTTGAGTATCTCTCTCGCGGTGATCTCGATATCGGAGGCCTGCCCCTGGATGCCCCCCATCGGCTGATGAATCATCACCCGCGAATGAGGGAGCGCGAAGCGCTTGCCGTGCTGGCCGGCAACAAGAAGCACGGCGGCCATAGATGCGGCCATGCCGGTGCAGATGGTGGAAACATCGCTGGAGATATACTGCATCGTGTCGTAGATGCCGAGGCCGGCATAGACTGATCCGCCAGGGGAATTGATATAAATGGAGATATCTTTCTCTGGATCGATAGAATCGAGATAGAGGAGCTGAGCCTGGATGATATTCGCGCTCGTGTCGGTCACCTGTGTGCCCAGGAAGATGATACGATCCATCATAAGGCGTGAGAAGACGTCCATCTGGGTGACGTTGAGCTGGCGCTCCTCCAGGATATAGGGGTTCATATAGTCGGCTGAGGGAAGCTGCGATGTGAGCCCCGCGGCCTGTCGGTCAAGATATTTCTCATAACCGTCGAGAGTGTTCGAACTCATGCCGAGATGTCCGACGGCGAATTTTCTGAAGTCGTTTTGCATATGTTGAATGTGATTTGACAGACCGCATCGAAGGCGGTCATTATTTTTCGGGATTATGCCTGACAGAATTGACATGCAAAATCCGTGCCAAAAAACATACGGCCCGGTCCGCGTGAGTCGTTCACTCGGCCCGGGTCGTGCGTTTCTATCGTCGTGGAGTGTCTCAAGCCTGCTCGCCGGCGGAGATGAAGAGCTTCTGGAAGTCTTCCACGCTCACCTCTTTGCCGTCGAGGGTTACGTTCTCCTTGATTACTTCGAATACCTTACGGTTGAGGGCATTCTGGGCAAGCATCTCACGCTGTTTTTCCTCTTTCACTACCTCCTGGGCATAGCGCTCTATGATCTGCTCGTTCAAGCCTGCGGCGCCATACTGCATGAGCTGGCGAGCCACGACTCCGCGTGCCTCGTCGAGCACATCCTCGTCGCTGACTTTCACGCCGAATTTCTCAGCCACATTGTCGCGGATGAGATCCCACTCGAGCTGGGGACGGAGCTTGTCGAATTCCTCATCGATGTTTTCGGCTTTCATAGCCTCGTTCTGACGCATGAGGAAATCCTTGAGGATCTGCTCGGGAAGTTCCAGGCGTCCGACAGCGTTCTGCACAGCCTCCTTGGCATCGATAGTGAAGCGGTAGTTGGAGTCGTTGGAGAAGTTCATCGCGATAAGCTCCTTGACGGCGGCACGGAATTCCTCCTCATTGTGGGCCTTGTCTTTGCCGACGGCATTGTCGAAGAACTCCTGGTTCATCTCAGCGGGTTTGAGCACGATGATCTCCTTTATCTCAAAGTTGAAATCACCCTTGTGGGCATCAACGTCAGCCTTGTCGATATTGAGCATCGACGACATCTCGGTAGGATTGGCATCACAGGTGGCTGCAGGATTGAATCTCACCACATCGCCTACTTTCTTGCCTTCGAAGAGTTTTTTCTGATCTTCGTTCTTGAAGTGGACAGGGGCGATGATGCCGTTCTCCACGACTACTCCACCCTCTTTCACAGAGCCATCCTCGTTAAGCTCAGTGATGGTGCCTTTCACCACTGCATCCGGCTCCATCTCCTCTCCGGGCTCCTGACGGCCGAAACGACGGCGGAGAGCCGTGATCTGCTCCTCGACCATGCTGTCGGGGACGATTATGTTGTAGTAGGGCACGTGAAGATCCTTGTTGACATGGTTGTCGAACTCGGGAGCGACTCCGACCTTGAACTTGAAAGTGAAGTCTTTGTTGTTGATGTCGAAATTATTGTCGCTCTCGGGCACGGGCTGTCCGAGCACCTGAATCTTGTTCTCCTTTATATAATTGAATACAGCGTCTGCCACCTCTTTGTTGACCACGTCGTATTTCACGGCGGTGCCATATTTCTTGGCGATGAGTCCGGCGGGCACATGACCCGGACGGAAACCGGGCTCGGCGTGCTTCTTGCCGATCTCTTTGAGCTGTCTTGTCACTTTGTCAGCGTAGTCTTTCTCCTCGAGGGTCACGGTAAGTTCGCCGTTGACGTTGTCGAGTTTTTCGTAATTTACGTTCATCTTGACTTTTATCTGGATTTATTTAATTGTTTCTTAAGATTCTACAATTATTCAGCGGCCCTCAGGCAAAGCCTGGCGCCACAATTCCGGATGCAAAGGTATTAAAAATTCTCCGCCTCCGCAAATTTTCAGCCTTTTAAGTTGCCCCGGCTTTCTAACAACGCGGGCCGGAGCTGCAGATGATATTTCATGCCTGCAGCTCCGATCTTATAGAGTGTATGTATTTCAATGATCATCTAAGAATCTGAGATGACAGCATTATTTGAGAATTCCAGACGAAGCACTGCCTTGCTGGCGCAGCTCATTGCGCTGATCAATTTTCTTACCGAATCCGAAAGTATAGGTCACTGCGAGATTGAACCATGCATGTCCATCTGCCGCATCTATTTTCCAAACGATATTGTCGTAGTAGCGGCTTGTCTCAGTAATCTTGCACCCTTCCCAGCCATTCCATCTGAAAAGATTGATGGCAGAGGCTCTTATGGTCCAGTGGGAGTCGCCCCAACCGGCAGAGAGCTGATAGCTGCTTCTATAGTTTGCCCATTTGCCGAATTTTGATCCTTCGCTTTTCCCCATCGGGGCTCGATAGTAGAGGGAGAAATTGAAATTGCCCAGATAATATTTACCCGACAAAATGAAGGTTAGATGGGATTTTGTCCAACCGTAAGGAGTGCCGTTATGACAGAGATTGTCTTCGAGTGTCCCTGACAGACTCAAAGAACGGTCGAAAAGATTCAGAGAACCGTTCATGCCTATTGTATGCTGATTATATCGACCCATAGGCTGTTTGATCGTACGCAATATCCCGGTTGGTGTCGACTCATAATCAAAGACGTAGCGGTTGGCAAGTATAAACATATAATAGTATGTGCTGAATGTGAATTTCTTACCGGGTATAAAATTGTATGACAATCCGAGGTCGAATGATCTATCCGGCACGAGGTTTGGGTTGCCGGTATAGCTCATAAGATGGTTGGCCTTTAGCACATTCTCGCTAAGGTAGCTTGCTGAAGGTTCCCACGTGGCGTTGTGAAACTCAAGAGAGAGTGTGTGTTTCTTATGGAATGTATATTGAATCCACAAATCTGCCCATGGATGCGTTCTTTTAGTTTTTATGCCTGTTACATTAGACCAAAATGTCGTTACCCCAATACCACCTTTGGCATAAAGACAATCATTCTGGTAAGTGTAGTCCACGCCTGCGCCTAATGTAGTCCCCTTTGATTTATCGTATGATTTCACTGACCCGGTGTAATGTGTGTGCGAAGTTTCATGAGAGCTTCTAATAAAGGAGTAAATCGAGTTGTGCTTGTCAAAACTATGGAAATAGCTTATCATCCCGAAAAGATCATGAGTATCGTCATAAGCTCCGTTCACTACCGGTGAAAATCCCTTCTCCATATAGCTACTTAATTCATCAGTATGTGAATAATTGTACTGAGGTGTGAAAGTTAATGAATTGTTTCCGCCGAACTTGAAAAAATAGTTCCCGGAATAATTTATAAAGCGACTTTTGTCATCGGCGATCAAGTCATAATCGGAAAGGGGATAGTCTGATGGGAAGTATCTTACTGTGCCATGACTGTTGTTTTTCGGTCTGCGGTCAATGGAGCCGGAAAGTGTCGAGGTAGCCGTAACGTTATCAGAATTGTATGTTGCGCGGAAAGTAGCGTATGTTTGGTTGCGTTTGAGTCGTGCTCCCTCTGTTGACGAATATCTGGAGAACTCTTTTATCTTGCCATCTTTCTGGAGAAGACGATAAGTTTCCTCCTGTTCCTGTCCTGAGTGGGGAGTGTTGTGATAGAATCCCATAACCATTAGATCGTAGCACATCTTCTTGTATTGGAAACGACTGTTGACCTGAATATTACCAGAATTGAATATAAAATTCTCATTGGCGAATGTCTTCAGGTAGCCGCCATATTCATATTGTTGCATGATAAAGTTTATCACGTGGGCTTCACCCTGGAATCTCGGATCTTTCGGATAGTCGAGATACTCAACCCTCTTCACATCGCGCATGTTCATGCCCTGTATGTCGCCTTTATTGGCAGGTATTCCGTTGAAATAAATTGAGATCGACTTTCCGTTGAATGTCTCGACGGTGCCTTTTACCGGATCTACTTTCACCTGTGGCAAAGGCAGACGCGATAGCAGATCGACGGCATCGATGGAGGCGTTTTTCTGACGGGTATTCGGGATGGCCACAGTCCTGTCAGGATAATTGATCTCCGTGTCCCCCTCGACTGTCACGGCATTGAGCCTTACTGGTAGCTCTTCCATGCGGATATCGCCCATGGCGAAAGCCCGTGCTTTTTCAAAACGGGTGCGGAAACCTATACTGCTGATTTTGGCAAGAAGGTCGCGCCGGTCGCAGGGGATTGAGAAATAGCCGTCTTTGTCAGTCACTCCGTAGGTCACTATGGCCGAGTCAGCCGGATTCAGCATCATGACGGTGGCGAACGGCACGCTTTCCCCCTCCTTGTCAACAGTTCGGCCTGTGTAATGGTATTTCCCTTTCTGGATAGCCTCCACATAGATTGTATTTCCCTTTGTCCTTACGGTCACGGCATTTACTCCGATGATCTTTCTCACGGCGGCGAGAAGATCGTCGGTAGAGACGCGGCATGTCGTGGCGTAATCCTCAAGCTCGTCATAGATGAAATTGATCCGTGCGTCCGGATTGTCTGTCATGAGCAAGGTGAGCGCCCGGGGTATCGGCGTCGACTTAAAGTCATGATCATATCGATGGGCTAAGCATGGAAGAGACAGGAGGGCAATTGCAGATATAGTAATGAATCGTTTCATTTCACAGTTATTATGTTGTCGTGGAGTGTGAGATTTATCTGGTCGAATGTGTTGAGCATTTCCACCACATCTTCCAGTGCGTCATCTTTCTCCCATTTAAAATAGAGTCTCAGTTCGCGGTTCGCTTCCGGCAGATATTCCACTCTGCATGTATGTATGGCCGCGATACGGGTCAATATTGAATCGAGGCGTTGATTCTCAAACACCTCCAATCCTTGCCCCGGCACGGGCGGCTCCTTTGCGGTCGCTGTGTCACCGTAGATTTCGGGCACCGATGTATTAGCGACAAGTGCCGGGGCATTCTCGTTCTCGGTAATGGTCTTTCTGTGAATCGTTATTCCGGCTCCCACCGCCAATCCGGCAAGTATCACTATAGAAGCTGCGGCTGCCACCTGCCGCAATGAGAGGGGGCCGAAACTGCGGCGACGCAGTCTTTCGCTCGCAAACCGTTTGAATTCCTGCTCCACCTCTTCACTGTCGGGTTCCGGAGCAGAGAATAAAGCGGCAGCTGTCAGGCACATTTCCTTGTAAACCTTTGAAAGTTGTGTGTCAGCTTTGATAGCGTTGATCTCCTCTGGTGTCAATTCTCCCGGGGCACTTATGATTTTGTCGATAATTTTTTTTCTCTCAATATCAGTCATAGTCCAACAAATTTATCCCTGATTTTTTGAAAAGCCTTCTGAATATGACGCGCCACGGCAGTCTCGCTTATGCCGAGTTCCTCCGCCACTTCGCGATATTTCATTTCTCCCGCATAGCGCATTCTTATCACTCTCTGTTGCTGTGGCGTCAGTTCCTCCTCGATTATGCGGCCCAGCTTCCCTATAGTCTCTTCGTCAGGCCAGTCGTCGTCATATTCCTGCGGTTCGAGAAGGTAGAGGTTCCGAAGGCGCTCTTCCATGTTTTTGCCATGTAATCTGTCGATGCAGCTGTTTCTGACGCATCTCAGAAGATAGGCCCGGGCAGTTGCTTCTGCGATATCCACGTTGAAGAGCGACTCGAAAACATCATAGACCGTATCCCGGGCCTCCTCTTCATCGTGAAGTATCATTCTGGCCAACCGGAACATCTTTCCGTAATGGGCCATGAACAGCTTCTCTATTTTCTTTTTGTTCTGCATACATTGGACTATACTTGAAAAACGTGATTTACCCAACCTCTTTTGTAAGAAATTTGAAAATATTTTAAGAAATCGATAAAAATAGTGATATGATAAAAAGCCTTTTCATCCTTCCGGCAAACATATCCTCCCTCGTCACGCATGTGATTGTCAGATTCTCACTCAGTCACTTACCCCGCTAAGATCCTTCACTCAAAATAAAAAATTAACTCCGTCACAGCTCTCGATAATATGTTTGCAAATTTTGCCAACTGCTTATCATTAAGAGGAAGATACATTGATATTAAGAGCATGGGAATAGTAAATCTTAAATTTTATTTTCAAAAATATCTTAATATTGTTGTATAATTGGAAATTTGTATATAAATTTGCGCAATTATTAACAAAATGTTTAATTCTTATGAGTCTTATCATTCCCAAGAACTACAAACAGAAGCTTCTGCCCGAGACAACCGAGCTGGCAATAAAGATGATAAAGCATAATTTTCAAAAGAAGCTTGCGGAAGCGCTCAATCTCCGGAGGGTCACAGCCCCTCTCTTCGTGCTTGCAGGCACCGGTCTCAACGATGATCTCAACGGAGTGGAGCGTCCTGTCTCATTTCCGGTGAAGGCTCTTGGCGATAGGAGGGCCGAGGTGGTTCATTCCCTTGCGAAATGGAAAAGAGCCAAGCTCGAGGCATATCAGATTGATCCCGGTTACGGTCTGTATACAGATATGAACGCGATAAGGGCAGACGAGGAACTCGACAACCTTCACTCCCTTTATGTCGACCAGTGGGACTGGGAGAAGACAATCAATGAATCCGACAGAAATCTCGAATATCTTAAATCTACTGTAAGGAAGATATATCAGGCCATCCGCGAGACCGAGAAGAAAGTCTACGAGACATTCCCCCATATTACTCCCCGTCTGCCGGAGGATATCACCTTCATACATTCAGAGGACCTGCTTCGTGAATATCCCGGCATGATGCCAACTGAAAGGGAGTCGAAGGCCGCTGAGAAATATGGGGCTATATTCCTTATAGGTATAGGTGCGGATCTAAGTAATGGCGAACCTCACGACGGACGTGCTCCGGACTACGATGACTGGATCTCCGACAACGGGGAGGGCTACAGAGGACTGAACGGCGACATCATTGTCTGGGATTCCGTGCTCGGACGGTCGTTTGAGATCTCCTCGATGGGAATCCGTGTCAGCCCCGAGTCGCTGAAGAGGCAGCTGGAGGTGAGAGGTTGTCCCGAAAGGGCCGGTCTTAATTTTCACAAGAGGCTTCTCGCCGGCGAACTCCCCTATTCCATTGGCGGAGGTATCGGCCAAAGCCGGCTCTGCATGTATCTCCTGCAGAAAGCACATATCGGGGAGGTGCAGGCTTCTATCTGGCCTGATGAGCAGATTGAGAAATGCCGTGAGGCCGGCATCATGCTTATGTGATCCGGGAAAGAATATCATTCCTGCATAAATATACAGCGCAATTATGCATAAAAATCAAAGTCGGGATATGGCTTCATCCCGGCTTTGATTTTACATCAGGTGGGTGCATAAGTAAAGCATTTGATATCCGTTGCAGGGCATTAACGTTGCTTTTACACTTAAAAAAACAAGTTTTGCCATATCCGATTTGCAATTTACGAAATTATTGCATAATTTTGCCACAGATAAATAAACAAGACAGAATTGCTTCTTTGCCAACATGGATTTCTCTTTCCCCCGGAAAGGGAATTTAAGGTTGTCCAAATGCATTCCTACAGGTAATCAATCATTATGGTGAACCAACTCAGAAGTTACGCCAGCACGTTCGGACGTCGTATGGCGGGTGCGCGTGCCCTATGGCGCGCCAACGGCATGAAAGAGGAACAGATGGGGAAACCCATCATCGCCGTCGTAAATTCATTCACTCAGTTTGTCCCCGGACACACCCATCTTCATGAAATAGGTCAGATAGTGAAGGCCGAGATCGAGAAACTCGGCTGCTTCGCCGCTGAGTTCAACACTATAGCCATTGATGACGGCATAGCGATGGGTCACGACGGTATGCTCTATTCCCTCCCCTCCCGCGACCTGATAGCCGATTCGGTGGAGTACATGGTCAACGCCCACAAGGCCGACGCCATGGTCTGCATAAGCAACTGCGACAAGGTGACGCCGGGTATGCTCATGGCTGCCATGAGACTCAATATCCCTGCCATTTTCGTATCCGGCGGTCCGATGGAGGCCGGAGATATCAATGGAAGAAAGGTTGACCTTATCGACATAATGATCGACTCCGCCGATTCCACGGTGTCTGATTCCGACGTCGAGACGCTTGAGCGGCAAGGTTGTCCCACTTGTGGATCATGCTCGGGCATGTTCACGGCCAATTCGATGAATTCCCTTAATGAAGCCATAGGCCTTGCCCTTCCCGGCAACGGCACTATCCTTTCAACACATGCCGAGCGTATAGAGCTATTTAAAAAGGCCGCCCGGAAAATCGTGGAGAACACATATAAATATTACCGCGACGGAGATGTGACAGTCTTGCCGCGCAACATAGCGTCGCGCCAGGCCATGCTCAATGCCATGACTCTTGACATAGCCATGGGCGGAAGCACAAACACCGTGCTTCATCTGCTTGCGGTGGCCAACGAGGCCAAGGCCGATTTCACCATGGCCGACATCGATGTTCTTTCGCGCAAGACGCCCGTGCTTTGCAAGGTCGCGCCCAACTGCAGCTATCATATAGAGGATGTGAACCGCGCAGGGGGTATCCTCACTATAATGAAACAGCTTGCCGACCGTGGGCTCGTTGACACGGACGTGCGGCGTGTCGACGGATTGACTCTCGCGGAAGCCATCGAAGCATACGCTGTCGGCGGTGCGAAATATTCGGACGAGGCCGACAGAATGTGGCATGCGGCGCCCGGACATAAGCACACAACGGTCATGGGCAGTCAGGACAACACATACAGTGAGCTCGATACCGACCGTGGCGGAGGATGTATCCGCGACTACGACCATGCCTACGTGAAAGACGGTGGTCTCGCGGTGCTCAAAGGCAATATAGCTAAAGACGGCTGCGTGGTAAAGACTGCCGGTGTTGATGAAAGCATTTTCCGTTTCTCCGGTCCCGCCAAGGTGTTCCACAGCCAGGAGGAAGCTGTAGATGGCATCCTCAAGGATGAAGTGAAAAGTGGCGATGTTGTCGTCATTACTTTCGAGGGCCCGAAAGGCGGCCCCGGCATGCAGGAGATGCTCTACCCCACAAGCTATATTAAAAGCAAACACCTCGGCAAGGAGTGCGCATTGATCACCGACGGACGTTTCTCCGGAGGCACTTCGGGCCTCTCGATCGGCCATATCTCCCCTGAGGCTGCGGCCGGTGGCGACATAGCATTGGTAAGGGACGGTGACATTATCGACATCGACATACCGGCCCGCACGATCAATGTGCGTCTATCGGACGAGGAACTTGACGCACGCCGCGCCGAAGAGAAAGCGTATGGTGCCGAGGCATTCACACCCCGTGGCCGCGGCCGTGTGGTCAGCAGGGCCCTTAAGGCTTACGCTTCGGCTGTGACATCGGCCGACAAGGGGGGAGTGCGCAACGATATCTGATCTATTTTTTGAAATCTGCGATAATGAGTAATAAAATAACAGGTTCTGAAATTCTTATAAAGGCGATCATCGACCAGGGTGTAGACCAGGTGTTCGGCTATCCCGGCGGCACGATCATGCCCGTCTATGACTGCCTCTACGACTATACCGACAGGCTCCGTCATTATCTGGCGCGTCACGAACAGGGAGCGATACACGCCGCCGAGGGGTTCGCCCGCGCTTCCGGCAAGACCGGAGTGGTGATCGCTACCTCCGGCCCCGGCGCCATGAATCTCCTCACTGGTCTTAACGACGCGCTGATGGACAGCACCCCTATCGTGGCCATCACCGGCCAGGTGCAGTCTCCAATGCTCGGTAAGGACGCCTTCCAGGAGTCGGACGTGATAAGCACCGTGCTCCCGATCACCAAATGGGCAGTGCAGGTGCGTCGCGCCGAGGACATATCCGCGGCTGTGGCGAGGGCCTTCTATATCGCTAACTCCGGACGTCCCGGTCCTGTCGTGATCGACCTTTCCAAGGACGCCCAGACCGGACTTGCGGAATATCATTTTGAAAAATGTGATTTCATCCGCAGTTACGATCCCGATCCGTATGTTGAGGATGATGTGATCCGCAAGGCTGCCGATCTCATTGAGGCGGCCCAGAGGCCAATGATCCTTTCCGGCCACGGGGTGACTATCGCCAATGCAGAGAAGGAACTTGTGGCGCTCGCTGAAAAAGCGGATATCCCCGTAGGGTGCACAATGCTCGGTCTCGCGACGATACCTACCGACCATCGCCTGAATATGGGAATGCTCGGCATGCATGGAAATCTCGGTCCCAACATAAATACCAACAAGGCGGATGTCATTCTTGCCGTAGGCATGCGTTTTGACGACCGTGTGACCGGCGACGTCAGGAAATATGCTCCCGGCGCCACCATCATACATGTTGATATAGACCAAAGCGAATTTGACAAGACCGTGAAGAGCGCCCTTCACATTCATGGCTCTGCGAAGACAGTGCTCCGCAGGATTATTGACATGGTTTCCGAGAAATCACATACCACCTGGGTAGAGTCGTTCGAACGGCACAAAAAGGTGGAGGATGAGCGTGTGAAAGCCCGGGAGATCAATGCCTCAACCCCCGACGGCAAGATGCTTATGGGCGAGGTTGTCAACAAAGTGAGCCATGCTTTCGGCGACGACGCGATACTTGTCACCGATGTCGGTCAGAACCAGATGTTCTCCGTAAGGTATTTCAGGTTCAGGTCGCCGAGGAGCATAATCTCCTCCGGGGGACTCGGCACCATGGGCTTCGGACTCCCGGCGTCGATAGGCGCCAAGATAGCATGTCCCGAGAGAGACGTTGTCCTGTTTGTGGGCGACGGCGGACTCCAGATGACAGAGCAGGAACTTGGGATGATCATGGAATACAATGTGAAGGTAAAGATCATACTCCTCAACAACAATTTCCTTGGCAACGTACGTCAATGGCAGCACCTTTTCTTCAATTCGCGCTACAGCGCCACGCCTATGGTCAATCCCGATTTCAAGATGCTTGCGAGCGCTTACGGGATAATTGCCGAAGATGTGGCTCACCGCGACGGGCTCGACGATGCCATAAGGCGTATGAAGGAGTGCGACGGGCCATATCTTCTCAATGTCAACATAGATGAGACCGATATGGTATTCCCTATGACTCCGGGAGGTCATGGCGTAGACGAGATCCTTCTCAACGCCACGGAGTATTATAAACCAGTATAAACTGACGCTCTATGGAAAATAAACTTTTCACCATAACCGTCTTTACGGAAAATAATGTTGGTCTTCTCCATCAGATATCGATGATATTCAGCCGTCGCTGCCTCAATATAGAGAGTCTCACAGTGAGTGCCTGCAGCATAGAAGGGGTCCACAAGTTCACGATCACTTGCATGAGCGACCGAGAGATGATGGAGCATGTCGTGAAGCAGATAGAGAAGCGCATAGATGTGCTCAGGGCATTCCTTCACACCGACGATGAGATCATCTTTCAGGAGGTGGCCCTTTATAAACTCCCGACTTCAAGCGTGCTGGCAAGCAACATAGAGGAGATTGTGAGGGTTAACGGCGCAAGAGTGCTTGAGATCCAGCCTGAATACACGATTTTCGAGAAGACAGGTCACACTGACGAGATTCGCCAGCTCTTCGAGAAGCTGAAACCTCTGGGGCTCCGTCAGTTTGTACGCTCCGGGCGTGTGGCTGTCACTAAAGCTCCCCAGGAACTTGTAGACGAATATCTCGAGCGACAGGAGAAGCGACATCAATTAATAATTGGGAATGAGTAATCAGCAATTAGTCGTTAGTTGATTAGTCGTTAGTGAGCTTGATATAATAAACCCTCCCCTCTCAACCCTCAACCCTCAACTATCAACCCTCAACCCTCAACCTTAAACATTAAACTTTAAACAATATAAAAATGGCAAAACTGAAATTTGGAGATGTCGAAGAGACCGTCATCACCAGAGAGGAATTTCCTCTCGAGAAAGCGCGTGAGATACTGAAAGACGAGACCATAGCCGTGATCGGTTACGGCGTGCAGGGCCCCGGTCAGAGCCTCAACCTTCGCGACAATGACTTCAACGTGATTGTCGGACAGCGTCAGGGCAAGACCTACGATAAGGCTGTAGCCGACGGATGGGTTCCCGGTGAGACCCTCTTCTCCATCGAGGAGGCCTGCAAGAGAGGCACCATCATCATGTGTCTTCTTTCGGATGCCGCCGTACTTTCCGTATGGCCTGTCATCAAAGAGAACCTCACCCCCGGCAAAGCCCTTTATTTCTCACACGGTTTCGCTATCGCATGGCCTGACCGTACGGGTGTGGTTCCTCCCAAGGATGTGGATGTCATTCTCGTGGCTCCCAAGGGATCGGGCACATCACTCCGCACCATGTTCCTCGAGGGACGCGGCCTGAACTCAAGCTACGCCGTTGAGCAGGACTACACCGGACGTGCACTCGACCGCACACTTGCCCTCGCCATCGGTATCGGCTCAGGCTATATCTTCGAGACAACCTTCAAGCGTGAGGCTTACAGCGACCTTACAGGCGAGCGTGGTTCGCTGATGGGTGCTATCCAGGGTCTTCTCCTCGCTCAGTATGAGGTGCTCCGTGAGAACGGCCACACACCCTCCGAGGCATTCAATGAGACTGTAGAGGAGCTTACCCAGTCGCTCATGCCCCTCTTCGCGGCCAAAGGCATGGACTGGATGTATGCCAACTGCTCCACTACCGCACAGCGTGGTGCTCTCGACTGGATGACCCCTTTCCACGACGCCATCAAGCCTGTGGTAGAGAAACTCTATGCAAGCGTAGCATGTGGCCAGGAGGCCCAGAACTCCATCGACTCCAACTCCAAGCCCGACTATCGTGAGGGCCTTGAGAAAGAGCTTAAGGCACTCCGTGAAAGCGAGATGTGGCGTGCAGGAGCAGTGGTGCGCAACCTGCGTCCCGAAAACAACTGACAAGACAATGTAGCGGCACAAAGCCCTACAATATAAAAAGGATTCCCGCAGACAACCAACGTCTGCGGGAATCCTTTTTTATATAATGTAAGCGCTTAAAAATATTCTGATATAACCTCCAGCCTCATATAAGATCCGGCACATAAAAAATAAACAGCGATTGAAATATCTGGATCACCGAATGTTTAGCAATCGTCCAAATCTCTTAATAAGAGAGGCTTGTTTTGTAATATTTAAATGTTTGAATATCAATTTCTAACAACCTTCGAACTTGCCCTTTGAACGGTTAACACCTTCCAAAGGAATAAATAATAGAGAGTCATATGAACCGTTTATTCATCTTAGCTTTGATGTGCGGAGCGTCAGCCGTCTCCCAAGCCGAGGAATTCCGCGACTCGGTGACGGTGTATTTCCCCGTCGCAAGCCACAAGCTTGATATGGGAATTCCGGCCAACGAATGGGCGCTGAACGCTATCGTAGACCGTCTTCATGATCGAAGCCTTGATTCGCTCGTGAGTCTGAAGAAAGTACTTGTCGAGGGAGCCTCATCACCGGAGGGTGACATAGAATACAACTATAACCTGTCGCACGAGCGTGCCAACACGCTGTTCAATTTCATAAAGGATCATCAGGAGATTCCTGATTCTCTTATGATGTTCCGCTTCATGGGGCGCGACTGGCCCGGTCTTGTCACCCTTGTGGAGAAAGATCCCAAAGTGCCCTATCATGACGAATCGCTCGATCTTGTCATGATAGGGCAAGGGAGTCTGAACTCGGAATGCAGACAAACGGCGACCAGATAACGCAGATGAAAAGCTTCCGCCGGGGGGTGCCATACCGCTATATGTACAACAATCTTTTCCCTGAACTCCGAAAGTCCATTATCTATCTTTATTATGACCGTCGGCCGCAGGCTGTCGTTAATCGACAACCTGCCGACGGTAATGTCCGGAGATTACGATACGGCGGAAGTTATCGAGATGAATGACGAGCCGGTAGCAGACACCGGAAAGAAGTTTTATATGGATCTGAGCACAAACATACTCTATGATCTTGCGGCAGTCCCCAATATAGGAATTGAGTTCTATCTTGGAAAGAACATATCGATCGATGCCAACTGGATGTATGCGTGGTGGAGCAAGAACAGTCGCCACCGCTACTGGAGAATCTATGGAGGAGATCTGGAATTGCGGTGGTGGTTCGGATCGAAGGCTCATGAGAAGCCATTGACCGGACATCATATCGGAGCATATTTCCAGGCCTTTACCTACGACTTCGAATTCGGCAACAAAGGATATATGGGCGGCAAGCCCGGACGTCCGTTATGGGATCGCGCCACAATAGGTGGTGGAGTCTCCTACGGCTATTCCCTCCCAATAGCACGACGCCTGAACATAGATTTCGAGCTGGGCATCGGTTATCTGAGCGGCAAATGCCTTGAATATAAGGTCATGGACGATCATTACGTCTGGACTTCAACAAAAATGCGCCATTGGTTCGGACCTACAAAGCTTGAGATATCACTTGTATGGCTGATAGGCAACGGCAACTTCAATTCAAAAAAAGAGAAAGGAGGAAAAAATGAATAAGCTTGCATCATATACGGTTGTCGCCGCCGGCATGCTACTCTTTTCATCGTGCGACCATAAGGAACTGTGCATGGATCACGACCCTCATGCTCCGAGATATCAGGCGGAGATCGAGGCCGATTACCTTCAGATATGGGAATACTCCGACCCTGAGGGTGTGAACTGGCAGCATCAATGGCCTCTCGGCTTTGATTTCACATACGAATCGCTCAACCCGGGGCTGCCGAAAGGATTGAGGGCTTCCGTCTACAATGAGAACGGCGCCAATAGGATAGAGAATATGCCCACGCATGGAGGCACACTCCCGCTCGCCTCCGGTAAGAACGATATCCTTTTCTACAACAACGACACGGAATATGTCGTCTTCAGCGACATGGGAACACTCGCGTCGGCCGTGGCCACAACCAGAACCCGCACCCGTCCAACATACGCCGGCAGTCCATTCACCAAGGCAGAGGAGATTGAGAATACCGTTTCCGCACCCGACATGCTTTATGGCAGTTCCGTGCTCAATTATTACCCTGAGCGTACTGTCGATCCGACACCTCTTAAAGTGCATATGACTCCCCTTGTCTTCACCTATTACATCCGGATGGAATTTAAAGCCGGACTTAAATACGTGGCTCTTGCGCGAGGCGCCTTCGGAGGTATGGCCGCCGGAGTGAGCATCTCCACAGGCGAGACCACCGAGGAGAAAGCCACGATAATGTTCGACGCCGAACTGACCGACTTCGGAGCGCAGGCTTTCGTGAGATCGTTCGGCGCACCGGGATTTCCCAACGGCAACTACGGAACCCGTGCCGACGATGTCTATACCCTCAATCTGGAGGTTCGTCTTCGCAACGGCAAGATAAAGAAGTTCGACTTCGATATCACAAGCCAGATGAGGCATCAACCACAGGGCGGTGTGATCGTCGTGGACGGTCTTGAGATCACCGATCAGGAAGGAGCCGGCGGTTCATCCGGTTTCGATGTCGATGTAGAGGGCTGGGGCGATTACCAGGATATACCTATCGTGCTCTGACATCCGTCAGATTACGGATTCGGCCGATATCAGGATTGAAAACAAATAAATATAATATACCCCCTTAACTAACAAACAAAAAGGGTACTTCATCTTAGTTTCAAGCATCTACTCTCAGCAGTGCGTATTAAGGCTGGCAGCAATATGCAAACAGGTACAGTCAAATCAATAACATTTTCGAATTTATATGGTTCGGCAAATATTGATATGGATAACCCTACTGCATGGACTGGCCACAGCGACTATAAAGCTTTCACTTTCGCACCGGAAGGTGGAGTCCAGGTTACCGGCACTGAAGATCAGGAGATAATGGCAGGAGCAAACACCATGCTTATGCTACCTCAGGCCATGCAACCTGAAACGTCGTTAGATCCGACAATGCTCACAGTCGTTTTCAATGATGGAACGGGGTCACAAGACCGGGAACTTACTGCGGAGTTATCTGGGGAGTGGCAAATGGGGAAACCTATACTTATAAACTGTCAATCACACCAGAATACGAGCTTGAATTTACTCAGGATAATCCGACAGAGGTGCAAAGCAAATGAACTGAAAGAGGGATGGACAATAACTTCTAATCAACCGTGGGCCACTTTGAAATCTCAGCTTACTCCTTTTGAGCAGCAAGGTTATTGGCTTGACACTTCCGATGCCTATACCGCATATTGCAACTCTCTCACCCCTAAGGTTCCAGTTGAAAGGACGTTAGAGATAACAGGTAATGAACAATGGGAATTTTTATTATATCTTTTCATGAGTGAAAATTCTGGAGATGCTGAGCGTCAGGTAACACTTTCCATTCGTCCTTCTGATCAGACTAATGCAACTCCTTCCACCATTATGATAACTCAAAAATGCCCAAACTGGAACAACAATTTGGGTTGGGACAGATAGAAGAACCTAATAATAATTTGCCATTTGGATTCAAATGGGAGCGAATTGTAACATATGCTCAAACATTTGGTGGATGGACTGCTCTTTCAGCAATCTTAAATCAGTGGTTTTTGAAGGTTCATTTTGCAAAACCTGGCGCTAATTCAGGGTGGAATTGGATAGATCCTACCACTGTAGATTATGTTAACATTTCACGCAATGATAAGAAAGTTTCAATAACTATTGATTATACTGATTTCAAGTGTTGGAAATGCTATTGATTCTGAAAATGGTCATGATAATTCATATAACCTTTTCACAACTTCTGGACAAGGAGCTTTTGATGGAGAGTCTTATCTTATCAATAATGGGTATAATGTTGAGTCTTCTTCGGGCTCGAATGAGCAACCCTCTAATTATGCGGCATTATATGCCATGAAAAAGAATCAGTTTCAAGTAGAGGTGGTTAGTGGTAGTACTGAAAATACATATGCTTTAAGCATACCACAAACAGATGTAAAATGGTATCTCCCAGCAAGTGGACAGTTTGTAAATGTACCATCTGATATGAATGGCAAGCAGTATTGGTCTTCGACAGCTATCAATGATAATGCTAATGCTTATTCCTGGAATGGAGCGGCAAACTCCACTCCTCGAATGGACAATCATTATGTGCGTGCAGTCCGTGTCAAAGATTGAGAGCTATTGAATACGCGCTAAATAATAAGCAGATATACCTCGAAATTTTGCGAAGTTTCAATTCATAAGAGCGACAGCGAGGACGCGAAGACGTCCCCGCTGTCAGAGTAAGACAATATTCCCATCTAATATACAGTAACAAAGCATTAGACAGGAGCTATGCAGAATTAATCAGACAAGTAGTAAGCAACGCAGCAGTCTGTCGGGAGACAGGCGACCTGCATGTATAAGTAGTGAATATAATTAATTGGGCATTAAATTCTAATGGCGGCGCCACCGGAAGGTGACGCCGCCAATTTTTTGGAATATCAGAATCCTATATACTAAAAGTTTTTCCATCTGTCCAAATTTGCTCCCGACATTTATCGGATAAAGGGTCATTTCGGGTGATTTTATCCAAGTCAAACGGCAGCACCGGGAGGTTCGGGAAAAGCGATTTTTCAGAAGGATAAAACGATGCAATTTCGGGCTTTTGTAATACGTTTAGCGGCAATGCGTTCTACGTACTGTCATCGAAGGTAACAGAATTCTGGTAGTCCCGTAGACCTAATTCTCCCATTGCTGATGCTGTCTATTATTTACGATGCGTATTTAAGGTGATAATGTATCAAAAGGCGATACACCTTTTGAATTTTACAAGTTCCCAGATAATTTTTTCACTGGATTACCTCGTTCAAGCTTATCATGATTGCTCCATTGGCGGTATAAAGAATCTGCTTGGGCTTTATCATTTCGCTGACGAAGTTTCAGAAGCAGGCGTTGTCGAGCTCGGACTTTATTTTGTGGTTGAGAACGTTCGTCAGAGCATTTTACCGCAATTCCGGATGGAATATGGATTGCTCGGACTGAGGTCTCCACTTTATTGACGTTCTGACCACCTTTTCCTCCCGACCGACATGTTTCATATATAATATCGGATTCGTTGATTGTAGGCAGTTCCACTTCGTCAAAAAAGTTAATTCCGACAAACCAGTTGCTGCGTTTATGCCCGGGACGATATGGGTTTGTTGTGGAGCGCCATAATACCGTACCATGCCATTCCTTAACGATAGTTTCAGATATTGACACATCGGTGACGAAAGTCATCGACATATAGCAGCCATCAACCTGAGTATGCGGCTCACAGTCGGCAAGTTGAAGTGACGGGATAGCTTTGACGATCTCGCGCGCGACGAGAGTCACGGCTCTTGCACATTCAACCGGCCCACGACCCGCTGTGATTTGTATATAGTGTTTCATTCTCCGTTGTCTTTGATATTAAGTTTAGGCTTAATCACAGATATGATGTCAACTGTCGGTTTGATAAGTTTCAGTATTTCTTCTGTCGGCTTGTAGGCCATGGGAGACTCATCAAGTGTGGCCTCACATATTGATGTCGAGAACACACCCGACATCGTTTGCCTAAACTCAACCATCTCGATCTGCTTTTTGGCCTGCGCCCGGCTCATAATGCGTCCGGCACCGTGGGGCGCGGAATTGATCCATTGTTCATTCCCTTTGCCGATGCAGATAGCGATTCCATCGCGCATGTTGAAAGGAATCACAACCTTTCGCCCTTCTGAGGCATCAATCGCCCCTTTGCGGAGCATCGGTCGTTCGTCGATCATTGAGATATAGTTATGCGTGGTGAATATCGACTCCGCGCATTTGGCTTTACATAGCTTTTTGAGGATTGCAAAGATGCGGTCCCGGATTATCTGATGGTTATAGAGAGCGTATGCCTGCGCGATTACCATGTCCGAGAGATAGCATTTCAGAGACTCACCCCACAGGAAACCTATGTATTTGGCGCGTTTTGGATTTTGCGCCACGTTATGCCAATGGTTTGCTACTTTTACGCCGAAATTACGGGAGCCGCAATGAATTGTTAGCCAGCCTTCGCATGAGGCTTCCTCTTCCCCATACTCAATAAAATGGTTGCCGCCGCCAAGTGTTCCGAGACTTTTGTAGAATATGCCTTCCTGCAGTTTTATCCTGCGGCAGAAGTCGGTGATGAATCGCGCATCAATCCGCGGAGCTTCGTTTATAAGCTCTGGAGCGGCAGAACGAGCTTTCTGATACTGCGAATTGAGGAATCTAAACAGTTCCTTCTCGTTGAGCGAGTTCTTTGTGCATATTTCCGTTCCCATAGGAATTACCGCTCTAATTCGATGATCGAGAATAGGAAAATCCTCGGGATTTACCGGAACCGATAGCCGGTGCATGGAAATGGTGCATCCTATGTCAACGCCGACGTGGTCGGGATTGACATACATTCCAATCTGATATGCAGTGCCTACATTGCAGTTGTTTCCGGCGTGTACGTCTGGCATCTGAACTATCGGTACTCCCTCCATCGCCGGATGGTCGCAAAGCTCCTTAAGCCAGTCGAGGGCTGGCTCTTCAATATTATCGGTAAAAATCTCAGCCGATGTCATTTTTCCTTCTACTATCATACTATTCTATTTTGACTGCAACGACGAAGCCTTCGCGAGTGAACCGAAAGTGTATGTCAGCTATGCCGGTACGCGGTGGCTTGCCATTCGGATTTACCGCAAAATTGAAAAATGAGTGCGCAACTGATTTGCGCAGCATAAGAAAAATGGCTATTTTTGTAAAAAAATATATCCCATGCCACTGAACAGAGCCACTTTAATCCGTATTTCTACGATAGACAAATGTCTTCAGAATCATTATCGGCGTTGGACTATCAATGACCTGATTGATGCATGTACCGATGCTCTCGCGGAGTATGAGGGCAGAAGTAATCCCGTAAGCCGGCGTACTTTTCAGAACGATCTTGCACTGATGCGCAGTGACCGACTTGGATATAATGCCCCGATAGTGGTGCGCGACAACAAATATTATGAATATGAAGACCCGGATTACAGCATCACGCATCTGCCTTTGAATGACGAAGGACTGGACGCTCTCAATTCGGCGCTCGATATTCTCAGGCAGCTTCAGGGCTTTCCGCAGCTTGCCTCGTCAATCGACATAATCAGCAAGCTTAATGAGCAGATTTCCCAACAGACCGGATCGGTTCCCGCCATGGATATGGAGCATGTTGACGGTTATAAGGGTGCCCGGTTCATAGGTGTCATTTATGATGCCGTGCGCAAGCAGCAGACCTTGGCTATCGAATACCAGTCGTTCAAGGCACGGCAACCGGAAGTCCTGATTGTATATCCTTATTTGCTAAAGGAATATCGCAACCGGTGGTTTTTGATTTGCGAGAAGTCAACAAACCGTTCTCCGCAAGTCAATATTTTTGCGCTTGACAGAATACATTCCGTCAAACCGGATAAGGAGCATCCATTCAGGAAATGCATAGACTTTGACCCGGAGCATTTTTTTGACGACACAATCGGTGTTACTAAGCAGATCTGCGACAAAGCGCGTCGCGTCGTCATCAAGGTTGACCGGCAGCAGGCTCCATACGTCGAGTCTAAACCGTTTCATAAGTCGCAGAAAGTGGAACAACGGTTCCGTGACGGCAGCATCCAGCTGTCATTGAAAGTAGTTATAAACAACGAACTTGAACGTTTGATTCTCGGTTACGGTGGTCATGTAGAGGTCATCGCACCTCCTGAATTTCGCTCCAGAATCGCTGAAAGCGTCCGCATTGCCGCAGGGAAATATAACGATTAGCCCGGTGATAAGAAAGCCAATAAATCCCAGTCATCGGGAGATACAGCAATAACGTGGTCGTGTGCAATTGTCGCGGGTGAGGAACCTTCATCCGCCTCAATCTTCAGGAAATGTGGGTGGAAAGACGTTTAAAATTACTTGCTCATCCATAGAACTGCAAATTCTTCGGCTTCCTTTTCTTTCTCAGGGTCTTTATCCCCGTAATTAACATTTTCCATGAAGATATCTTTCTTGCCATGCAGTAATATATGTCCTATCTCATGGAAGAGTGTATTCCAGAAATCAGACCCGCTTTCAAACTTCTTAGCAAGTTGAATACAGGGTACACCGTAGATATATCTTGCACACCCTTTTACGGGGGCAGATGAAAGCGTTTCAGTGATAATCAACTTAACTCCGGCGTTGCCAAGTAACGCAGCCAATAATTCCTGATGATTGGAGTCGCCGGATTTTCGGATTTCTACAATATCATTCAGGATGCTTCGGAGATGTTTGGCTGTGTATTTTGTCTCAATGGATATTTCACCCGCCTGTATCTCGCCTTGTCGCAACCATGCGGAGAGAGCATAAGGATCACAGGTTTCAGCAAGAGTTATGCTGAAAGCTACACGAAGTCGCTGGTTGAGATAAAAATCTTCCCAGCCTTTAGGTGAACTGACAGCGAAAAACGTGCATAAGGTATCCACCATATTCTTTTCATCGCCCTGTGCGTCAGTTATGCCCGAGAACCATCCGAGATTTGATATTTCCGCATAGGGGAACTTCTCTGCCCAACGCAATCCCTCTTTAAGGGATTTCTCTCTCTTCTTGCGGGCTATGAATTCATCATAGCTCTTTTGATGGCGAAGCCACATGTGTGCCGGTATTCTGGTTACCATCTCAAATGCGACTGCCATATCTGGGGTTATGGAACTTTTGCCTTTTAAGACTGCAATAATGGTCTTTTCGGGTTTTGAAACCCTCGTGGCAAATTCTTTCACTCCCATTCCCATCTCTTGTAATTTCTCAGCCAGAGTCTCACCGGGGTGATAAACGACCGGCAACTTTGCAGGGTCGAAAAACGGTCTTGTCTGTGCCATATTTTTATTTGCCATGATAGTTTGTAATCTCAATAACTTCGACGCCTTTGATTTCCAACCAGACATATCTACCTGTAGCGTCGGTAGGTATAGGGTCTTCGTGAGGCTCAAATATCAAACGATAGGGCTGATCAAGATCACACGCCCATTGACCTTTCCTATCTGCCTTCAATTCGTGAAAATTGCCGGGTACATTCCTTACGTCTTCAAGGGTCACGGCGTTGATCAAGGCACCTAATCTCATCAGGAACAGCTTTGCCCCTAACGCTCCCAGTTCTCTTGTTAACTTGGAAGGATTATCAAGCAATTTCTCGAGTTTTTTATTTTGAAACGATATATTCACACTCTTTGTTCGATTGATTTACACATGATGTAAGTCAATTCATGCGCAAAATTAATAAATAATTTTTGATTACACAAGCTGTAAATGGTTTTAATGAATGGATTTCATGAATGGATATCAGACATGATCGAAATCTATAAAAACGACTAAAGATCCAAGATTTTGGTACAATAAACATTAAAGAAAGTCAAAATTGGGAACAAAGTAGGGAAGCATTTTGTGCTTCCCTACTTCGTGATCTTATATTGCAGTGTTGAATGCATTTTAGACTACATAGGCAGTTGATTTTGCTGATTTTGAAGTTCCATGATTATTTTGGAGAATAAGAAGTCAGCTGAAGAAGGTTGTGAAGGCCTTCACTGTGGACAGATGATCGTCGACACCTGCTGTCTCGCGGGCAGAATGCATCGCCCAGATGGCGTTGCCCATATCCACACCGCGAAGGTCGAGCTGACCGGTGAGGATGTTGCCGAGTGTCGAACCACCGGTCACATCGGAATGGTTGACAAAGGTCTGGCACTTCACTCCCGCCTTGGCACAGAGACTGCGGAACACGGCTGCGCCTTCGGCGTCTGTCATATACTTGCAATTGGAATTTATCTTCACAACCGGTCCGCCACCTATCACCGGATGATTGGTGGGGTCATACTTCTCATTATAGTTGGGATGCCAGGCATGGGCGTCATCTGCCGAGATCATGAACGAGCGCGCCACGCTTCTGTAGAAGGCCTCGCTGTCGCCACCCAATGCATCGGAGAGTCGTATGAGCAGGTCACGGAGAACAGGTGAATGGGCACCTTGTTTTGTGCCCGAGCCGGTCTCCTCATTGTCGAAGACTGCGAGCACCCTTGTGTCGGAGCACTCCGAGGCACATGAATCGAGGAGGGCCTCAAGTCCGGCGAACGCCATAGAAAGATCGTCGATCCTCCCCGACTGGAGATACTCTCCATGCACGCCGAACAAGCCGGCTTTCTCGTAAGGATAGAGACAGATCTCATAATCTATGATATCCTCGGGACGGATGCAGAGATGCTCTGCGACCATTACCTTCACGAATCCTCCCCTGCTCTTCACAGACTCGATCTCCTCAGGCGAGAAATAGCCTATCACGGGTTTCATATCCTTCTGCACGCTCAGAGGGTTCCCCTCGTTGACGGCGCGGTTGAAATGGATCGCAAGGTGAGGGATAGTCGCCACGGGACGGTCGAGATCGAAAACGATGGAACGCGGATTCAGGATATCTCCTGAATCAACCATCACGCGACCGGACATTGACAGCGGGCGGTCGAACCAAGTGTACATGATGCCTCCGCCATATTTCTCGACATTGAGGCTAACCACTCCCCCGTCGCCAATGATCTCGGCATTTGGTTTTATCTTGAAGCAGGGGCTGTCGCTGTGGGCTGAGATTATGCGGAATGCATTTTCTCCTGCCTTACCGTTTCCGGCCACGAAGGCGAATATGGCACTTCCGTTTTTTATGACATAGTGTCTTGCACCCGGCGTGACTTTCCATGCGTCTTCCTGACGCAATTCTGTGAATCCTGCAGCGTCAAGCTCTTCCTTTATAGTTGACACGGCCCTAAAATTGCAGGTAGATCTGTCAAGCCAAGCGAGAAGACGCGAAATCTTATCATTCATGAGTTTGTAAAGGTTTTAAAGGTTAAAGGTTTTAAAGGTTAAAGGTGAGGGTTGAGGAGTCATTATAACCAGCTAACTAACGCCTAATTAATTGCCAATTACTAATTGCTCATTACTAATTGATTACTGCTCTTCCCCTCCTTTGTATTTGATATGGTTGAGGGCGCGGAGCACATTGCAGAGGGTCTGGCTCCAGTACGACTCGAAGTCCTCCTTGCATTGCAGATATGCTTCCGTTATCTTGTCGCCATCGGTATCCTTCACTACGGAGATGAAGTCGAAGAGAGGCTGGAATATGTCGGCGAGCGATTCGGCTATGGATGCCGCGATCGGAGTGTCGCTATATTTCATATCCTCCTCGAAAGTCTCGAGAAAGACATCGTCAGCACCGAGAAGAGCCTCCATGTGCCGGCGGATACTGTCATAGTAATCCTCGTCGACGTATGTCGAGAAATAGTCGGTCTCGCCGAGAGTCACCACGTCTTCTGTCGTGATATCGAAAAACTCCCAATATATGCGGGGAAGAAGGTCGAGCATCCTGTCGACAAACTCGTCCCTCTCCATATCTCCCGCTCTCTCACATGCCGTGCAATAATCGGCGGCATATGCCGTGACCGTCATCAGACGGCGGCGTATGTTGTCTTCTGTCATATTTCCTCCGGTTGGTTGGTGTAAAGCTTATGCTCCTTTATATAATGTGCAACGACTGTGGGCACAAAAAAGTTGATGTTGGCTCCTTCCGCCACAGCCTCCCTGATGAATGTGGAAGACACATGAGCCGTCGGACCCTCATCAAGCACCTCCACGCCCTGCGGCGGATCATGAGGAAGCTCATAGCCAGGACGGGGGTATATGAGCAGTCCGAACTCCTTGATAATCTTGTGGGCGTCGCGCCATCTTCCAAGATTCGCCCAGTTGTCGCTTCCAACCACGAGCACGAACTGATGCTCCGGATACTGGTCACGGAGTTTACAGAGGGTGACATAGGTATAGGAGGGCAAAGGGAGCGAGAGCTCGAAATCGGAAGCCTTCACCCCGCGGCATTGTTCAGCCACGAGCTTTGCCATGCGCAGCCGGTGAAGGTCGGGTGCCGGCAGAGAGCCCTCTTTCAGGGGATTGAGACGGCTGACCATCATCCATACCTCATCAAGACCGGCCCACTGCGCACAATAGTTGGCCACCATCGCGTGGCCGGTGTGGACAGGATCGAAACTGCCGCTATAAATACCTATTCTCATACCGTTGTCAGTTAAAGTTTGAGGGTTTTAAGGAGTCAGACTAAAGAAATACGATATCCTGGGCTCAGATGAAACGCTTTATCCTGTCGCGCACATCCGACACAGCATCCTCAAGACGATCGTTGATCACGACAGCATCGAATTTGCCGGCGAACCCCATCTCATATTCCGCTTTCTCAAGACGTCGGGATATAGTCTCCTCAGAGTCGGTGGCACGGCTGCGCAGGCGCCGGCCGAGAGTGTCAATGTCAGGAGGCATGATGAATATGGATATCGCATCGTCGCCATAACGTTTCTTGATGTTGAGGGCTCCTTTCACGTCGACATCCATTATCAGGTTGTGGCCCGACTCCGTGACGCGTCTCACCTCGCTTTCGAGAGTGCCATAGCGTGTGCCGGCATATACCTCCTCCCATTCCACGAATTCGCCATTGTCGACCTTGCGCTGGAATTCCTCCTCGGAAAGAAAGAAATAATCTTTGCCGTCGGTTTCCTGCCCGCGAGGCTTGCGGCTCGTGGCAGATACGGAGAATCCGAGCCGCAGGTCAGCATCCTTTATCAGATGGCTGATGATGGTTGATTTGCCGGTGCCCGAGGGGGCCGACAAGATAATGATCTTTCCTTTCATACCAATCATAATACGTTGAGGACCTGTTCCTTTATCTGTTCAAGCTCATCTTTCATCATCACTACGAGACGCTGCATGCCGGCGTTGTTAGATTTAGACCCGAGAGTATTGATCTCGCGTCCGATCTCCTGCGCGATGAAACCGAGTTTCTTCCCCTGTCCCGACTTCGGATAAGAATCCTCAGTGCCCAGAGTCTCAAGGAAATAGTTGAGATGGGTGGAAAGCCTTAGCTTCTCCTCGGTGACATCGAGTTTCTCGATATAGAAGATAAGTTCCTGCTCGAGGCGCCCGCGGTCATATTCTATGGATGTCAGGCGGCTGAGTTGCTCTTCAAGACGTTCCCTGATTTTCGGCACACGTTCCGACTCATAAGCGTCAACCTCCTTAAGGAGGGCGCCGATGCGCGAGATCTTCTCCACGAAGAAACCATAGAGCTTACGTCCTTCACGGCGACGGAAGTCCACGAGATTGTCGAGAGCCTCGCGGCAAGCAAGCTCAAAAGCCTTCACATCGTCTTCATCCGCCTCCGGTGATTCGGTCTTCAGCGCCTCCGGCATGCGAAGAAGTATGGGATACCAGTCGGCAGGATCGGCGATGCCGAGTTTTCTGCCAGCCTCCTCAATCTGCTGCTTATAAGAGGCGATAATATCCACATTTATCACCGCGCTCCCTCCTGCGGCGATATTTTCCACAGTGGCTGTGAGCTCCACTTTCCCTCTCTCAAGAGTCTCGGCTATGGGAGTGCGCAAGAGCACCTCCATCTCCTTATAGCTCGTGGGGACTCTCAGAGAAAGGTCGAGCTGTTTGCTGTTGAGTGATTTAATCTCTACTTTTATCCGTTTCGCGGGGGTCTGGGCACATCCTCGGCCGAATCCCGTCATTGATGAAATCATAGTCAGAAGTATTTTAACTGCAAATTTAACAAAATAATCCCGGAAATGCCAATCCTGAGCTAATTATTCGGTTATTGCCGGTGTATTTGTGTGGATATGCAAAAAAATGTTTAACTTTGCGGCCTGGATCACTACTACGACTCGCACATTCTTTTATATCGCAATTCAGACAAAATGAATCAGTATGAGGCGTGACAATGACTCCATCACCTATTAATAATAAATTCAAAAACATGAAACGTGTATTTATTGCTTTATGCTTATGCATGATGTGGCTTGCCGACATCATGGCGCAGGAGATAGTCTCCGGCACCGTCGTCGACAGCAAAAACAATCCCCTACCCGGTGTCAGGGTAGAGATTGTAGGACGTACGGAAGTTGCTTACACCGATATCGACGGCATTTTCCGTTTTGACCTGCCCGCAAAAGCGGAGAAAATCAGGGTCTCATATGTGGGATATAAACCTTTTGAACGCAAAATCAAACCCGACATGGTTGTGAAGATGGGCAATGGCTGGGCCGGCAAACCGAGCGGTTTCCGCTCTCTGCTCGACATGTACGGTGGCATCGGAATAGGAGGCAAAGTAAATGTGGAGGCGGGGAGCCTCTCGATCAACAATATCCATCCCGGGATTAACTTCGGCATGACATATTCATTTGGATGGCAGATCAACCGCAATTTATATGTGGGTGTCGGCTACGGATTGATAATGAATATGATGTATAGCGAGGTAAATGAAAATTACAGCGACAACCATTACCACTACGCAGATCATAGCTTTTATTCCGGATGTGTCCCCATTTTTGCTGATGTCAGATGGGATTTCGGACTCGGCGAGTCGGAAGCCCCCTATGTCGGGATTAAATTGGGATATCAGCTAAATCCCCTGGTAGACGATAGTGATTATTATTTTAAGGCAGCATATGGAAATGAAAGACTCTCACTTTTCGGGGAAAGAGTCGACGGACTGTTTTTCATGCCTTCAGTCGGCATGCGCAAAGCTTTGGGCAGCAAGATAGGCATAAATCTTGGCCTTTCCTACAACGTCGTGCTCCCGAAGAAGCTACGCGCGGAATACAGTTATGATGGTGGCACCGATTACATGGATCTGGGAAAATCCAATTCCGGAGTGATGATGCTCAACATCGGTTTCGATTTCTAAAACAACCTATTGACAGACATGAAAAAGATATATTATATCAATATTCTCTGCGCGCTTGCCACGTTGACGGCATGCACAGCCGAAGAGACATTCAGATTTACCGGCAGGGAGACCAACAAAGTATATTTCGATGTGGTGAATCTTACAGTCGGGATGCCGGATGACGCGCAATCCCTGATGCTCGAATCTTACGGAAACTATTGGACACAGCCTATGGATTCCTCAGCATATTTCTCTTTTTATATAAATTTCCTTGAAAATGATGGCGTGGAGGAGGTCAGAATCGATAAGGAATATACCAACATGGTATATGCGGGGGGTAACAATGAACTCCGTTTCACGTTCCATCCCAGCTGCCCGGAGGAAAAAAGCGCCACATTCACGATGCCCGACGGCAAAGTATATGAGGTCGACGCGTCCAATAATTCTTTCACATGGAACGTCAACAGAGGTGTTATTCCTGAAGGAAGTGACAGATATGCACTTCCTGTTGTTGCCGAGAGTTCATATGAGAAAGATGGCTCGATCTACAACAACAGAGGTTTCATCCTGATCAACGTTGAGCGTATGAACTTCTGCTATTTCAACAACCATGATGACAGATGGTATCACAACAACTGGCTTGAGGGTGAGCATATGTTCAAGAGCAGCCGACTTATGTTTAATGCTGCTAACATTTCGGTGGCAGAGGTTGATTCCGCCGCTTCGGTAAAGAATGAGTGGGGCTATAATTTCTATAATCGGGATACTTATGAGGAATTCAGCCTCGATATCCATGGGCTGCCCGGCACTTCCGACTCGACATATTCAGAGAATCGCAGGATAGACCTCTATTATTCAAACGTGATTTGGGCCGGTGGAAACAATGACATAAAAATTAAATATACACCCAGCAACCCGGAAGAGGCAGGGAATACCATATTCACGATGCCCGACGGCCAGACATTCACACCCTCGGCTGAACAGACTGAGTTTGTATGGACACTCGACAGTGCCACCTATGCCAATGTCACCAACACGTACAGTGGCTGCCTGATAATTGAAGGTTTTGCAAAATATCCTTATCAGGGCATAGACCGTGAAGCATCAGGGTATATCCTTATTGAAGTAGGACGTGATATAAGCCTCAACAGGTCGAATGGATTATGGTATCTTACCAATTGGGCAAATACACGTTCAAGATCGCGTGCAGGCTATATGACACATAAAAAATAATCTTCTAAAGCATCCACATCTATGAAAAAGATAATATTGATCCTTGTCCTGGTGATACTTCCTATGCTTTCGCAGGCACAGGGTTACCATACATTTGTTGATTTTCACGCAGGAAGTTCCCCTTCCACCGTCGGGACAGAGTTCTCAACCGGCGATTACAGATACAAGAATATCAGGCCTGCCCTTACATTTGGCATGAACATAACCGAGGGCTATCAGGTTATGCCGAATCTGTTCGCCGGCATAGGATTCGGCGGATACACCAATTTTTTAAGTTATAAGGAACACGATTCGTCGCGCTACAGCTGGACTGAGACAAAGTTCTACGCTCTCTATTTCCCTCTGTATGCCAACGTCAGATGGACCCTTGACCGGCAGAGAAAGATCACACCTTTCGCAGATCTTAAGATAGGTTATCAGTTCGGAGTCAGCCTGAACGATGGCTGCATGACCTGGACAAGCGGCGATCAATACTATGTCAAACCACGCAGCGGCATTTATTTCGTTCCATCAGTCGGTGTGCGATTTGGCAAATCCGTGGGCTTCAACCTCGGAATCGCCTACAATACTGCGATAGGGATGAAATTCCAGCGTCAGCCTGCGGCTTCCGCAAATGGGAGGTTTGACACTTTTGATTCTGTCACATCAGGGGTGTTCATGCTTACTTTAGGAGTGGATTTCTAGGATATTAGAGTTTTGTCTTAATCTAAAAAATGATGACGCCATGCGGAAAATTTCAACTTCCGCATGGCGTCATCATTTTTGATATATGTCAGAATCCTATGGATACTCCGACAGTCAGTGGCCGGAAATTGATTCCCGGCGATTTCATCACCTTCATCGGTGAGTATCTGACGTAAAGGCCGATACCGCCATTCAAGGAAACATTGCCGAGAAGATCGAGTGTGACCTTACGGATTCCTATACCCTTTGCAAACTCCTCGCATTTATTGCCGTCTGGGTCATCATACACCGATTTTACGGAGGCGTAGGTGTTGACACACATTATCGGTCCGCCCTTCACGGTCAACGACGTGCCCGGAATGCGCACCTGGCAAAGTAACGGGAACTGGAGCGCAAACGTCTTCAAGCGCGACATGCGGCCACGTTCACCATCAGCGTAAGGTTGCCACGTTATACCCCTTTCTTCGTTGACAACAAGCCGGAGGTCGGAGGTCGTGCAGCGGTAGTTTCTCCAGTCGAACCCGAAGCCGAGCGACACGGCGAACGCCTTATAAGAATATGATACCCCTATACAGCTCAACCAGCTTAACTCAAATGATTTCGACCATTGCATGGCATCAGGCGAGCCCTGTCCGTTTGCCCTGTTGAGACCTATGCAGATACCGTCGGCGATGATGCTCCAGTAGCCGTTATCCCTGCAGCATCCACCGATCTCTATGCCATGTCCGAAGATGCTCCGGAAGCTTGTCTGGCGCGATGATACCGATGCGTTCTCAGGGTATTTCACCAGCAGAGACTCCTCCTCTCCGTAAACAGCGTCCACAGGGGTCACGGTAAATAAGGTGCCGTTGGGGTTTTCGGTGATCACTATCTTGGATTCCGCCGGGACATTAACAATTGTGTCGGTGACTTCCTGACAGAGAGCGACAGAAGGCAGCGCAAGGAGAGAGAATATCGTAGCTATTATTTTAGTTTTCATTTCGTAGTGTGTTTTAACTGATTTACAGAATCAAATACTTCCGAGCTTCAGAAGTCGAGATCTATGCCAAGCGACCATCCTTTGAGCTCAGGACCATATTTTTTATTGAAAAGCTTCATCGGACTCCATGAAGCATATATGCCGAAACCGCCGATGTTGACTGCTGCCAGAGCGTCGACAGTCACGAGATTCTGTTGCAGACCTTTATATGATATTTTCTCATGATGCTTATCGTCGCCAAACTCTGCGTTAGCCTTTGCATATGTATTAAGATTGAGCACACCGCCGAGAGTGAATTTGAAATAACGACCGATAGGTTGGTTATACAACACAGGTACATGGAAGAGAAGCATATCAAGTCTTGAATGACGCACATTCACACCTTCTTCCATAGCTACGGGTAGAATCCGATCCCCATTCTTGGTGTAGGCATATCCCTTAGCCACAGAAAAACGTTTCATTCCGATTCCGGCTCCGATCTCGAGTTCTGAGCCGCGTCTTTGCCAGGACACGCCTATAAGATCGCGTATGCCAACCTCGAAACAGTTTCTCACATTGCCTTTATCTCCGTCGTTGAAGCGCCAGCCCCAGTAGAGATGCCTGAAACCGGTGACATAACGGCGCACTTTAGCATCATGCCGTTTCTCCTCGCAGTCTATGCATCGCGGACCTATAAAAGGGAAATCCATACCCCAGTTGTCGGAAAACTCCCTGTCGATATCATCGGATGGAACTACATCCACATCATAGCGGAATTTCAACGCGGAGCCTTCTCTATCAGTATAATCAGCAGTGACAGTGGTTTTGCCATCTTTGCTCGTTATGATCACATTACGGGCGTTGTCGATCACTCTGACAGTATCGGCAGGGACCTGTGCCGATAATGTCGCCGCGCCGGCGGATACCAGCGCCATAATCATAATAATCTTATTCATAGTGTGGAACTTTAATTTTTATCAAAATATTATTGGAAGTCAAGTGGCCTGAGTCTTACCTTATCATGTTTTTCACCGTGTTTTCTCCCACATTGCCCTCAATGAAGATGAGCGTGACCTTCTCCTTCCCTGCCGGACGGCGGTTCAGATAGAGTATATACCTTCGGTGCCAATCAGAGCCTCCCAGGAAGTAGAAACCGAAGTAGAGCTCTCCTTTTTTATACGAAACCTCTTTCGACCGCGCGTCGGCACTATCCTTAAGCACAGCAGCCGTGATCTTGTCTGCAACCGCGGGATTGCCCTCCACCGATATGCTGCGATAGCAGGTCAGGTTTCTTTCATGGAGTTTATCACCTTTTAATGAGAGCATTGTCACTTCCGGTCTGGCTGTATATTCAGGAGAGAAGAATGGCGCTATATTCAGTCCATTCTGGGCATATGCCTGAATGACACATATGAAAGCTGTCATCAAAACTGCAATTATTCTTTTCATATCCTTTTGTTTTCTGATTCAAACATGATGTCATCGCTTTTGAGGGCATCGCGGAAATCGCCCAGATCGCTCTCTATCTCCCTGGAGATTCCTTCCGAGGCCTCTTTCATCTCGTCAAGCTGGGAATCGAGAATCCTCATCACAGTCTCACGGTCATCTATACGCTCACCCCCGATATAGGCGTAGCAGTCAGATCTGACCGAGGATCCTGTCAGGAAGGTCACTCCTACCGTCATGACAGCCGCAGCAATGACCGCGGCGGCCGTATAGGTGAGCCATCTGTGGCGTCGCAAGAGTGCGACGTCTTTACCTGACCTCGGCTCTTCCTCCCTCCCCCTCTTATCAGCGTTTAAGAGGGAATATGACATTACGGCGAGCGCCTCATGCTCAATGTTGTCCGGATCGGTGAGCCGGAGCAGTTCCGACCGCAGCATGCGCTCCTCATCCAGGGAAAGTTCACCTTCGAAATACCTGTCGATCAATTCATGTCGCGTACTTTTGTCCATAATCCATATCATAAGGTTATCCATTCTGCGATCTGTAAAGATCTCTTACTTTTTTTCTCGCTCTTGAAAGAATCATCCTGACATTGGCCTCCGAAAGTCCGAAACTGTCGGCGAGTTCATCGAAATCCCAGCCGTCGCGGTCACGCCGTAGCAGTATCTCCCGTTCACGTGGTGATAGCGATTCATTCACCAGGGCATTGACTCTGGCATAGGTCTCCATTGTCTGGTCATCGTCAGCCGTCTGTACCGGTTCCGCCACTCCGTCGAATCCTGTGGATGGATGGGCTGCCATGGTTCGGAACCGGTCTATGCGGATATTCCTGACGGTCACAGCGAGCATTCCTTCCGCCTCACGTTCTCCGTGGATCTCATTCCTGCGCGCCCAGAGGCGGCAGAACGCATCCTGAAGAGCGTCGTCGGAATCATCGTCGTGCCTGCCCGATGCGTTCAGGCGGGAACGCAGACTTTTAAATGCCGATGTCAAAAAATCTCCTTTCATCTGTCTTCAATACGTCAGGTAAATCCATTTGCAACAAAATTACTCAAAAAAATTTTTTTACCCCCCTTTTTGTTGCCAGTCCCGTATTGTTTCATTACTTTTGCGGTATAAAGCCGGCATGCCGGTCATCCTGAAATCCAGGCCACTCCCCTCGCCTGGGATCCATTCACCTTTAAAACTAAATTCTTAAATCATGAAACGGATTTTAGCAATCTCGCTTCTGGCCACAGGAATTTTCGCGACATCGGCGGCTGAAAACGCCAGGTGGCTCCGCGATGTGGCGATCTCACCCGACGGCACAAAAATAGCCTTCACCTATAAAGGAGATATCTTCACCGTGCCGGCCGGAGGTGGTCAGGCCACACAGATCACCTCCAACAGTGAGTATGACGGCATGCCGGTCTGGACTCCCGACGGCAAGAGAATAGTCTTCATGAGCACCCGGGAGGGGAGCGACGATATCTTTATCACATCGTCAGAAGGAGGGAAGCCACGGCGTCTCACAACAAACAGCGGCAACGAAAAGCCTCTAACTTTCATCAATGACTCCACGCTTCTTTTCAACACCTCCCAACTTGTGGGACGAAACACGGCACGCTCGCCGTTCCTGACACAGATGTATACCATCAACGTCAATAACGAGAGTCCGCGTCCGCACCTCTATCTTTCGGTACCGGTAACATCCGCAAACGCCAACTCAAAAGGTCAGCTCCTATATCAGGATCGTAAAGGAGTGGAGGATGTGCTCCGCAAACATGAACATTCTTCCGGCACAGCCGATGTATGGCTTTATGACAACGGCAGTTTCCGCCAGCTCACTGATTACAACGGTGGTGACCAGTCGCCGGTGTGGGGTAAAGGAGACACCTATTATTTTGTAAGCGATAAGGACGGCACACTCAACGTTTTCGAGAGTTCGATTGACGGCAAGACCGCAAAACAGCTCACCAAATTCTCCAAGCATCCCGTTCGTACGCTCTCGGCGGCATCAAACGGTCTGCTCGCATTCTCCTGGGACGGCGACATCTATACGTTGCGCCCCGGTTCAGAGCCTCAGAAAGTAAACGTCACGGTTAATACCGATGACTATGACAGCGACTTGGTAAAGAGATATGTAAGAAGTGGCGCGTCAGATATCACCGTCTCGCCCGACGGGAAACAGGTGGCGTTCATTTACCGTGGTGACCTTTACGTGACATCTACCGAATACAAGACCACCAAGCGTATCACTGATACTCCGGCCCAGGAACGTACCGCAAGTTTCTCTCCCGATGGCCGTTCCATAGTTTTCGATAGCGATGTCGACGGCATCTGGCAGCTTTTCATCGCAAGGATAAAAGACGACAAGGAGAAGGAATTCGCTTATGCCACCGACATAGTGATAGAGCCTCTCTATAAGTGCGGCACATCCGCCATGCAGCCTCAGTTCTCGCCCGACGGCAAGAAAGTGGCTTTCCTCGAAGACCGTACAGAGCTGAAGGTCATTGATGTCGCTTCAAAGAAAGTCAACACTGCCCTCGACGGCAAATACAACTATTCCTACTCCGACGGCGACGTACCTTTCTCATGGAGCCCTGACGGAAAATGGATACTGATCTCCTATATCGGCAACGGTGGCTGGAACAATACCGATGTGGCGATTGCCAGGGCAGATGGCTCGCAGGTGGTCGACCTGACTGAGAGCGGACATTCCGACTCCACTCCGAAATGGGTGCTCGACGGAAAAGCCGTAGCCTATACCTCCAGCAAATACGGCATGAAGGCACAAGGATCGTGGGGCGCTCAGGAAGACGTGATGATCATGGTGCTTGATCCGGAGGCCTGGGAGAAGTTCAACTACACTGAGGAAGAGGCAGCCCTTGCCGAGAAAGCCGAAAAAGAGAGCAAGGACAGCGATAAGGACAAGAAAGATGATAAAAAGAAAGGGAAGAAAGATAAGAAAGGAAAGAAAGCCGACGCTGATAAGGAAGAGGTGAAGGAAACGCCACTCGATCTCGACAACCGCCGCTACCGTACCCGCAGGCTTACAAACCGGTCTGCAAGCATATGGGACTATTATCTTTCACCCAAAGGCGACAAACTCTATTATGTGGCCGGTGCCACGGAGGGTGGCTACAACATCATCGTATCGGATCTCAAGAAAGGTGAGACCAAGGTGCTTCTCAAAGGAGTTGCCGGACAGCTCAACCCCGACAAGAAAGGTGAGAACCTTTTCGTGCTTACGAACTATGGCATAAAGAAAGTCAATCTCGGAAGCTCAGACGTGAAAGATGTTGAATTCGAGGCACCCTATGACCGTAAACCGTCGCTTGAGAGGGCTTACATATACGACCATATGGCAAAGCAGGTGGCCGATAAATTCTACGATGTCAACATGCATGGCGTAGACTGGAAATATTATACTGATCACTATCGCGAGTTCCTCCCCTATATCTCCAACAACCGCGATTTCGCCACACTGCTCAGCGAGGTGCTCGGCGAACTCAACGCATCCCATACCGGAGGCCGGTATTATGGCAACGGAGCACCGCTCTCGACTTCATATCTCGGAGCTTATTTTGATGAGTCTTATGCAGGCGATGGTCTTAAAGTTGCCGAGATATTCCCCAGGGGACCTCTTGCATCGAAAGCGGCAGGCATACGTCCCGGCGACATCGTCACTGCAATCGACGGAGAGAAAATTCTTGCCGGGAAAGACTATTTCCCACTACTTGAGGGAAAAGCCGGTAAGAAAGTTCGTCTTGACATACGCAAGGCCGACGGCAAGACTGCTTCCGCCACAGTCAAGCCTATCTCCGCAGGCACGCAATCGAACATGGCCTATCAGAGATGGGTGGAACGCAACGAACGCATCACTGACAGTATCTCAGGCGGCCGTATAGGCTACGTGCATGTAAGGGGTATGGACGGTCCGAGCTATCAGACCGTATACGACCGCATACTCGGTAAATACCGCGACTGCGATGCCGTAGTCGTCGACACACGCCATAATGGCGGAGGCTGGCTCCACAATGATATCGCCATCCTTCTCAGCGGCCACAAATATGTGACCTATAACCCGAGAGGCCGTAAGATCGGTGAAGAGCCGTTCGCACAGTGGAACAAACCCTCTGTGATGCTTGTCAACGAGAGCAATTACAGTGACGCACATGGCACCCCCTATGCCTACCAGACTCTTGGAATCGGTGAAGTGATCGGAGCTCCTATTCCCGGCACAATGACAGCAGTGTGGTGGGAGAATCAGATCGATCCCTCGATCGTTTTCGGTATCCCGCAAGTCACCAACATGGCCAACGACGGCACAGTGCTTGAAAATACCCAGCTCAATCCCGATGTCGTGATCTACAACGCACCTGCCGATGTGGAGAAGGGTATAGACGCACAGCTTGAGGGCGCCGTACGTCACCTGATGCAGAAGACCGCTAAATAAAACAGCCAATCGAAAAATAAAGGCAATCCTTAGCCGTTTATCTTAAGGACAGACGGCAGGACAGTAAAACCGGCCGTGATGGATCCATCCATTGCGGCCGGTTTCATGCATGCATAAACCGAATGTCGCTCCCGAAATTATAAACAATTATAGCTCACGGATATAACCATGATACCATTCACACACCTACATGTACACTCACAGTACAGCCTGCTTGACGGCAAAGCCTCCGTGCAGGAACTCGTAGACAAAGCCATAGCTGACGGGATGAGAGGAATAGCCTTGACCGACCATGGCAATATGTTTGGTATCAAGGAATTCTTTAATTATGTCAATAAGAAGAACTCCGGTAAGCCCGACGAGGAGAAATTCAAGCCTATTCTCGGTTGTGAGATGTATGTTGCCCGTGAGAAACTTACCGATAAGAAAGACAAAAGCGACAACGGTTATCACCTTATAGTGCTCGCAAAGAACAGTACAGGATATCATAACCTGATAAAGCTCGTGAGTAAAGCCTGGACCGACGGCTATTACTATAAGCCGAGGACAGACCGCGAGCAGCTTGCCCTGCATAGTGACGGACTTATAATATGTTCAGCCTGCCTCGGCGGTGAGGTGCCTCAGTTCATAATGCACGACGATCTTCAGGCTGCCGAAGAGAGGATACTATGGTATAAGGCTACATTCGGCGATGATTATTATCTTGAACTTCAGCGCCACCAGACATTCAAGGAAAACGCTAACCGCGATGTATATCCTCAGCAAGTGAAGGTAAACGACTTTCTTGTGAAGATGGGGCAGAAACACGGTATAAAGGTAGTGGCCACCAACGACGTGCATTTCACAAATGAAGAGGATGCCGAAGCCCACGACCGACTGATATGCGTGTCGATGCAGAAGCGCTTCTCCGAGCCACGCATGCACTACACCAAACAGGAGTGGCTCAAGAGCACTGAGGAGATGAACAAGATCTTCGGCGATATCCCCGAAGCGCTCTCAACATCGGGAGAGATACTCGACAAAGTGGAATTCTACAGCATAGACCACGGCCCCATCATGCCCAACTTCGAGATTCCGAAGGAATTCGGCACAGAGGAAGAATACCGCAGCCGGCTGACGGAAGAGGATCTTTTCAACGAATTCACCCGTGATGAGAACGGCAACGTCGTGCTCTCACAGGAAGATGCCGAAAAGAAGATAAAACGGCTCGGAGGCTACGACAAGCTGTATCGCATCAAGTTCGAAGCCGATTATCTCGAGATGCTTACCATGCAGGGTGCCAAGGAGCGTTACGGCGATCCGCTGCCGGAAGAGGTGGCCGAACGTCTCAAATTCGAGCTCTATATCATGAAGACCATGGGTTTCCCGGGATACTTCCTTATTGTGCAGGACTTCATCAACACCTCACGAAACAAACTCGGTGTGAGCATAGGTCCGGGACGTGGATCGGCCGCCGGATCGGCCGCCGCCTATTGCCTCGGCATAACCCAGATCGACCCTATCAAATACGATCTTCTTTTCGAACGATTCCTTAACCCTGACCGTATCTCACTTCCGGATATCGATGTCGACTTCGACGACGACGGACGCTACACCACCCTTAAATACGTCACCGAGAAATACGGTGCCGAGAAGGTGGCGCATATCATCACCTATCAGACCATGGCTACTAAATCCGCCATCAAAGATGTGGCTAAGGTTATGGAACTTCCTTTGCCAGAATCGAACCGACTCGCCAAGCTCGTGCCGGATCGTCTGCCGGAGGTCAACGGAAAGTCGCCGAAGATCAATTTCAAGAATTGCCTGGCATACTGTAAGGAATTCGAGGCCGAAACCCACAATGAGAATCCCCTGGTGAGGGAAGTCATGAAATACGCCGGCCAGCTTGAGGGAAATGTGCGTGGTACGGGCATACATGCCTGTGGCGTCATTATCTGCCGTGACGACATCACCGACTGGGTGCCGGTGTCAATGGCCACCGACGCCGACGGATCAAAGGTGATCTCCACGCAGTATGAGGGCTCGCTCATTGAGGAGACCGGCCTGATCAAGATGGACTTCCTCGGCCTCAAAACGCTGTCGATAATAAAGGAAGCCCTCGCCAACATAAAGCAGACACGCGGCTTCGATCTTGACATCGAGAATATCCCTCTTGACGATCCCGCCACTTTTAAACTATATTGCGACGGGCGTACTACCTCCACATTCCAGTTTGAGTCTGCCGGCATGCAGAACTCTCTGCGAGATCTCAAACCCTCAAAGTTTGAGGATCTCATAGCCATGAACGCCCTCTATCGTCCGGGGCCTATGGACTATATCCCCTCCTTCATAAAGCGAAAGCACGGAGAGGAACCGATTGTCTACGATATCCCGATCATGGAGAAATACCTTAAGGAGACATATGGTATCACTGTCTATCAGGAGCAGGTGATGCTTCTATCCCGTCTTCTCTCCAACTTCACCCGTGGCGAGAGCGATATGCTCCGCAAAGCCATGGGAAAGAAGCAGATCGACAAAATGGCCAAACTTAAGGTAAAGTTTATGGCCGAGGGTCAGAAAAACGGCCATAAGGCGGAAGTCCTCGAGAAAATTTGGGCAGACTGGGAAAAATTCGCCTCATATGCATTCAACAAGAGCCATGCCACTTGCTACACTTGGGTTGCTTATCAGACGGCCTATCTGAAAGCCAACTACCCTGCCGAATATATGGCCGGAGTGCTCAGCCGAAATCTTAGTGCCGCCGACAAACTCAAGAAGATAATGGACGAATGCATTCGCATGGGTATCGATGTGAAGGGTCCTGACATCAACGAGAGCCGTGAGAAGTTTGGCGTCAACAAGAAGGGAGAGATCCGCTTCGGTCTGGGAGCTGTGAAAGGTGTTGGCGCAAATGCCGTGACCGCGATAATTCAGGAACGTGAGGCCAACGGTCCTTTCAAGGATATCTATGATTTCGTGGAGAGAGTGAATCTCAGCGCCTGCAACCGCTCCTCCATAGAGAACATGGCTATGGCCGGTGCCTTTGATTCGATGGGCTACATGCGCGAGATTTTTGTAGAGCCGATGTTTGACACTACCTGGACTGACATGCTCGTGAAATACGGACAGACAATACAGAACGACAAGAACTCACTTCAGGTGAGTCTTTTCGGCGACATGGAACCTATCGACACAGCCAAACCTCCTATCCCGAAGGTGGAGCCCTGGAACAGGATAAAGTTGCTTGATGAAGAGAAGAAACTCGTCACAATTTATCTATCCGCGCATCCCTTAGATCCATATTATATGGAGCTGCGCTATGGATGCAACTGCCAGTGTGCCGATTTCGAAGACAAGAAGGTCGCGGGGGCCAAGCTGACTATGGGAGGCCTCGTAACGGCATTCAATGTAAAGACAAGCAAAAACGGCAACCAATATGGGCAGCTGACTATAGAGGATAAATCAGGCTCAGTGAGCTTCAACATCTTCGGTAAGGCGTTTGAGGCACACAAGAACAGATTTGTTGTGGGCGACACAGTCTTTATGAAAGTGAATGTCGTGCCCGGGAGATGGGATCCCACAAAGATAGACGCCAATATCGACGAAGTCTATTCTCTCGATTCCATGAAAGGGACTATGGCTAATTCCGTCAGCATATATCTCGACTATCGTTTCGATACGGAAGATTTCTTCAGCAAACTTCTGGCATTTACTCCCGACGAGCGTCCGGGCGACCTTTTCATAGAGATTTACAATCCGGAGACGCGGCAAATTGTGAAAGTGCATTCACGTAAAAAATTCCCCATATCGAAAGATCTTGTGGATTTTCTCGACGACTGGGGCGTGAAATACAAAGTGCTCACAGTCTGATGCACATTTCCTCCATCCGGCATTGTGACCATATGATAGAACAGAGACTGATAACATTTATAACCAACTAAAACTTAAACAATGGCAATGGAATTCAACGACCAGACAGCCCGTGAGGCCATCGCGTCTGGCAAACCAGTGGTAATCGATTTCTGGGCAACCTGGTGTGGCCCGTGCATCAAACTCGGCCCCATAGTGGAAGAGCTTGCAGAGAAATATGCCGGACAGGTGACAATCGGCAAACTCAACATCGACGACAACGATGAGATCGCTACGGAGAACCGTGTCCGCAACATCCCTACTGTACTTTTCTTCAAAGACGGAGAACTGAAGGAACGCAGCGTGGGTCTCGTGAAAATCGCCGACCTCGAGGCCAAACTCGCGTCGATACTCTGACCGTATGTCTTAGAAGTTTTTTTAACAACTTCCAACTGGCACGAATTCTTACAGAGACGTCATTCCATAGGGATGATGTCTCTGTTTCGTATTGCCGTTGCAGTTCCATAAAAGTCAAATGCATTGTCTTTTTGTTCAAATTGAGGTCTTTTTCTTTCATAAGCCGATTATGGGTTTGTGGTTTTTATCCTTATTGGTTATTTTTGCAGAAACAAAAATCCTAAAATCATGATACTTTCCCATTACAGATACATTAGATCAGCATTGGCCGCATGTCTTGTGGCACTGCCGTCGGTTGTCTGCGCTCAGTCTTCAGAATCCATGACCCAGACCGGGTGGAGACTTGTTTGGAGTGACGAATTCAACACCGATGGGCCTCTCGACACGACAATATGGAATTACGAGAACGGATTCACCCGCAATCACGAGGCTCAGTGGTATCAACCCGAAAACGCATATTGCCGCGATGGAAAACTGATTATCGAAGGGCGCAAGGAAGCCAAAGGGAGAAAGAACCCTTGGTTTGACGGCAGCAGCGACGACTGGAGGAAAAACCGCGAATATATCGGCTATACTTCCTCTTCCGTGACTACGCGTAAAAAGATGGATTTCCGTTATGGCCGACTTGAGGTGAAGGCGAAGATCCCTGTAGCCGGCGGTGCATGGCCGGCCATATGGCTGCATGGCGACGGAATGGAGTGGCCTTCATGCGGAGAGGTTGATGTCATGGAATATTACCGTATAGATGGTAAGCCGCATATTCTTGCCAATGCTTGCTGGGGTAACGACAAGCGCTATGATGCCGTATGGAACAGTGCCAAGATTCCATTCTCACATTTCACTGACCGAGATCCGCAATGGGCGGAAAAATTCCATATCTGGCGAATGGACTGGGACGATAAATCTATCAGGCTCTATCTCGATGATGAACTTCTCAATGAGATTCTGCTCACGACAACTGTCAACGGATCGTTAGGGCAAGGTATTAATCCTTTCCGCAAGCCCCTCTATCTTCTTCTGAATCTTGCTTTGGGTGGGGATAATGGTGGTCCTGTCGATGATTCCTCCTTGCCGATGAAATATGAGATAGACTATGCGAGAGTCTACCAGAAAGATGACAAAGGAGTGGTCGATGAAGGGAATGTGATGACCGAAGAGGGAGCCTGGTGCTGGTTTGCCGATCCGAGAGCGCTACGCCACAAAAGTTACGACGGTAAAATTGATAATGCCTATATAGGATATATCGACGCACACGGCAATATCAAAGCCATGCAGTATGACTTCAAGGCCGGAAGACAGGAAGAAGTGCTCGTGCGCTCATGGTTCCAGCCTGATGACCATGACAATCCTACGTTTATTGTGCTCCCTGATGACAGAGTCATGGTATTTTATTCCCGCCATACTGACGAACCATGTTTCTACTACCGTGTCACCCGAGAACCCGGCGACCTGACTACCCTTGGTGAGGAGAAGGTGCTTGCCACTGCCAACAACACTACTTACCCCTCCCCCTTCATTCTGTCTGATGACCCGGAACATATCTATCTCTGCTGGCGCGGTATAAACTGGCATCCGACAATCGCCCGTCTCACTATGCCCGACGGGAATGGTGACGTAGCGTTCGACCTCGGCCCTTACCAGATTGTGCAGTCGACCGGAGCGCGCCCTTATGCCAAATATGATTCCGATGGTAAAAGCCGTATACGTCTGACATATACCACCGGACATCCAGATAATGAGATCCCCAATTTTCTTTATTACAATGAGATTGATATCAATGGTCTCCGGTTGCTTGACCGTAAGGGAAACGTTCTCTCATCAATAGCCGAGGGGCCTTTTAAGGTGAACACCCACAAAGATTTTATAGAGAAATATCCTTATATGGTTGTCGACAGTCCCGAAGTGCGCGATTGGGTATGGCAACTTGCATCCGACAGCAATGGCAACCCCGTAATCGCAATGGTCAGGATAAGCCCCGATAAGAAAAAACATGACTATTACTATGCGAAATGGACAGGCAACGAATGGAGAAAGACTTGGCTGGCATCTGCCGGAGGCCATTTCCACCAGACTCCGGATCATGAGAGATGCTATAGCGGAGGAATGGCCATAGATCCTGCCGATGTGAATATTGTCTATTGTTCAGTGCCTGTGAAAGGGATCAATGGAGAAGTGTATGAGATTGTGAAATACACACTTGGCGATGATGGCAATGTCATATCCGAAGAAGCTGTGACAAAGAACTCGCGTCTTAACAACGTCCGGCCTTACATACTTCCCGGATCTGAAGACTCCCCTCTTCGTCTCACATGGATGCATGGCAATTATTACGACTGGATCGTCAGCGACTGGCAGCCCGAAGGTTATGCCTCGGGAATACATTCAGATTTTCAGGGTTTCCCGAATCAAATAAAAAAGGGTAATCCACTCCCCGCGAAAAAGGTAAAATTTGATAAGAAAAAGACTTTTGACTATGAGTTTGATGTAATTCCCGACAATGTGCCTGCGGATGGTATGATTCTCGACATGGGACACCTCTCCTATCGTCTTGATAAGGAGAGCGGGCGCCCGGAGGTCAGATACCGGAAGAACGTCTACAAAAGTACTAATCGTCTTGCCACATCAGACATATGGAAAAAGACGCGCCGCGGCACAGACGGCAAATGGCATGAACCACTTCCCGGGGAATCATTCCGCATGAGAATGGTCTATGACGGAACAAACCTGACTGTCTACGTCAACGGCCTCATTGATCAGCGCATTAGACTTTGAGGCATATCCGGACGTACGCATAATAATGACGCCGATACCTCGCTGGTATCGGCGTCATTATTATGCGTATCTATGTGTCCTGCTTATAAGTCTGGTACTCTTCCACACATCCTGAATGTTCTTTCATAATAAGGTGTTGTCAATTCAGAGATTATCACGCCCTTTTTTGTAGAGGCATGTATGAATCTGTTTCCGTCAATCATGATGCCTACATGTGAAATCCTTTCAGCATCTTTTCCGGTAGCAAAAAACACAAGGTCGCCGGCTTTTACAGATTTTTTCTTTACTTTCTTGCAGAATTCCGCCTGCTTGCCGGAATTCCTCGGGAGCTTCACTCCCGCAGCCTCTTCGTATACCTTCAGCACAAGTCCGGAACAATCGGTGCCTTTCCCTTTGGAACTTCCGGCATAACGGTAAGGAGTTCCCATCCATGAGAGAGCCTCTTCCACGATTTTTTTCTCTTTCCCATGGAGTTTGCCGACTTTTACTGACTCGACTATGACAGGCCTGTCATTTCCGCCACTTTTTTTTGAGGAGTGGCACGATGTGAAAACCATACAGAGCATCGTGGCAGCGAGAAATATGACGTTTACTCTCTTGGCCATGTATCTGTTTATATTGATAAAGTTGTTTCTCATACCGGAATCTCTATGCAAATCTCCGGACAGAGACTACGATTATCGGTTTCTGCTATCCGGATGTGCAAAATTAGTGTAAAATTCAGATACATCCATAATTTTTTAATAATTTTAGATGTTGACTTTTTCTTTCATTAAATTAACTTAAAAGAGATTGTCAAAGGCGCCTTCCCATGAAATATTGGAGAGAATTTTGCATTGATAGTATATCGGAGGCAAAAAGATCATGCCGGACAATACCGACACGAAGTTTTTACCGGAGCAGATTTCCACGCTTCCATAATCGAGAGAACCAATAAAACCTTACATATTTTAAAGACATGAAGAGATACAGCATTCCTGCATTGTTCGCGTCGCTCGCGATTCTCGTTTCGCCGGCATGCGCCGACAATCATGCTAACAACACCCCTCAATTCATCCGCACCAGCAATGCGGCATCGTTCGACACTGACTTCACTGTAGCTGCGGAGAACACTGTCAATACCGTGGTATGCATCAAGAGCTTCACCGCCCAGCGACAGAATCCCTATGGCAACCGTGGCGGAGGCTATGATCCTTTCGGCATGTTTGATTTCTTCTTCGGCCCTCAGGAGCGCCAGCAGCAACCCCGCCAGCAGCAGAGAAACAATGAGCCGGTGCAGAGCGGTCTCGGATCCGGAGTGATAATCTCGGAAGACGGTTATATCGTGACCAACAATCATGTGATTGACGGTGCCGACAAACTTGAGGTGCTTCTTAACGACAACTCCACCTATGAGGCAAAGATCATAGGCACTGACGAGGCCACCGATCTCGCATTGATAAAGATCGACGCAGAAAAACTCACACCTATCACCTTCGGCAACAGCGAAGATCTTAAAATCGGAGAATGGGTGCTCGCCGTGGGTAATCCGTTTGGCTTCAATTCGACTGTCACAGCCGGTATTGTCAGCGCAAAGGCCCGCAGCATAAGCCAGAACTCACGAGGTGGAAAGATGGGCATTGAGTCGTTTATCCAGACTGACGCAGCAGTGAATCCCGGCAACTCGGGAGGAGCGCTCGTCAATCTCAAGGGTGAGCTTATCGGCATCAACTCCGCCATCTACTCCAACACCGGCAGCTACACCGGCTACTCTTTCGCCATACCGACATCAATCGTGAAAAAAGTCATGACCGACCTTAAGCAATACGGTTCGGTGCAGCGCGCCATGCTCGGATGCACAATCACTGAGCTTGATTCCAAACTTGCCAAGGAGAAAGGCATAACTGTGACGAAGAGCGGACTTATGGTTATGGAAGTCACAGACAGAAGTACCGCGAAGGAGATCGGACTTCAGAGTGGAGATGTGATCGTAGGAATCAATGACGCCGAGATCCACACATTCCCCGAACTTCAGGAGCAGCTCAACAAATTCCGTCCCGGCGACCAGATCAGCGTTACCTACATACGCGACAATAAGAAATATACCAAGAGCGCCACACTCCGCAATTCACAGGGCAGCACAGCTATCACTAAGAAGGGTGATTTCTCTGAGATCGGATGTGCGTTCATGAAAATCGGAGAGGAGACCAAACGTAACCTCGGTATATCCAACGGAGTGAAGGTCACAGGTCTCAAGGGTGGTGCATTCAGGGACGCCGGAATAAAAGATGGCTTCATTATCACCGAGATCAACGGCAACCGCGTCAACAGCTCAGACGACGTGGAGATGATCTACAACCAGATAATGAAATCCGGAGAGAGCGACAAGGTGATGTTCATTACCGGCCTCTACCCCACCGGCAAGAAATATTACTATGCTGTAAATCTTGCTCAGGAGTAAAATGCTTTGATTCATATTAAAACCGTCCGAAGATCGCTTCGGGCGGTTTTTTATTGTTATTTTTCCTGTTATTATGCAACATTCTCGCTTGCCATACGTTCATAAATTGGCTGACAAGCCACATAAGCCTCGTAGGGATGCTTGAAAACGTCCCCGGGCAGTATTTTTTTGGAAGGAAACTATGAGACAGCTTAAGATAACTAAATCGATCACCAACCGCGAAAGCGCCTCTCTCGACAAGTATCTGCAGGAAATAGGCCGTGAGGAACTGATTTCTGTCAGCGAGGAAGTGGAGCTCGCGCAGCGAATCAAGAAAGGGGACCATGCAGCCCTCGAGAAACTTACAAGAGCTAACCTACGTTTTGTTGTGTCTGTGGCGAAACAATACCAGAACCAGGGTCTAAGCCTTCCTGACCTTATCAATGAAGGTAATCTCGGACTTATCCGGGCCGCTCAGAAATTCGACGAGACACGAGGTTTCAAGTTCATCTCCTATGCCGTGTGGTGGATCCGTCAGTCGATCCTCCAGGCTCTCGCTGAGCAGAGCCGTATAGTGCGCCTTCCTCTCAATCAGGTAGGTTCACTCAACAAGATCAGCAAGGAGCTCTCCAAATTCGAGCAGGAGAACGAGCGCCGCCCCTCACCTGAGGAGCTCGCCGACCGTCTCGGTCTTCCCGTAGACAAGGTCTCCGACACTCTCAAGGTCTCCGGACGTCATATCTCTGTCGATGCTCCGTTTGTCGATGGAGAAGACAATTCTCTTCTCGACGTGCTCCCCAATGACGACAGTCCTATGGCCGATTCCACTCTCAATCAGGAGTCACTCTCGAAGGAGGTTGACCGCGCGTTGCGCCAGCTTTACGATCGTGAGCGCGAGATCCTGAAGATGTTCTTCGGCATCGGATGCCAGGAGATGACACTTGAGGAGATTGGCGCCAAGTTTGATCTCACACGTGAACGTGTGCGTCAGATCAAAGAGAAAGCGATTCGCAGGCTCAAGGGACAGAAAAGTAAACTCCTCAAGAGCTATCTCGGAGAATGAATCTCCGGCGGAAAAGTGCGAAAGCACATTGACCGCACGACATATTTGACAACATAATGGACGCCCGCATAAGCCCTCGCTTAAGCGGGCGTAATCATTTCCCTGGAAGATATCCGGAAATTCGTCGAATAAATACGGGCATTCGTCGAATTTTCATTGCTTCCTTTTTCATATGGCTGTAATTTTGACATCGAAAATAAATGTCAACAATCATACAGTATCAATATGAAAATGAATCTTTCAACATCTCTCCTCTCCCTTTGCTCCATTATTATCCCAGGTTTTGCCTCGGCAGCTATAGTCAGGGGCACTCTCCGAGATTCCTGCATAGAGGTTATTCCGTATGCAACGGTAAGAGTATTCAGTGTGAACGACACTGTAAGACCCATGACCACTTTTGCTGCGGATTCGGCAGGTAACTTCACAGGAAAAATTGATGGGAAAGGCACTTTCCGAATAATTGTCGAGGCTGTGAGGAAGCAGCCCATTATACATAATATTTCCCTTGCAGGAGATGAGACAATTGATCTCGGTACTCTTTCGATGGAGGATGACACCTCATTGCTCGATGAACTTGAGGTCGTCGCAGTGCGCCAGATAGTAAAAGCCTCGGCCGACAAACTCACATACAACGTTGAGGAAGATTCAGACTCCAAGACCTATACCCTCCTCGACATGCTCAGGAAAGTGCCTATGGTTTCTGTTGATGGCGAAGACAATATTACTGTCAATGGGTCGTCTGATTTCCAGGTATATGTCAATGGCAAACCGAGCCTCCTTTTCTCAGGCAACCCTTCGAAGATATTCAAATCAATGCCGGCTTCGGTAGTAAGGACTGTAGAGGTAGTCACAAATTCCGGAGCAAGATATGATGCTGAGGGTGCCGGAGGTGTACTTAACCTGGTAATGGCAGCATCCGACAAAAATGTTAGCGATGGATATACAGCTTCCGCCGGAGTACATGCCAATGTAAAAGGTTATGACGGCTCCCTCTATCTATCAGGGCAGCACGGAAGATTTTCGTATAGTCTCAATGGCACATTGTCACGTCTTGAGCCTGGAACAACGGATATTATCACAAGTCAGGTATTTCCCGACCGTATCATTTCATCAGAAAGTACAAGCAAGCCAAAGATAGATTTCTCTTTAGGCAATATCAACGCAAGCTATGCCATCGACTCCCTGACCGACATTGGCATATCGGGCGCCATCAATGGTTTTAGGATGAACACCGGTTTCTCTTCCGCTAATTCCATTACCACTCCCCAAGGCTTGAATCTTCTCGATTATTCAAATAATGGTGAAATAGACCTTGACCGTTTAAGCGTGAACGGAAGTCTCTCGTTAAGCCATGGTTTCGGAGATGCACGCCATTCAGATATTTCGCTAATTTATCAGTTCTCAAGTGAGCATAGCGACAACGAAAACTCATTCAATTTCTCCGCCCCCGAAGAGAACCTTATCGATCTCTCTGACCGTATTATAAAGAGCCCGGAGACAACAACAGAACATATACTCCAGGCTGATTTCTCTACAAAACCGCGTGAAGGACATTCCTTAGAGGCCGGGATGAAACTGGCATTGAGAAAAGCCCGTTCATCCTCTTTCTCTCATTTCGACGATCCGGATAAATCATCGGCTACTGATTATAGAAGCCATAACAACATCGGAGCGGCCTATGCTGAATATGGTATCGCATCAGGAGCGTTCACAGGGAAAGCAGGACTTCGTTATGAGCATACATGGCATGATGTCGATTTTAAAACGTCCGATGGCAATGATTTCTCAAGAGACTATGGCACATTTGTGCCGTCTGCCAGCATTTCGTGGGCGATGAATGCTTCAAACAGTCTCGCCGCCACATACAATATGCGAATATCTCGGCCCGGTATATCTTACATGAATCCCTTCATCGACAACTCCAATCCTACAGAAATCACTTATGGGAATCCGGAACTGGATGTAGAGAAGACACATAACGTGGGCATATCCTACAACCGCTTCTCGCGACGTCTGATGCTCAATGCGCGGATCAGTGATAGCTATACAGGCAACGGGATAGAGCGATATAGTTTCTACTCCGACAACATCCTCAACACCACATATGGAAATGTCGCCAAGAGGAATAACCTGAGGCTTGATGCCTACATAAACTGGATGGCCGGAGAAAACACTCGTTTTATCCTTAACGGAGGCTTAGGATATACAAGTTTGAAAAGCGTGATCCTTTCACAATCCAATTCCGGCTGGAACTGGAATGTCATGGTCGGCCTACAGCAAACTCTTCCCCTTGACATAAAGGCTGCCGCATATATCATCGCTTCATCGAAGACTTATAATTTGCAAGGATGGAACAATGGTTTCAAGATGATCTCACTTAATCTTTCCCGAGCGTTTCTTAATGACAGACTTAACGTCAGCGCGGGCTTCTTGACAGGACTCTCGAAAGGTGGCGACATTAAAATGGAAAATTACAGCTCGACAGCGGGATTCATAACACATAATTCCATCAGTGTGCCGATAATGAACTTCAACGTGGGACTCTACTATTCTTTCGGCAATCTCTCGGCAAAAAGTAAAAAAGAATTGAAAGAGCTTGACAGTGATTACATAGAGCATACGTCAAATATGGAGGCTCTTCCCGGAATGATGGGTAAATGACGCGGTTTATTCCATTATATTTCTTATCTTTGCATCCATAATACGCCTGTAGACATGGATCGAAAGAAAATATATCGAGCGGTTTCAGGATTCCTCCTTCAGCTCATGGGGTGGGGAATCCTGATTTGCACCGCCCCACTGATCACATACTTGGCGGGAGGTAACCGAGAGGAATCATTCATACTTCTCAATCTTCTGTTTTCGGGAATCATCCCGGTGGTGGTAATCTATTTCGTCAATTATTACCTTCTGATTCCTCTCATTTTCTTCCGTGAGCGTAGGATATGGTTTGTATTGTCGAATATGGCACTCATGCTCGTTGTCAACTTCCCTATACTTTATGTGGCATTCAACAATCAGGAGTCACTGCCCGACAATTACCGGCTCGGAATCATAATGGGAGTCATAGTCTCCTTTATCATGGATTTGGGTGCCTTGGGCATTGCCATAGCTATACGTAACTATCTTCGTACCCTGGCCATCAGACAGCAGCTTGCCGAAGAGACTCACCGCCGCACGGAGGCAGAACTTATGTGGCTTAAGAATCAGCTAAATCCGCATTTCCTTTTCAATTCACTCAACAATATAAGCAGTCTTGTATGTATTGATCCCGACCAGGCGCAGGATTCTATCGGCCAGCTAAGTGATCTGTTGCGTTATGCCATATATGAATCGGAGAAAAAAAGCGTGGAACTCGGAAAAGAGATCGATTTCATGCGCGACTATGTTTCTCTTATGAGTCTGAGATGTAACGACAGGACAGAAGTCACAATGCAGATTGAGATTGCCGACAGGAAGATACCCGTAGTGCCTCTTCTTCTTGTTTCCATGATAGAGAACGCTTTCAAGCATGGCGTAAGTGCCTCCCTTCCATCGTTCATAAATATCAGAATCATGGAAAGCAATGGAAAACTTACACTTGTTTGCGAGAATTCTGACCATCACAAGCCTGCTAATGATCTAAGTGGAAGCGGAATTGGGATGCTGAATATGAAAAAACGTCTCGAACTTACCTACCCCGGCCGCTATACCTGGCATCAGGTTACGGACGGCAATGTTTTCCATGTTGAAGTGACGATTAACCTCAACGATAAATTGTAATAATACGATAATGAGGGCTATCAGATGTGCCATAGTCGATGACGAACCCCTTGCCGTCAGACTTATAGAAAATTTCATAAAGCGCACTCCGTCGCTTGAGCATGTAGTTTCATTTACAGATCCTGTAGAGGCAGTGACTTATCTGAAAGAAAACGCTGTGGATCTTCTTTTCCTCGATATCCAGATGCCTGATATCGATGGCATCGGACTGGCGCATATGCTGCCTGAGGGAATACGCATAGTCTTTACAACCGCATTCCGCGAATATGCCCTTGAGAGCTATGATGTGGAGGCGCTCGATTTTCTTGTCAAGCCTTTGCGTTATGACAAATTCCTGCGGAGTGCCGAGAAGGCAATGAAATGGTATGAGATGAAAGAGCTGTCCGGTTCAGTTAATATGGGGACAATGACAGTCTCCCCCAAAGAAATCTTTTTAAGGTGCGATGGCGGACTGCAGCGGGTCGCATTCGACAGTATTGTCTTTGTTGAAGGTTTGAAAGACTATGTCAGGTTTCATCTCGATGGTGTTAATCATACAGTTGTCACTCATCTGACCATGAAGAGTGTCGAGGATATTCTTCCCTCCGAACAATTCATGCGCGTCAGCCGTTCGCACATCATCTCACTTTCCCATATCCGCAGTGTTGATCGCAATCTATGTGTTTATATTGGCGATACTATGGTGAAAGTCACTGATATGTATCGCGAACACTTTCAAGCGTTTCTCAACAATCGCCTTGTAGGCAGATAGTCTATTTCGGTAAATTTTTACGCGAACGGATATACTCGGTCGGGGTCTGGCCAGTCTCTTTCTTGCACATCCTGCTGAGATGTGCAGTCTATTCAAAGCCAAGCTTATAGGCTACTTCAGCTACTGAGAGTCTTGACGCAAGTTCATTCTTAATCTATGACTTTCGTCGAAGTTACGTAATATCCCATCCAATCTCAGCCATGAGGCCTGTCTGCTTCTTGGTCATCTCTGCATGAGTCCACTTTCCGTCGACATAGACTCCTCGGATGTGCGAGAGATATTTGACCATCTGCATTGGAGAGTATTTCGACAGTTTTTCAGCGACCCGCAATTTCTCCCTTATTATATGAAAGTTATAGATCAAAGCATCCCAAAGATTTCCCTACTTCTATGGGAATTTATAGATTCAAACGCACGGTCGCATCAGGCTACCGCGCGTATGTTATTAAAATGACTGTCTGCGATATTCGTTGGGAGAACACCCGACAAATCTTTTGAACGCACGGCTGAAATATTGAGGATACTGGTAGCCGAATAAGCAATTTCTCCGATTGATTTTTCCGGATGAATGAGTAAGTCTTTGGCAAGATCCATTGTCTTTTGCTGAATGTAACCCATTGCAGGCCTTCCGGTTTCTTTCTTTATCAAGTCTCCGAAATAGTTGGGCGAAAGACAAAGCTGTGACGCGCACCATGCCACTGAAGGGGTACCATGTTCCTGTGCTTTGCCTGAAACGAAATATCCGTCAATCAGTTCCTCAAAGCGTATCAGAAGATCTTTGTTTACCTTTTTTCGGGTAATAAACTGTCTGTCATAAAAACGCAGACAATAGTTCAAAAAAAGCTCTATTGCTGAGGCTATGATTGTATTACTATGCTTCCATCGCTGATAAAATCGTAGGGAAGGGAGCCGCCGCGCTGATGGCTCTGCCATCAATAGTCTTTAAATCTACATTGCTTGCTCTTTTGCCGGAATCATTGCGGCGAAATTCGAGAAAGCATAGCTGATTCTGCTCCTTGCCACAGTTGCAGGTTGTCAGATAACCGGAACTTCCGGCGAATAGTGCTCATCACGGGCAATCTGTATGCCGCATTGCAGGATTTCCGTATGGGAATGCCGGTAATGATGGTTCCGGTATTCGGTGGCTGGTTGGTAATAAATAAATTGATAAGAAAGAAGGTATGAAGGATTTTGTTTTCAGGAACGACACAAAGCTGTTGTTCCGTAATGACGTATGCGACACAATCAAAGAAATCAGTCGCGGATATAAGGTAATGTTTGTCTATGGTACGTCGTCAGCACTTAGGAACGGTTGCCATGATGATGTTGTAAATACACTAAAAGAGGCAAACATCCCTTATGTGGAATATGGGAACTCTTCAAGGGAGTTTGAAAAAATCCAAGAAGGAATACAAGTAGCAAAAGATAACGGAGTAACAATGATTATTGGCGCAGGGGGTGCAAGTGTCATGGACAGTGCCAAGCTGATGTCCTTAGGTGTGTACCACGAAACTGAACTTTGGAATTTCCTCAAAGGGAAATCTCCATATGGACTGCAACGGCTTCCGCTTGCCTTGATACCCACATATCCTTCAAGCGGCTCCGAGAACGGACTCGGAGCGGTTGCGGTTGACAGCCACACAGGGGATTACGGTACAGCTTATGGAATTGCTGCGGACTACGCCGTTCTTTGTCCGAAATATTCCCTGACTCTTGACAGCGAGATGACGACATACACCGGTCTTGTGACATTGGTACAATTGTCGGTATCTGTTATCGGAGACAGGAACAAAATGTCGTATGATGACGGAATCTCGTATATCCGCAATGTTTTGGAAGCAACCAAAACATTGATAAGGAACCCTGAAGATATTGATGCCCGTGGAATCATAATGATTGGAGCGGCGCTTTCCACTTCCTCATGTCTGGGAATTGGCAAAGAGAGCAACTATGCCTACGACATTTATGAGTTGGAATTTCTGCCCGAGTTGCTCTTCGGTTCAACCTATCGTCGGAGCCTGACGACCATATTCCCCCGGTTTCTTGAAGCAATGAGCAGGAATCATCACAATGACATACGCGAGTTCTACAACGACGCTTTTGGCTTCAACGGCACAATCAAGGACTCGTCTGAAAAGGTTATAGAGCTGTTTGAAAGTTTAGGAATAAAAATGTATTTTGACGGTAATGTCACAGAAGGACCGGTTTCGTGCATCCCCTGTGACCAGAACTGACAAAAGAGGAGGTGTACTCGTTAATTTCTTCCATAATCCGCAAGGATTGAGATAAAGGGTTGGACAGATAACGTCAAAGGGAGCCATTCTTCATATCTGCTGAATGGCTCCTTTTTGATAACATGAGATTTAATAAAAATTTAACAGCTTCTAATAATGTAATAGAGACTGATACCGTTATCATTGCAGTTTGTAAAACACCGTAACTGAAATGTGGAAGATATATGCTCTACTGTCAGCTCTGTTCGCGGCTCTGACAGCCATCTGTGCAAAAATAGGAGTCAAAGATGTCGATTCAAACCTTGCCACAGCAATTCGTACCACAGTGATCCTATTTCTCACATGGGGGATTGTCTTTGTATCAGGCCATTTGCAGGAAGTAAAATCCGTATCGCGTTACACCTGGATATTTCTTGTTCTTTCCGGCATATCGACCGGGTTGTCGTGGCTATTCTATTTCAAGGCGATTCAGATCGGTGATGTGTCGCGAGTAGCACCGGTTGACAAACTTAGCGTTGTCCTTACTATCGTACTCGCATTCATATTACTGAAAGAACCTGTGTCGCCAAAGGTTATAGCCGGCGGTATTCTTATATGCGCGGGCAGCATACTGATGATGTGGAAATAACGGGATTCATATTTCATACATAATCGGGCCTTAATTTTGTCGGCTTGAAAAATATGCAAGCATGAAACTATTGATAATAGAAGATGAGAAGATGCTCTCAAGGATTATCGCCGAATATCTTGGACGCGAGGATTATCTTTGCGAACACGCCTATACCTGCAATGAGGCCCTATACAGGATTGCTGCCTATGAATATGACTGCATTCTTCTTGACCTTATGCTCCCTGATGGCATTGGTCTTGATATATTGCCTAATATCAAGAAGGAATCGCCACATACCGGAGTGATAATCATTTCCGCCAAAGACTCTCTTGACGATAAGGTCGAGGGACTGAGAATCGGAGCGGACGACTACCTGCCCAAACCTTTTCATCTGCCTGAATTGAGCATGAGGATTTTCGCTCTGATGAGGCGAAAGAAATTCACAAATGACAACACCATTCACGCCGGACAACTCACAATTGACCTCCCGACCCATAGAGTGACAGTCGGGAACAGTCATATTGCATTGACGAAAAGCGAATACGACCTGTTGCTGTTCCTTATACAGAACCGCAACCGTGTTGTTTCCAAAAGTGCGATTGCAGAGCATCTCAGCGGCGATATGGCAGATATGCTCGATGATTTCAATTTTATTTATGCCCACATCAAGAACTTGAAGTCAAAACTGGCTGCGGCGGGAATACCCAACAGCATCAAGACTCTTTACGGCATAGGTTACAAATGGAATATTGACGAATGAAAACTCTTTTACACAAAACAAGCGACAGGATTATTGTAAGCATAGCTGCGGTATTTATTCTCACCGCTCCACTTTTTTATCTAATCACCAGATATTTTTATGCGGAGGATATGATTGACATAATAGAGTCTATTGAGCGGGGAGAGGGGCTTCCACCGTCATTTGACTTGGAACAGGATATTATAGCCGGAGTAATGGTTCAATATCTTCTTATATTCGTAGTGATAGCCTTATCGTTGCTTATCGCCATTCGTTTTTCCCTACGCAATCTCTGGCATCCATTTGAAAACACTTATTTTGCCCGTATTGTACCATGAATTTCCGGCAAATATGGATTTTTTGTTTCCTGCGCCATCATAGAGGATGTAAAACCGGTTAATATACCCAGAATTACGAAAGCAGCTTTTTTTCATTGCAACTAATATCTATCGTGTATGAGTTTTCTCGTATATGATTTCACCTGGTGTTTTTGTTTCCTGACCCATACAGGCTGCGTAAACAATCCCGGAGAGGACTGCCAAGATGTAAATCCAAAGTATAAATTCTTTCACCTTATTTATAGTGTTTTCAATTTTCATGAGTGAAGGATTGATTTTACCCTGCAAAATTAGATTTATATCGTTTCATGAATATTTCATAAAAACTAATAATTTGTTGCATTTTTTATTGCGATCTTAATGAGATTATGAAACTGCAAATCATTGCAGTTCGGAGCTTATGACATTGACATCCCAATAAAAAACACAGGGTGACCGGATTGAGTCCGACCACCCTGTATTCTTTATGAAGATTGAATAACCTGTTATTGCTTTGTGAATGTCATTTTGTTATGCCCTGCTTCAAGAGTCATAGTTTTGCCTGTGATTTTTACATCATCGAATTTACGCATTTTCTGAATTTTCCCGGATAACATAGGTTTGATGATATCCGTGATATTGGCTGCCACGCGTCCTTTGATTGTGTTAAGAGAATCCAGAGGTGCGTCGGTAAGCTTTGCATAATTGAGCGCCAAAGAGGCCGTATCGACATTCACCACAGTTTTTGAGAGATCAAGATTGATGACTATTTCATCACCGTCCTTCACTGTCCATGTACCCGAAGCGTTGACATTTCCGTTGACAGTAGCCTTGACAGGGATAGTGGTAGTTAAGGTTTCCACACCTTTAGCAACGGTATAGTCAGCCGCGATATTGATAGTACCGCCATTTGTGCCGTCAGTTCTTACGAATGTGAGAGTGGGCCTGCAGGTCATTTCTCCTCCATCGCTATGATTAGAGCTGCCGCGTTCGTTGCCTTTGCGTTTGTCGGATTTATCAGACTCTTTCCTCCCTTCTTTGTCCGGTTTATCTTTTTTGCCTTTTGTCATCTCTGTGGTACTTCCTTTCCAGGTACCGACAAGTTCACCGGCAAGTTTAGAATCGCTTCCGTCACAGGAAGTTAGACAAACTGCAGCGCACAAGAACGCTGCCATTAAAAATTTAGTCTTCATAATCTTATCGTTAAGAGAATCTTTAGTTTTTATTTCTTATGAAACATATGGATTGACATATAAGTTCGACATATCATCCTAAAATTCAAAAATTTAATAAAAAAATTAATAGAACATCATCAATTGTCCTCACATTACGATTCATATGAAATGGCGCACTTTAAAGCCGTGCTGCCGTTCAACAGTTAAGACCGACGAATCCTGACAATCCTGTTCATACAATGTTACATATAGTTCACGGACATATAGGTGGAAAATATGGGTTCCCATCCTGGCACGCTGCAAATTCTTTTGCGATAGCCGTTTTCACTGCCTTATGGTTTAGGAAAAAATGGATTGCGGCAATACTTTTAGGATGGTCTTTATTGGAATGTTACACCCGTTTATATCTTGGAGTCCATTATCCTTCCGATATAATTTTTGGAATGACTATCGGAAGTCTAATATCCTATATTGTCTATCGACTGTCAAAAAGAATACATTATAGAACTTTATTATCATAGATAGGATTTCCCTTGTTGAATGGGTGATCCAATAATCTGTCTCGACAGAGTCAAGGCTGCATATTGATGTAGTACTGCGCTTTTTTACCGACTTATCAAATAAAATGATTAAATTTGCAAACGAAGCAAATTTGCTTTAATTTTATTCATAATCTTATATCGCTTAAATATGCTACGTAATGCCGTCACGACCCTTTTATTAACGGCTACCGCTTTGACGTCGGCAGCACAGGCATTACGGCCCGACAGTATAGAGCACTATAAAGGCAATGTAACCAAGCGCGTAAATATCATGCATTTAAAGAGTCATGATGATATACTGACCCCCGATTCTTTGATCGCCAACGACAGCATTTTTAAGATACAGCTCTCCCCCATTGGCAATTTTCATGACAATGGCGCATCTTTCATTGATCCCCTATCCGGAGCGGCTCAAATAAAGTTGTCGGAGACAGGTTCGCCGGAACTGAATATGCCCGGCATAATCTATAATGGGAAATATATGTCAGTGGTGGGAAATGTTGGCGTAATGAAATATCCGGGATTGATGACAATCGCCACAGGTTCGTTAGGTGTATCATTTAGATATGGTAATTCAGGGTTCTATATCGGGGGGATTGTAAACCAATATGCCTTCCACCGAGGCCTCACCCGCCAGATAGGGATTGAGGGACGTTTTACAACTCGCCTATCATCCCCTCTCTCCTTCACCGCATATGCCACTTACTTTGGGAAGAACCCAATGCCATTGATGCCGGACGGTAGCTATATGCCTCCGTCGATGTTAGGTTATTATGGAGCCAACTGCGTCGGAGGCTATGTCAACTACAGTGCTTCCGGGCATTTCGGTATGCTCGTCGGTGGTCAGGCCATACAGCGTCATGGCCCGCGCACTCACTATGAGATTGAACCGATTGCTACACCGTATTTTAGTATCGGACATGGGAAGAAGAAGGTTGTTATCGGGCTCCCAGTCGGCCAGATCCTTAACGGACTCCTTCGTCATTGATAAATAGTTTTCACGGCGTGGAATATAAGAAATATCTCCCCAAAGAGATAGTTGACTACATAGAGACAGATTATTAACACTTTGACATGATCACACGCGCTATCATCAAAATCATAATGACATAGCAATTAGTATTCCTCTATATTTCTATGCATACAGCTATGATCATTAGTAAATTTTTTTGTAATTTTGCTATGGTAAAACGCGATATCACTGATCGCTCGAGAAAGATTATGAAACGTTCCGCGAAAGAAACGGAGGGCACTTGATCTCCATTCAGATGGCTTTGATGAAAAATCAAGGAAAGTGATGCTCGCTATGTTGAGTAACAGCTATATGTGATGACTTTAAATATGATACAGATTGGAAAATATAGATTCGGTTTTCTTCCTGTTTCGATGATAGTTGTGTTTATATTGCTTAGTATTTGTGCGATACTGGCAGCTATACGGCAAGCACGGCCTGAATGGCCGATGCCGCTGTGGAATATAATTCTGATCAACGAAGGGATGGCCTTGCTCGGCACACTTGTTTATGGGATTATTGTTCATTTAGCAAAAGCAGCAATGGAAAAAATCCATAAATAATAACACTTCATATTTCTTCGATCTGCTAAATGAGGGATCTAATTATATTTCTAAAATATACAAGCTATGGATAAGACAATATATCGTTCGAAGATTGACTGGTGGGTATGGGCCATGGTGGCTTTCTATTTCACTGTCCTCACAGTGGTCTCAATCTCAGGTATGAACTGGGTCTATTCCCTCATAAATGCCATCGGATTCGGTATCGTCTTTTATATCACAATGTTTGGCATATGGTATGCAGTAGACGGTGACGAACTTATTGTGTACAGGTTCTGTCGTCCACGCCGTCTGCCGATAAAGAAAATAAAGGAAATAAAGAACTCACGGAGCTTTCTCTCCGCTCCTGCCATATCGACAAAAAGACTTGCGATAACATTTACCGACCATACAGTGCTCCGGAGCTATTTGCCACTGGAGATCTCTCCGAAAGACAGTGAGGGATTCGTCAGACATCTTCTTGAGGTAAATCCCGATATACAAGTGACCGGTTGATTATGGAGAAACAGCGGCAGTATGTTGCCATCGACCTCAAGAGTTTCTACGCTTCCGTAGAGTGTGTGGAACGTGGCCTTGATCCTCTCGACACGTGCCTCGTCGTAGCCGATGAGTCGCGCACTGAGAAAACGATATGTCTTGCTGTGTCGCCTGCTTTGAAAATATATGGCACAGGGGGGCGCCCGCGTCTGTTCGAGGTCGTGCAGAAAGTCAGTGAGGAGAACAGACATCGGGGCCGACTGGGAAAGTCTTATTCCAAAGCCGTGCTCGACGCCAACCCTGACTTTGCCATAGACTATCTTGTAGCTCCACCAAGGATGGCGCATTATATCAAGATGAGCACCATAATCTATAAGATCTATCTCCGATACATCGCCCCCGAGGATATCCATGTCTATTCCATCGACGAGGTCTTTATGGATGTCACCGATTATATTGCCATCTACGGCATGACGGCACACGAGCTTGCCATGACAATGATACGCGATGTCTTGAGAGAGACCGGCATCACAGCCACCGCCGGCATTGGTACAAACCTGTATCTTTGCAAGATTGCTATGGATATCGTGGCCAAGAAGATGCCACCCGACAAGGATGGAGTGCGCATTGCTGAACTCGATGAAATGAGTTATCGCCGACAGCTCTGGGAACATACCCCTCTTACTGATTTTTGGCGGGTTGGGCGTGGCATTGCAAATAAGCTTGCTCCCTACGGGATCGTTACAATGGGCGATATAGCACGATGCTCTCTCTATCGTGAGGATCTTCTCTACCGGCTTTTTGGTGTCAATGCAGAGCTTCTGATCGATCATGCCTGGGGATGGGAACCAGTCACCATGAGTCTTGTGAAGGCTTACCGTCCTGAGAGAAAAAGCATCAGTAGCGGACAGGTGCTGCAATGTGCGTATACTGCCGATAAAGCAAAGGTCGTAATTCTTGAGATGGCCGACAGTGTCTCGCTCGATCTTATAGAACAGCATCTTGTCACCGATCAGTTAGTACTCACTGTCGGTTATGACGTGGAGTCATTGGTCAATCCATCGATTCGTGCCGGCTATCGCGGCCGTGTCACTAAAGACTTCTACGGACGTCAGATCCCTGCACACGCGCATGGCACTGTCAATCTTGAACGGCCTACCTCTTCCGGGAAAATAATTACTGAAAAAACCGCGGAGCTATTCGATCGTATCATAAATCCTCGTTTGCTCGTCAGAAGGCTGACACTTTCCGTTAACCATCTGATAGATGAGAAGGATGCAAGAACAAGATCGAATCCGGTATTGTTCGACCTGTTTTCAGACTACGATGAACTCCGACGTCAACAGGAAGAAGCTGAAGCCGAACTTGTAAGAGAGCGACGCCGTCAGGAAGCCATCATCAAGATAAAGAAATTGTTTGGCAAAAACGCTATCCTGAAAGGATTGAGTTTTGCTGACGGCGCCACTCAGCGCGACCGTAACAGCCAGATAGGCGGACATCACAAGTAACAATTTATAATTGATTATGCGTTACGAGGATATTATAAACCTGCCACATCATGTTAGCAGCCGGCATCGACCGATGCCTCTGTTGAACAGAGCCGCTCAATTCGCTCCGTTTGCCGCGCTGACCGGTCATGATGCAGCTATAGCCGAAATGGCTCGTCATACATCCGACCGGGTAGAACTTTCTCCCGCAGACCAGACCATCCTATCCCGCAGGCTTGCCATCGCTCTCAAATCATCTTCACGGGTCGTCATCGCATACTTTCATCCTGACCCGGTTAAGAACGGAGGTTGCTATCTTACAGTCTCAGGTGAAATCAAAAAACTTGAAAAATATGACGGAGTTTTAACCCTTTCCTCCGGTCATACAATACCGCTCGCCAACATTTTCTCAATAGATGGAAGTATCTTCGATAGCCTTGACTGATTTCCTTATATGCCTGATATCTGGATTCATTATAGATTTTCTGTTTCACAGCATATCCAATGTAATGACAGATTATTCGCTTAAAAAAAGAATCACCCGGCAGGAAGTTCCGTCGGGTGATTTCTCTTCATATTGGTTTCTGATACAAGCTGAGGGATAGGTCATTTCACACCATCACGCTGCAGAAGGGCGTCGACTGTAGGCTCTTTCCCTCGGAATTCTTTATAGAGTGCCATCGGATCTACTGTGCCACCGGCTTGAAGCATCTTCTTAAACTTTGCGGCGATCGAGGCATTGAAGATGCCATTCTCCTTGAAAGCTGCGAAAGCGTCGGCATCAAGGGCCTCTGCCCATTTATATCCATAATAACCTGCGGCATAACCACCGGAAAAGATATGTCCGAAAGATGGAGAGGTGATACAACCCTCCACCACATCGAATATTCTCACCGGATCTTGCGCCTTCTGCTCGAATTTCTCAACGTCAGCACTTGCTCTCAAAGGTTCTCGAAGCGTATGATAAGCCATGTCGAGATAGCCGAAACCAAGTTGACGCATGCAGGAGTAGCCCGCTCCATATTGGCCGGCTTTCACAAATTTTTCTATAAGTTCCTTGGGCATCTTCTTCCCTGTCTTGTAATGGCGTGCGAAACCGTCGAGAAAATCCTTTTCTGTAAGATAATTCTCGTTGAACTGCGAAAAGAGCTCAACAAAATCATGATACACATTTGTGCCACTAAGCGATCCGTATGTAGCCTGCGCCGACAGACCGTGTAGAGCGTGGCCGAACTCGTGAAGGAAAGTCTCAACTTCATCGGGGGTCAGAAGCACAGGCTCATCACCGACTGGTTTGGAAAAATTACATACTATGGAGATCAACGGTAATTCTCGTTTGGCGTTATCATCCTTCGTCTCCGTGCGGAACTCAGTCATCCAGGCTCCAGGTCCTTTCCCGGGACGATAGAAGAAATCGGCATAAAGCACCCCGAGCACTGACCCGTCTTTCTCAAATACCTCGTAAGCCTTCACGTCGGGATGATATACCGGGATATTCTTATTCTCCTTGAACTTATATCCATATAATCTTGTAGCCAGACCGAGAACACCATCTATCGTACGCTCCAGTTCGAAATATGGTTTCAGATCCTCATCGTTGAAAGAATATCTTTCATTCTTTAGCTTGTCCGACCAATATGAATAATCCCAAGGCATGAGTTTGAAAGCATCTCCCTCACTCTTACGCGCAAATTCCTCTATTTCCTTCACCTCCATCTTCATAGGTTCTGTATAATTCACACGAAGTTGCTCAAGAAAATCGGCAACAGTCTTTGGATTGGCTGCCATAGTGCCTTGAAGCTGATATTCGGCAAATGTCTCTTTCCCCATCAGATTGGCAATCTCAAGTCTGATATTGGCGATATCCTTAAGAATCTGCGTGTTGTCAAATTCACCCCCGACGTTGCGTGAATTGTAGAGCTTATAGAGCCTTTCACGGAGATCGCGACTATCGGCATATTTCATAAACGGAACATATGACGGAGCATAGACAGTAATGAGATATTGCGAGCCGTCATCGGGCTTACCTTCAGCTTTCAGCACCTCTGCCGCCGCCTCTCGGGCTGCTTTCTTAATCAATTCAGGAAGCCCGGCAGTGTCAGCTTCCTCAATCCACATCCGGCGCGCCGGGTCAGACATGCCATTGGTAACATTCTGCGAGAACTTCACTCCGAGATCAGACAGCTCAGCGTTAAGCCGACGGAATCTCTCCCTGTCTTCACCTTGGAGGTTGGCTCCGCTCTGTGCGAAACTTCGATAGGTTTCGTTGAGCAGACGCAAAGCCTCAGGCGAAAGAGAAGCCTTACTATCCTTGTCATCATAGACGTATTTGATCCTTTTCCACAATCCCTCGTTGAGCAGAATCCCTGTGGAGTGCTCTGATATCAAAGGCGTCACTTCTGCCATGATATTCATCAGAGCCGTGTCGCCAAGGGCACTCTCAAGATTCCCGAGTGTTGCCACAGCACGGTCAAGAATCTTGCCACTACGGTCGAATGCGGCTATGGTATTTTGAAAAGTCGGGCTTTCCGGCGAGGAGACTATGCCCTCAATCTCATCATTGTGAAGACGGATACCCTCGATTATAGCCTCCTTATAATCTGTTGTGGCGATTTTGTCAAAAGGTATAGCCTGAAAAGGTGCGTCAGACGGGAGAAGCAGCGGATTTCTTCTCCCCCCGTCAGCCTCTGAGGCAAAGGTCATGAGAGTGAAAGCCGTCATGCTCCCTAAAATAAATCTGTTCATATTCATCAATGTCATTAATCATTGTAATTATACGCGAATTTAACTAAAAACACCGATATATGAAAGCCGGAGACAGATAATGTTCTGCCTCCGGCTTTTAATTAAGGATTAAAAGGGTACGCCTCTGTAGGTCACTGGGCACTCACACCCTCCATGATCACCTGGATGCGGTTCTTACCATCGTAGATGCCCTTCATAAATTTGTTGAGATCTTCCAGAGTGACGCTCTCTATCGTTTCTTTGTAACCTTTTATCAAATCGAATCCACGAAGATAAGACATGATGTTGCTGTCCCAGTATGAGTTCTTCCGGATCTGGATCTCATACTGCTTGAGCATGGCTTGTTTCACCTTGTTGAAGTTCTCCTGGCTTGCGCCTTCAGAGAGTAGCTTCATATAGTCTGACTTCGCACGTGCCATAAGGCTTTCCTGCTGATCCTTGTTCGTCTGGAAAACATAGATGAGAGTCCAGAGGTTGTTATTGGGGTTGATGGATGCCCCGACTGAAGCACCATATGTTCCACCCTCCTCCTCGCGGAGCGTCTCTGTGTAGATGTTGTCAAGGATATCACCCATCATAGTCACCATCACATCGTTTTTCTGGTTGAATGGCACGTTATATCCGCTGTAAACGTCATAGACTGAGGTGCTCGGAGTCTGCATGGTCTGTTTAAACTCGTTTTTGATGTCACCCTTGGCCATGTCGATCACTGTCACGGGTGCTTTATCCACTACCGGAGCAACATTAAGCGAGGCTACATATTGGGAAAGAAGCGGACGGATTGAATCAAGATTGACATTACCGGTAAAGATAAATGTGTATTCGGCCGGATTCTTCACAGCATCGAGAGCCATGCCCACCATTTTCTGATAGTCGGCTTTCTCGACATCCTCGAGCGTAAGACTTGCCATCAGAGGATTACAGGGATAGCGTGTTGCGTTGATCTGGCGCGAGAATACGGTGTTTGGATCCTTCTCGGCATTCTGCAGACGTGTGCGAAGATTCTGTCTCAGCACATCGAAAGTCTTCTCGTCGGCTGAACGGTTGGTAAACTCAGTATAGAGAAGTTCCATGAGTGTCTTGAAATCCTTCACGGTCGATGATCCGGAGATCATATCAGTATAGGTATTGGTTGTGAAACCAAGGCCTACCTGCTTGCCCGCAAGATATTTGCTGAGATCCTTATTGTCAAACGGTCCCATCTTCATTGTGGAAGCGACAGCATCCAGAAGATGCACCTCAGGAGCCTCATCCTTGCTGTAAGCCTGTTTTCCACCCTTCCTGAATGCCGTCAATATTATCTCGTCGGCAGCAAAATCGGTTGGTTTGACCACTACTTTGATACCGTTTGAAAGTTTAAATTCCGTTGCTCCCAGAGCTACGATATCGCTTTCGCTTGTGATTGAACCAGGAGTGGGAAGTGACGAGATAAGCGGATCTGTGATTTTCTCATCTACGAATGCCTCGTATTGAGCATTCATGGCATCGGTTACTGTCTTGACCATGACATCCTCCGCTACAATCTCGAAGCCCTCTTTCTGTGGTTCAGTAGTGACAATCACCATATTCTCGGATGTAAGAAGCTGAGCGACCATCTGGTTGATCACCTGCACCGGAATCATTGGAAGAGTTGTCTTCACCATCTCATATTCCTTCTCTATGCCCGGAGCAGGTTCATTATCTATAAAATGACGGCAAAGCTCTTTGCCGAAAGCCCCGTTAGTTGTCTTCTCCCGCTCATTGAATGAGTTCTCATAGCTTGAGAGTATCTCTGTGCGGACACGCTCGAGTTCTGAGTCAGTAAAACCAGTCTTGCATGCACGCGCCACAATACCCATTACTTCAGCTACTGCAGCCTGTGTCCCTTTCTTGGGGACTACAGCTACATTAAACGAGTCTTTCGTCTTTGAGACATAGAAGTCGCTGAAGTAGACTCCTGCACCGGCATAGGTGCATTCTGGGTTCAAGGCATTTTCCTGCAGGCGGGTGTTGATCAGTTGCGACACCACATTCTGCATCACATCGTTCATGAGATATATCTCAGCAGTGTTACGCTGTTCGAAAGGCACTTTTTCCGATTTGAAGGAGATTGTGGTGCGTGACATCCTCAGCTCAGGATCACTGAACGAGACATATATCGGTTCTTTATTGTCGCTTACGGTAGGATATTCCCTTGGAGCCGCATTTTCAGGCATCGGGATAGTCGAGAAAAGTTTCTTAACTTTTGCTTCCATCTCATCAGCATCGAAATCACCGACAATCACGATGCCCTGTTGATCCGGACGATACCATTTCTTATAATATGCCCGCAGCACTTCCGGTTTGAAGTTCATAACCACCTCCATCTTCCCGATAGGGAGCTGCTCATACTGATATTCGTCGTAGATCCTGGGAAGTATTGACTCATACATACGGAAGTTTGCGTCATTGCGCTGCCGCCATTCCTCCTGGATCACTCCCCTTTCGGCATTGATCTCCGACTCTTCAAGAAGAATATCACCACTCCAATCGTGGAGCACCAGAAGAACGCTGTCCATTAGCGCCTTGTCTGTAGTGGGGACATTGTCGATATTATAGACAGTCTCATCAAAATCGGTGTATGCATTGATATCAGCACCGAAACGGATACCCTTGCTCTGGAGATAATTGAGCATGGATTTCCCGGGATAGTTCTTTGTGCCGTTGAAAGCCATGTGCTCAAGGAAATGGGCAAGTCCAAGCTGATCCTGGGCCTCAAGTGTGGAACCCACCTTCTGCGCGATGTAGAAATTGGCGCGCTCCTTGGGTTCTTCATTGTGCATGATGTAGTAGCTCAAGCCATTAGGCAGCACACCCGCCTTGACCTTTGGATTGAGTGGAAGAGGTGTCAGCTGCATCTGTTGGGCGCTGACGCAAAGCATACCTGTAAAAAGCATGACGATGCTCACGATTTTCCTAATCATAATGTTATGTATTTGGTTGTTGGTTGTTCGTTGTTAGATTGTCGTTTATATCTTATTAGTTTTCTATTGTTTATGCACTCTAAAAGAGTGACTATATAATCCCGTTCATGACCGCATAGAGAGAGAGTCCGGATGCTGATTTGATTCCGAGTTTCGATGATATATTCTTTCTGTGTGATATCACGGTATTTACCGAGATACAAAGTTCATCTGCGATCTCTTTGTTGATACGTCCTGCCGCTATGAGACGCAACACCTCCCTTTCCCTGAAGGAAAGTTCTCCCGGAACCGTCTCTCCCGTCTGTAGAGAACCGAGCAGTTTTTTCACAGTCACCTCAATGTCCGCTTCGTCAGCATCATGTCCTATTATAAGCGGACCTCCCGAAGAGTTTTTCAAAGACATGACAGAGATACCTGTGACTATAGTCTTCTGGCGCCTTGGCATAAAGAAGTCAAGATTCGCGACAAACGTTCCACTATCGGCCACATATGCCTCGTAACTATCTGCCAAAGGCATGAAGTCCGCGAAATTTCCGAAAGCTTCAACCATGAAGTCAGAGCATTCCCTCACAATGCTCCTTATGCCGATTGCCTCAAGAGCGGCAAGTCCTATCAAAGCGATTCTTCTGGTTTCTTTCATCATGTCTCCTCTTTACGGTTATTTCCCTATCATCTCTTCCATTATCGGCAGAAGAATACGGTTGCGTATGCGGTTGTTCTGGCTATAATCCTTCTCCAGGGAGAAGACAGCCGAAACCACAGCCATACAGAGATTGCTGTCGTAGTCTCCACGGAGATGCACTACAAAGAAATACAGCAGATCATGGAGCTTGGCTTCCATCTCAGCATGACCTGAGAGCGATAATCGGAAATCCTCGGGCACATTCCCGCTGACGAGAGCTGGGAAAAGCACCTCCAGATCATAGCGCATGCAGTCCGAGAATTGTTGTCTCATATCATCGAAAAAACCGCGCAGCAAAGCGAGATTGTTGTCTTCTCCGCTTCGCGACAGAAGTGAACTGAAATGTCGGTCTATATTGGGCAACTGCACACGGAGATAGAATTCCGATGTCTTGCGCAGGTAGTCAATTGTTTTCGAGAGTGTAAAAGTACCCCTCGGATTGGCAGGGAAATAGTCTTCATCAAGAAACGTATTGATAACTGACAGAAAGAAGTCAGGGTCGACATGTGCCTGAACACATGTCGACCCTATGGAACCATCGCCCACACCAAGACTAATGCCGAGTCGATTGATAACCGGTATTATCTGCGGATTGGCCATTACAGCCTCCGAGAGCTTTGAATCTCTATTATAGTGGGCCATTTATTATGATAGTCGAATTCTGGGTGATTATGATATCTACGCCAACATCGTGAGGTTCAACCGGGATCTCATCCACGAGTTGGAATTCATAACCTACGCCGATTTTCGTGGCGCGGGTATTCTTGAGCAGACGGTCGTAGAAGCCTTTTCCTCTGCCGAGTCTGTTTCCGTTTCTGTCGTAAGCCACCGCAGGCACCACTACCAGTTCTATTTCCGACGGATCAACAGTATTGTCGCCTGTAGGCTCCTCTATGTGAAAACTGCCAAGCTCCAGCCTCGATTCCTCATATGGAAGAATCTCAAGATTAACCCCGTTCACTCTCGGAAGATAGAAATGTTTCCGATCTTTCCATTTCCCGAGAAAATCATGAGTGAAAAGTTCATCGGGAAGGGAATGATACATCAGTATTCTGTCGGCGAGAAGGAAAGCGGCTGTTTTCTCAAGACGTGCGAACACCTCTTCCGCAGCCATTCTTCTCTCCTGGTCGGAAAGCATGACGCGCAGCGACTTCACTTTCCGTCTGATTTCGTTCTTTTCCATAATTATGTGTTTTTCATTTAGCGTTTGGTTTTACTTTAATGACTGATTGCCTCGATGACTGATGAGACTCGGTTTCCTTCTCCATCTTTATATCGACTGGAGATTTGCCCTGCTCGAGAGCCTCCACAGCCTTGTTGACGGCAGGATCCGACTGGTTGAGCATCTCGATGAAAGCGGGATATCCAAGCACGTCGCGGGCTATGATAGCCTTTATCTGGTCAAGAAGAAGCCCACGCGACTGCCTTATATAGTACCAGCGTGCTGGCACGCCATTCTTAACGGCAAAGCTTACGAAATTCTCGAGCAGTGTATTGTCGCGGGGAAGCACCTTCAGCAGACGCTCTATGCTCTTCGACTCTCCAACCATATCACGGTAACGGTCGGCTACGGCGAAAGCGAACTTCTGTATCAGACCTTGGTTTGCAACCTGTACATAATATGACGTGTAGCCTGTCGTGTCCTCCGGCACAAATATATCAGGCATGATTCCTCCTCCCCCATACACTGTTCGCCCGTTGGAGGTGGAGAATATCTTCGATTTGTCAAACTTGATGCTGTCGGCGTTGTAGAACTCACCATGGGAATATCTGTCGGCGATATCCAACTCATACTTCCCGTCGCGCCCACGGGAATACTCCTTCTGAATGGATCTGCCGGACGGGGTGTAATATCTTGCCACGGTGAGACGCACAGCACTACTGTCGGGAAGTTCAGTCTGATTCTGCACGAGCCCCTTTCCAAAACTTCTGCGTCCTATCACAAGACCTCGGTCATTGTCCTGGATAGCGCCGGCGAAAATCTCTGATGCGGAAGCGGAAATCTCGTTGGTGAGCACTGTTATCTCAGCGTCCTTGAAGGTGCCGCTTCCATCGCTTATCGCCATTGTCTCGTTTTCCGGACGACGCCCTTTGGTATATACTATCATTCTACCGGCAGGCAGAAACTCATTGGCCATATAAATAGCCTGATCCATGAATCCGCCGGTGTTGCCGCGCAGGTCTATCACAAATTTCTTTGCTCCCTCAGCCTTGAGATCATTGAGAGTGGTGAAGAATTCGTTATACGTATTGCGAGCGAATTTTGTAACCCGGAGGTATGCGATGGAGTCATTAAGCATATAGGAACAATCGATTGAATTGACAGGGATATCACCCCTGATCACATCAAACAACACCGGTTTAGAGGTATTTGCCCGTTTGATATGGAGAACGACTTTTGATCCTTTCTCTCCACGCAGGTTTTTGAATACATCCTGGCTTGTGACCTCAGGACCGGTAAGCTTCACTGAGTCAGCCTGGATAATCCTGTCTCCCTGCATTATGCCTACTTTTTCGGCCGGACCGCCAGGAATCACCTCGACAACACGCACAGTATCGTCAACAATCTGGAACGATACACCCACACCGCTGAACGAACCCTCAAGATCGTCGTTGACGGCTTGAAGTTCGCTGGCAGGTATATATGCCGAATGCGGATCGAGCGATTCAAGAAGATCCGGGAGCATAGTCTCTATAAGAGAATCCACATCGATTCTGTCGACATACTCAGAGTCGATGAGACGCAATACTGTCCTGAATTTCTCCTCCTCAACCGAAAGAGTGCGCCTGGTGATGTATTTCCCGATAAATATTCCGCCGACGACACCCAACGCCAGAAGCAACGGGAGGGCTACGAGTCCGAGATTTTTTCTGTTATTCATTCTCCAGAGGGATATGTACGGTCTCGATGCCTGCGCGTCGCAGCAGATCAAGACCGTCTGTTATTCTGTAAAGCTCCGAAAACACCACTCTACGGATTCCGGATTGTATGATAAGTTTGGAACATTCAAGACAAGGACTTGCCGTAACATAGAGGGTGCTCCCCTCACTTGAATTATTGCTGCGTGCCACCTTGGTTATAGCGTTGGCCTCCGCATGGAGCACGTAAGGGAACGTCGTGTCGCTATCATCCTCGCAGACATTTGGAAAACCCGAAGGCGTTCCGTTGAATCCATCGGATATTATCATCTTGTCTTTCACAAGGAGAGCACCGACCTTCCGCCGATGGCAATATGAATTCTCACTCCATATGCGCGCCATTCGTAAATAGCGCCGGTCAAGAGTCATAGTCTTGTCTTGAATGTCCATTTCGCAATCTTATACGTTTCTGACTGTAAATAACTATTTGGATAAGTCCGCAGACAATGACGTGACAATCACATGTCGGAATGCTCCATCAGGAACTTCTCCGCGTCAAGCGCTGCCTTGCATCCAGATCCGGCGGCCACAACAGCCTGACGGTAGCGTGGGTCGGCACAATCACCGGCGGCAAACACGCCATCAACATTGGTATGGGAGGTATTTTCTTTTACTTTGATATAACCTTCGGCGTCAGTATCGATCCATTCCTGGAAGATGCCGGTGTTGGGACGGTGTCCTATGGCGAGAAAGAAACCATCGATGGCGATATCAAACTTCTCCTCATCAGGAGTGCCGGCATTCCTTACTATATGCGCACCTTCAACACCATCTTCTCCGAAGAGGCCAAGTGTATTGCAATGGAAAAGTATTTCTATATTCTCCCGATCCCTGACTCTACGTTGCATCACCTCCGATGCCCTTAACACACCGCGACGCACTATGAGATATACCTTCTTGGCAAGAGTCGATAGATAGAGAGCCTCCTCACAGGCTGTATCGCCACCGCCAACCACGGCTACATTCTTCTTCCGATAGAAAAAGCCATCGCATGTGGCACATGCACTCACACCGAGACCACGGTATTTTTCCTCATCAGGAAGTCCGAGATATTTGGCGGAGGCGCCTGTGGATATTATCACAGTTTCAGCTTCCACTATGCGGCCACGATCGTCTTCGCATATGAATGGACGTTTTGAGAAATCGACTTTATCTATTGTGCCACTGACTATCTCCGCTCCGAAATGGATTGCCTGCTGACGGAATTCTTCCATCATGGCAGTTCCCTGCACTCCTTCAGGATATCCAGGAAAATTCTCCACCTCGGTAGTGATTGTCAGTTGGCCGCCAGGTTGGTCACCCTCGTAGATGAGCGGCTTAAGGTTTGCTCTCGAAGCATAGATGGCCGCGGTATATCCGGCAGGGCCGGAACCTATGATCAGCACTTTTGTCTTCACTGTTGCCATGGTTTCTTTCAAATTTAAGGTTGCCTTCACGACCGCCGACAATCGGACTACCGCTGGGGCCACACAATATTTAACAATATAGATGGATATTTGGTCCGCTTGAGCGGACATTGTCTGCAACTATCTCAGGTCAATGATTTCCGCTTTCGGGTATCTTGCCTTCGGATATTCAAAAACAGAAGCCGGGAAAGCCACTCCTGTCTTGAACGACGTGACATTCACGGTAGTTGTTCCTCCCGAGCCGACAACCACGATTTTATTTATGTGGAAATCAGAGGCGTTGACCGTGAATGTCATCTTCTTTATGCCGCTACGTTTGTTGCGTGGAGTGAGATCCACCACATATTTACCTTTCTGGCGTGTCGCGGAATATGTGCAGGTGTAGCCGCTCACACCTCCTTTCACGTAAAGCAGCGGATTGGATTCAAGGAGCTCCTGCGCATCGGGAGTGGTGATTGTCGTCTCGGAAGTGCGTGGATTATAAGTGTACAACGACTTGCCGTTATACCAGATGGATACCTGGGGAGTAATAACGGAAAACTTTGTACCGGATCCATTTATAGTTCCTTTCGATGTCACGCCGCTACCAGTTGCCACGAACCCAGCGCTAAGACCCTTGGCTCCGGCTATTACAGCTGCGGCCTTCTGTGCGACCTGTTGCGCCGTGAGCGCCGCCGATGCTCCAACAGCCATTGGCAACGCTGCAAGCAGCGCCACGATAGCTGTCAATAATTTATGGTTTATTCTTTTATTCATTTCCTTGATTTCTTATATTACGGTATATATGTCGGTGAGACATTACATCCTTACCCGAATAATAACGTTTCACGGATTAAGGATGGACTCAAGAGTGATTGCATCGACAAGCACCGAGCGGGGTTTGCCACCGTGCGCGGGGCCTACTATGCCGGCAGCCTCCAACTGATCCATTATTTTTCCGGCACGATTGTAGCCTATCGAATAGCGCCTCTGAAGTGATGATGTGGAGGCTGTGTTGCTCGACACTATCAGGCGTGCAACCTCGTCGAAAAGAGGATCTTTGTCTCCGAAATTGTTGCCCGGTTCACTGTCTGAATCACCTGATCCCGACACAACAGGCTCCGGCAGGCGATAGGCCCCTTGTCCGTAAGGCTGACGCTCAATATAGTCACAGATCGCCTCAACCTCGGGAGTGTCGATGAAAGCACACTGCACCCTCACCATAGGAGCATTATTGCTGATAAGCATATCTCCCCGGCCTATGAGCTGTTGAGCGCCGGTGGTGTCGAGGATTGTCTTGCTGTCGACACCTGAGCTGACTTTAAACGCAATACGGGCCGGGAAGTTGGCTTTTATGATTCCTGTGATCACATTCGTAGACGGACGTTGTGTGGCGATGATCACATGCATACCCACAGCCCTTGCCTTCTGTGCCAGACGCGCTATCGGAATCTCAACTTCCTTACCTGCTGTCATTATCAGGTCGCTGAACTCATCAACGACCACTACGATATAGGGAAGGAACCTGTGACCCTCGGCAGGATTAAGAGACCTCGCTTTTATTTTGTCGTTATATTCCTCTATATTGCGGGTATGCGCGGCCTTAAGAAGCTGATAACGGTCATCCATCTCCACACAGAGCGAGCTCAGTGTGGCCACTACTTTCTCCATATCGGTTATGATAGCGTCTTCAGCGTCAGGAATTTTCGCAAGATAATGGGCCTCGATCTTAGCATAAAGGCTGAACTCAACCATCTTAGGGTCAATCATCACGAATTTTAATTCGTCGGGAGTCTTGCGGTAGAGAAGAGAGGCGATGATAGCGTTAAGGCCTACAGATTTTCCTTGTCCGGTGGCTCCAGCCACAAGAAGGTGTGGCATTTTTGCAAGATCAGCTATATACACCTCATTGGAGATTGTCGATCCCATGGCTATCGGGAGCTTGTATTTTGATTCCTGATATTTCCGGGATTTTATGATGGTACGCATCGATACTGTCTGAGGATCGTTGTTTGCAACTTCTATGCCTATGGTTCCTTTCCCGGGAATAGGGGCGATGATTCTTACACCCTCCGCCTTAAGGCTCAACGCTATGTCGTCGCCAAGATTGCGTATGCGGTTGATCTTTACACCACGGTCAGGCACTATCTCGTAGAGAGTTACTGTCGGTCCTACAGTAGCCTCGATGCTAACTATAGGTATACCGAAATCGAGAAGCGTCTTTTTGATCTGCTCCTTGTTGTCCATCTGCTCCGCAGCATCCACAGCGATATGGTCTGATCCTTCGCGGAGAATCTCGGCCGGCGGGAATTTATAGGGATGCATGCCGGGAAGCATAGATTCCGATGATTCACGCGATGTGTTAATCTGAGCGATGTTGTTGACTTTCACCACCATTGCCGGATCATTGATGGCAGTTTCCGGGGAAGTGGCTTCCGATTCGTCGAGGGGGGAAGCATTCCGGATTTCATTGGCGGAGGCTGTGTCGCCGGATTGTCCCGTTTCATCTTGTTGCAATACATATTCTGTCTGGGCGGCAGTCAATCCGTCAGAACTCTCCCCTCTTGCCGTGTCTGCGGGTACGACATCAAGATGTCGCTGAGGGATATCTTCCTCAAAATCAGGCAGGGATGAATAAAGACCTGTCTCTTCGTCGCTGAAAGTGACATGGGTTGGTTCGCCGGCATTTTCTGTGCGTTCCGGTTGCATTTCCTCCTGCCGGCGGAGAGCCTCAGCTTCCTCAAACTTTCGCATCTCCTCCATCTCGCGTTCCCTGGCCTGGCGTTCCGCCTCCTCTTTCTCAGCGGCTTTCCTGCGGCGCTCAGCCCTCTGTCTGCGGATACGTATTATCCAGCAGATCAGGTCGCGCATACATATCACGACAAAAAGTGAGATCATGAACAGACACAATATCACAGCGCCGGTCCATCCAAGGAAATGTATCACAAACTCATTCACGTATCTCCCATGATATCCTCCCCAATTTACAGGAGATGAAAGACCGATGGTAAGGAGACCGATGATTAGCGAGACTGTGATAAGCGCAACCACAGACTTTATCGTGAAATCTACTGACTTGAACCTCGGTTTTCCCACAAGAAGTTTGAGTGCCATTGCAAAAAGCCATGACACTATCACAAGAGATCCGAGTCCGAAACATTTATTTATGAGAAAGTCGGATATACGCGCTCCCCCTTCTCCCCCTTTATTCTCTATCTGGCCGGCATAACCGACCGCCGAATTAATTATCTCAGCCTGATCAGACATACAGGTGGCAAAATAAGACAGGAACGATACTCCAAGATAAATGCCTGAGAAACCAAGGAAAAGGCCTGTCACCCATCTCACAGTCTGACCACCCGCCCATTGCTTGACAGCCACAGAGAAACTTACCCGCTCCTTTCTGCTTTCCGCAGGCTTAGGAGCAGGTTTCTTACGCACAACCCTTTCGGTCCTGCCTCTCTTTGTTTTCTGTCCCGGTTCCACCACCTTGGGCGCAGGGGGCAAGTTATCTATATTGTCCACTTCCTCAGTCTCGGGAATAGTGGGATTGAAATTGTCGTAATTAGTCATCAAATTGCTTTTGAGAATGCAAAGTTAACCATTTATTGTGTTTTTTCCTATCTCTTTAAACGATTTGACAAATAATTTTTCAAAGATCAGACATATATTTTTCTTCAAGAATGAGTCTCGGCTTGCCAGGCACAGTGCTGACTGAAGGTATGTCTACCCCCTCCTCCTGATTAACAATCATATCCTTAATTGCGGGCGTTATTATTACCGGCATGCCGGAATCGACTGATTCTACAAGCTTTAATATATTCTCATTTGTCAGGCGTATGCATCCGTGGCTTCGACGCCCCCCAATGCTTGTCGGCGCAGATGTGCCGTGTATCCCGATCTGCGAAGTCCCGGGGATGTTCAGACGTATGAATCTTGGGCCGAACTCTCCCTTCTTGTCGCTTCTCACCCCATTGTCATCGACGTAGTGCCATTCAGTGCTGTTGTGTATCCTTTTGACAGAAAAGAATCCTTCAGGCGTGCGCGAGTCGCTTTTCTTGTGCTTCGTGCCATAATTTCTCGCACAGGCCATGCCAAATGCCTCAAGCTCGACACCATAGCGGTCGAATCTGATAACCTCCATCCTATCCTTATCGACCACAAGGAAACCGTCATGGCCGCTTCCAAGAATGCGGCACGCATAGTCGGGGACATCGTCAGCCATCCGGGGAAGTATCCCTTTCGAGTAGTTCGACCAATGTCCGCTCTCCTTCATATATGCCATCGCCTGTTCTCCTGTCGACGGTATGGACAACGGACGCACAATGCCGGCATCGTCCGAAGTCCGCGAGGCCTTAATATTTATGCTCGCCGCGGATGATATCTCGGAGGCATTTCCGCTGCGGCATGATTCCGCAGTCTGGATTACGGCCAGACCTATACAGATTGCCAATAATATTTCAGCACTATTCCTCATGTCGGTTCAGGTTTAAGATCGGTCGTTATTGTCATCCGCGGTGAAAGGCGGATGATTTACCGTAATAACGCGCGAATATGCTTTTTCGCTTATGTAAAAAGGTGTTAATATCCATCTCCGGATAAAATTTTAGGATTATACTTCGCCGCTCATGAAAAATAGTATGATTTTTGGTTGGCGATGTGAGAAAAAAAGATTAATTTCGCAAAAATGAATGCTGTAAGAATAGTCGGTTTCGCAGTGCTTGCACTCGTGTGGGTATGGCTTTCCTGGTCACTCCTCGCCCTGGGCGGAGGCTTCAATCTCAAGAATATCTTCCTGATTGTTGCTTCCGGCATTATCATATTCGTGCCTTTGTGGAAGAAATATGGCCGACAATACGACAACAATCAAAAAAAGAAATGAATTCATCCATCGACGAAGTATCATCATCTCTGCTGGATAAAATCAATTCACCTTCCGACCTCCGGAAGCTTGAAATCGAACAATTGCCCGAGCTGTGTGCAGAGATAAGAGAATTCTTGATATCGCATCTTTCAGTCAATCCGGGCCACTTCGCATCGAGTATGGGCGCGGTCGACATCATTGTTGCGCTACATTACGTCTTTGACACTCCTGCCGACAGGCTTGTCTGGGACGTGGGCCATCAGGCATATGCTCACAAAATACTTACAGGACGTCGCGACGCTTTCTCCACGCAACGCACTTTCGGAGGCATCAGCGGCTTCCCGACACCGCTCGAAAGCCCTTATGACACTTTCATAGCCGGGCATGCCGGAAACTCCATTTCGGCAGCCCTCGGAATGGCTATTGCCGACATGACGACTCCCGGACACGAAGAAAGGAAAACTGTGGCTGTAATCGGCGACGCATCCATAAGTGGCGGACTCGCCTTCGAAGGGCTCAACAACGCGTCGAACCATCCCAACAACCTGCTCATAATACTTAATGATAACGACATGAGCATTGATGACAATGTCGGCGCGCTCCACAGTTATCTCTCCGATCTGACCACATCGGCCGGTTACAACAGACTTCGGGATAAAATGGCCGGTTATTTCCGGCGCAAAGGACTTCTGACTGAGAGCCGTAAACGTGCGATAATACGATTCAATAACTCTGTCAAATCACTTATCTCCAGGAAACAAAACATTTTTGAAGGTCTCAACATAAGATATTTCGGACCTTTTGACGGGCATGATGTCATAAAGTTGGTCAAAGTGCTCCGGGATATTAAAGATATGAAAGGTCCCCGTCTGCTCCATCTCTGCACTGTGAAAGGGAAAGGATATAAAAAGGCGGAGGAGGATCCGACGGTATGGCATGCCCCCGGCAAATTCGATCCTGAGACAGGAGAGCGCTTCTGTGGAGGCAACGATGGAAATCCCCCGTTATGGCAGGAAGTGTTCGGGGAAACTCTTCTTGAGCTCGCCAGAAAAGATTCAAGAGTTGTCGGCATAACAGCCGCCATGCCGACAGGCACCTCTCTAAGCCGACTGATGGCAGAGATGCCCGACAGGGCATACGATGTGGGCATATCAGAAGGCCATGCCGTCACTTTCGCAGGAGGTCTCGCAGCCGCCGGCAAGAAGCCGTTCGTAGCCATTTATTCATCTTTTCTTCAGAGAGCATACGATAATATAATACACGATGTGGCAATACAAGGTCTGCCAGTGACTTTCTGCATCGACAGAGCCGGTATTGTCGGAGAAGATGGCGTGACGCACCATGGAATGTTCGACACTGCATATCTCAGGTGCATCCCCGGCATGACCGTGGCAGAACCCGCCGATGAGGAGACTATGCGAAATATCATGTATACTTCCCTCAGTTTACCCACCCCTCTTGCAATACGTTATCCCAGAGGCAGAGCCACAACTCCCGATTGGAGATCGGATATGCATGACATACCCGTCGGGAAAGGGCGTTCCATACGTCTTCGCGACGGGGCGCGTACCGCCATTCTTTCGCTCGGGCCGATCCTCAAGACTGCTCTTGAAGCTGCGAAAGCTCTTGAAGAGGAGGGAATACAGGTGGATGTCTACGATATGATATGGCTCAAACCTCTCGATGACGGAATACTGCGTCAGGTTACTGAGAAATATGATAACATAGTGACGCTTGAAGACAGTACACTCGCAGGCGGTTTCGGATCGGCTGTCAACGACTGGATAAGGGAAAACAGCGGGAAAGTAAACCTGACTTCGCTCGGTGTGAAAGATGAATGGATCTCACATGGGTCTGTCGACCGTCTGCGTGAGCTTTGCGGCATCGACACCGTATCCGTGGTCAAGACAATAGAATCGCTTGAAAAGGCAAATGCCAACACACTCTGACAGACCAATACAATGAAAATAGTCATAGCCGGAGCAGGAGAAGTTGGCACACACCTGGCGAAAATGCTCTCCAATGAAGACCAGGACATTATTCTGATCGACAGTGACCAGAGCAGACTTGACGTGATAGATTCCAACTACAATCTCATGACATGGAACGGTTCTACCTCCTCCTTCGAGAGTATGCGCGACGTAGGAATAGCCAACACCGACCTCTATATCGCGGTCACACCATATGAGACCCGCAATATCACGTCGTGCGCCATAGCAAAAAAACTCGGAGCAAAGAAAACCGTGGCCAGGATAGATAACTATGAGTTCCTGATTCCCGAAAACGGCAACATTCTGCGTCAGCTCGGTGTGGATTTCCTCATATATCCCGAAGACCTCGCCGCCGACGAGATTGCGCTTGCCCTCGCCCATAACTGGGCACGCTACTGGGGTGAGCTCCACAATGGCAATCTGCTCCTTATAGGAGTGAAACTGCACAGCGACTCTACCCTGCTCGACAGGAAGCTGAAAGATCTCCCTGTCACAGGGCACGATTTTCATATCTTCGCCATAAAACGAAACAACGAGACGATTATTCCAGGTGGTAATGACGAGATACTGCGCGATGACATAGTCTATTTCATTACCACTCCTCCTTTCATACAGGAAGTGCGCGATCTCTGCGGAAAGAAAAAACGTGTCATCAAAAAGGCGCTCATCATGGGAGGGACGAGGATCGCCACGCGCTTCGCTTCCCAGTATCATGACAAGTTCCACATCAAGATCATAGACAACGACCGCGAGAACTGCGAGAATCTTGCCACGGCTCTCCCTGACTGTGAGATAGTGCATGGCGATGGTCGTGACATAGAGGTGCTTCGTGAAAACAATATCTACCAATATGACGCATTCCTCGCATTAACTAATTATTCGGAGACCAATATCCTCTCCTGCCTCACTGCAAAAGAATTCGGAGTGCCTAAGACGGTGGCTGATGTGGAGAACCTGCAGTTTGTCAGCCAGGCTGAGAACCTAAATATCGGCACTATCATCAACAAGAAACTTCTTGCTTCGAGCCATATCTTCAAAATCCTCCTCGATGCCGACGAGGGAAACGCTAAATGTCTGGCACTTGCAGATGCGGAGGTTGCGGAACTCGCGGTGAAAGATGGTGCCAAGATCACAAAGGCAGCCGTAAAGGATCTCCACCTGCCATTCGGCATGACACTCGCCGCTGTGGTTAGAAACGACCAGTGCAGCCTTGTGAGTGGAAACACCCATATCCAGGGCGGAGACTATGTGGTTGTGGTATGCCTCACCGGCACCATCAACAAGATCGAGAAGTGGTTCAACTGATAAATCCGCGCGAAAATGGCATTTTTCCGACATAAGAGCTATATCAATGTGCGCATGCTTCTGCGTGTGATAGGCTGGCTGCTCATGATAGAAGCCCTGTTTATGCTTGTCCCCTGCGTCACGGGTCTCATATATGGAGAGAACAGCGTGATGCAGTTTCTGGTATGCATGGGGATTACTGCCGGCTGCGGCATGGCCATGGTGAGCCTCAAGCCTAAAAGCCGGGAAATGGGCAAACGTGAAGCAATACTGCTTACCGGTCTCACATGGGTGATACTCTCCATGTTCGGCATGTTGCCATTCCTGATATGTGGCACACATCTTAGTGTCACCGACGCCTTTTTCGAGACAATGAGCGGCTTCACGACTACAGGAGCCTCGGTGCTCAACAGTCTTGAGGGAGTGCCACATTCCATCCTTCTCTGGCGATGCGTGGTGCAATGGGTGGGAGGACTTGGAATTATCCTCTTCACACTTGCCGTGGTGCCTATGCTAAACTATCAGGGTGGAATGCAGCTTTTCAACGCCGAAGTCACCGGCATAACCCATGACAAACTCCGTCCGCGCGTCAGCTACACCGCGCAGGGACTGTGGTTCGTATATATCTGCCTGACGACCCTTCTTATCATCTTGCTTTCATTCTCGGAAATGTCGTTGTTCGATGCGATATGCTACGGACTCTCAACCATGTCGACCGGAGGATTCTCAAATAGCGACATGTCGCTCACCGAACTCGACAATCTGTATATAAAGATTATCCTCCTTATATTCATGTTTCTCGGAGGGGTTAATTTCGCCTTGATCTACAAGGCGGCCCGCGGTGATGTGAAATCGGCCATGCGCAATGATGTCTTGAAATGGTATCTCGCGATAATCGGCATATGTTACGCGCTCCTTTGTCTCAATCTGTGGAAGCGCGGGATGATCGACAGTCTCGACGATTGGACAATCGACCCACTCTTTCAGGCGGTATCAATATTGTCGTCGACAGGACTCACAGAGCCTGATTTTGCCGACTGGGGGCCGGAGGCGGTCGTCGTGCTGATCATAATGATGGTAATGGGCGCTTGTGCCGGAAGCACCTCAGGAGGAGCTAAGATAGATAGATTTATAATTCTTTTCAAATTCTTGAAAAATGAATTCTTCAAGATGATGCATCCAAGTGCTGTCACGACAGTTTGTATCAACGGCAAAGGTACTCCAAATCCCATAGTCATGAAGACCCTGGCGTTTCTTTTCCTTTACGTGATCGTAATTATGACAGGGGGTACGATAATAGTTCTGACAGGAATGCCTTTGAAAGACAGCTTCTTCATCTGCCTCTCGGCTATATCAAACACAGGCCTTGGCACCGATATCACCGGAGTGGAGGGCAACTATGCCCTGGTGCCGGATCTCGCCAAATGGGTCCTTTCGTTCGTTATGCTGACCGGGCGTCTTGAGCTCTATACAATTCTACTCATTTTCACGACCTCTTTCTGGAAAAAATGACACATGTCCTCCTGACCCGTATTTTCCCATACATATGCGTCATCATTACATGTACAAAGCCTGAAATCACCAAATATACCCTCTTAGAAGGAGGTCTCAAATACTTCAGTGATCAGCCCTAATTGTCAGACCGGGGATATATTCACATTACGGTTACTTCTCCTTAATGTTTGTTGACACCCACATCCCTATATCCTGCCTGCTTAATGCCGCGGCCATCAGATCGGGAAATTTGTCGGGCGTACATGCAAACGTGGGAACACCAAGACTGGCCAGATATTCCGCGTTATGTCTGTCGTAGCTTGGCGCGCCATCATCATTGAGCGCCGGAAGCACAATCAATTGCACTCCGCTTGCCACAATCGAGGCAAAACGCTTGCGCATCTCCCGCACATCAACCCCCTCGTAAAGATCAGTCACCAGAACAAGAATAGTGTCTTGCGGACGTGTGATCACACTCTGGCAATAAGCCAGAGCCCTGGCGATATCTGTTCCTCCTCCCAGCTGAACGCCGAACAAAAGGTCTACCGGATCCTGCAGATCATCTGTAAGATCGACCACAGACGTATCGAACACCACCATTTTGGTCCTCACGGATGGCAAAGAGGCCAGCACGGAACCAAAAATGCCTGAATATATGATAGATGTACCCATAGAACCACTTTGATCAAGACAGAGAATGATATCTTTCAGCGCCTTGCATTTGTGCCCGTATCCGATTCTGACTTCCGGTATGACGGTTTTGTAATCAGGCTGGTAGTTCTTCAGATTCTTGATTATGGTTGTCTTCCAGTCAATCTCGCCATAGCGGGGATTGCGCCGCCTTGCCGAACGATTCAACGCTCCGGTTACAGCCTGTCTTGTAGGCAAAGAGAGTTTACTCAGAAGTTCGTCAACAACCTTGCGTACCACCTGCCTGGCCATATCCTTGTTTTTATCAGGGATGGCTCTGCCGAGAGACATCAGCGTGGCAACCAGATGTACGTCAGGGACAACCGTTGCAAGCATCTCCTTTTCCGTCAGCAACGAATCAAGATGCAGACGCTTTATCGCATCGTGCTGTATTATCCGCACTACGGATTGCGGGAAAAACTCCCTGATATCGCCGAGCCACCGGCTTACCTTCGGAGCCGATGAACTAAGTCCCCCTTGACGGTCACTGTCGTAGACAGCCTCCAGTGAACTGTCAAGCCGCTGCTCCTCTACTGTAAGCGTCACCCCGGTGCCGTCAGCTGTATTTCCACCGAGCGCCATGCGCCATCTTTTCAGATATTCTGTTTCCATGTTTCCCTTGCTTTTATTTATCTATTCCCAGAAGCATCCCTACCAAAGGGATCACCCTTGACGCATCTTCTTCATTATAGTCACAATCACATCCTTCATCGCATGTGAGGTGCCCATTCAACTCGAACCGTCGGGCCTTTTCTCCAAGTTTACGCCGTTCGAATGTGGAGAAATTGCAGAATGTGCGTCTTATCACCGGCAAAAGCTCAATAAAACTTTCGTCGCTCAACCCACACAGCCAACTGTTAACAAGTTGCCACAGGTTATCGTCCAGCAGGAGCACTGAGCCGGAGGCCTTAAGGAAACCCTCAAACCAGTGCGCCGTATCAGAAGGAGCGTAGCCTGCTGATGAATAGAAGCTCAATGTGTCGCGCATGTCATCACGCGATATTTTTCCCTTGTTGTAGAGTATTCGTGCGGAATATCCCGAAAGAAGAGGATGAACACCCGCTGAATTACGGAGCACCTGCACGAAATCATACCACATGCTGTTCAACTCCTCATTATTGAGAATTGAAACGGCATAATCGGTAGCCGACAGATTTTCGAGCATCTCTCCGGCAGCTTCCCCATCGATGTTGATGCACACAAGTAATCCACCGGCGAGAATACGAGCCACGATTGCCCTGAGCATTTCCCCGACCTTTGTGAAATCCAGGTTGCGGACATCGCCGTAACGCACAATATTCACAAGATCGGGAACCGCCTCCAACATCTCAATAATATCGGTTGATGCCGCCGAAATACGATCGAGACGTATGGTCATCGCCTCAACTAACTCCGGGAGATCCGCCGGAATTACACGATTAAGGAGTTCCGTAAGTTCGGGGATGCGGGTAAAACCTGACATACGGCAGGATATATATTTCTCCACAGCTTCCTTTACCGTGTTTCCCCATATGGCCCGCTCTATTATGCATACAATCTGCTCCGGTCTATGGTAAAGACTCCACTTCTCTTTAAACGTACCTTTTCCGCCAACGGGTCTCTCCGTGGCCCAGTCAATGTCGAGCAGAGCCAGACGATGGAGAAAAAGACTCCTTTCACGGTCGGTATCTTTACGCAAGTCGAGTGTCATTTCCTTTATTTCCGCAGTAAAAGGCACACGCAGACGTTTCTGAAACCGTTCCACATCGATCAGAAGAGGCACTTTAGGCACTGTAGCGGGGACTTTGCCAAGCCGGTTGCCAACAATAAGGGATTCACGTATAAGCCGTAGCAAAATATCGTCGCCAAAACCCATTACCGTCGTTACCGCCTCATTGTATTCCTCAAGCGTAGGGGCCGGCATCCCACGCAATGCCGCGGTAGCGTGTGCCAGACGGAGAGTCTCGATGACATGTGCCACCGATATATCCATATTCTTTTGCCTGAGTAAAGATGCTATGTGGCTTACCCATATAGAGCCGTCATCATCCGGATAATGCCATAGATAATGATACCAGCCCGGAGAGTCTATACCGGCTCCGTAACCACTCCGGGAAGTGAGCCGGTCATATGTCCAGGGAATCCAGGTACACTCTGCCCTGACTTTAGGGAGCCCCTTCAGCAGTTCATTGTCTTCCTTCACTTTTGGCATATAGCCAAGGGCCGGGACATGCCATGCCCCGCAGATTACAGCTATCCGCTCGAACGACTCCTTTTGTGCGGAACGGATCATGCGTCGCATCCAGGCCTCTCGTACCAAATCCTTATGTGAGGTGTGTCCCGGCAAAACATCTCTTAACATTGATACCGCCTCCTTCACAGCCTCGAAGATACCTTCAGACTCCTTGCGTTGCTCTATGTTCATGTTCCACCATGATTCCCCATCGGGATAACCGGCCGCTTCCGCAAGGAGGTCAAACGGATCTGAAGGATCTGCAGCCTCATCATCTTTGACTCCCGTCATATCCACGTCACGGTTTCCTGCTTCAAAAGCCAGGGAATATGCAAGCGGAAGGTCGAAAAAACGCAACGCCACTTTCTCCCGTACTGCATATCGTATTGCCTGCCATTCCGGGGAAAAAACAGCAAAGGGATAGAACACGGCATTCTGCGGAGCATCGTGCTGGTATCCGAGCAGGGCCACCGGCGGCTCCATCTGACCCTCTCCCATAAATGAGATGAGATCCTCGGCCTCCGCCGGTCCCTCAAGGAGTATAAGATCCGGCCTGATCCTTTCCAAGGCTTCCACAACGTTGCGGGCAGAGCCGGGGCCATGATGTCGTATCCCCAATAGATGAATGTCTTTCATATTGATTGCCAACCATTAAATCATGAATATCTCTTGAGCAAATCATATAACATCTCTCGAGGCACGATATATGTCTTTCCAGCCCTCACGGTTCCTGACCACAGTCTCCATATATTCCTTCCAAACGACTTTATCCTGCACAGGATCTTTCACTACGGCACCGAGTATTCCTGAGACAAGGTCTTCGGCATGTATCTGTCCGTCGCCGAAATAGCCGGCCATTGCAAGACCGTTATTGACCACCGAGATGGCTTCAGCCGTACTTAGAGTGCCGCTCGGGCTCTTAAGTTTCGTCTTGCCGTCATTAGTGGCGCCTTGACGTAATTCCCGGAAAATAGTGACAACCCGACGTATTTCGTCGAGAGCCGGTCTCTCCGCAGGGAGCTGCATCATTTTCTCAAAACTTTCCACACGACGCCTGACAATGTCAACCTCTTCCTCCAGTGTTTCGGGCAGCGGAAGAATGACCGTACTGAAACGACGTTTCAATGCGCTTGAAAGATCGTTGACCCCTTTGTCTCTGTTGTTGGCTGTGGCAATGATATTGAAACCGCGTATGGCCTGCACCTCTTTATTTAGTTCCGGTATAGGCAAGGTCTTTTCTGAAAGGATAGTGATTAACGTATCCTGCACGTCGGAGCCGATGCGGGTGAGTTCCTCTATCCGTCCGATCTTGCCTTCCTGCATTGCCTTCATCACCGGGGTCTGGACGAGGGCTTCCACGCTCGGGCCCTCTGCAAGTAGACGTGCGTAATTCCATCCGTAACGTATGGCCTCCTCCCCGGTTCCGGCCGTGCCCTGCACAATCAGTGTGGAGTCTCCGGAGATTGCGGCGGCCATATGTTCGCTGACCCAGCTTTTGGCCGTACCCGGGAGACCGTATAGAAGCAATGCACGGTCGGTGACCAGTGTCGCCACAGCGATTTCAATCAGACGCCGATTTCCTATGTATTTCGGAGAGACCTCAAAGCCGTTGTCCAATCTGCCACCCATGAGATAGGTGACGACAGACTGTGGAGACATCTCCCAGTTTTCAGGTACCGGGTCAGTCTCATTCTTTTTAAGCTCATGAAGTTCCTCCGCAAACTGTTGCTCGGCATGTTGTCTAAGTAAAGTGTTCATATGAAAATCAAATATTATTATCGTTGAACAAAGTATCGATTTCAGATTTCAGATCCATGAATTCTAGCATCTTCGAACAGAATTCGATCATCGACGGAGTTGCTGTGCCAGACGTTGCCGCCTTGGTCTCGATCACACTTCTGAGACCGGACGGAATATGCAGCGCAAGCTGTTCGGCCATTTGGGCGGCAGAATACAAGAAATCCTGTCGCAGAAGCCACGACAGCACACTCGATGAGAATTTCGGTCCCCATGTCTCAAAGTCATTGCCATACCATGAATCGGGTATGTGATCGAAATTCGTGACTTTATCAGGCCAACAGATCTCTTCCCTCTGCGAGGGAACCAGAAGCCCGACAAGCTGCGGTATGCGGAGATAGGATGGATCTTCCTTAAGCGTATGGAAAGCCCAAAGGCGATCTGAGAAATTAAGTATCGGGTTTTCCACAATCATGAACTTCTTAAAAGGTGGATGCCTGACGAATTTTCTGGCGGCTTTCTCACATTCACATCCAAACACCTCAGACCAGAAGCTCAAGGGCACGCGTTCGGAAAGTTGTCTTAGAATAAATTCAGAATCACTTTCCTTCTTATTGGAACTAACCTCCGACAACCCCATGCTCTTCATCTCGGGGGTGTAAGCCATGGCATTGTATGACCATCCGGTAAACCGGTTGTATCTGATATGTCCGCGCAGCAGACGGCAACATTCAGTCACCATTTCCGAATCAGGAATCATGCCCAGAAGCTTGCATGCCGTTTCCCTGACAACGGAACTGCGGTCAGACTCCATCACCTCCTGCAGAAATGATTCATCTGATTTGCCGATGTTGGTACGGAGACACACGAGAAATTCGTTTCGATGGTTGGCAGGTTCTCCTTTCCAGTCTTTGCGTAGCACATTGAGTGCTGCTGCCGGATCCTGTTGCCTTAACATGGAGAGGATAGCCCGGCGTTCGGCGTGAGGAGCTGTGTCCCAGGAATTGGATTCCTCATCCTCCTCCGTGACAATTCCCATATGCCTTATCAGCCACGCGCCTCTGTTCCCGGCAAGAGTTTTCAGCAAGTGCCGTTCTTCAAGGCGCGACGGATTTCCATGATCATAGGCACGGCGGAGAAGTGGCTGAAGATACTCTGGAGAAATTATTTTTCCAGAATCCTGAGCCTTGCGATAGGCATAGACAAGCATATGCCTTGTGTCCTGAAGCCTTGAAAAGAGCCGGCTCCTCTCTTTATCAAAATATGGCAGCTTTTCATCGGGAGCCGTCTGCAAAGGAAAGAAGCCTTCTGCTTCCACAGCCTCATATCCGGCTCTGGCATATGCAAACGCCGAGGCAGCCGTCATGTAAATAAACGACTCCGTATCTTCTGATTTCTCCCGTATCCTATCGACCAAAGATTGAAGAGACTTCGGAAAATCATCTGGAACAAATTTATGATCAAAGGTTCCGAGCAATGCTGTCTGTATGATAGATTCGGTTATTTTCATCTTTCCAGTCATGATATTCTCTGTTGAACCATATGGATTTCAATTTCCACCTATCGCCGTTTACCAGGAGAAACAATGCAAAAGGCTGTCCGCCGGTGATCGCGAGTATGTCGATATAGGTTTCCTCAGGCAAATCTACAGTCACAGCATGGCGGGAATTGTCAAGCATGCTGTAGCCTTTCCCGTTTCTTACAATCGTCACATCACTTATCAGCAGCGGGATCTCTTCGGAGAAAGGATTTGAGGCCATAGCTCGGCGCACTGCCGCTGCAGCCTCTTTGAGATCACGACAGAAATCGGGCACAAAAGTCGATTCCAGAAGCACCGATTCCCGGAACAATGCCCTACGGCATATTCCGGTGCCGTTATAAAAGCATAGTCCCCCCTCATAGACACATCCAGGTATCAAATTGTCGGCAGGAATCGATCCGGCAACAGTGAAACTGAGGTATCTGGCAAAAAGACCACTGTCTTTTCCGTAGAGCCAATAAATATCTGTGGCGATGTCGCTGATTTTACGCGACTGTCTGTGAAGTACAAGCCAGCAATCAGTCACCGCTTTACCTTCAAGAACCTTTTCTTTCGATTGTGGATATCCTATCTGCGTGCGGATCTCCTCTACCCAATCAGCGGAAAGGCTATCGATGTTCCTGTAGCTTTGCACAAGCAGATATAGTCTGGCCATTCCCTCCGTTAAGTCAGATTTCCAGCTTTCAGAACCGAAATCGATCTCTTGCATAGCCCGTAGTCTCCCGGCAAGACCGGGCGCCTGCGCATCCACCATGCGCCTCGCCATATTGTCGAATATAATGTATGCTCTTTCCGGCACATTCAGAAACCCGTTCCGCAGGAGATCCTTCATCCATATCTCAAGATCTGATATCCCTGCCAGCACTTTCCGGTGACGCTTTTCCTGTCTTTTTGCCTGTGCCGATTCATCGACCTGTGTGTCGCTCTTTACCTTCAGCTCCTTCTTCTCTGTTTTCTCAGTTCTTTTCGTAAGCCACGATTTCACCCAGTCAGGTTCCTCCGCCTGATTGAACAGATCAGGCTGCCGTGCATAGAGCAACAATAGGCCAAGACCATGCTTGCATGGAAATTTACGGCTCGGACAAGAACACTTGAACGCTATGTCGCGCAAATCTATCACCGTCTGATAGGGATTCTTCCCGCTTCCTTGGCAGTGTCCCCACACCGCACGTCCGCTATATTCTCTGAGAGTCCATTTTCCCAATGTGGCAAGCCCTTTGGCCGCCTTGACCGAAGAATCATCGGGGGCAAGTTGCAATATTTTATCTTCCGTCAAATTAAAAGCCATAAGTATCAGATTTTTAAATCATTATAAAACGTATCTGTTTTAGGTGCTTATATCCACCCTGGATAATCAGTTTCCGGTCGGTTGGCATTATCACTCCATTGTTGAATGGATTTTTTCAGTCAACATTACGCAAGGCTTTAGAAGTCCATTATTACAGCACGTTTTTCTCCGCTTAGATTACAAAATTAATAAAAAAACAGCATTCCGCATTACCGTCAGACACTTGATATCAGATTTCTCGCCTATTGGAAGAACACTTCCGGACACATGGATCATAAAGTATGGGAATTTAGAAAATCAATGGATGATAGGTTTTTCATTGGTAGCATAGATAAACGAAAGATATGAGGGGGAGGCTGTATCGGAATACAAATATTCAGATACAGCCTCCTGATAAACTATGGATATGGAGAACAGTTTATTTCTTTTCGAGGACGATGGCGTCGAGGGCGGCTATCGTCACGAGATCGACGATTTCACGCTCGGAGGAGTTGCTGTTAGTGAAATAGACCGGTTTCTTCAAACCCATCTGAATAGGGCCTATGATACTGCCCACTCCCATTGAGAGGAGCATCTTGCAGGTGGTGTTGGCAGCCGTGAGGTTGGGGAATATAAGCGTGTTGACATCCATTCCCTTGATGGTATTGAAGGGGAAAGTCTTGTCGCGGAGCTCCGTATTGAGTGCGTAATCAAGCTGCATCTCACCATCGACGACCACACGGGGATACTTCTCGTGAAGTTCCTTGACCGCATCAGCCACAAGTCGTGCCTCCTCATGATCTGATGATCCGAAGTTGCTGTAGGAAAGCATGGCGCAGACAGGATCTATGGCAAAGAAGCGCACGGTCTTGTCGGAAAGACGCGCGATATCGACAAGTGCGGATTTGTCGGCATCCGGATTCACGGCAGTGTCGGCTATGAAGAATGTGCCGCGGCGAGTGTTGAGAATATGCATCGTCGCGAAATGACTGAATCCATCCTGCAAACCTATGATCGACACCACGTTGCTCGCCAGAGCTTCTCCGGCGGAATAGGTAGATACGAGACATGCGTCGGCATCTCCGGTCTCAACCATCATCATGCCGAAATATGTGCGGTTGTACATCTTCTCGAGAGCATAGTCGAATGAGAACCCTTCCCTTGCTTTTTTGCGGGCAAGGATAGTGGCGTAACGCTCACGGGTCTTTTCTTCACGGTCATGACGTGGATTGACAATCTCCACGCCCTCCAGTGACAGCCCGAGCCGCTGAGCCCTCTTCTCGATCATCTCCTCGTTGCCGAGCACAATTGGACAACAGATATGGTCGTGAGCCACGCGTACGGCGGCACGGAGCATATTGTCCATGTTGCCCTCACAGATAACAACACGCTTGGGCGTGGCTCTGGCAAGTTCCGCAATCCTTCTCATCATCTTGCCGTCGTCTCCCATGAGACCACGCAAGCGAGTCTGATAAGCATTCCAATCATAGATCGGGCGACGCGCGACTCCTGATTCGGCGGCAGCACGGGCAACGGCCGGTGCCACACAGAGGAGAAGACGCGGATCAAGAGCCTTGGGAAGTATGTATTCTCTTCCGAACTTGATATTGTTCATCCCATATGCTTCGTCGACTACAGATGGGACCGGTTCCTGGGCAAGGTCGGCGATAGCATGCACGGCAGCGATCTTCATATCCTCGTTGATGCATGTCGCGCCACAATCGAGCGCACCTCTGAATATGTAAGGGAATCCGATCACATTGTTTATCTGGTTTGGATAATCGCTGCGTCCGGTAGCCACTATCACATCCGGACGCGCGCCTACAGCGAGATCATACGCGATCTCAGGATTGGGATTGGCGAGAGCGAAGACAATAGGATTCGGTGCCATGGAGCAGACCATCTCCGGAGTCACCACGTCAGCCACGCTGAGGCCGAGGAAAACATCGGCGCCGACAAGGGCTTCCTGCAGCGTGTGAAGATCGCGGGTGGTGGCAAACTCACGTTTCTGGGCGTTAAGTCCCTCCCTGTCAGCGCGTATCACTCCCTTTGAATCACACATCACCACATTCTTCGGGCTAACTCCCAAAGCCACATATAGGCGTGTGCAACTGATAGCTGCGGCCCCCGCTCCGTTCACTACAAGACGCACATCCTCTATTTTTTTATTCTGTATCTTGAGTGCGTTGAGAAGCCCGGCTCCCGAGATAATGGCCGTGCCATGCTGATCATCGTGCATTACCGGAATATCGCATTCCTGTTTAAGGCGTGTCTCAATCTTGAAACATTCGGGAGCCTTTATATCCTCAAGATTGATTCCACCGAAAGTGGGCTCCAGGGCCTTAACGATCTCCACGATCTTGTCAGGATCTTTTTCGTTGATCTCTATATCAAAAGCATCGAGACCTGCGAAAATCTTGAAAAGAAGTGCCTTCCCCTCCATCACGGGTTTTCCGGCAAGAGATCCTATATCTCCGAGACCGAGAACCGCTGTTCCATTGCTTATGACGCCCACAAGATTCCCTTTATTGGTATATCTGTAGGCATCGGCCGGATTTTTTTCGATCTCAAGACAAGGATAGGCCACACCGGGCGAATATGCCAAGGCAAGATCATGTTGCGATGCATAAGGTTTGGTAGGCACAATCTCGATTTTTCCGGGTTTCCCCTCCTCATGATAGTCGAGGGCCATCTCTTTTGTGACTTTAGTCATGACTTAAATGATATTGTTTCTTTTTTTAAGATTTATTACCTGTATCTATTACATAAACGTCGTTTTTATCAAAAATTACTTTCTTTTTATCAAAAAAATATCTTCAAGAATGTTCAAGTGGATTTTTCTCTAATTAAAATTCAACAATAAATATCAAATAGTTCAACCATATACCAAATTATTATATAAAAGTTTTCCATATATTATCACATACACACTGAATAACAATGAATTATATTTTTGTGTCAATAAAAAAGTTTCCCAAAATTTAAATTTGAAGAAATTTTTGTACTTAAAAATTTGTCCATATGAAGTTTTTGAGATACTTTTGTGGCCGTGTTCACGCGCGCCCTGAAAGAGCTTGCATACACAATAGATAAAAGAAGATTCCCACCCAAAAATCAATAAACAATGATCCAGACAGTTGAGAAGCGCGATGGCCGAATCGTGGGCTATAACGAAGAAAAAATCAAAGCCGCGATACGAAAAGCAATGCTTGCCACAGAAAAAGGCGAAGATGAGCCACTGATACAGAAAATATCCGACCGCATAGGTATGACCGGTTGTGAAAAGATGACTGTCGAGGAAATACAGGACAGAGTCGAGATCGAACTCATGAAGTCGAAACGGAAAGACGTTGCCAAACGCTACATCGCCTACCGTGACCAGCGCTCCATCGCTCGCCAGGCAAAGACGCGCGATATGTTTCTTGAGATCATAGAGGCGAAAAACAACGACATAACCCGCGAAAACGCGAACATGAACACCGACTCTCCCGCCGGAATGATGATGAAATTCGCATCGGAGACAACAAAACCATTTGTCGACGATTATCTCCTTTCCGACGAGGTGAAAAACGCGGTCAGGAATAATCTCATCCACATCCACGACAAAGACTACTACCCTACCAAGAGCCTCACATGTGTGCAGCATCCTCTTGACAAGATCCTGAAAAATGGATTCATGGCCGGTCATGGTGAGTCACGTCCCGCAAAGCGCATCGAGACGGCAAGTGTGATAGCCTGCATCTCGCTTGAGACCGCCCAGAACGAGATGCACGGTGGGCAGGCCATCCCGGCTCTCGACTTCTACCTCGCGCCCTTCGTCAGAGCCTCTTTTAAAGAGGAAGTGAAAAACCTCGAACAACTCACCGGTGAAGACCTTCCTGATCTGTATGATGCAGCCATAAAGGATTATCTGAGAAAGCCTCTTGATGGACTGGAAGGGAAGGAGAGATATCTCCAGCATGCAGTCAACAAGACTGTCGACCGTGTACACCAGTCGATGGAGGCTTTCATCCACAATATGAACACCATCCACTCACGCGGGGGTAACCAGGTGGTATTCTCATCAGTGAACTACGGCACTGACACATCGGCTGAGGGAAGATGCGTGATCCGCGAACTTCTCAACTCCACCTACGAAGGAGTCGGGAACGGTGCGACCGCAATATTCCCTATCCAGATTTGGAAGAAAAAACGCGGAGTGAGTTATCTTCCTGAAGATCCCAACTATGACCTCTACCAATTGGCATGCAAAGTGACGGCCCGAAGATTCTTTCCCAATTTCCTCAATCTCGATGCATCGTTCAATCGCGATGAGGCCTGGAAAGAAGATGATCCTAATAGATATCTCCATGAGGTAGCCACAATGGGTTGCCGCACACGTGTGTTTGAGAACAGATACGGAGAGAAGACATCCGTGGGGCGCGGCAACCTGTCGTTCTCAACTGTCAACATCGTCCGCATAGCCCTTGAGGTTATGAACATCGCCGACAAGCAGGAAAGGATCGATAAATTCTTCCATCGTCTTGACCAGGTGCTTGACATCACCGCGCGCCAGCTCGACGAGCGTTTCCAGTTTCAGAAAACCGCACTCGCCAAGCAATTCCCTCTCGTGATGAGCGTACTATGGAATCATTCCGAGGAACTTGGTCCCAACGACACCATCGAGAAAGTGATTAATCAGGGCACACTCGGAATCGGGTTCATAGGCCTTGCTGAAACTCTCATCGCGCTTATAGGGAAGCATCACGGGGAATCGGACGAGGCCCAGGAACTTGGACTGAAGATAGTGACCCGCATGAGAGACCGTGTGCAGGAATACTGCGAGAAATATGGCCACAACTACTCCGTTCTCGCTACTCCTGCCGAAGGGCTTTCCGGTAAATTCACTAAAGTTGACCGCAAGGCGTTCGGGATAGTGCCCGGGGTGACTGACAAAGACTATTACACCAATTCCAACCATGTTCCGGTGTACTATCACTGCTCGCCGCGCCATAAAGCGAAAATCGAAGCCCCCTACCACGATCTGACACGTGGCGGCCACATTTTTTATGTGGAGATCGATGGCGATGCCACTCACAACGAGGAGGCCATCATGCAGATCGTGGACATGATGGACAAATATGACATCGGCTACGGATCGGTCAACCACAACCGCAACCACTGCCCGAATTGCGGATATGAGAACGCTGATAAAAATCAGCATTCATGCCCCAAGTGCGGCACGAATTTCGAGACTATACAGAGAATCACCGGCTATCTTGTCGGCACAACTGACAGATGGAACTCAGGCAAGCTCGCTGAACTGCGCGACCGAGTGGTACATGAGTGACATCGCAATGTATCGTACATGTTGGAATATCGTGTTTTATCCATAATACGCGGAACAACGGTCGATGGACCCGGGTTCCGCACATCCATCTATCTCGCGGGATGTTCCCATGCATGCCCTGGATGCCATAATCCACAGTCATGGAATCCGGAAGGCGGTGATATTATGACATTAAGCGAAATAATGGATATCGTAAGGGATGAGGATTTCGATGTGACCCTTTCCGGAGGCGATCCCCTCTTCAATCCCGAACCAGTCCGAAACCTGATAGAGGCGCTTAAGCACGACGGAAGAAATGTATGGATCTTTACGGGATTCAGATGGGAGGAGATCATGGCGTCGGAGAAATTAAGAGATGCGGTGGAACTGGCAGATGTGGTTGTCGACGGCCCGTTTGTTGAATCGCTAAGAAATCCAGACCTGCTTTTCCGTGGTTCGTCAAACCAGCGTCTGATTGATGTTGGAAGATCCATCAGCTCGGGACACCCGGTTACTTGGCGTGATTGAGACATCAGACATGTTACAAAAAGTGCTTAAACACCTCAAATTAAGAAAAGGTTGGCTTTTTTGCCGGCCTTTTTGTTTTTATTATGGTTTCATACTATAGAGTTCATAAAAAATCGGAATAGAAGATATTCCTATCAAACTTTCAGCGTCATTTTTGAGTTTTCTTACTGACGGATGAGAATGTGTGGCTCCACAACACACGCCGACCGTTTTTCGAAATATTATAAAGTCAGAGGAATTATGTTTACTTTAGGAATTATCTTATTGATTTCGGGATGCGTACTCTGGATGTGGACCAAACTGAGTACAAGATATGAGACAAAAGCTCTTGGTCCGATGAATGTAAGAGTACGCAACATAGAACTCTTCCTCATGCAGGAGCGCAAAAGAAAACACTGGGTCGATTCGAGGATCCTGATGATACTTGGAGCCATTATAGTGCTTGTCACAGCACTATTCAACTGAGACATAAGCTCCATTAATGAATAATAATGCCGATGGTCAGTTAAGATCATCGGCATTACTGTTTGCTGATCCGGGAAATCGGATCAAAAACATATATGTGGCGTATAGTATTACTCCTCTGATTCCGTATCCTGAGTTTCACCGGTTTCAGAAGCGGGTTCATCTTCGGTGAACTTAGTATAGCCTTCCGACACAAGCAGATTATACCATGTGAAGAGCTTCTTGATATCGTTATCGTATACTCTCTCTTTATCGAAATCCGGAATCACGGCCTCGAACTCATCACGCAGTTTTCCTTCGGAGATAAGAGCCTTAACGTCAATCTCCTTTCCATCATTATGTGCGTATACCAGATCAAGGATCTCTCCGAGCGGCTTGTCGCCAGAATCCGTATACATGGCGATATCTCCAAGCGACACGACTTTGTCGCGGGAATGCGCGGGGAAGCGCTTTTTCGACTTAAGGTCTTCCACAAGCAATACCCGATTGCCTTGGGAGATAATCTTGAAAAGACCCGGTTTACCGGTAATCGCTAAAATTTCTCTAAGCATAATATTTAAGTCTTTTGAAATCTTTCAGTATGTTTCGTTATATTTTTTGACACGTCATGAAGCAACCCCAGGATAAAGGGCAACAATTCTGTCATGCCGTCATTGGGCACACAGACAATCTTACCGGAAGGGAGTAGAGAGAATTCATCTCGCTGCGCATACATGCGTTGTCTGATCTCCTCCTCATCCATACCATTACGATGCCTAACCCTATTGATCCTGACAAATTCCGGAGCCTCTACAAGCCAGATGCGAGAACACATATCCGCGAATCCACTCGATCCGAGGATTGCCGACTCACAGAATACTTTTCGAGAGACGACCTCCCGGGCAAACCTCATAAAATCATCCTTTACCGCCGAATGAACCACTTTATTAACCCGCATCAGTAACTGGTGATCGGAAAAAATCAATCCAGCCATGCGTTTCCTGTCAAGATGACAGCTGTCCGTGTAGATGTCGTTTCCGAGTATAGCGCAAAGATCCGACTTAAGCATAGCGCTACTTTCCATGAGTATCCTGGCTTCTGAATCGCAGTCATATACTGGAAAGCCATTCAGTCGTAGAATCCGGCTCACCACACTTTTTCCCGACCCTATGCCTCCGGTGATGCCAATGATTTCCTTATCTAAAGCACTATCAACGGCGCCTGCAGTAAGATCTTGTTTTGTGATGTCAAGGTTTCGTGATAAGGCCATAATCATCAAATCAGTTCTTCACAATAGTAAATTCCACACTATCGTTAATAAGCGACAGATTCTTGAGCCTGTCCGGATAGCGTGCCACCCTGACATGAAGCTTACCATTGTGTGAAGGCGGGATGGCTTTGAAATCCACTTCCAGTTCAATCTCCGGATCGTCGTCATCGTTGAGTCTACTCATTGCCACATAATACTCCACAGGCACTTTCGACGGAAAAAGAAGGAGACTCTCCCCATGCGGCACGTTCACAGGCGTGATGGTTATCGAAGCCTTTTTCTTGACAAGAGGCTCAACCGGGACAGTCACATTCACCTTTGATGGAAGTATTCTTGCATCGCTAATTTTGCGGAGGTGGACTTCTACCGTAGTATTTTCAGAGAGATCAGACAGAATCAGTCTCTCTGTCCTGACTTTATGGATTGTGTCGAGCACTTTCTGGTCGCCATAGACCAATACATTCGAGGGGCTTGCTTTTGTAAACCCCTCTATGATGCTTCCTGATGCAGCCGAGACATCTGCATCGACAACAACCGGGACTCTTTTACCTTTGTTGGAGGTATATTCAAGATAAAGAGAATCAAGCGATATCGATACGATCTGAGCCGAAGGGCCAAAGATACTTTTAAGTGAAGTTATGATATCATTTTTCGAATATCTGAGTTCACCGGCATCGGCATATTCCTTGAAATTGATATTCATGGTCGGATGACGGTAATGGTTACGCCATATCGAGGTGCCCTTGTCACGCACAGTGACATGAAGTTTTTCGGGAATATCACTTATGAAGGTCACGGAGTCAGGACAATTGTTGATCGCGACCTTCACATTATAACTTCCCTGGGCATTGTCGTTGAGAGCGAGTATTATCCAGAAAAATGTGGATATGGCCACGAATACAAGAAACAGCACAAGATCATGGAACGCCGACGTATGCTTCAGGCGCTTCCATTTCTCGTTGGCCGATTCAAGTCTTGATTTCAAGGCGTTGGGGTTAAGTGGGTTAAATAAAAAAGCCGGCGCCACACCATAGCGGCGTCCGGCGCGAATATCTTCCGGATATCCTTGTTATTTCTTTACTGCCTTTTCAGGTTCGGCGGCAGGATAGACTGAACTTTTGTCTACCTTTATGCTGACGCCCTGAGCGATCTCTACTATAAGAGTAGTGTCAGAGACCTCCTTGATCTTGCCATGGATTCCACCAGCCGTAACGATCTTGTCGCCGGCCTGCATGGCCTCTCGGGCTTTCTTGATCTCTTTCTGTTTCTTATTCTGCGGGCGGATCATGAAGAAGTAGAAAATCACGATCATGGCCACAATCATCAGCATTCCGCTGAGTCCACCTCCCTGGCTCTGCTGCTGCAGGAGAGTCATTGAATTGAGAATATCCATTATCAAATATTGTTTTTTCTTTATCTTATTTGTCGACAGGATAATGCCGAACTTACATATTTGTCGGGAACCCTGGACGCGATCCGCCAATCATGCCTGATGAGGAATCGCTTCGCAAAGATAGTCACTTTAACTCAGACTTCCAAAAATCAATGTTAATTCTTGTTGATTTTACCCTCTTCACGCAGACGATTCGTGATTGTGAAGAGAAGTCCATTGACAAAAGCTCCGCTTTTCGACGTACTGTAGCTTTTAGCTAACTCTATATACTCGTTGATGCTCACCACAAGAGGGATCTTTGGGAAGTTTATAATTTCCGAGAGTGCTGTCATAGTCACGATGACATCCATGAATGCGAGACGCTCAGTGTCCCAATGATTGCTGTCAATGCTGTCATCGATATAACGACGATACAAATCCTTATTCTTTACAACATCTGCAAACAGGATCCTTCCAAAAGATGCATCCTCAGAATCTTTGTACATGGGAAGAATCGGATCATAAGAGCCGTCGCACTCCTCGAATCTCTTTATTGTCTTAAGCACAAATGTGCCTATTATCTCAAGATCATCGTTCCAGAATACTGATTCTGTCTCAAGAGCCTCAAGGAATTCCTCATTGTGAAGAATTATGTGCTTATACACGTTTCTCCAAAACTCGCAATCGGAGTAGAAATCGGTAGCCGGGAACGCCATATAATCAGCATATATGTCTGATTCAAGAATCTCCTTAAGAAGAGATTCAAGCATAAATGAATGATCGGGCAACCAGCTCAACTTATTCTTCTCACAGTATTCTACAAGCGACTGATCGTCGGCTATGGCCGCTGTCAGACCATTTTCCACAAACCGCATATTTGGATTCAGATCCTCTGCTGTGGGTACATATTTATTGCGATTATCCTCCAGCTGATTCTCGCGAAGACGGCAGAGCTCAACAGGAAGAAGAAGAAGCCTGAAATAAAGCTCACGGGCTTTATCCATGCTTAATGCAAGAGTCTTAAGCGCATCGTTGATATTGTCACGTGAAGCATAGAAATTGCGGAATGTCTCTTCAAGCATCCCTTTCATGCGCTCCACCCCACGTATCGTGTAGTTCTCCCTCTGGGCAATTGCATGGTTGAGAGCAGGATTAGGAAGGATTATAAGATTCATGATCTTCTCCCAGATCTGGTCATCTTCCCCTTTATCGCCGGAGGCGTCTTTTATATAATTCTTAAAAAGCGCGCTCTCCTTTATGATATCGGCAAGAGAGCCCACAAGATTACCCAGAGGAAAATCCTCATGACGGTATTTCATCTGAAGGGATTTTATCTTGTCGTCAGCCAGGATTTTTTTTATGAACCGAGTGTCGGCAAGCGGATAGACTCCTCCCCTTTTTTCAATTCTTTCCGAAAGCCTCACTATAAGCATGAGCATGTCGAGATAGAGGCTGTAGGCGAATCTCTTCTCCTTTGTAGGGGCCGAAGGCTGTGACTCCAGCATGAAATGGTTCTCAATCAATAGGTAGGAATAAAGAAGCTGAATCACCTTTATCCTTATCAACACACGATTAATCATAACTCTTTATGCGCGTTCTTTTATTTCTTGCGCCATATGCCGGCGGCATATGGCCGTTTGCGGTTGCAAAATTACTTCAAAACCGGCGATTACGCAAATTATCTGCCGGTTTTTGTGTTTCTGAATGGTTTCTGAGCGGTTTGAATTCTGCCGGTCAATGCTGTCATCCCCTCGTGAACCCTGAGGCAAGGCGCTGACGCACTACCTCATAAAGCATAACCCCTGCTGCCACTGACACATTGAGTGAGCCAATGTTGCCAAGCATAGGTATCGAGACAAGTTCATCGCATAAGCGGAGCACTTCATGAGAAATTCCGGTATCCTCCGCTCCCATTACGATAGCCACAGGCACAGTGAAATCGACATCAACATAGCTTTTCGCACCTTTTTCAGACGCTCCGACCACAAGATAGCCATTCTCCTTAAGTTGTCTTACAGCTGTCGCCGTATCACGCTCGCGACATACCGGCACATAGAACAAGGCCCCCGCGGAAGCTTTCACAGCATCTCCGGTCACTGAAGCGCTTCCCTTCTCAGGGATGACTATGGCGTCGACAGCAGCACAGTCTGCGCTCCTGGCTATCGCCCCGAAATTTCTGGCATCGGTTATGCCATCGAGCACAAGCACTACAGGCGTCTTTCCCTCCTCATACATCTGCGGGATGAGATAATCAAGCCGATTATAGGCCACGGGTGATAATAAAGCTATCGCACCTTGATGGTTTTTCATTGTGATCCGGTTAAGCCTTTCTACCGGCACTTTCTGGCACACAACACCATATTCCTTTATTTTATCGGCGAGTTCCTTCGCAAGATCACCTCCAAGATCGCGACGCATAAGCACCTTGTCGATATTTTTCCCGGCCTCTATGGCCTCGATTATAGCCCTGAGGCCGAATATATAGTCACTTTTTTCCATATCCTTTATTTAACTTCGTCATGAATCAAGAAGCGCCCTGGCATTCTGACGCGCGGCTTCGTTGATCTGCGAACCAGAAAGCATTGAGGCGATCTCATCGACACGCTGTGAAGCATCAAGAAGCCTCACGTGCGATACAGTGCGCTGTGCTTCGTCTGTTTTATAAACCTTGAAGTGGGAATCGCCCTTGGCGGCCACCTGTGGAAGATGTGTTATGGCGAGCACCTGCATATCGTGTCCCATCTCTTTCATCATTCCGCCCATTCGATCGGCAATATCACCCGACACTCCGGTGTCGACCTCATCGAAAATCACTGTAGGGAGATGCATGCAACGTGCCATTATCGACTTTATACTTAGCATCAGACGCGCGGTCTCACCTCCCGACGCAACCCTCGCCATAGGTTGCATAGCATGGTTCTTGTTAAAACTGCACATGAATTCAGCACTGTCCTGACCGTCAGCTGTCAGTTTGCCCTGGGTAAGCTCTACCTGAAAATTTAGATTATGGAGGCCCAGCGGGCGCGCCGTCTCCACAAGTCGAGAAGCGAATTCCTCAGCAGCCTTTCTACGTGTGGCCGTAAGGGCCTCGGCTTTCTCCTTAAGGGCACGTGCCAGAACCTTTGCATCTTTCTCAAGACGGGCCACATCGTCATCTCCGAAATCTATGGCATTGAGTTTGTGTCGCAGATCAGCGTGGAGATGCACGAGGGCTTCTTCATCGGCAACCTTGAAATGTTTTATAGCATCGTAAAGCAAATTCATTCTTTCGGTCACTCTTGCCAATCTTGCCGGATTAGTATCAACCCTCTCAAGATAATCCCTTACAGTCTCCGCGATATCTTTCGCCTCTATCCTGAGATTGTCAAGCCTTTTCGTTAGCTCTTCCCCTTCATCTTCAACAAAAAGCGAGAGATTCACCTTGGCAAGGAAAGACATGGCCTCTGAGAGCGAGGAGAGAGCGCCGGCATCCGATCCGTCAAGAAGATTATATGCTGCGCCAAGATCCTCCCTGAGCTGGTCAGCATCGCTAAGCATGTCAAACTCCTGCTCAATCTGACGCAGTTCACCCTCCTTGGGATTGATTTTATCGAGTTGTTCAAGCTGGAAAGCTATGAAATCACGGTTTGCCCTGTTCTTCTCTATCCTTTCCCTTATCTTGCGTATTTTGGCGCGGAGAGTGACATATCTTCCGAAATCGGCCCTGTACTCTGCAAGCAGTGCTATATTACCGGCGAAAGCATCGATTATCGAAAGATGGCTCGAACTCTGTGATAAAAGTATATTACTGTTTTGGGAATGAATGTCGACAAGATTGCCGGTCACTGAAATAAGTACCGGAAGAGTCACAGGCGAATCATTTACAAAGGCACGCGAACGCCCGGAGGGAGAGATCTCCCTGCGCACGAGAATCTCCTCAGGATTCCATTCCAGGCCTTGCTCCTCAAACACAAGCTCAAGCTCGGGATCCGGATTGGAGAAGACCGCCTCTATTACCGATTTCCTCGATTTGTCGGATATCGCCTTAGTGTCAGCCCTCTCCCCGAGAAGCAATGAGAGAGCGCCGAGCATGATCGATTTTCCGGCACCTGTCTCTCCGGTTATTATGGTGAATCCGGGAAGGAAACGCAGGCTTACATCGTCGATCAATGCATAATTTTTTATTACAAGCGTCTCTAACATATAGCTGAATTATCTATTGAAATTTATTTACCCCATTATCAGACAGGGAATTGACACGCCTCGGATCATTCAGGCTGTCTTATTCTTTCAAGTCTGTCTTCATCGGCCGGATAGACGGCCGAAAGAATTTCATATGCCCTCTGGCGTTCATCTTCCGGCGCCTTGGAATAGACATTGACGAGTTCATCAAGCTTTGCATCGCGGAAAATAGGCAGGGCAACCGACATTGGAGCCGCGGAATAAACTCCGCTCAGTGTCGCCAACGCCTCAGTTATGGCATGTCTTCCCTTATCAGGACTCGTTGACATCTCATCGAGTCCTTTACGATGATAGGCATATATCAGATCGCGTATCGGAGCTGTCGATGGTTCGGTAAACGCGCCAAGCACCGCGCTCCGGTTGCGATTGTCTTCAAATGCCCTCCACCCCGGCTCGCCACTCGACTGGGCCATGCTGACCACCGCCGAGGCCCTGTCAAGCCATTGCTGTCCACCTCTCGGAGAAAAGCTGTCGAAGTCGATGGCAAGAAGTAGATATGCGTAGAAATCAAGGAGCCCCGTAAGGTTACCGTTCCACCCATTATCATTACGCACAAGCCGCTCGCCCTCTTTATAGTCGAATTCTATCTTCTCGTCTTTGAAATTAAACAGCATGCTGGTGTAGGTACTGTTGTAGACCGGACGAGACAGTTGCACCTGAAGATCACCTTTTATACGACCACCTGAATAATCAGTTACATTAAGCAGCATACGGCAGTCTATCCTTTCTACTGGAGAGAAATTGGTGTCTGTCCATTTTGTCTCGTTGAGATATGCAGAGATATCACGCTGAAGATCCTCAAAAATACTTCTGTAGGTGCCCTCCACTGAACTGGTATTTACGTCGAACCTGCAGTCAAGCTCTTGAGAATATGCGCTTGCAACCGCCGCGGCAATAAAACTGCCTGTCAGAATCCTCCTAAGAATGTCGTTAACCCTTCCCATCCTATGTCATAATCAAGCAAGATCACACTCTGACGAGAGCGCTTCTCCTATCATATCGACGATATCGGAAGCCACATCTCTCTTAGACTTCGCCGGGAAGGCTACGCTGCTCCCATCCGAAGAGATAATGGTCACCTTGTTGGTATCCTTCATGAAGCCGGCTTCCGGATCGCGAAGGGAATTAAGCACGATGAAGTCGAGATTCTTACGCTTGAGCTTTGAAAGGGCGTTCTCCTCCTCGTGGTCTGTCTCAAGTGCAAACCCGACAATAAGACGTCCGTTTTTGTCTTTTCCGAGTGCTGCGGCTATGTCAGGGTTCCTGACAAGACGTAAGGTCATATCGCCAGTGTTCTCACGTTTGATCTTACTCTCCGACACATTCGCAGGAGCATAGTCAGCCACAGCAGCGGCGAGCACCACGCAATCAGCATCGGCCGAGGCATTGACACAAGCGTCATACATATCCTTTGCCGATACCACATCGATACGTCTGATATTTTGATTATATGACTTTACTGAGACGGGACCTGCCACAACCGTGACATCTGCTCCGCGCGAGGCGAACTCATCAGCAATGGCGAAACCCATCTTACCACTGCTGTAGTTGCCTATAAAACGCACCGGGTCAATATTCTCGTAAGTAGGACCTGCCGTCACGACCACTTTCTTCCCGGCAAGCGAACAAGATTCGCTGAAATATGCATCTATCCGGTCTGCGATCTCCTCAGGCTCAGCCATACGGCCTTTCCCTGTCAGTCCGCTCGCGAGTTCTCCTTCGCCCGGTTCCACGATAATGACACCATCCGCACGCAGACGCTCAACATTCCTTTGTGTGGAAGGATGGCGCCACATGTCAAGATCCATGGCCGGAGCTACCATGACCTGTTCCTTTGCAGAAAGATAGGTTGTGATGAGCATGTTGTCGGCTATACCGTTGGCCATCTTTCCTATCGTAGAGGCAGTGGCCGGAGCCACAACCATAAGGTCGGCCCACAATCCAAGATCAACATGGCTGTGCCATTCTCCAGTATTAGCGGCAAAAAACTCGCTCACTACCGGTTTGCCGCTTAACGCGGCAAGAGTTGCCGGAGTGATGAATTCCTTTCCGTTAGGGGTGATCACGACCTGCACCTCCGCGCCGCGTTTTATAAGCAGACGGAGCAGATATGCGGATTTATAGGCAGCGATTCCGCCCGAAATCCCGAGTACAATATGTTTTCCTTCAAGCATTTTTCGAATTGTCGGTGCCATGAGACCTTGCGGCCTTGCGCTCCTGGTCGTATTTGAATTTCAACTGAAAAAGGACATCTTTCGTATTTTTAGGGAAATCTCCTTGCATCATCCAGTCGTAAAATGAAGGCTCTCGCCGGAACACCTCTTTAACAGCTTTTCCTTTATGCTTACCGAAATTGAATATAGGCTCGTCGTTATCATCAAGCACAATTCTGGCAGCAAGGTCAACATTCCTTCCTATAGATGAGAACTTAGCGAGATATTCCACATCGTTTTTAAGGTCGGGGTAACGACGAAGCTGACCGAGAAGCACCTCATAAGTAGCCTGGGTGTCGGCAAGAGCACTGTGAGCGTCCTCCAGATCAGCACCGCAATAAAACTTATAGGCGGCCACAAGCGTGCGCTGCTCCATCTTATGGAATATATTCTGCACGTCTATGAACCGACGGCCGGTGATGTCAAAATTTATGCCACATCGGCCGAACTCCTCCATCAGGACAGGCACATCAAACTTATTGCTGTTGTAGCCGGCAATGTCGCAACCGTCGAATATTTCGAGTAGGGACCTGGCGATCTGACGGAAAGTGGGTTCCGTAGCCACATCCTCGTCAGTGATATGGTGTATCGCCGTGCTCGCAGGGGGAATAGGCATCTCCGGATTGAGTCGGCGGCATTTCTTTTCCTCATGACCATCGGGATAGACCTTTATGTATGATATCTCCACAATCCGGTCATGGGTCACGTTCGTACCTGTGGTCTCGAGATCAAAGAAGATGATAGGGCGTTCGAGACGAAGTGCTGTTTTCTCGTTTTCCATAATCATTCAATAACCTGGAGAGGCATCTGTATTGTGACAAGATTCTCGTTGGGTTCCTGCTCAAGTGGTTCGAATATGCCGGGCCGGGCCGGATCTGACAGCCTCACAACCACATCGTCTCCACTGAGATTTGCAAGTATCTCCTGTGTGAACGTGGAATTAAACCCGATCGTCATCGGATTCCCCTCATATTCACACATGACACGCTCCTCAGCGGAAGTGCCGTAGTCAAGATCCTGTGCGCTAAGTACCATTCCCCTCTCCGTAATATCAAACTTCACAAGACTTGAAGCCTTGCTTGCGAAAATGGCCACTCTTCGCATAGCGTTGAAGAAACTCTCGCGGCTCACCTTTACGGCAAACGGATTGTTGTCCGGAATCACACGGTTATAGTTGGGATAGTTCCCTTTTATGAACCGGCATGTTACAGTAAAATCGCCGAACTCAAATCGTGCCCCTTTCTCTCCAAGAGTCATTCTGACATCATCTGTTGTCTTGTCGAGAATGCCTTTCATGATAGATGCCGGCTTCGAAGGCATGATGAAAGACGTGACTACCTCGGGATTTACCTCTGAATTTATATATCTCACGAGTTTATGAGTATCACTTGCCACGAAAGTGATATCACCCTCATGGATATCCCAGTATATACCTGTCATCATCGGCCGGATTGTCTCGAGGCTCACGGCATAGAGAGTCTTGTCGATACCTTTCTTCATGACGCTCGCCGGAATGACAAGTACCGTGGCATCCTCATCCATCTTCTCCCCCCGGGGAAATTCATCGGCGTTTATGCCCATGAAGCGGAATCTGCCGGTAAGGAACAGCACGTCTATCTCTCCGGTATTTTCGTTTAGGCTGAAAGTTACAGGCTGATTATTGATCTCCTTTGTGATTTCGAGGAGAGTCTTCGCTGGCACTGCGATATCGCCCTCCCCCTCACTGTCTGTCACCTCTACACGCGAAGACACTATGTTCTCCTGGTCACTTCCAGTGATAGTAAGCCACCCGTCATGGAGCTCAAAGAGAAAATTGTCGAGGATTGAAAGGGCATTCTTGGAATTGATCACCTTGCTCACAGCCTGAAGCTGCTGCTGGAAGAGCTTACCGTCGATATTGAATCTCATATGTTTTTCGTTTTTATTCAGTAAAAAGTTCCTAATCCGCGCCGACATGCATTATCATGGCATCGGAGCATCCGGAAATGCAAATTTACTAATTTTTTTTGAGAAGACAGCCATGTTTGGGTTAAAAGTGAACGTCCTGCAACAGGCATGACACGAGGGCATGGAATCGCGGGAACATCTCTTCCACACACTATCTTGACAGCAATGGTATCAGGTCGGCATAACCCTGCTTCTCCATATCCTCCAAAGGCACAAACCGCAGGGAGGCACTGTTTATACAGTAACGTATGCCACCAAGCTCCTTCGGACCGTCGTCGAAGACATGGCCAAGATGCGTATCCCCCTTGCGGCTGCGCACCTCAGTACGATCCATGCCATGCGTGAGATCGCGATGCTCGTCAAGGAGAGATTTGTCTATCGGACGCGAGAATGCCGGCCATCCGCAGCCCGACTCAAATTTATCCGTAGAGAGGAAAAGAGGCTCTCCGGTGACTATATCCACATATATCCCGGGCCGGAATTCAGCGTTATACTCATTCAGGAACGGCCGCTCGGTGAGGTTCTCACGAGCCACAGCATACTGCAATGGCGTCAAACGCTCGCGCAACTCTCTGTCATCCGGCTTCTCATAGCTCTCCTTGTCAACTTTGCCCGGGGCATTCGCTTCGCGCGCAAGCTTGAAAAGCGCCGGATCTATATGGCAGTATCCAGAGGGATTCTTGTCAAGATAATCCTGATGATATTCTTCTGCCGGATAAAAATTCACAAGCCTGCCAACTTCCGTGACAACAGGATCGCGCACCTCTCCTCTTTCATAATCGATCGCTCTCTCAATCACCGGAAGATCTTCGGCATCCACATAATATATGCCGGAACGATATTGTGTGCCTATATCTCCTCCCTGTCGGTTGAGGGTAGTAGGATCTATCGCCATAAAGAAAAGTTGCAGAAGTCGGAAGAGAGAGATCTTGTCAGGATCATATCCTACCTCCACAGTCTCAGCAGCATCAGTAGCGCCTGTGCATACAAGTTTATAGTCTGGATTCTCAACCACGGAGTTGGCATATCCTACGCGTGTGGCGGTCACGCCATAAATCTGCTGCATGAAATGCTGCATTCCCCAGAAACATCCTCCGGCCAGATAAATTGTTTTCATTTTACGTATCAGATTGCAATAGTTGATAATCAAAGAAGCCGCTACGCGGCGCGCAACGGCTTCTTGCATATTTTACGTATGTGGAGATTACTCTGCCACAACCTCGAACTCGATCTCTTTCAGAACCTCTTTGTGGAACTTGATAGTAGCGGTATAGACACCGACTTCCTTCACAGGCTCTTTCAGGTAGATGATCTTGCGGTCTACATTGTGGCCGAGCTTCTCGAGAGCCTCTGCGATCTGAAGGGCATTGACTGAGCCGAACACAGTGCCTGTGGAGCTTGTCTTGGCGCCGATTGTCAGCTTAACGCCTTCAAGTGCTGCTGCGGCAGCCTCTGCGTCAGCCTTGATCTTAGCGATCTTGTGGGCACGCTGCTTCTGATCTTCTGCAAGCTGCTTGAGAGCGGCTGCGGAAGCGATGATTGCCTTCCCCTGAGGGATAAGATAGTTGCGGCCATAACCATCCTTCACTTCGACAACATCATCCTTATAGCCGAGTTCGGCCACATTTTCTTTAAGTATAAGCTTCATATTCTTATTCTGTTTGTCGGGTTGGAAAATGATTATTTCATCAGGTCGGTAACGTAGGGAAGAAGTGCGAGGTGACGCGCACGTTTCACTGCCTGGGCCACACGACGCTGGAATTTCAGCGATGTGCCGGTGATGCGGCGAGGAAGAATCTTGCCCTGCTCGTTGAGGAATTTCTTGAGGAACTCGGGATCTTTGTAGTCGATATATTTGATACCGCTGCGTTTGAAACGGCAGTATTTCTTCTTTTTCGTGTCGACTGTAAGGGGTGTGAGATAACGGATTTCGCTATTTGCTGCCATGATTAAGCCTCCTTTGTTTCTGCTTCGGCAACAGCCTCGGCGGGTTGTTCACTTGCTTTCTTTGCTCTCAGATTACGACGCTTCTCGGCATACTCCTGAGCGTATTTGTCGAGACGGAATGTCAGATAACGGATCACTCTCTCGTCGCGACGGAAAGCCACATCGAGCTTCTTCACGATCGTGGGCTCGCCTTTGAATTCGAGAAGGCAATAAAAGCCTGTCGATTTCTTCTGGATGGGGTAAGCGAGCTTACGGAGGCCCCAGGTCTCTTCATTGACTACCTCAGCACCGTTCTGCTGAAGAACGTCTTTGAATTTTTCTACCGCTTCCTTCATCTGTTCGTCAGACAAAACGGGAGTTAAAATGAAAACGGTTTCGTAGCAATTCATACGTTGTTCGTTTGTTATTAATTGTTATTTATCTGATTTACGCCGCTTTGCATATCCCTTCCCATAATTGGCACGGGCATATCGGCGAAAACCGCTGCAAAATTAGTGTTTTTTTTCGACCTGACCAAATTTTCCAGCCGTGAAAAAGCCTCCGAACGTCCTGCCGATACTTTTGAGGCATAGTGGGCATCGCTGTCGACTGCAAGTCGTATGCCCGCATCGATAAGCTTGCCCCACCATCTCTCCGCAGGGAAAAACCTCCCTTTATCGGCAAACGCCTTCGTATTGACCTCGACAACGACATCAGTGCCTTTGACATGTTCAACCACATCGTCGACCAAAGCCTCATACCATCCGTGATCTTCTATCCCCGGGTCGGCAATCGAAGCATTACCGGCTATCTTGTCGAAGTGGCCCAGGAGGTCAAATCCTCCCCTCTCAAGCATCGTGAGCACCTGTTCGAAATATTTCTCGACCACATACCTCAAATCACCCGCATATCCATCCTTGAGATACGTTGCAAAACGTTCGAACTTGCCATCGCAGTCAAGGAGCACCCCATCTTGGTTAGGCACAAAATGCACTGAACCAAGCCTGAAGTCGAGAGGCAGATGTTGGAAATAATCTATGTGAGGGCCCCAATCCGGTCCAAGCCAGTCGATCTCAAGAGAGGTAAGGATTTCCATATCCGGCCTATGCCTGTCACGCAAACGGGCTGCCTCGACAATATATTCCTCCATTTTATCCTTCGACATATTGCATGGGGATTTTATCGGCACCGGTGAGTGTGGGGTAAATGCGAAATAACGCATCCCTTCCCGTCGCGCAGCATCAGCTATGGCGGCCATAGTGTCACGACCGTCGCAGAACTGCGAATGAGCGTGAAGGTTATATCTCCATGTTTCTCCAATTATCCTCTTGATGTCGGCAGCCATATCAATGTTCTGTTGATTCGTCGTCCGCAACGCCCGATGCCGTCTGCATCCCTATTCCTACTGCATCCAGACCCTTGAGCCATCTTGTGAAAAGAAGAAGGAGGAATCCACTCGTGGCAATCCCGACACCCAGCGCAGCCTCATAAGGTATGGAGGCACCCAACAGATTAGAGGTGATGATGGAGAAACCTTCCGGAGCAAAGAAGATATAAGTCACGGTGACGCAGGTCATGAACAACGCCGGAATAAGCGTAACCATATATAGTTTTTTCTGAGACGCGAGATATACGGTCACAGCCCAGAGGGTAAATACCGAAAGCATCTGGTTGCACCACGCGAAATAGCGCCATAATATCTCGTAGGGAAGCAGCATTATGATAAAGCATAAAATGAAGATCGGGATCGAGACACTAAGACGTTTCATTATCTTCTTCTGCTTTATCCCCATGAAATCAGCCGCGATAAGCCGGGCACTGCGCAAAGCGGTGTCGCCTGAAGTGATAGGAGCTGCGATGACTCCGAGCACAGCAAGCACTCCGCCGAATGTGCCAAGCCATGAACGAGAGAGATCGTTTACAAGAATCGCCGGCGAAGAACCGCCAAGATAGTTTTGCAGGCCGGTATATCCTCCAGTGAAAGTAATGGCCGCGGCAGCCCATATCAGGGCAACTATTCCTTCAGTCACCATAGCACCATAAAACACCGGGCGCGCGTGCTTTTCCGATGAAAGGCAGCGGGCCATCATGGGAGACTGCGTGGCGTGGAAACCTGATATAGCTCCGCATGCGATCGACACAAACATCATGGGGAATATCGGGTTGGCATCAGGATCAGGCTTATGGTTATAGAAACCATCCCAGATCTCGGGCATTGAGCCGGCATGTGCCAGCATCATTACCATGATTCCAACCGCCATAAACAGTAGCGCTACTCCGAAAAGCGGATAAAGTTTACCGATCAGTTTGTCGATGGGAAGCAGTGTCGCAGCCATATAATATATGAATATGACAGCTATCCAGAACAGCCTGTCGAAACTTTCAGGAGTCAGCATCGCGAGAAGATCAGCCGGATTGTAAACAAAGACTGCTCCCACGAGAATCATCAGAAGAAGAGCAAAACCCCTCATCACGAGTTTAATCTTTCCACCAAGCTCGCTGCCGACAATCTCAGGAAGCGACGCGCCATCGCGACGCAGCGAGAGCATTCCACTCAGATAATCGTGGACAGCTCCGGCAAGTATCGTGCCGAAGACAATCCATAGAAAAGCGGCAGGCCCGAACATTATACCCATCACTGCGCCGAATATGGGGCCGAGCCCCGCGATATTCAGGAACTGGATCAGGAAAACCTTCCATGTGGGCAACTCTACATAGTCAACTCCGTCGGCCATGGTCTTGACCGGCGTGGGCCTCGACGGGTCTTGCCCGAAGACCCTGCTTACGAATTTTCCATATATGAAATATCCGCCTACAAGCAATGCCAAAGCAATAAAGAATGAATACATTTATATGATTAGTCAGCGACCGGACACTGGAGCAGAGCCGGTCAGATTAAAGTATTACAGACAATAGTTTTTCAAACGTATATCTCAAGGGTGATCATACGACTCCGCTGCTGAGATCATTTCTTCGAGAACTCCAGGCGATATACCTCGCTGCGAAGCCTCACGAGTTCATCGCGTTGCTGTTCGATCTCCTTCTCAAACTGAATGATCTGTTGTTTTACATTGTCGGCACGATTCACGAGAAACCTTTTACGCAATGCAGCCAAGCGGTTCTCCTCTTTATCGAGTTCTTGCCGCGCATGGAGGTATCTCTTCATGGCCTGACGCGCTGACGCCCGTTTGAAATCATTCATATTTGTGAAATATGTGCCTCCCGGCTTGGGGAAATGAAACTCGGGGGCCTCCTTTACTTCATCGGGATCAATCGATTTCACCTTAGTGAGAAGTTCAGAATACTCCTCGCTTTTTTCAGGATCCTGCGTGGAACGGAAATCTGTCAATCTTGCTTTCTCGAGGATATCCGTCTCGTCGGCTGAGTAATTCTGTCTGAAATCATTTACAAGATATACATAGATTGTAAGTTTATCGCCAAGGAGATTCCTATCGGTTGCCCACCAACCCACTCCGTTCTCCTCGTCTACAGCGAGCAGAAAATCATCATAAGGTGAATTAAAGGGCATTCCAAGATTCTGAGGTTGCAGATATTCACCGGTCTGCGGGTCGCGGCTCACGACAAAAATGTCGTAACCGCCCATAGACTCATCACCGTCAGACGCATAATAAAGTGTCACACCATCAGGCATCATGAACGGATAATCCGCATATCCACCCTTGTTGAGAAACGAAGGTGTGGACACAGGCTCCTGCCAGTTGCCATCGGTCAACCGTAAACTTTCGACAAGATGCACATTGCCGACAGAATCCGGCTCCCCCCACATCATAAAATCGCCACCTTCGTTCATGAAAGCCATTACAGCTCCATCGCGGTGCTTCTCGAGAGGCATCTCGAAAGGAGCGAGGATCCTTCCCGCCGAGTGCGGGAGCTTGTAGAACTGGTAAAAGCCGTCAGTGGGGACAGCTATGGAATCGATCACAGTAATCTTCTCAACTCTTCCGAGGGAATTCTCCGCGGTCATCAGGCGCCGCTCCGCCTCCTCAACTCCCTCTCCGGCCACTTGTCCGGCTTTCTCCCTGTAGCGACGGAACTCTCCATACAGATCCTGCGCCTTGGGGAAATCATAATCGAGAAAGGCGAGGCGTCCAAGATACAGATTGGCCGCTCCTGACCCTTTGGACTTGGCGGTCTCAAGCAATTTCCTCGCTGCCGCATAGTCTCCCCCCTCAAACGCGCACACGCCCGACAGATAATTGAACGCGGCGGTATTGGAAGAACGGGGATTGGCAGACGCCTCTTTGTCGAGCAACTGACGTGCGCCCCAGAAGTCGCCCTCGTTCACGAGACGACGGGCATCGTCCATTCGGTCGGCCGCGGCTGTGAAGCAAGCCGCCGAACATATCAGCGACACTAATGTCTTTTTCACTTTTTCCACTTTTTTGTGTATCTTTATCAGAACTCAGGGATAAAAAAGTATCTTTGAGGGGCAAAATTACTCAAAATGCACGATATTTCAAACTATCCGGGCATACAAGAAACAATAAACTCTACGATTTTAAAGAATTTTTACTAACTTTGCCGTGAATTACAGTATCGAGACAAATAAAAATTTTATAAATTCCAACTATATGAGCTTAAATATCATTGTACTCGCAAAGCAAGTACCTGATACCCGCAATGTAGGGAAAGACGCCATGAAAGCTGACGGCACAATCAACCGTGCCGCTCTTCCGGCAATCTTCAATCCAGAGGATCTCAACGCCCTCGAGCAGGCACTCAAACTCAAAGAGGCTTATCCCGGCAGTAAGGTGACTGTACTGACCATGGGCCCCGCACGTGCGGCTGAGATCATCCGCGAAGGCATGTTCCGTGGTGCAGATGGAGGTATAGTACTTTCCGACAGGGCATTCGCAGGCAGCGACACGCTTGCCACATCGTATGCTCTCAGCATGGCAGTGAGAAAAATAGGCGATTACGACATCATCATAGGCGGACGTCAGGCCATAGACGGCGACACAGCCCAGGTCGGCCCCCAGATCGCCGAGAAGCTCGGCATTCCCCAGATCACATATGCCGAGGAGATCATATCCGCCGACAACGGTCAGGTTGTGGTGAAACGCCGTATTGAGAGCGGTGTCGAGACAGTGAAAGCCGCCATGCCTCTTGTCGTGACCGTAAACGGTTCGGCTGCGGAATGCCGTCCACGCAATGCAAAGGCTTTGCAGAAATATAAATATGCCGCTGTCCCCTCAGAGGTCGCAGCCGATCAGTCCAAGCAGGAATTCATTGCCGCCAGGCCTTATCTTTCAATCGGCGAATGGAATGCCGCAGGCGTGGACGCGGATCTCGAACAATGCGGTCTGGCTGGATCGCCTACAAAAGTGAAATCTATCGAAAACGTTGTCTTCACAGCAAAGGAAGCACGCAGAATAGAGAACAACGACGAGGAACTCGAGGCTCTGATAATCGATCTTATCGCCAACCATACCATCGGCTGATAGAACCTTCAACGATAACATCTGAAAAAAATGGCAGACAAAAATAATCTTATAGTCTATTGCGAGTTTGAAGACGGCAAGGTTGCCGATGTGAGCCTTGAGCTCCTCACCAAAGGGCGCCAGCTCGCAGACAAGCTCGGCATCAAACTTGAGGCAGTCGTAGCCGGAGACAATCTCGAAGGCATCGAGAATCAGCTCTTCCCATACGGAGTAGACACAGTATACAAATTTGAGGACAAACGCCTCTATCCCTATACATCCCTCCCCCATTCCTCTATCCTCATCAATCTTTTCCGCGAGATCGAGCCGCGCATAGCGTTCATGGGCGCCACATCGATCGGACGCGACCTCGGCCCGCGTGTGTCATCGGCACTCCACAGTGGACTTACAGCAGACTGCACCTCGCTTGAGATCGGCGACTACACCGATGCTAAGACCGGCAAGGAATACAAAGATCTTCTTTATCAGATCCGTCCGGCTTTCGGTGGCAACATCGTCGCTACGATCGTCAATCCCGAATGCCGTCCACAGATGGCCACCGTACGCGAGGGCGTGATGAAGAAGGAGGAGAAGGATCCCGCCTACAAAGGTGAGGTTGTTGTAAAAGAGGTTGAGAAATACACAGCTCCCGAGGATTTCGTTGTCGAGATAATCGACCGTCATGTCGAGAAGTCGAAGGTCAACCTAAAGGGAAGTCCTATTGTTGTGGCCGGCGGCTACGGTGTAGGAAGCAAGGAGAATTTCGATCTTCTATATAAACTTGCCGACACACTCGGCGCAGAGGTCGGTGCGAGCCGCGCGGCAGTCGACGCCGGATGGGCCGATCATGACCGGCAGATCGGCCAGACAGGTGTGACAGTGCGACCGAAGCTCTATATCGCGTGTGGTATCTCCGGACAGATCCAGCACATCGCAGGCATGCAGGAGTCTTCTATCATTATTTCGGTCAATTCCGATCCCGACGCACCGATCAATACCATCGCCGACTATGTCATTACCGGCAGAATCGAGGATGTGCTTCCCAAACTAATTAAGTATTACAAAAAGAACTCTAAATAATGGCTAATTTCTATAATGACAACGAATCCCTGAAGCATCACCTCAGCCATCCTATGATGGAGAAGATCGTGGAGCTCAAGGAGAGAAACTTTGCCGACGCAGACAAATATGACTATGCACCGCAGAATTTCGACGACGCCATGGACAGCTATGACCGTGTCCTGGAGATTGTCGGCGATATCTGTGCGAATATAGTGGCCGAGAACGCGGAAGACGTTGACCACGAAGGTCCCGTAGTGAGCGGTGGCCACGTCACATATGCTTCAGGTACACAGCGCAACCTTGATGCCACACGCAAGGCCGGTCTCATGGGTATGTCAATGCCCCGCCGTCTGGGTGGTCTCAACTTCCCTATCACTCCATATATCATGGCGGCCGACATCGTTAGCCGCGCCGACGCCGGCTTTGAAAACCTCTGGGGCCTTCAGGACTGCGCCGAAACTATCTATGAGTTTGCGAGCGAAGAGCAGAAACAAAAATATATACCCCGTGTATGTGCCGGAGAGACCATGTCTATGGACCTCACAGAGCCTGATGCCGGATCCGACCTTCAGTCAGTAATGCTCAAGGCCACTAAGAAGGAAGACGGTTCATACGTGCTCAACGGAGTGAAGCGCTTCATCACAAATGGCGACAGCGATATCCATCTGGTGCTCGCACGCTCTGAGGAGGGCTCGAAAGATGGTCGAGGCCTCTCGATGTTCATCTACGACAAGCGCAACGGTGGTGTCACTGTCCGTCGCATTGAGAATAAAATGGGCATCAAGGGAAGCCCTACATGCGAACTTGTATATAAGGACGCTCCGGCGGAACTCGTCGGCAGCACACGTCTCGGCCTTATCAAGTATGTGATGGCACTGATGAACGGTGCTCGCCTCGGCATCGCCGCTCAGTCTGTTGGCATCAGCGAGGCCGCATACCGCGAAGCACTCGAATATGCGAAAGACCGCAAGCAGTTCGGTAAAGCCATCATCGAATTCCCCGCAGTCTCCGAGATCCTCTCCACAATGAAGGCGAAGCTTGACGCATCGCGTTCGCTTCTCTACGCATGTTCGCGTTTTGTCGACATGTATAAGATCTATGACGATATCGCGAAAGAGCGTCCCCTCACAGTCGAGGAGAAGAAAGAGCAGAAATACTACAGCCGTCTGGCCGACGCCTTCACCCCGCTCGCCAAAGGCATGACATCTGAATTCTGCAACCAGAACTCCTACGACTGTATCCAGATCCATGGTGGTTCTGGATTTATGAAGGATTACGCATGCGAGCGTATCTACCGCGACGCACGTATCACCTCAATCTACGAGGGAACCACACAGCTCCAGGTTGTAGCTGCAATCCGCCACGTCACCACAGGCACATATCTCAATAAGATCCGCGAGTTTGAGGCAATGGAGGTTGTGGCCGCCGATGAGGCGGTGAAAAACACCCTTGTCTTCATGACCCAGCAGTATGCCGACGCTGTGCAGGCTGTGATGGGAGTCGACAACACGAAGTATCATGACTTCATGGCCCGTCGTCTTGTGGAAATGGCCGGACATATCATCATGGGCTATCTTCTTCTTGAGGACACTCAGAGGAATGATGCATTCCGCCGTTCGCTCAACGTCTACGTGAAATACGGACAGGCCGAAGTTGAACGTCATGCATCGTTCATCGCTAATTTCCAGCCAGAGCAGATTGAGAATTATCTCTACACTGACTAATTTATTTATCCGGTGCATCCCGGATTCAAATCATACCGTCTTAAGAGGAAACGGACATCGCACGCCGATGTCCGTTTCCATTTCATATATCTTGTCTAATTTATATAGCTGCCTACTGCATGAATTGCATATCAGTATATAACCGGATATTAAAAATCCATGACAGATGCTAAAAAACATATTGGCTGAAATAAGAAATCAAGAATAAATAAAGTTATATATAGGACAATATTGTCTTTTTAAATAATATGACTGAAGCCACTGATGCTTCATTAGCACACCATCATGAACGAATTCATAATAAACCTCGACACCGAGATTTTCCTTTGGTTAAACTCCATCCATTCCATATACTGGGATGTTGTCATGAAAATCATAAGCGGACGCCTGACATGGGGCGTAATGTATCTTTTCCTGATTTATGCCATCATACGCACTTTCGGATGGAAAACCACACTGGTCATGGTGCTTATGACTATCGTCACGATAGTTCTTGCGGATCAGATCACAGCCTCCATATTGCGTCCTATCTTCGAGCGGATGCGCCCGTCGAACCCCGACAATCCTATCTCCGGCATGGTGCATGTGGTCAATAACTACCGTGGTGGACGTTTCGGCTTCCCGTCAAGCCATGCCGCCAACACCTTCGCGTGCGCAACCATGATGTCACTGCTTTTCTGGCGTTGGAGGTTTTCTCTGTTCATGATACTGTGGGCAATTTTGGTATGCTATTCGAGAATCTATCTCGGCGTACACTATCCCGGCGATCTCCTTGCCGGAACAGTCATCGGAGCCATGTGCGGAGCATTGACATATATGTGCGGAGCTTTCATGACGCGTGCATGGGGTGGCAATCTGCGTCCAAGGAAGCAGGCGCTCATGCGCACCACCAATCTTGAAGGACTGAATGTGGTGTATCATCCCGTAGACATCACCATAGGAAGCGGCATCGCGACCATCCTTTTTATTCTTCTGTTCTCCTCGGCAATAGTGTGACATATCATTGATTTCCCCAAATACATGTACTTGCGATCTCATAAATGACCTATCGACCTAAGCCCAACCCTCTCCCTGTTGCCACAATCATTTTCTCTGCGCTTCTTTGCACTGGAAATGTATTTGCCGAATCACCGTGCCGGCAAAATGCGATCTTCGGTAAAAGCAAATGGATAGGAGCTCCTGCCGAGCGCATCAATTTCCAGCCGGAACGGCTCACAGTCTTTACCATTGAATTCAACTTACGAATGAACGGAGAGGCAGCCGTCTCCTTCATCTACGGAGCTGACGATCCAAGACTCATGAACCGTAATCTAAACATCTATAATCTTAAGAACCGGGAAGGGACATCATATATAGAGACGAGATTCTCCTCAGACGGCACCATAGCGGTCTACCGAGTTGGATACTCCCCAAAAGACGTTCGGGATACACCTGTGGCCTCTTTCAAAACAGACAGGCTTCTTACGGATGGGAGTGCCAACAGGATCGAGATAAGGAGCAATCTCGGCCATACGGATATTTTTGTCAACGGAGAGAAAGCCGGGAATTGCGGAATCAATCCGATTGGAAATGGGGGCGACTATATAGCTTTTCCAGCCTTATGTGACTTTGGAGCCAGAATACCTGATGGAAGCAATGCGACAATCAGCGACATAACGATACGCAATTTCAGGTCGCCAGCAAATATTTTGTTCAGCCAGACGGGTACAGCATCGGGAAAAGAGTTGATAACGGTCAATGAACGCTCGATGCCGGAATTGAGATCGGAGTTCACGGTCGATCCAAGTAAGGAAGTCAGGAAAGCGGAAATCATCATCACGGCGAGAGGGATATATGATCTTTCGGTCAACAGCAGAAGAATAACTGACGATTACTTCAATCCTGCATATACGCAATACAACAAGACACACACTTACAGGGTCTTTGATCTTATCCCCTTCGTGCACGGCGGCAAAAACGAAATCAACGTGAATCTCGGCGAAGGATGGTGGAGTGGCCCGCATACCTTTGTCGGAGAAAACTGGAACTTCTTCGGCGACCGGCAGTCACTGATTGCAAAGACAGTCATAGAATATACAGACGGAAGCGAAGATGAATATTTCACATCGCCGGAGACATGGTCAGCCAGCACCGACGGTCCGATAGTAAGTGCGGGATTCTTCAACGGAGAAATATTCGATGCCACAAAGGATGAAAACTCCCGGATATGGGAGCCGGCAGCAGAGATCACGGCGGATGGCACCGTGTCTCCTCTGGCCGGCGACTGGAACGCCACGGAGTTTATTCGCGCCGGCAATGACCGTGTTCTTCCCGTTGATACCCTTACGGCTGTGAGCATGTCTGAGCCACGTCCGGGAGTATACGTATATGACATGGGTCAGAACTTCGCAGGTGTGCCTTACATATCGTTGAGCGGTCTTGAGCCTGGCACAGAAATAAGCCTGCGCTACGGTGAGGTGCTTTATCCCGACATGCCGCAGTATCGGACCAACGCAGGAATGGTGATGACCGAGAACCTGCGCGCGGCCATGAACCACGACATCTATAAAGCGCGCGGCGGCAACGAAGTATTCTCCCCTCGCTTCACCCTTCACGGATTCCGCTACATTGAAGTGACAGGTATTGACAGACCTCTTGCCAAAGAAGCAGTCAAGGCTCTTCCTTTGAGCTCGGTGAACGGATTCAAGGCAGGATTCGAGTGTTCGGATCCCGAAATAAACCGGCTCTGGGAAAACATAAGGTGGTCCACACTCTCGAATTTCATCTCTATCCCGATGGATTGTTCCCAGCGCAACGAACGTCTTGGATGGATGGGTGACATATCGGTATATTCTCCTTCGGCGGTGAAGCTTGCAGATCTTGATGATCTCCTCGAGAGATATCTCATATCAGTGCGCGACTGCACGCATCCGGACGGACGGTTTCCGGACGTGGCGCCCACCGGTTTCGGGTTCGGCGGATTCCTGTGGGGAAGCGCAGGTATAATAGTTCCGTGGGAACATTATATGCAGTATGGCAGGAAAGAGGTTCCGCTTGCCATGTATCCTGCGATGAAAAGATATATGGAATATCTGATGGATAAGACTATGGAACCTACGACCGGTCTTATGGTACAGAACCGCGCATGGGGAGATCTCGGCGACTGGCTGAGTCCGGTCTACGAACGTGACGACAAATCGCTTCTTTGGGAATGCTACCTGATATATGGCCTCGATATAATGTCGAAGATAGCCGATCTTGCGGGAGATAAGGAGGGGAATGCCCGGTACACGACACTTCGCGACAAACGGAAAGAATTTTTCAAGGAAACATACATCGAAAAAAACAGCCGTAAGACGAGATTCTCAGGATTCGATCCCGGCAAAATGGGGAAACTTGTCGACACTCAGGCTTCATATGCCCTCCCGATAGCATTCGGGATTATAGACGACAAAAAATTTACCGAAAACTTCATCAACTCACTTTGCAGAAATGATTCCACCGACAGTGGAACATTTACACCACCCTTTTCCCTCATGACCGGATTTATAGGCACTGCATGGATAAGCAAGGCACTCTCAAGAGTCGGCCGATCGGATATAGCTTATCGGCTTCTATCATGTCGGGAATACCCTTCATGGTTATATCCCGTGAGACAGGGGGCTACTACAATATGGGAACGACTTGACTCATATACACATGAAAAGGGGTTTGGCAGCAATAACAGCATGAACTCCTTCAATCATTATTCTTTCGGGTCGGTGGCCGATTGGCTGATAACATGCTCGCTCGGCATACAGGCACATCCGGGAATTGAGCCCGGAAAGGTCACGATTGCGCCGCAGCCAGACACTACAAGATCTCTCACATATGCAAAAGGGTATCTGGACTTGCCGGAAGGACGAGTTGAAAGCGGATGGAAAACCGACAAAAAAGGGAAAATAATCTATGAGGTATTAATACCGGAGGGAGTGGAAGCCCATTTTATCCCCTATGGTGGCAAGGAGAGGATGCTCAAGCCGGGAAAACATGTGATAAAAAAATAACCGGCACAGATATCATCAGTCAAGTAAACGACATCCCCCGACTTTTCTGGAAGTCGGGGGATGTCTCGCTATGTGGATCAGACAGCCGTCTGTTTTTTATTTCTTCTGTCCTTTGACACCTTTACACTGATGACCGTGCGATTTGTGACCATGTTTGCCGCCATGCTTGAAATGCTTTACCTGATTGTCGGTGTAGCATTTCTCAAGGAATTGGGTGTATTGCTCGGGAGTGAGGATCTTTTTCACATCCTCAAGGCATTTCTTTTTATTCTCAACACACTTGGCACGGCATTCCTCACGGTTCTTCTGTATCTGCTCCTTCGAGAGATTATCATTATTCTTACGCGCCTTTTTCTGATTGTCGGCATTCACCTGCCAGTCTTTACAGAGCTGCTGAAGCTGTGTCTTCTGCGACTCTGAGAGGTTCAATCCCTCGAAAGCGCTGAAACCGGGACATTTGCCTCGTCCCCATCCTATCGCAGCCACTTTGGTGCCTTTCACACAAGACTCGCACACTTTCCCTTCAAGACATCCTTTGCAGTCTTTACAGTCTTTACACTTATTTTTTCCAGGACATTTCACACAAACGCCGGGATCTGGGCTGTTCTGAGCAGCCGCGCATACAGTGTGGTTTTCCCTGAGCCTTCATTGTTTTGGGCAATCGTAGGAATAGCTGAAAAAGCGAGGATTGCCAGTCCGAGTAGTATTTTCTTCATTTCTAAAAAATTAATTCGTTTCTAAAAGTAGGATTATTTCTCTCTGTTTACGCTTCTTTGACCGCCATGCAACAAATTAGTTTAACCCATATCAATACTTTATGTTTTGTTAACTACTTTGTGAATAAAACTTCAGGTATTTTTCTCTCTTACACTACATATTGACTTTAACACGAAGTTACCCGCTCAATAATTCTTTATGTCATTTGGAGGCACCCCACCAATTATTGTGTGGGGCAAGACATCTTTTGTCACTATAGCCATATCGTATAATCATTTCTTTAAGGATAATTATCGATCAGGCCCAAAACCCATTATGCAGAAAATAAGGGAATTTCCGATGATTTCCGAGAAATGCTCTTTTAAGTGTCATTTTTGTTTCCGAAAGTGAGATTAGGATAGATGTTGTTGGCTGCTTCAAGCTCATTCCCGTATAATGCAACTCCGTAAATCAATTTATATAACTCAATGTTGAGTAAGAAATTGCTGTTGATGGATTGGTCATGTGCGATATGACAATATAGGGAGATTATCATAATAGAGCTTATAAGAGGGCATATTGGGCACTTTGACCAGTACCAGTCCGACAATGACACAATCAGTCAGATGCACGAAAATACTTGGGGATATAGCTGTCAAATGGAAAGACGCACACAGCCGTCTCGAAAACTCATTTATATCCATTCCTGATTATCATACTTTTGTATTCACTTCACTATACTATTAATAGCCATTCTGACTAAATTATCATTCTCTGTCGAATGACCGCAATAAATCCTTCTACATCTTCAGGATTAAAATAGACCGGAAAAACGCTTTTGAGCCATGACCGACTGAATGTGATCAATACCCCCCTTTCGGAATAATATTCTTTTCCCTTTGTATTAAGAACGACCGGAAATCGCGCAAATTCTTCCTCTGCTTGCTTGATCGTTGCCTCCTTTATGGTTTTTATCTCTTTAATCGGATAACTCACAACACGATGCCCCTTGTATTTACACTTCAATATATGATCCGGAGTTATCTCAAGATAACTTTCTTCCGCCAAGCTTCTCAAATATACCATACCAAAGGCTATTACAGCGATGGGGATAAGCAAAATAATTAGACCATACCATACTCCTGAGGCCATACAAAAATAGCAGCCTATAACAATTGCAGGAATAATAAATATTGACATTGTTACAACGTTATCTTTTATTGCCTTCTTTGAGAAGGAACATTCGAACTTAAGAATTTCGGAGTTCGACACGTTGTTTTGAGCTTCTTTACTATTGGTGTTTACCATATCTTTAAATATCTAATTTATTAGATAGAGCCTATAAATATCGATTAATAAATCCTGGTCAGGGATTTCTATTGTGAAACTTCCGCTCTCGATACGGCAGTTGACAGTCGGTGCCATGATTACCGAGTCATTGAACACAAAACCTATCCTTTTACCGATTCTGTTTTCAGTGGCATCAGCTCATTCCTTTACCTTACCGGCTTTCAGCTTACCTTCAATTATTGGCATATCAGGAATGGAAATGAAAGCCATTGCAGGAACACTGCCGCATATAAAAAGCGAGCCTCAGATTGCCTTGCGGTCTACTGCGTGGTCACAGAGTGGTGCCGAAGCTCGCTGTATAAGTTAGCGATTGAAGCCTTTTGGTCGAGACCATAGGCTTGATTCACGAAAACGCGGCGATACCGCAACTTTATACTGGATTATGTATTGGGTATAAGTATTTAGCAACATCCATTCTTTCACCATTTTCTCCCTTCCAATAGTATTTGTCAGTTTCCTTATATACATATATAGGATAACGACCATCACAAAATCAGCTTTTGTAATTTTTCTCGTGAAAAGAAAATAAGATTTCACGAGAAAGCAGAATTATACCTTCAAAACCTATGGCAAACAGGATATAATCAACAGTATTGCGGATTTCATCTTCGTTATGGCTTGTTTTACACAAACCGTCTTTGAGCAAAGAGGAATAATGATAGGCAATTAAGCCCATCGGAGTATTAAATAATTTCTTTCGACCTGCTAATTCAACATTAGGTCTAAATTCATCTGGCAAAAGATTTCGCGCTTGCTCAAAAGATAGTGCTTTATTTGAGTTATCCATTGAAATAAAGAATGTTGCTGACTGCGAAGAAAAGAAATTTTATGAAACACTTGAAACGGAGAGGGTAAAAAAACCGAGAAATATAAGTAGATAGATTGCAACGGAAACTATCAGATACCAAGCAAAATATCCGATTCGCTTTTTCAAGGGACTGACGGGAAAGGCTTTATACATACTCAAGGAACAAATGATAATGGAATAGACTATTTCCAAGCCGGAATACAAAGATTCGGATAAAAGCGACAGAGGGCAGATAAGAATACCCAAAAGCAGAATTGATGATGTCATGTAAATCATCGCAGCAAAATATTCGGCAATATTATATTTCCTTGCCCCGACTTTCCAAAATACAATAGGTATAGCCAACACAGCAGGAATATAGATAGTCAGATTACGGACAACCATGCTGTTCATTATGAAATCCGTAACCGCCAACGTCATTTTATATATGAGACCAACCTGACGGGTTCCGCTTTCCTCCACCACACCGTCAGGCTCAGATGGCATAAGTCCTGAAATAAACGCACTGATGAAGCATACGACTATAAGCATCGAAATCGGCGCGACATATTTTACCCGACGACATTGTATATAGTCGCGTATTACTTTCCATGGATGAATGAGAAGTTGCCACGCCGTATGCAGGAAACCTTGATTGATACGTGACAAACCTGACAGCAGCCCTATGAAAAAAGTCTTGTTTTCGAGCCTCTTTTCATCGACTGATTGACCGCAGTCAGGACAAAAGCGGGAAGTGCAGGAACATCCGCAGTTCCTGCACTTAACAACTGATTCTTTATTTTCGTTTGGGTTTGGCATTACGGTTTAATCTGTCTCGTGATAAATCACCGTTTTGTTCGGATCGGCAATTCGTAGATTGCCGGGCACCGTGTTTTTAGGGAACGGCTGTTGCTCCCATGTGCCTTGCGTAAATTTATATTCAGCGGGCAGTCTGAGATTAAGGTCAATTGTGTAGGTGGAATCATTAATCTGATTCATCTTTACACCCATCGGATTCCAGTATGCAAGCGCATCCTGATTCCCTGTTATATAGACATCACCGCTTAATGATTTACCTTTGAGTTCGATGTGCACGGGATAAGCCTCTTTGCTTACAGGTTCGTGACCGTGTGTAAGCCTATATATGCAATAGTCGTTGAGGGCATCAATAATCACAGGCTGATAACTTTGATTATGGTCGTATTGTGGCGATTCGTTGAATTTCATCACAATATTGTCAGGTAAAGCAGTTGATTCAAAATGATTCTTCACCTTATTCCATGCCGGACGCCAATCAGGTCCCCATCCGGTGTCCTCACGTTCGTTAGCCATATTAAAGAAGAAGTAACGTGGCTTGCCGTCATTGAAATTGAAGTTTATAAGACGATCGGCCCAAAGATTATTGTCCCAACAAAGATTTGGAGACAAGGCGATGTAATCATCAAACATATCCTCTGTTTCCAGAGCATCAAGAATGAAGGAAGCACTCAAGGAATGACCAACAGCGAGAGTATGACCCGTTGTCCGGTAGTTTGCATCAATGTAAGGCATCAGTTCCTCTTTAAGGAATTTCTTGAATTGAGGGGCGCATCCATATCCCTCAGGCATTCCCTCAGGCAGAGGGATGTTTACCGGTGCGGAATAGAAATCTCGGTTTCTGTCGTATTCATGTTCCGGAACATATTGGGATGGAATACCTACAACAATATATTGATGTGCATTTTCATTTGGGGTCACTAACTCCTGACAACCATAATGCATCAGATTGTGTACAAGTCCGAATCTTGAACGCCATTGCGAGTCAAACACATAGATGACATCATAATAGGAATTGACGTTAGTGTCATAATCCTCCGGGGTAATGATAAGATAAGGACGCTTGAAAGGGAAATTCTTTGAATCGAACTCCTTGTATTCGACTCTTGCAATGTCCTGTGCAGATACTCCTGATATGGGAATCAGCACCATTAAAAAGATCGTGATTATTCGTATCATATTATTGATGTTTTGATTTCTGATGCAAAATTACAGCCGTTGAAAATTATATGCCATACCCAAATGGGTACAAATGCAGTTCTGAATAAAAACGTACCCATTTGAGTATGGCACTCATGAATTGATGCTTCAATTTTATTAATCCATACCTATTCGCCCGGCCGGATTATAATCCACAGACGGTCAACCCCGACATCGCTGCCGAGGTTGTCAGTTTTTGTCTATGTATGTTTAAGCTGTTTTATTTCAAAATTGATGATTCAGTAGTTCCGGCACCGCTTACTTCGTCTCCCGGCTGTACCTTTTTACCATATCCAAATGTATATGTGGCCGAGATCTGAAAACGCATGTGCTGACCAGTCCCATATTCTCGTCGGTCAAAATTATAGTAAGTACTATTAAGCTCCTGCCGATTGGTTTCCCATGATGACCGTAGGAAGTTATGGGCGGTTGCGGATAATCTCCAAGCTCCTTTACCCCAGCCTAATTGCACTTGATAACTTGAAGGTGTATGTGCTTTCATCCCGGATTCATCGGGAATATAAGTGCTTGGCGTCATATACCAGCCGAAGAGATAGAAGTTGCCAAAATACCATGTGAGTTGGGCTGAGCAAGTTATTTCGTTCAGTGAGATATTGTAAGCTCCCGAGATATTCCTATGCCAGTATTGAGGACGCACTTTCGCTATTAACTTACCTCCAAAGAACTTGGCTGTTCCACTTAATCCGGCCATTATTACATCGTAATTGCCTCCGTTGGTATATTTACGCAACATGGTACCACCCGGCGCGACAGGACTATAAGATGTGACCACCCTGTCACGTTCAGTGTAATAATAGGTATCAGCAGCTAATTGCCATTTATTATTAGGCAACCATAGATACTGCAATCCTATGTGGTGGTTCCAATAATTATCGAGACTTGGATTTCCGGAATACCACATGAGTTCGTCCTCTTGAAGCATATTAGGACTTTTCTGATATGTGCTTGGAATCTGCTTGCCAAATGCCCACATTAGTTCGAATTGATTTTTGTCATTAGGCGAATAAGTTCCAAAAACATTTCCCTGCGGATAATTGTCAGTTATTTTTGTCCCGGTTAGATTGGTGTTGGCATATACCCAAGTAAATAGAGTCCCGGCAGTCCACTTAGGCTGAATAAAAGTATATCTCACACCTCCTACGAGTCCCCATACATCATATTTCTGCTGAGAGGGAGAGCTTCCGAAATAATGTATTGATGAATGATAGTATTCTCCAGCCACCAAAGGCATAATGCTGTGATGCTGATTTGGATTCCAAACAAGATTGGGAATAATACGAACTTGATGATTGTCCTCTCTTGCATTGTTGATAATGGTTAAATTATCATTTGTATATTGAGAGTTTTGTTTATTGCGCCCGTAGAGGTATTGAGCCTCGACATTGAAAGTTATCTTATCGTTAAAAGCAGTATATGCTTCAAAATCGTAATTAAGGCCCCAGCTATGACTTGATGCAAATGTGGAAGCCGTCGATGTCGATAGGAAATTATCGTTGTAGGACATCTCAGTTTCCAATTCATTACGTGGAGTTGATGTAATATTGAACGATAACTTGTTAGATATTTGAATGCGTTCTTTAGAATATAAAGCCCGGAAAGCAATATCGTTACTGTTGTTGCGATAAAGCGAGGATAGCGGGGTTGTGAACCGCTTGACAGTCTGTTCTCCCTTGTTAAAAATGTCTGTGAATTTGAATCTCTCACTGGATACCGTTCCATTATGTCGGTTCGTTAGATATTTCTCGTTGGCGAACAAATCAATAGTTCGTTAAAAAAATATTCATAGGCTAAGCGGCATCAGTCGCCAAGC